>JBFKQC010000075.1:0-18748 GCA_041627895.1 Rhodobacter sp.
GGCACGCGCGCGGACGCCCGCGCGCAGGAAAGCCGCGTCGACGCGGCTTTCGCCACGGGCCATGACAGCTTCAGGCCAGACCCCGCAATCCCAAATGGACCGGCCCGCTGCTAACCCTCGCTGCCCCGTGCCATCAGCGCATCGATCTCGTCGCGGGTCGGCATCGACGGTGCGGTACCGGGGCGCGTGACCGAAATCGCCGCGGTCGCACAGCCGAAACGTACCGCGTCGACCGGGTCCAGGCCCTCGGCCAGCGCGGTGGCAAAGCCGCCGTTGAAGGCATCGCCCGCGCCCGTCGTCTCGACCACCTGGCCGGCATCGTAGGCCGGCACATGCACCGACTCGGTCGCGCCGTGGTACAGCGCGCCGTTCTCGCCCAGCGTGATCACCGCGGCGCCCGCACCCTTGGCCATCAGCAGTTCCGCCGCCTCGCGTGCCTCGTCGATGCTGGTCACCGGCAGCCCGGTGATGCCCTCGGTTTCCGACTCGTTCGGCGTCACGAAATCGCATAGCGCCAGCATGTCATCCGGCAGCGTGTCGGCCGGCGCCGGGTTCAGGATCGTCTTCGCGCCGCCCTTGCGTGCAAGCTCAAGCGCGCGGTGCGCGGCGTCCATCGGCTGTTCCAGCTGGGTCATGAACACCGCCGCGCCGCCGATCAGGTCGGCTCTGGCGTCGATGTAGTCGGGCGAAATCGTGCGGGCCACGCCCGGGCAGACGATGATCGCGTTCTCGCCGGTGGCCTCTTCGACGAAGATATAGGCGGCACCAGTATAGCTGTCGTCGTGCTGGGTGATCTCGGGCACCACGCCGGCCCTGGCCCAGGTCGCCAGCGCCATGTCGGCGAACGGGTCGCGCCCGAGCTTGGTAATGAAATGCGCGTCGCCCCCGGCGCGGGCGCACGCAACCGCCTGGTTCGAACCCTTGCCGCCGGGACCGAGCGCGAAGGAATTGCCGAGGATCGTCTCGCCGATCCGCGGCGGCCGGTCGGCGCGATAGGCGGTGTCGGCGACAAAGACGCCGAGGATCACGATCTTGCCGCTCATGGTCTCACTCCTCCTGCGGGATCACGCCCTTGCGGAACATGAAGCACCCGTAGAACCGCCGCTCGCCGGTCTGGATCACCGCATAGGCCTGGCGCGCCATGTCGTAGAAGGCAAAGCGCTCGATCCCGACCATCGGCCGGTGGCTGCCCTCGGCGGCGTCGATGGCGGCCTGAACCTCGGCCTGTACCGGCGGAATCTCGTCCGGTGCGCCGACGACCTGCATCCGGCCGGCGAAATCGTCGACGAAGGTGTCCAGCGGGCAGACCGACAGCACCGCCTGCGCGGCCTCGGCGGCGGTCAGGTTCTCCATCCGCAGCAGATCGCCCAGCACCGTCTCGCGGGCGATCGAGCCTGCGGGAAAGTTGGTGTCGGCGATGATCAGCACGTCGCCGTGCCCCATGTCGCGCAACGCATAAAGCACGTCCGCGTTCAGCCGCGGATCAATTCCCTTCAGCATGCTGTCTCCTCCCTCCGCGCCGGTTGTCCCGGCCCCGTTGCCGCAAAGACTAGTGCGCCGCGAAGCCTGCGGGAAGGGCCAATGCGCCGAAGATTGACAAGTAAGTTGTCATACTGCTATTTGACAACAAGATTGTCAAAATGGAGCGATTCCCATGGACCCCGTCGAAGCCTTCCTGAGATTCAACGGCGAAACCTTGCTTTATGCCCTGTTCCTCGGCGCCGTCGCCGGGTTCGGCCTGCTGGAGGCGGTCCACGCGATGCGCAGGGCCGGGGCGAAACGCGCCCGCCGCTGGCCGACGAACTGGGCGCTGACGGCGCTGAACATCGCGCTACTGGGCGCGCTGCCGGTCTCGGCCTCTTCAACCGGATCGGGATTTCCCCGGCCTGGGCGGTGGGCGCGACGATCCTGGCCTTCTCGTTCCAGAGCTGGGCGGTGCACCTGGCGATGCACAAGCTGCCCTGGCTCTGGCGCCTGCACCGGGTGCACCACAGCGACACGCATCTGGACGTCTCGACCACGGTGCGGTTTCACCCGCTGGAATTCGCCCTGCAACTGCCGGTATCGGCCGCGGTGATCCTGTCGCTCGGCGCGCCACCGTCCGCGGTGATCCTCTACGAACTGATGGACGCCGCGATCAACGTCTTCGCCCATGCCAACATCCGCCTGCCGGGCCGGATCGACCATATCCTGTCGCGGGTCATCGTCACGCCGCATCTGCACCGCGTGCACCACTCGACCCGCCGGCGCGAGACCGACAGCAATTTCGGCGCGACGCTGCCGATCTGGGACATCGCATTCGGGACCTGGCGCGCCAGGACGCCGGAGGAACTGGCGGTGCAGCCGATCGGGCTGAACGAGATGCAGGACGCGCGGGCCTCTTCCCTCTGGTGGGCGCTCAGTCTACCGTTCCGCGACATTCGCCAGCCGCGGCCTGCCGCGCCGCCGCGGCAATTGCCCAAGCCGGAGGCCTGCGCCGGATGCAAGCGCACGACACGCCCGTCTACGACCTGATCGTCGAGATCCGCGCCGCCTTCAACGCGCTGAAGGCGGCGTCGGACGCGATGATCGAAGACCTCGGGGTGACCGCGGCAATGCGCGCGGTGCTGGAATACCTCGACGGGAACGGCCCCCATACCGTGCCGCAGATCGCCAAGGCCAAGACCGTGTCGCGCCAGCACATCCAGGTGCTGGCCGACGCACTGTCGGACCGTGGGCTGGTGCGATTTGCGGACAATCCGGGCCACAAGCGGTCCAGGCTGCTGGAACTGACCGGGGACGGGCGGGCGGTCTTCGCGCAGATCCGCCGGCGCGAGGCCGAAGCACTGAAAGGGCTCGGCGCCACCTTCCAGTCCGCACGGCTGCGCGATGCCGTCGCGACGCTTCGCGAGTTGCGCGCGCGGCTGGCGGCAGGCTGAGCCCCCCGCGCGGACCCGCATTCCGAATGCCGTGAAATTCCGGCCGGCCTGCCGGCTCAGGTCACCGCTTCCAGCCGCTCCTTTGACAACTCGCCCGGCACGATGGTGATCGGCACCGGCAGGCTGCCGGAGGTGCGCGACAGCTGCGTCACCAGCGGGCCGGGGCCGGACTTGTCGATCCCGGCCCCCAGCACCAGCACGCCGATGTCCGCGTCGTCCTTGATCTGCGCCAGGATCTCCGGCACCGCCTCGCCCTCGCGGATCACCAGTTCCGGGTCGATCCCCTGCCGGTCGCGCATCCACTTGGCGAAGACCTCGAAATGCGCATGAATGCGTTCGCGGGCCTCTTCGCGCATGATCTCGCCGACACCGATCCAATGCTGGAACTCGTCCGGCGGGATGATCGAGAGAATCTGCACACCGCCGCCGGTATTCGCCGCGCGCATCGCCGCGAACCGCATCGCGTTCAGGCATTCGCGGCTGTCGTCCAGCACGACGAGGAACTTGCGCATCGGGTGGCCTCCTGGTCCGGGGCGGATCATGGCCGATGGCAGGCTAGCTGGCAACGGCAAGAATACCGCCCCCAAAGCGGCCCGGTGTTGACCCAGGCCGGGCGCCCGGGCCAGACAGGGGGAACCGCGCCCGCCACGAGGTGATCCGATGGTCCGTCAGATTCTGCCGATCAGCGCCCTGCTGCTGGGCTCGTTCTTCCTGCTGTTCGCGGGCGGGATCAACGCGCTGATCCTGCCGGTCCGCGGCTCGGCCGAGGGGTTTTCGGCGGTGGAACTGGGCCTTCTCGGCACCGGCTGGGCGGTGGGCTACGTCGCGGGCTGCCTGGTGTCGCCCGCGCTGGTGGCGCGGGTCGGGCACATCCGCTCGTTCAGCGTTCTGGCCTCGCTTGCCGGCATCGCGGTGCTGGGCTCGCTGTTGTCGATCACGCCCTGGGCCTGGATACCCCTGCGCGGTGTGCAGGGCTTCTGCTTTGCCGGCGCGGCGATGATCGTGGAAAGCTGGCTGAGCGAACGGGCAGAGCCCACGACCCGCGGGCGCATCTTCGGCGTCTACACCATGGTGAACCTGGTGGCCTCGACCGGCGGGCAGCTTTCGCTGACGCTCGGCGACACGACCGGGTTCCTGTTCTTCGTCCTGGCGGCGATGTTCTATTCGCTGTCGCTGATCCCGACGGCGGTGTCCTCGGGCGCCTCGCCGCAGCCGCTGACCAGCGTGCGCCTCGATCTCGGGGCGCTTTGGCGGAACTCTCCGGTGGCGGTCTTCGCGGTGCTGATGGTCGGCATCTCCAACGGCAGCTTCGGCACGCTCGGCGCGGTGTTCGGCGACCGGATCGGGCTGAACCTCGGGGCGATCGCGCTGTTCACCTCGATCCCGATCCTGGCCGGCGCCGTGGCGCAGATTCCGGTCGGCATCCTGTCCGACCGCATGGACCGGCGCAAGGTGCTGGTCGGGCTGGCGGCGCTGGCGCTGGCCGCCGATCTCGCGTTCCTGCTGGTCTCGCCCAGCGACCCATGGGCAAACCTTGTGCTGGTCTCGGCCTTCGGCGCGGCGATCTTCGCGATGTACCCGGTGATCGTGGCCCATGCCAACGACCACGCCGCGCCGGGCACCTACATCCAGATCAGCGGCGGGCTGTTGATGGTCTACGGCCTGGGCGCGATCGTCGGCCCGCTGATCGCGGGTTTCGCGATGTCGTTCGGCGGGCCGTCGGGGCTGTTCGGCACGACCGTGGTGGCGCACCTCGCCATCATCGTCTTCGCGCTCCTGCGGATGCGGCGCCGCGCCGAGGTGGCGGCCGCGCAGAAGACCGCCTTTGTGCCCGCGCCCACGGCCCGCGGCAGCACGCCCGAGACCGCGGCGCTGGCGCTGCGCGATGACAAAGGCGGGACGCCTGAGACAAGTGCCGACGGCAGTGCGGCGAATGACGAGGCGGGCGGCTGAGCCTCAGCCCGCCGAACGCGCCCAGTCCCAGTACATCTCGCGCACCCGGCGCGTCACCGGGCCGACCTGGTAATGCGCGCCGTCGAACTCGATGACGGGCGTGACCTTCATCATGTTGCCCGACATGAACACCTCGTCGGCCTGCCGGAAATCGTCGAACGTCAGCACGGTTTCGTGGACTTTCGCGTTGTCTTTCAAGAGGTTGTCGATATGCCGCGCGCGGGTGATCCCGGCCAGGAATGTGCCGTTGGCGATCGGGGTGAAGACCTCGCCGTCACGCACCATGAAGATGTTGGCGGTGGCGGTTTCCGCCACGTTGCCCATCGCGTCGGCGACCAGCGCGTTGGCATAGCCCTTGGCCCGCGCCTCGGCCAGCATCCGGGCGTTGTTCGGGTAAAGGCAGCCCGCCTTTGCGTTGACCACGGCGTCGTCCAGAACCGGGCGGCGGAACCGCGTCGTGGTCAGCGTCGCCGTGGCCTCGGGCGGCGCCATCGGGATTTCCTCGAGGCAGACGGCAAAGCCGGTCGGCCCGATTTCGGGGACAACGCCCAGCGGCCCGCCGTCGAGCGCCCAGTACATCGGGCGGATGTAGACCGCGGCGTCCCTTGGGTAGCGGTTCAGGCCCTCGCGGACGATCTGCACCATTTCCTCTGTCGAAACGGTGGGTTGGATCATCAGCGCCTCGGCCGAGCGGTTCACGCGGGCGCAATGCGCCTCGAGATCGGGCGCCAGGCCGTCGACAAACCGGGCGCCGTCGAACACCGTGGTGCCGAGCCACGCGCCGTGGTCGGCGGCGCGCATGATCATCACATCGCCGTCGTGCCAGGCGCCCTGGTAGTAGGTCCTGATGTTCTTGCCGGTCGCCATCGCGCATCCTCCCGCGGCGACCCTATGCGGGGCGGCGGGAGAGGTCCAGAGGCGGCGGCGGGCCTAGCCCGCCTCGGCGATCAGCGCGGGCACGTCGAGGGGGGCGTTCACCATATCTAGCGTACCGTCGGCTGTGCGGGGCCAGTCCTTGGGGTCGCGGTCGCGGTAAAGCTCTACCCCGTTGCCGTCGGGATCGTCGAGATAGACCGCCTCGGACACCCCGTGGTCGGCGGCGCCGGTCAGCGGCACGCCGGCATCCACCACCCGCCGGACCGCCGCCCCCAGCGCGGCGCGGTCGGGGAACAGGAAGGCGGTGTGGTAAAGCCCCGGATGGCGCCGCGGCGCTGGCGGATTTCCCCTGCTTTCCCAGGTATTTAGCCCAAGGTGGTGATGATATCCGCCGGCCGAGAGAAACGCGGCCTGACCACCGTATGTCTGCGTCACCTCGAGCCCGATCACGTCGCGGTAGAACGCGATCGAACGGTCGAGATCGGCGACCTTCAGGTGCACGTGGCCGATGCGGGTCTCTGCCGGGGCCTTGGTCATGGTCTGGGTCCTTTCGCTCTGTCCGGACGGATCTAATTCAGTGCACCATCGCACAAAAGTTGCAAGAGCGCGCATATCATGTGCAGGGCGCAACATATGTATTCCGTCGGTATCGCGTCGGTATCGCGGCGGTGCACCGCACGGTGGCCCAAGCTTGCGTTTACCCGGCTCTGGCAGGATGCCCGGCATCCGTTGCAAGGAGCGATTTCGATGACGACAAACCCCTACCGCGGCCACCTGCGAGAGACGGCGAAGGCAGCCTACGGCACGCACACCAAGACCCGCCAGCTGCTGATCGAGCGGATGCTGATGAACGTCGAGCACCTGAAGTCCGAGGACGTGATGGACTATCACGTCCAGGCCCGGGTGCCGGAAGCCTGGGACACGCTGGAACAGGACGTGGATTGCGTCGAGAAGAAGGTGAAGCTGACGATCTACATAGATGCCTCGGTGGCGAAGTTCTTCCAGGCGATGGGCCGCGGCTATCAGGCGCGGATCAGCCGGGTGCTGGCGACGTTTGCGCAGATGCGCATCGTCCAGGTCAAGCGGCTGAACAAGATGTTCGAGGAGGAACTGGCGAAGGTGGCGGAGTACCGGTCGGAAATCTAGCGGGGGCGGGGCGGGCGGACGGGGCGGCCCGGGCAGCCGCCGGTCCGGCCCCCGGCGCGCGAGTGTCCGACCGGCGGGGGGGCGGGTGCGCAATGAATGCGCACCCTGCGCTTGCTTGCGGTGCATTGCCAGACCGCGGGGTGGCGGTCCGGCGCCTGTTCGGGGCGGTTTATCCTGCCGTATCCGCCGGCCGCCGGATCGGCGCGCGGGCGGTGGGGTATCGCCAGCCCGGGGGGGCGGTCTGGCGATCGCGCGGCGGCGTTGCGGCTGCCGTTCGCGCGCAGTGTGCGTTTGTGTCGTCTGGCGGTGCGGTGCGCAATGAATGCGCACCCTACGGGCGTGCTGCCCACCCTGCGGGGTGGCGGGGGGAACCCCGCCCTACGGCGTGCCGCCCGATCCAGCCGTTCCCCCGGGCTGCAAGCCCGGATCGCGCCCGACCCCGCCCCCCAGGGCGGGCGCGATGGGTTGGAACGGTGGCGCTGGGTGCGGCGTGGATGCTTTGCGGCGATGGCGGTGCAAATGTCACCGCGCCCACCCTCGGGGCCGGGCGCGATCCTTTGGGCTCTGAAGTGAGGTGGGATGGTGCGCTGAAGCGCACCCTACGCTTGCTGAGCCCGGATTTGCCGTCCGGCATTTCGGGGAGCCGTTACAACCGTATCAGGGCTCGATCCGGGCGGTGAAGGTCCAGGGTGTATCGGCGAAGGGGCCGAGGCCTTCGTAGCTCAGTACCAGCACCGCCTCGGCGTAAAGGGTCATCGCGCCCCCGGCAGGCGTCCGGAAGCTCAGCGTCGTGATGTCGACGGGGTGATGCCGGTGATGGAGATAGATCGATCCATCGATGTAGCCGGGGGTCGGGTTGACCGGAAAGTCGAAACTCTTTCCGGCCAGCGCCCCAAGGTCGGACAGGTCGAGGGGAATCCGCTCGGCGACCAGCGCGGTCCTTTGCAGTTCGCCGGCGGCTTCGGCCATCTCTGCCGGCAGCGCGAAGTCCGCGAGCTCGACCTTGAGGTGCGCGGTCCGGTTGCTGACCTGGAACCGTGCAGTGACGGGACTGAGGAGCCGTGTCGGAAAGAGCATCAGCTTACCATTCCGCCGATCTCATACGTCCGCCGCAGGATCGGGGCGGCGATCTCGCGGGCGCTGGCGGCGCCTTCGGCGAGGATGCGGTCGATCTCGGCGGGGTCGGCGGTCAGGCGCTTCATCTCGGACGAGATCGGGGCGAGCTTGGCGACGGCGAGGTCGGCCAGCGACGGCTTGAAGGTGGAGAACTGCTGGCCGGCGTGGTCGCGGATCACCGCCTGGGGCGTCGTGTCGGCCAAAGCGGCGTAGATGTTGACGAGGTTGCGCGCCTCGGGGCGGTCCTCGAGGCCCTTGAGGTCCGAGGGCAGCGGCTCGGGATCGGTGCGCGCCTTGCGGATCTTCTGGGCGATGGTGTCGGCGTCGTCGGTCATGTTGATCCGGCTCATGTCCGAGGGGTCGGATTTCGACATTTTCTTCGAGCCGTCGCGCAGGCTCATCACCCGTGTGGCGGCGCCCTCGATCACCGGCTCGGTGACGGGGAAGAAATCCACCCCGAAATCGTTGTTGAACTTGATCGCGATGTCGCGGGTCAGCTCCAGATGCTGTTTCTGGTCCTCGCCCACGGGCACGTGGGTGGCGTGGTAGACCAGGATGTCGGCGGCCATCAGCGCGGGGTAGGCGAACAGGCCGAGGCTGGCGTTCTGCGCGTTCTTGCCGGCCTTCTCCTTCCACTGGGTCATGCGCTGCATCCAGCCCATCCGGGCGACGCAGTTGAAGATCCAGGCCAGCTGCGCGTGCTCGGCGACCTGGGACTGGTTGAAGAGGATGGATTTCTCGGGGTCGATGCCGCAGGCGATGAAGGCGGCGCAAAGCTCGCGCGTGGCGCGGGCGAGGTCGGCCGGGTCCTGCCAGACGGTGATCGCGTGCAGGTCGACCATGCAATAGATCGTCTGGTACGCGCCGGCGTCCTGCATCGTCACGAAGCGCTTCATCGCGCCGAGGTAGTTGCCGAGCGTGAGCCCGCCGGAGGGCTGGATGCCGGAGAAGACGCGGGGGGTGAAGTCGGCCATTGCGGGTCTCTGCTGGAGTTCGGGGCGCCGATCGCGTAACGGACGCGGGCGAGACCGTCAAGGAAGCGAGCGATGCATCCCCACGAAGAAAGCCCGGTCAATCCGCTGCCGCCGGCGGTGATCCTGCTGGCGCTGGCGATCGCGCTGCCGGAACTGGCGTTTCAGCTTGGCGCGAGGGGGCTTGCGGGCGGGCCCGAGGCGGTGGGCTGGCGGCTGGCCGCGGTGCAGCGCTATGCCTTCATCGGCGACGTGTTCGACCAGATGTGGGCGCGCAATTTCTGGCCGGTCGAGCACGTGATGCGGTTCGTCACCTACCCGTTCGTGCATGTCAGCTTTACCCACATGCTGTTCGTCCTGGTCTTCGTGCTGGCGCTGGGCAAGATGGTGGGCGAGGTGTTTTCCGGCCTCGCGGTGCTGGTGGTGTTCTTCGGCTCGACGGTGCTGGGGGCGCTGGTGTTTGCCGTGGCGCTGGACGATCCGACGCCGCTGGTCGGCGGGTTTCCGGCGGCTTACGGGCTGATCGGGGCGTTCAGCTTCATCCTGTGGATGCAGCTTGCCGCCACCGGGGGGCCGCGGTCGCGGGCCTTCACGCTGATCGCGTTCCTGATGGGCATCCAGCTGGTTTTCGGCCTGTTGTTCGGCGGCGGGCTTGACTGGGTGGCGGATCTCGCCGGGTTCGCCGCGGGGTTCGGGTTGTCGGTGCTGGTCAGCCCGGGCGGCTGGGCGCGGGTGATGCGGCGGCTGCGCCAGAGATAGCGGGCGGGGCCGGGGCGGTGCCGCCTGCGGCGGGTGATCGCCCGGACAGGCGGGCGGCCCGTCGATGGCGCGGCGGGGCTGCGCGCCTTTCGTGCCGCGCCGGGCGAGGGGCGAAAACCTCGGAACCGGTCCGAATGCGGATGGCGCTTGCCTGGGGGCATCCTCATCACGCCCTGTAGAGGACTGGCGGGGGCGGTCGCGATCCTGCGCCTGTCGCGGACAGCCCGCCTGCTGCGAGGCTGGTGCAGCTTGGAGCCGCGTAAGGACCTGCGGCGTCAGCCCCGACGCAGCGTGCGGCGGATTTCGGAGAACCGCAGCGCGCCGAGGGCATGCGCGGCGGCGAAGTAGGCGGCGATGCCGGCGGCGACCAGAAGCCCGAGCGCGGCGTAGCGCAGGGTCGGCGCCGCAAGCGGAACGGCCAGCGCCAGCGCGCCGATCCAGAGGAGGGCGCCCATGATCGCCGAGGCGGCCAGGATGCGCGGCAGGCGGGCGCGGAAGCGGTCGTCGAGCGTGGCGGCCGCGCCCATCGCGCGGCTACCGCGCCAGAGTTGCCAGGCCATCGCCCAGGACGACAGCGTGGTGCCGATCGCGGCGGCGAGGTAGCCGACGAGCGGTGCGAGCCCGATGGCGAGCGCCGCGTTCACCACCATCGCGGCCAGCGCGAATTTGAACGGGCGCCTGGTGTCCTCGCGCGCGAAATAGAGCGGCTGCAGCGCCTTTTGCAGCACGAAGGCCGGCAGGCCCAGCCCGTAGATCGCCAGCGCGGCGGCGGTGGCGGCGCTGTCGGCGGCGCCGAAGGCGCCGCGCTCGAACAGCACGGCGATCAGCGGCACCGGGATCGCGCAGAGCGCCACCGCGGCGGGCACGGTCAGCGCCAGGCTGATCTCGGCGGCGCGGTTGAAGGCGTCGCGCCCGCCCGCGGTGTCCTCGGCGCGGAGCCGGCGCGACAGATCGGGCAGCAGCACCACCCCGATCGCGATGCCGACGACGCCGAGCGGCAGCTGGTAAAGCCGGTCGGCGACCGAAAGCCAGACGATGGCGCCGTCGAAGAAGCTCGCCACCTGCCGCCCGATCAGCAGGTTGACCTGCACCACGCCCCCGGCGAGCGCGGCCGGCGCGGCGATGATCGCGAGACGCCTGAGATCCGGCGTCAGGCGCGGGCGGCTGAGCGTCAGCCGGAAGCCGGCCCGCGCCGCGGCGACGCGGACCAGGGCGAGCTGCGCGATCCCGGCGACGGGCACGGTCCAGGCGAGCGTCGGCCCCAGCGGCCAGCCGAGCGCGTGGCCGGCCGCGATCGCGGCGATGAAGAGCACGTTCAGCAGCACCGGCGCGGCAGCCGCGGCGGCAAAGCGGCCGGTGGCGTTCAGAAGCCCCGACAGCAGCGCGGCGAGCGAGATGAACAGGATATAGGGAAACGCGATGCGGCCGAAGGCGACGGCGAGGCCGAAGCGCTCGTCGCCGATGAACCCGCTGGCCATGGCGATCACCAGCCAGGGCATCGCGAAGAGCGCCACGACGGTGAAGCCGATCAGCACCGTGGCGAGCCCGGCAAAGGCGTCCTGTGCAAAGCGCGCGGCGTCCTCGCCGGCTTCGAGCTTTTTCGAGAACAGCGGCACGAAGGCCATGTTGAAGGCGCCCTCGGCGAAGAACCGGCGGAACATGTTCGGCAGCGCGAAGGCGATGAAGAACGCCTCGGCCATCGGGCCGGAGCCGAGGAAGGCGACGATCATGATGTCGCGCACGAAGCCGAGGACGCGGCTGGCCAGTGTCCAGACGCCGACGGTGAGGAAGCCTGCCATCAGGCGGATCGGTTTCAAGCGCTGGTCCTGCCGGTTCGGTTCTTGTGCGGCAGACTAGAGCAAGATGACCCCGGGGGGAAACGCTCAGCGCGCGGGAAACTTCCGGGGCGGGGATGCGGGCGGGATCAACCGAATCTCAAGGGATCGGGGCGATGATCGGCGCGACGGTCTTAGAACGGGATGCGCATGGGTTCGCTGCGGTTGGCATTGGTGTGGCTGCTTCTTGGCGGCGCGCCCTGGGCATGGGCCGGGCCGGTCTCGGTGTTCCAGGCGTCGCTGGGCGAGGCGCGCGCGCCGCTGGTCGCGCTGGGCGGGGCGCCGGCGGCGGGTGCCGGCGCGAGCCTTTGGACGGCACCGGCGGGGGGCGGCGGCGCGGGCAGCGCGAGCCTGTTCGTCGGGCGGCAGGGCGGGCTTTTCGCGCCGGTGCCGCAGCGGCGCAGCGCGGTTGCGCTGCCCGGGACCGGGTCGCAGGTCGCGCGGCTGCGCCAGCTGATCGCGCGGGCCGAGGCGGGGCGGCATGGCTATGACGCGGTGCAGCACGGTGCCGCGGTTCGGCCGGGCAGGCCGCCGACCGAAATGACCCTGGGCGAGATCCATGCCTGGATCGAGGCGACGCCGGGCCAGCCCCATGCGATCGGGCGCTACCAGTTCATTCCGGCGACGCTGAAGCGGGTGTCTGCGGTCGTGGGCGCCGGGCCCGACGCGGTATTCGCGCCCGAGTTGCAGGACCGGCTGGCCGACGTGCTGCTGGCCGAGGCCGGGCTGGGGGCCTTTGGACGGGGCGAGATCGGGCGGCATGCCTTCATGCACAACCTCGCCAAGATCTGGGCCGGGCTGCCGACCTCGACGGGCCTGTCCTATTACCACGGCCATGCCGGCAACCGCGCGACGATGACCTGGGCGGCCTTCGATGCCGAGATGGGGCGGATCTTCCCGGGATGAGGCGCGGGGCGGGGCTGGCCGACGGCCCCGCGCGTGGTTTGGCGATGGAGTTGCGCGCCACTCTGCCGTCTTGGCCGGCATCCGCGCGGGTGCGCCGTGGCATGGCGGCGGAGCGCGGGACGGCGTAGCGGCGCGCGGCGGGGCGCGCTGTCCGGCCGCAGCCGCCGAACGCCGCGGCCTTGCGCCCGCGTCGACGTATCGCCAGCCCGTCGGGGCGGCGCGGCGACGGGCCGGGGCGGCCTTGGATCGGCGAGGGGTGCCGGGGCCGGTCCCGGCGTGCGGCGGCCATTCCTGCGCGGGTTCGCGGCCGGATGACCGGACAGCCCCGGCGCGGCCCGGCCGGCGCGGCAGCCCTGGGGCCGCTGTTTGTGCGGGGCGGGAGGGGCGTTTGCCGGGTTTCGGCCAGGGTGGCTGCGAAGGCGGGCGGGCCGTTTCCTCGCGCGAAGTGGGCCGGGGCGCTTGGCGCCGCTGTTCCGGGCCGCGCCCCTGCCGGGGCGATCCCGCCTTGAGGCGTCTTGGCGATCAGGCCGTCTGTGCCCGCTCGGCGCCTTTCTCGATCGCTTCGCGCAGCTTCCGTTCGAGCGCGCGCTGCTTTGATTCGGCGTAGAATTTCAGGCCGAACATGTCCTTGACATAGAACGTGTCGACCACCTGTTCGCCATAGGTCGCGATCACGGCGGAGGCGATGTAGACGTTGTTGTTCGCCAGCGTGCGGGTCAGGTCGAACAGCAGGCCGGGGCGGTCGCGGGTGTCGACCTCGATGATGGTGTAGATTTCCGAGCCGTCGTTGTCGAAGGCGATCGAGGTCGGCACGCGGAAGGCGCGTTCGCGCTTCTTGATCTTGTCCTTCGAGCGGATCGCCTCGGTCGCCACGACCTCGCCCTTCAGAATCTTCTCGATCATCGCGCGCAGCCGCGGCAGGCGGCCGGCCTCGTAGGGCGCGCCTTCGGCATCCTGGATCCAGAACGCGGCGGTGGCCCAGCCGTCCTTGGTGGTGAAGGTGCGCGCGTCCTTGATGTTGGCGCCGACCAGCGCCAGCGCGCCGCACATCCGGGAAAAGATGCCGGGATGGTCCTGCATGGCAAAGCAGACGCGGGTGGCGTCGCGGTCCTCGTCGGGGGTCAGGGCGAGGCGGATCTCGTCTTCGGCGATGTCGCGCAGGAGGTTGGCGAAATCCACGTGCGCGGTGACGTGCAGGCCCTGCCAGTAGGGCGGATAGTGGCGGTCGGTCTCGCGCTTGAGATCCCGCGGCTCCCACCCGGCGAGCGCGGCGCGCAGCGTCTTCTTGGCCTCGGTGCCGCGCTGCGCCCGGTTCAGCGCTTCGAGCCCGTCCTCCATCGCGCGCCGGGTCTGGCGGTAGAGCGCGCGCAAGAGCGCGGCCTTCCAGTTGTTCCAGGTGGTCGGGCCGACGCCGCGGATGTCGCAGACCGTCAGCACGGTCAGAAGGTCCAGCCGCTCGCGGGTCTGCACCGCCTTGGCGAAGTCGCGCACGGTGCGCGGGTCGGCGATGTCGCGTTTCTGCGCCATGTCGGACATCAGCAGGTGATAGCGCACCAGCCATTCGACGGTCTCGGCCTCGGCCGGCTTCAGCCCGAGACGCGGCGCCACCTTGCGCGCGATCTGGGCGCCGAGGATCGAGTGATCCTCGGCCCGGCCCTTGCCGGTATCGTGCAGAAGCAGCGCGGTGAACAGCACCTTGCGGTTGACGCCTTCGGTCAGGATCGCGCTGGCGACGGGCAATTCCTCGACCAGTTCGCCGCGCTCGATCTGGGCCAGCGTCGAGATGCACTGGATCGTGTGTTCGTCCACCGTGTAGCTGTGGTACATGTTGAACTGCATCATCGCCACGACCGGCGCGAATTCGGGGATGAAGGCGGCCAGCGCGCCAAGCTCGTTCATCCGCCGCAGCGCGCGTTCGGGGTTGCCGTGCTTCAGCATGAGGTCGAGGAAGATGCGCACCGCCTCGCGGTCGGCGCGCACCTCGTCGTCGATCAGGTGCAGGTTGGCCGAGATCAGCCGCATCGCGTCGGGGTGCAGCAGGTAGCCGGTGCGCAGCGCCTCTTCGAAGATGCGCAGGAGGTTCAGCTTGTCCGACAGAAACGCCGTCTCGTCGGCCACGGTCAGGCGGTTCTGCTCGATCGCGTAGCCCGGCTTGACCTTCTTGCGGCGGCGGAACAGGCGCACCAGGCTCGGCGCCTTCTTGACGTGGCGCGCCTCCATCGCGGTCAGGAAGATGCGGGTCAGTTCGCCCACCCTGGTGGCGTGGCGGAAATAGTCCTGCATGAAGTGCTCGACCGCGCGGCGCCCGCCGGCATCGGCATAGCCCATGCGGTCGGCGACCTCGACCTGCATGTCGAATGTCAGCTGGTCCATCGCCCGGCCGGTGATCAGGTGCAGGTGACAGCGCACCGCCATCAGGAAGTTCTCGGCGGCGACGAAGGCGTCGTATTCCTCTTGCCGGAAGACCTGCATCTTCACCAGATCGGCGGCGTGCTGCACGCCGTGCACGTACTTGTCGATCCAGAACAGCGATTGCAGGTCGCGAAGCCCGCCCTTGCCCTCCTTGACGTTGGGCTCGACCATGTAGCGCTGGCCGCCCTGCTTGCGGTGCCGTTCGGCGCGCTCGTCCAGCTTGGCCTCGATGAAGTCGGTGGCGGTGGCGCTGAAGAGATCGTTCCAGAGCCGTTTGCGCAAGTCGTCGGCCAGCGGCCCGTGGCCGGTGACGAAGCGGTGTTCCAGCAGCGCGGTTCGGATCGTGTAGTCCTCGCGCCCGAGCCGCACGCAGTCCTTCACCGTACGGCTGGAATGGCCGACCTTCAGGTGCAGGTCCCAGAGGATGTAAAGCGCCGACTCGATGACGCTTTCGGCCCAGGGGGTGACCTTGTAGGGGGTCAGGAACAGCAGGTCGACGTCGGAAAACGGCGCCATCTCGGCCCGGCCGTAGCCGCCGACGGCCAGCACCGCGATGCGCTCGCCGCCGGTCGGGGTGGCCAGCGGGTGCAGGTGCGTGGTGGCCACGTCCATCACCGCGCGCACCACGCAGTCGGTCAGCCAGGCATAGGCCGTGACGGTGGGGCGTGCGTTCTTCGGGTCGGCCTGAAACGCGGCGGCGATCGCGGCGCGGCCCCGGGCCAGCGCACCCTGCAGCACGTCGACGGCGGCCTTGCGGCTGTCGCGGCCCGCGTCGGCGGCGGCACAGGCCGCGTCCAGCGCGGCGGCGACCTGCGCCCGGTCGAAGATCTCTTCGGCCGGGCGGATCAGGGTGTCCGGGCCGGGCTCGGCAGGGTCCGCGGCAGGCCGGTCAGAAACCGGCGCCGCCAAAGCTTCTTGGGGCGGGGTCAATGACAGTCACCCGTTGCTCGTTGATCGTGGCGACGGCGAGGCCACGCTCGATGGTGCCGTCCAGGCGCAGCCGGAAGATGCCGTTCACCCCGGCGAACCCGGTGGGCTGCACCAGCGCGGTGACGGTCAGCGCGTCGGACTGGCCGCGCTCGATCAGCGCGCCGACCGCGGCGATGCCGTCATAGGCGAGGCTGGCGATCGGGTGCGGCGGCTCGCCGTAGGCGGCGGCGTAGCGGCTGCGGAACTGCTCGGCCAGGGCCGGCGAGGGCAGCGCGAACCAGCCGCCCTGCAGCGGCGGAAGTTCCAGCGCGCTGGCGGGGATGTCCCAGCGCTGCAGCCCGATGAACCGGGTCGTGGCGGGCGAGACGCCGTTTTCCGAGACAAGCTGTGCCAGGATCGGCAGCGCCCCGGCAGTGCCCGAGGTCAGGAACAGCGCATCGGCACCGCTCGACTTGGCGGTGCGGGTGATGCCGGGGACCGCCTGGACGACGCCGTTCTGGCTGAGCTCGAACGAGGCCGAGCCGGCCAGCGTCGCGCCGTTGCGCCGGATCGCGGCGAGGATCACGTCGCGGCCCTTTTCCTCGGCGGTGTCCTGGCCGTTGACAACCATGATCTTGCGCTTGCCCTGGGCGACGGCATAGCGGACCAGCCGGTCGGCGGTGTTCTCGAAGGTGTTGCCGAGGACGAAGACGTTGCCGCCGGCGATGTCGGTGTTGTTCGAGAACGACAGCACGTTGACGTTGCGCGCGCGCACCGCGGTGCCGGCGGCGTTCGCGGCGCTGGCATAGACCGGGCCGAGGATGATCTTGGCGCCGTCGTTCACCGCCTCGGCGGCGACGGCCGCGGCCTGGGCCGGGCTGCCTGCGGTGGCGTAGACCCGCAGGTCGATCCGGGCGCCGTCGAGGTCGGCGATCGCCAGCCGCGCGGCGTTTTCGAGCCCCGCGGCCAGCACGTCGTCGCCGGCCTGGCCCGAGCCGCGCGGCACCAGGAGCGCCACGGGCACCGGTTTCGAGGTGTCGACGCGCGGGCCCGAGGCACCGCCGCCGGGCATCGGGATTCCGCCGCAGGCGGCGAGCCAGAGGCAGGACAGGACGGCGACAAGGCGTGCGGCCCGACGCGGGGCCATACTGGTCAGGGGGGTCATGGATCGCTCTCGGCTCCGTGGCTTCGCTTGCGGACCGGTGCAGACTATGCGCAACAGGGTGGCGAGTAAATGTCCAGTCCAAGCCGGGAGGCGCGGCGATGATCGAGACGGCAAAGCCCGGCCCGGGGCTGTACCTGGTGGCGACGCCGATCGGCGCGGCGCGGGACATCACGCTGAGGGCGCTGGATATTCTGGCTTCGGCCGAGGTTCTGGCCGCGGAGGACACGCGCACGCTGCGCCACCTGATGCAGATTCACGGGGTGGCGCTGGGCGAGCGTCCGCTGGTCGCCTATCACGATCATAGCGGACCCGAGGTGCGCGACCGTCTTCTGCGCGAACTGGCCGCGGGACGATCGGTCGCCTACGCCCCCGAGGCGGGCACGCCGCTGGTCGCCGATCCGGGCTATCAGCTGGCGCGCCAGGCGATCGCGGCAGGGCACATGGTGACCGCCGCGCCCGGGCCTTCGGCGGCGCTGGCCGCGCTGGCGGTGTCGGGGCTGCCGAGCGACCGGTTCCTGTTCGCCGGCTTCGCGCCGCAGGCGGCAGGCGCGCGCCGGGCCTGGCTGGCCGAGTTGCGCGACGTGCCGGCGACGCTGGTGGTCTACGAATCGCCGAAGCGGATCGGGCGGCTTCTGGACGAGATGGCGGAGGGCCTCGGCGACGGACGGCAGGCGGCGGTCTGCCGCGAACTGACCAAGCGCTTCGAGGAGGTGCGGCGCGGGACGCTGGGCGAGCTGGCGGCGCAGCATCGCGACGCGGCGGTGAAGGGCGAGATCGTGCTGGTCGTCGACCGCGCCCGCGGCACCGGCCCGACGGCGGACCTGGACGAGGCGCTGGCCGCGGCGCTGGCGGAGATGTCGGTGAAGGATGCCGCGTCCTTCGTGGCCGAGGCGCTGGGACTGCCGAGGCGGCAGGTCTACCAGGCGGCGCTGAAGATGGCGAAGGGGGATTAACCGAATCTTCGGTCTCGGTGTGCCAGTCTGGAGAAGGTCGGGTAGACTGGCCCGGCAGGACGGAGAATGCCATGAGCGGATCGGTTTCCCATCACGCGGGGCTCAGCGCCGAGGACAGCGTCGCGGAACGCTATCGCCGGCAGGGTTACACGCCGAAGGCGCGGCGCTGGCGCGGGCCCGGCGGCGAGATCGACCTGATCTTCGAAAGGCTCGGCGCGCTGGTCTTCGTCGAGGTCAAGAAGAGCCGGGATTTCGCCACCGCCGCGGCGCGGCTCTCGGAGCGCCAGATGCAGCGCATCTTCGCCGCCGCCAGCGGCTTTCTCGCCGGGATGCCGCAGGGCCAGGATACCGAAACGCGGTTCGACGCGGCGCTGGTCGACGCGACCGGGGCGATCGAGATCGTGGAGAATGCCTTTGGCCTCTGATCGGCAGGGCATGCCGCGACCCTGACGCGCGTTGCGGCACGGTCCGGGCAGCGACGGGCCGGGCGGGCCATTGCGGGCCGGGCAGTCCGGGCAAAGCCATTGCAGGCCGGGCGTTTGCAGGCCGGGAAGGCGCAGCCCTCGCCGGTAGGAACCGCGCAATTTCAGGTGGCGGCAGCACAAGCCGCTTGATCCGGTGCCAAACCGCCGCGGGGCGCGCCGCTGCGGAACGGGCCATTGCGGGCCGGGAAGGCGCGGGCCTCGCCGGTTGGAACCGCGCAATTCCAGGTGGCGGCAGCACAAGCCGCTTGATCCGGTGCCGGACCGCCGCGGGGCGCGCCGCTGCGGGACGGGCCATTGCGGGCCGGGAAGGCGCGGGCCTCGCCGGTTGGAACCGCGCAATTTCA
>JBFKQC010000076.1:0-18662 GCA_041627895.1 Rhodobacter sp.
CCCCTGACCAGCTTGTCAGCGGCATCCTTCGATGTTCCGGATTTCTTGTTCATCTTCGCTCCATAGTGGCTGCGATGAACCAGAAATCCTCCGTCGCTCAAACCCCGGAATCTGTCCGGTGGGCGCTGACGTCAGACATGCCCGGGCCGATTCATTTGACGGGGACGCTCGACCCCGGCTGAAATGGTTTACAACGACCTGAATCCTTCGGATATGTTGCCTGTAAACGATTACATGGATAACTTTCCAAATGAAGATTAGAGTCAAGCTGTCGCGCGCGGCAGCCGAGGCGACAGGACATCCGGCATCGCATGAGCCAGAAAGCGGTCAGAATCCAGGACGTTGCGCGCGCCGCGGGCGTGTCGACGGCCACTGTCAGCCGCGCCTTCAGCAACCCCGGGCTGTTGTCTGACGCCACCCGGAAGGCGGTCGAGGACGCGGTGCGCACGACCGGCTACCGCGTGAACCAGGCCGCGCGCAACCTGCGCAAGCAGCGTGCCGGGGCGGTGCTGGTGCTGGTGCCGGACCTCGGCAATCCGTTCTTCTCGCAGATCCTCGCGGCGATCCGCGCCGGGTTCGCCGACACCGACTATTCGGTGCTGATCGCCGATACCGCCGAATACCCCGACCGCGGCCGGTCTCTTGTCGACCACTTCCTCGATGCCCGCATCGACGGCATGATTTCGCTCGACGGGGCGCTTTCCGCCCGCGATCTGCGGCTGTTCGGGCGCAGCGGCGTCGAGGACCGGATCGTCTTTGCCTGCGAATGGGTCGAGGGCGCGGCGTTCCGCTCGGTGCGCAGCGACAACGAGGGCGGCGCGCGGCTGGCGGTGCGCCACCTGCACGGGCTGGGCCACCGCAGATTGGCGCATGTCACCGGGCCGCGGGGCAACATCCTGACCAGCGCCCGGCGCGACGGCGTCATCGGGGAATGCCGTGACCTCGGCTTGCCGGTGCGCGACGCGTGGATCATCCGCGGCGACTTTTCCCTGCAGGCCGGACATGCCGCCGCAGAACGCCTGATCGCGATGACAGAGCGCCCGACGGCGGTGATCTGCGCCTCGGACATGGTGGCCTTCGGCCTGATCTCGGGTCTGCGCGGGCATGGCCTGTCGGTCCCGGGCGACATTTCGGTCGTGGGCTTCGACGATATCGAGATGTCCGAATTCTACGTCCCGGCGCTGACCACGATACGGCAGGATCGCACCCGGATCGGGCGTCGTGCGGCGGCATTGCTGATCGACCAGCTGAAACTGGCCGGGAACGGCGACGACGCGGGCAGCGCCCGGATCGAAACGCTCGACGTCACGCTCAGCATCCGCGACAGCACCGCGTCGCCCGCCGGCAGCGCGATGCGCGATCGTACCGGCTGAGATTCGTGCTACGTCGCGCCCCGTCGCCCGGTTCGGCGGCGTGCGAGGGGCCGGCTCTCGGCCCCTCCCGGCCAAACGGCAGCCGGCTGCGGTGCCCACAACCCCAAACGGCCCAGGGCCATCCGGATTCGCTGCCGATCGCCTGACACGTTGCGGTATCGCCGCGGATTGGCAGTGATCCCCGGCAGGGCCACCTGAGCTGTGCCGACGCAGGACAAGTTGACGACGAGGGAAATCATGTCCGATCCCTATTCCGACCTGGCCGCTCAGGATGCCGCGCTTCAGGAACGCATCGCCGACGCAATGCAGGCGCGATGCCTGGAACCGGCGCAGGTGGAAATCAGGAAAAGCTATCTCGGCGACCTGACCCTGCCCGAAGGCGCATTCGCGGTCGAACTCGGGTCCGGCACCGGACATGTGACCCGGGAACTCCTGACACTCGCCGCCGCGGAAAATGCGCTGGGGATCGAGCCCTCGCCGATCATGGTTGAACGCGCAAGACGGACCTTCTCCGGCGAAGACCGGCTTGCATTCGAAATCGGTGACGCCAGAGCGACCGGCCTGAAGGACGATTCGGTCGATCTCGTCCTCGCGCATACGCCGCTGTGCCACGTGCCGGCCACGTCCAGGGACACGCTGGAAAACGTCTACCGCTCGCATCACCCCGACGCCCAGCGGGAGGCAGTGGAGATCATGGACCGGACCCTCTGATCAGTTGATAGGCGGCTCCTCGAAGATACCCGCCTCGATCTTCTTGATGAAACGCAACAAGGCGGTCACGGCATCGAAGATATAGCGAGCCTCGGCGTGAACCAGGATTTCGTTGTCGTGTGCCAATGAGTGGTGGTTCCGAACATCATTGTACTTCTCGAACACTGAGATCGCGGACTTCATGGCCAGGTCCGAAGCCGGGGTCAGGTCGAGACTCGCCAGAACCTCCTTTCGATATTTCCCGAACCTAGCGTGAAGAGCCTGATCCGGACCGCAGTGATGCCCGCGTCGTTCCAACAGGTAGGCGAACTTCCGCATGCAGTATGTGTGCAAGTGGTCGAGTGCGACCTCCGGCTTGTTTTGTCCGATTGTCCGTTCCAGATCACTGATCAGTTCATCCAGTGTTCTGGTCTGCTCGTATCGGTAGAGCGCATCAGTACGAGGCTGATCGGATCGGTTTTCGATGGCTACGATCAGATTCTCGAACGGTCCGTCCATGGAATCCGGAGGCGGTCCTGATGGCAGGGACGCCAGTCGTCGCCTTTCTTCCAGAAGAGCCCTCATGACCCTGGATGCCACAGAGACAGGTGCTTGTTCGAGGAATGCCACAAGCCTGTGCCGCTTCGATGTACCGTGGCACTGGTACGCCTGGTCATCGATATCAATCCGGAATTCGTCCTCGAAGAATTCGGAAAATGTTCGGTCTGAATAGTCCAAGACGTATCCGAACCCACGTGGCCAAGCCACGAAATTCTCGATAAGGGATATCTCTGATCTCTTCAGTACCGCCATGGCTGATCGATACAGCGATACTCACTTGATCTGAACCCCCATCATTGACCTGTCGCTCCAATGGTACGACTCGCCCTCCAGATACCGTTCTTCAAGAACGAAACACCAACAAATCCACCCTGAAACGTTGCGGATATCGTTGCGGTCGATTTTCGGGGGGAGGCGTGAAGAGCCTTGTTTTATTGGTCGGAGTGGCGAGATTCGAACTCACGACCCCTGCCTCCCGAAGACAGTGCTCTACCAGGCTGAGCTACACTCCGACCGCACCGCGCGGGTTATCGGCTTGGCGCCGGTTTTGCAAGGGGCGAATGGCGGCGCTAGTCGTGCCGGTGATGCTTCCACCAGGTCGCGCCGAGACGCGGCGAGGTGGCGGTCTCGGGCCGGGTCCGCGACTGCAGCACCGGACGCGTCAGCGTCGTGCCGCCCAGCGTCTCGCGCACCACGATGTAAAGCCCGCTCGCGATGACGATCCCGGCGCCGATCCAGGTCATGCCATCCGCCGCCTCGTCGAAGAACAGCGCGCCGTAGAGCGCCGCCCAGAGGATCTGCGAATACTGCATCGGTGCGACGACCGCCGCGTCGCCGGCCTTGTAGGCGGCGATCACCAGCAGCCCGGCGACGAAGGCGAAGACCGACATCAGCGCCACGAGCCCGAGATCCTCGACCGGCATCGGGCGATAGACGAAGGGCAGGACCGCCGCCATGACGATGAAGTTCGCCATCATCGGATAGAGCAGCAGCACCGCGCTGCGCTCGTCGCGGCCGATCTTGCGCACGATGACCGACGCCAGCGCGCCGCAGACCGCCGCCGTCACCGCCGCGGCATGGCCCAGCGTCAGCGGTGCCGAGCCCGGCCGCAGCACCACCAGCACCCCGATCAGACCGACCACAACCGCCGCCCAGCGGTGGATGCCGACGCGCTCGCCCAGGATCGGGATCGACAGCAGCGTGATCACCAGCGGCGCGGCGAACAGGATCGCGTAGACCTGCGCCAGCGGCAGCACCGAGAAGGCGTAGAACGCCGTGGCGCCGGTCACGATGGCCGCCGCGGTCCTGGTTGCCGTCCACCAGGGATGCGCCGGGATCAGCGTCGATTCCGCGCGGTCGCGCATCAGCATCAGCACGACCAGCGGGAACGACAGGAGCACGCTGAAAAAGATGATCTGGAACGTCGAGTAAGTGCCGCCAAGCGTCTTCACCGCAACGTCGTGCGTTGCGAAAAGCGCAAAGGCGGCAAGCGCAAATAGCGCCGCGCGCAAGTTCGATCTTGCGTGTCCGGTCATCTGCCAGGGTCCCGTTCGTTACCGCTATCAGAGACCCCGCAGCGCAGGCGGTCAACCCGCCAAACGCGCAGACGCGGGTTGCGCGGGACGCATGGCGCGCCGCGCCGCGTCAGCCGATTCTTGCGTCCAGCGCGCCGAGGATAGCGTCGGTCATCTCGGTCGTGCTGACCGGCGCGCGGCCCTGCTCGCCGATCAGGTCCGCGGTGCGCAGCCCCTGGGCCAGCACCGCCTCGATCGCGGCCTCCAGCCGGTCGGCTTCGTCGCCCGCGTCGAAGCTGTAGCGCAGCGCCATCGCGAAGCTCAGGATGCAGGCGATCGGGTTCGCCTTGCCCTGCCCGGCGATGTCCGGCGCGCTGCCATGCACCGGCTCGTACAGCGCCTTCGGCCGGCCGTTCGCCATCGGCGCGCCGAGGCTGGCCGAGGGCAGCATCCCGAGCGATCCGGTCAGCATCGCCGCCAGGTCGCTCAGCAGGTCGCCGAACAGGTTGTCGGTGACGATCACGTCGAACTGCTTGGGCCAGCGCGTCAGCTGCATCGCGCCGGCATCGGCGTACATGTGCGAAAGCTCGACGTCCGGGTATTCGGCGGCATGGACCTCGGTCACGACGTCACGCCACAGGACGCCCGATTCCATCACGTTGGCCTTCTCCATCGAGCACAGCTTGTTGGACCGCCGCCGCGCCAGTTCGAAGGCCGACCGCGCGACGCGGGCGATCTCGGATTCGGTGTAGCGCTGGGTGTTGATGCCGACGCGCTCGTTGCCTTCCTTGAACACCCCGCGCGGCTCGCCGAAATAGACGCCCGAGGTCAGCTCGCGCACGATCATGATATCCAGCCCGCCCACCACATCGGGCTTCAGCGACGAGAAATCGGCCAGGGCGTCGAAACACTGCGCCGGGCGCAGGTTGGCGTAAAGGTCCATCTCCTTGCGCAGCCGCAGCAGCCCGCGCTCGGGCTTCACGCCGAAATCCAGCGCGTCGTATTTCGGCCCGCCCACGGCGCCCAGCAGCACCGCGTCGACCTCTTGCGCCTTCGCCATGGTCGCGTCGGTCAGCGGCGTGCCGTGCGCGTCATAGGCCGCGCCGCCGACCAGATCCTCGCTGACGTCGAACCCGAGCCCCCGCCTGGCGCCGAACCAGTCGATGATCCGGCGGACCTCGGCCATGACTTCGGGGCCGATCCCGTCGCCGGGCAGGATAAGAAGCGAAGGATTGCTCATGGCGGTCGTGTCCTCTGGCGAATATGCGTCCGGCATCGCCTAGCCGGTCGCCCCGGGAGGGTCAAGAAACCAGCGGCGCCAGTCCTTCGGCCAGGTGAGTCCACACCAGCCGCACCCGCCCGGTACGCCAAAGCCGGTCGTGGGTGGCCAGCCAGAGCGGCAGCGGCGGCAACGGCAGATCCGCCGCGACACGTTCGACCGACGGGTCGGCAAGGCCGGTGTGCAGCTGCGCAAAGCCCAGCCCGCAGCCGGCGCGCACCAGTTCCCAGTTGGCGCTCTGGTTGTCGCATCGCACCGCGAACCAGTCGCGGTCGACCTGCCAGCCGAAGCCGCGGAAGCCGCGGATGATCAGGTCGCTGGTGTCGTAGCCGACGAAATCGTGCGACCGCAATTCGTCCAGCGTCGCCGGCCGCCCGCGCCGGTCGAAATAGCTCTTGGCGCCGAACAGGCCCAGCGCGACGTCGCCCAGATGCCGCGCAACGATATCCAGCTGATCCGGGCGGTACATGCGCACCGCGATGTCGGCCTCGCGGAACAGCAGGTTGTCGCTGGCATCGCTGGCGACCAGGTCCAGCGCGATCTCGGGGGCGGCCTGGCGCAGCCGAGCCAGGATCGGTGGCAACACGTGATGCGAGACGAAGACGCTTGCGGTGATCCGGACCGTGCCGTGCATGTCCTCGGCCTCGCCCGCCGCGATCAGCGCCAGCCGCCCCGCGGCGTCCAGCATCGTGCGCGCGGGCTCCAGCAGCGCCGCGCCCGCCTCGGTCAGCGCCATGCCGCGGCGCTCGCGGCGAAACAGCGTCACGCCAAGCGATGCCTCGATCGCCTGCACCTGCCGGCCGAGCGTCGGCTGGCTTTGCCGCATCGTTCGGGCAGCGGCGGAAAGCGATCCGCCCTCGGCCACCGCAAGGAAGGCCTGGATCAGCGACCAGTCGATCTGTGCGAGGCGTTTTGGCATTCACCAATGAATAGCAGATCAACAAATGCTGGCAATTTCGTTTCTCATTGGAATTGGTCATTCTCTCGGCATGATCTATCGAAAGGACCACGCCATGACCCAGACCGCCCTGATCCTCGGCGCCTCCGGCCGGTTCGGCCGCCACGCCGCAGACGCCTTCGACGCCGCCGGATGGACCGTCCGCCGTTTCGAACGCAAGCGCGACGACCTGACCGAAGCCGCCCGCGGCGCCGACGTCATCGTCAACGCCTGGAACCCGCCCTACACCGATTGGGCGCGGACCCTGCCCGACCTGACCCGCCGGGTCATCGCCGCGGCAAGGGCCTCGGGCGCGACGGTGCTGATTCCCGGCAACGTCTACGTGTTCGGCGCCGGTGCGCCCGCGCGCCTTGCCGAGGATACGCCGCATGCCGCGCGCAATCCGCTCGGCCGCCTCCGGGTCGAAATGGAACGCGCCTATCGCGAGGCCGGCGTGCGCACCATCGTCCTGCGGGCCGGCGACTTTCTGGACACCGAGGCCTCGGGCAACTGGTTCGACCGGATCATCACGGCAAAGCTCGGCAAGGGCAGGTTCGTCTATCCCGGCCGGCTCAATGCGCCGCACGCCTGGGCGTTCCTGCCCGACCTCGCCCGCGCGGCCGTGGCGCTGGCCGCGATGCGCGACCGGCTGGCGCGATTCGAGGACGTGGCGTTTCCGGGCTACGCCCTGACCGGCCGCGAGCTGGGCGAGGCCGTGCAGGCGGCGCTGGGCCGTCCGGTGCGGATCACGCGGATGGCGTGGCTGCCGCTGTGGCTCGCCGCGCCGTTCTGGGCGATGGGGCGCAAGCTGCTCGAGATGCGCTATCTCTGGAACAAGCCGCACTGGCTCGACGGCGGCCGCCTCGCGGCGCTGCTGCCGGACTTCGAGCCGACGCCGCTGGACCAGGCGATGCGCTCAGCGCTCCAGCGCCACATCCACCCAGACCAGCCGGTGGCGCGGCGCGCCCTCGGCGCTCAGATCGTCGTCTAGCGGTCCGCCGGGGACGGGCCAGAGAACACCTGCGCCCGTCACCCCGAGCCGGCGGTCGGGCAGCACGTAGCTGACACGCAGGTTGCCCGGCCCGTCCTCGTCGCGCCAGTCCGCGGTGTCCGGCGCCGGATCGCCGCGGTGGCGGGCATTCGCCCCGCCCTGTTCCGCCGCCGCCATCGCCCCGCCGGCGCTCGTCGGGGCCGGATCGGACAGCCGCCCGTGCGCCAGCAGGGCGCGGATCGCGTCCCGCCACCCCTCGCCGTCCGCCGGATCCAGGTTGGCGTTGCCCAGCACGATCACCGGCGCCTCGGGCGGTGGATCGGCCAGCGCGCCGTCGAGATACCTGAGCCACAGCGCGATCTCGTCGTGGTTCCGCCTGCCGTTCCGGTCCTCGGGCCCGTCGAACACCGGCGGCCCGGCGGCGAAGACCAGAAGGTGCAGTTGCCTGTCCGGCCCGAGGATCACCGGCACGTCCCGATGCCCCGCCGAGGACAGGCGCTGCGCCGCAACCGCCTCTGCCGACGGGAAGGGCGCGCCCCCGGCCTCCGGCAGCAGCGCGCCGGGCAGGTCGGCCCAAAGCAGTGCCGAGAAATCCCGGCCCTGCGCGGCGGCGAACGGATAGCGCGACAGCAGCGCCATGCCGCCGTGGCCCGTGTAGCGCCCGAACCCCTGCCGGTCGCCCGGCCCGCCGTGGCGCCCGTCGCCGTCCAGGTCGAGCCTGCTCATCAGCGTGCTGTTCGGCCTGAGCGACAAGCGGTTCGGATAGACCGCCCCAGCCTCGGCCAGCCGCGCCGCCAGCGCCGCCAGCGTGTGCCCGTCATGGTCCCAGTCGATCCCGGTCAGCAGCAGGATGTCGGGCGCCGCATGCGCCACGCCGCGCACCACCGCCGTGACCCCCGGGTCGTCGCCCGCGGCGATGTCCCGCAACAGCAACCCCGGCCCGCGCCGGGACAGGTCCACATGCCAGGTGGCGACCCGCAGCGTATCCGCCACGGCGCCGGTGGCGGTCAGGAACAGAAGGATCAGGCCGGCTGCAAGCCCTTGGCCTTTTCCCGCTGTGCGGTGCGCCGGCGCTTGCGCTCGACCAGCGCCGCGATCCGGCCCATGGCCAGGCCGCGCATCAGAAGGCTTGCGGGAAGGAATGCCCATGCCGCCACGATCCAGATCATCGACTGCGGGTTGTCGAGCGTCACCTCGCCGAACAGGCTTTCGGACGCCTTCAACGCCGCCGGGATGAAGAATGGCAGGGTAAATCCTACGATAATGTTAAAGCGCGCGTCGCGTTCGAGGCGCTGCACCACGTCGCCGCCCGCGGTCGGATCGAAGGTCGGCATGTTGATCCAGACATTGAACGGGCCGGTGTTCAGCGGCCAGTTCCGCACGCGGACGAAGAAGTAGAAGATCGCCAGCGTCAGCATCGAGATGAAATACGCGATCCCGGCCGCGCTGCGCACCCGGTCGACATGGGCCAGGCCGGTCTCGTCGGGCAGAAGCAGCACGATCTGGCGCACCGGCGAATAGGGAAAGTCGATCGCATGGCCGATGCCGGTGCCGAACGAGGCGATTGCCTGGTTGAACGGCGTCGGGTCGGTCTCGCCCCGGATCACGACGGCGATCAGGAACACGGTCGAGAAGAGCGAGATGAAGCGCAGGCGGTTGAAGGGCGGCGCGTTGCGGAACTCGACGAGGCCGGGATAGACCGAAGCGTATTCGAAGATCGTCAGCGCGGCGGCGAAGATCGCGACAAGCGCGACGATCTGGGTCACGTCGGCGCTGATCCCCGGCAGCAGCAGGGCAGGCGTCGCAATCAGCAACACCACGAGAACCGCGCGCACCAATGCGCCTGCCAAACGGGAGATCACCGCTCCTCACCCTCAAACTGGACGGACGCGATGCGATGCCGCGTCCTTGTTCCACCTTGGTCCCGCCAATTGTGGCGGACTGCCTCAGATTTGCCCAACTTTTGCCTACTTTCAGTTTTCCCAGCAAGTGTCTGGAAAAGATAACAAAAAGAATCGGGCGTTTTCGGGGAGGAACTGGTGCGCTATTGCAACCATTTCAAAGCGGGAATGGGCCGCAACGATGGCGCGGCCCAAGATATGGTATTCGGCGCGGGTCTCAGGCCCAAGGCTGGCGGGCCTTCAAATCCGCCTCAAATGCGTCGATTTCGGCGGCGTGCTCCATCGTCAGGCCGATGTCGTCCAGCCCGTTCAGCAGGCAGTGCTTCTTGAACGCGTCGACCTCGAATCCGATCACCTCGCCGTCCGACGTGGTGACGGTCTGCGCCTGAAGATCGACGGTCATCTTGGCGTTGGCGCCCTTCTCGGCGTCCTTCATCAGCACGTCGACCGTTTCCTGCGGCAGCGCGACCGGCAGGATGCCGTTCTTGAAGCAGTTGTTGAAGAAGATGTCGGCAAAGCTGGGCGCGATGACACAGCGGATACCGAAATCCAGAAGCGCCCAGGGCGCGTGCTCGCGCGACGAACCGCAGCCGAAATTGTCCCCGGCGACCAGGATTTCCGCGTTGCGGTAGGCCGGGTTGTTCAGCACGAAACCGTCGATCTCCTTGCCGTCCCGGTCGAACCGCATCTCGTCGAACAGATTCGCGCCCAGCCCCTCGCGCCTGATCGTCTTCAGGAACTGCTTGGGGATGATCATGTCGGTATCGACATTAACCATCGGCATCGGCGCCGCGACGCCGGTGAGGGTGGTGAACTTGTCCATCGCTGGACCTCCTATCGTGGCTTCTCCGGCTGGAGAAGGTTAACCCCGAAGCACCGGATCGTGAATTTTCTGGGACCCGGAACTTGGCGATTTGGCGTCGCGGTATCGCGCTGGTACTGCAGCGCGGCATCGGCGCGCTTCAACTCATCTCGCGCACATCCGTCAGCCGGCCCGTCACCGCCGCCGCCGCCGCCATGGCGGGGCTCATCAGATGGGTGCGGCCGCGATAGCCCTGGCGGCCCTCGAAGTTGCGGTTCGAGGTCGAGGCGCAGCGCTCGCCGGGGGCCAGCTGGTCGGGGTTCATCGCCAGGCACATCGAGCAGCCGGCGAGCCGCCACTCGAAGCCTGCATCCTTGAAGATCTCGGCCAGCCCCTCTTCCTCGGCCTGGGCGCGCACAAGGCCCGAGCCGGGCACCACCATCGCGCGCAGGCCCGCCTTGATCTTCTTGCCCTTCAGGATCGCCGCGGCGGCGCGCAGATCCTCGATCCGGCCGTTGGTGCACGAGCCGATGAACACCGTGTCGATCTCGATCTGGGAAAGCGGCGTGCCGGGTTTCAGCCCCATGTAGTCGAGCGAGCGGCGCACCGCGTCCACCTTGCCGCCGCGGAAATCCTCGGGATGCGGCACTGCTCCGGTGATCGGCAGCACGTCCTCGGGCGACGTGCCCCAGGTGACCACCGGCGCGATGTCCTCGGCGGCGATGGTCAGCACCGTGTCCCAATGCGCGTCGTCGTCGGAATAGAGCGTCTTCCAATAGGCCAGCGCCGCCTCCCACGCCGCGCCCTTGGGTGCGTGCGGCCGGCCCCTGACATACTCGAATGTCTTCTCGTCCGGCGCGATCAGCCCGGCCCGCGCGCCGCCCTCGATCGCCATGTTGCAGACCGTCATGCGGCCTTCCATGCTGAGCGAGCGGATCGCCTCGCCGCAATATTCGATCACATAACCGGTGCCGCCGGCAGTGCCGGTGTGGCCGATGATCGACAGCGTGATGTCCTTGGCCGTGACCCCGGGCGGAAGCTGCCCGGTGATCTCGACCTTCATGTTCTTCGACTTCTTCTGGATCAGCGTCTGGGTGGCCAGCACGTGCTCGACCTCGGAGGTGCCGATGCCGTGCGCCAGCGCGCCAAAGGCGCCGTGGGTGGCGGTGTGAGAATCGCCGCAGACGATGGTCATTCCCGGCTGCGTCCAGCCCTGTTCCGGGCCGATGATGTGGACGATGCCCTGGCGCACGTCGTCGACCGGGTAATAATGGATGCCGAAATCGCGCGCGTTCCGGTCCAGCGCCTCGACCTGGATGCGGCTTTCCTCGTTCATGCCGCCCTTCAGCCGGTCGGCGGTGGTGGGCACGTTATGGTCGGGCACGGCGATGGTCTTTTCGGGGCTGCGCACCTTGCGGCCGGCCATCCGCAGCCCCTCGAAGGCCTGCGGGCTGGTGACCTCGTGCACCAGGTGGCGGTCGATATAAAGCAGGCTGGTGCCGTCCTCGGCCTCGTGCACGAGGTGAGCATCCCAGATCTTGTCGTAAAGCGTCTTGGGGGACATGCGGATCCCTCCCGTTGAATGTCCGAATGGCTGACCGGCGTAGGGCGCGCATTCAATGCGCACCGCCGCGTCATAGGCGTGCCAGCACCGCCCGTGTCGCGCCGAAGAACCGCCAGGGCAGGCGCGCGTGATCGTCGAGATCGAAGACATGGCTCATGGACGCCTGCGGTACTCTCTTTGCCGCCGCTAATCAAGCGCCGCGGGCGAGCACCGCGTTCAGCGCCGCTCCGATCAGCACGGCATAGGCGCTGAGATAGACCCACATCAGCAGGATCACCACGGCGCCGATCGACCCGTAGACCAGCGTGAAGCTGGCGAAGTTGTCGAGATAGGCGGTGAACGCCCAGGACGCCGCCGCCCAGAGCACCAGCGCGAGCGCCACGCCGGGCAGGGCAAGCGCGACGCGGCCCGACCGCCGCCCGTGGTTCGGCCCGAACTTGTAGACCAGCCACAGCCCGCTCACCCCCACCGCGCCCAGCAATGTCCAGCGCGCGATCGAGAGCCCCAGCGCCGAGGCCGGACCGAGCGGCAGGAAGGCGACGACCACCGGCACCGCGACCACCGCCGCCAGCGCCACCAGCGCCAGCGCGACCAGCGCCAGCGTCAGGGCCAGCGCCGCCAGCGCATGCCAGAACCCGCTGCGCGGCGCCTTGCCGTAGATCGCGTTCAGCCCGCGCACCAGCGCGCCGACACCGGCACGGGTGGCCCAAAGCGCCGCCGCGGTCGAGATCAGCGAGGCCCAGCCCAGCCGGCCGGCCTGGTTGTCGATCAGCCGCAGAACCTGGTTCTCGAGCACCGCGAACCCGGCGGGCGGGATCAGGCCCTCGAGCATGCCGAGCTGGTCATTGACGATCACCGGATCGGCGACGATGCCCCAAAGCGCGATCACCGCCGCCGCGGCGGGAAAGACCGCGAGCATGGCATAGAACGCCACGCCGGCCGCGATCAGGTCCAGGTTGCGCCGCGACATCTGCCGCACGAGCCCGCGCAGCAGGCCGTGCGACCGGCCGAGGTTGCGGGGCGCCTCGCTCATCGCGGCGCACGATCAGGTGTTTTCGCCACACCTCAGTGATAAGCTCGGCGCGGCCCCGCCACAAGCGCCGCGCCGCTTGAACGTCCGGCGCCCGCCGTGCAGAGTTCGCGCGACGGAGGCGCCATGGAAAGCGAACTGCAAGCCCTTCTGGCAAGCCTGGAAGACGGCTGGATTTCGGTGCGGAACTTCGCCGCGACGCTGATTCTGCCGTCGCGGCTGATCCAGCTTGTGGTGGCGGCCGGCTGCTTCGTCCTGGCCTGGCTGACGACGCGCTGGGTCGGGCCGCGCTACGAGACCTGGATGCGCGGGCTGGAAGGCCGGCCGAAATGGCAGCTGCGCTGGCTTCTGGTGCTGTACCGGCGCTTCACGCTGATGTTCTTCGCGCTCTATCTCTGGCTTTCGGCCTTCGCCTTCGCGCAGATCTACGCCTTCCCGTCGCGGCGCTATCTTCTGGTGCTGCTGGCGACCATCGCGACCGCCTGGTTCTTCATCCGCATCGCCGCGCAGGTGATCCGCAACGCGTTCCTGCGGCGGCTGGTGATCTGGGGCCTGTCGACCTATGCCGTGCTCTACTATCTCGGCTTCATCGAAGAGACGACCGACTTCCTCGACAGCCTGGCGATCCAGTTCGGCGACTTCCGGCTGTCGGCGCTGGCAATCCTGAAGGCGCTGGTCGTCACCGGCCTGCTGTTCGCCGGCGCGCGGCTGATCTCGGGCACCGCCACGCGGCGCATCCGCCTGAACAAGGACATCTCGCCCTCGATGCAGGAGCTCGCGGTCAAGTTCCTGCAACTGGCGCTCTACGGCTCGGCCTTCTTCATCGGGCTCAAGGCCGTGGGTTTCGACCTGACCGGGCTTGCGGTCCTGTCGGGCGCGATCGGCGTCGGCATCGGTTTCGGCCTGCAGAAGGTGGTGTCGAACCTGGTGTCCGGGGTGATCATCCTGCTGGACAAGTCGGTCAAGCCCGGCGACGTGATCTCGCTCGGCGACACGTTCGGCTGGATCGAGTCGCTCGGCGCGCGCTACGTGTCGATCACCACCCGCGACGGGCGCGAATACCTTATCCCGAACGAGGACCTGATCACCGGCCAGGTGGTGAACTGGTCGCACACGAACGACCTGGTGCGCATCGAGGTCGGCTTTGGCACGTCCTACGCGGACAACCCGCACGAGGTGCGCAAGGTGGCGATGGAGGCGGCAAAGACCGTCGACCGGGTGCTGGCGGTGCCGGCGCCGGTCTGCCACGTGATGAACTTCGGCGACAGCTCGGTCGACTACACGCTGCGGTTCTGGATCCGCGACCCGACCATGGGCCTCGCCAACATCCGCTCGGGCGTCTACCTGGCGCTGTGGGACGCGTTCCGCAAGCATGGCATCTCGATCCCGTTCCCGCAGCGCGAGGTGCGCGTTCTGCCGGGGTCGGAGCTGGCGACGAAAACGCTGGACTGAACCCGCGCGCCATCCCCGCGGCGCGCCGGTCACGTGACCCGATAGGCACGCCGCCGCCGCAGAAATCGTGCTGTCATTGAGATTTAGCATGTCCGGTGCTATCTTTGTTCCATGCCCGGCGCCGGGGCGTGGATCGGCGCGTCACATAGGAGGACAATGTCCTGTCTCACAGTGCAGCAGCGGTCGGTGGAGCGGCCGCAGAGGGCGCCGGAATGATCCTGCAGCCCGACCAGCCATCAAGCGAAGTCCTGCTTGAGCGTATCCTTTCCTCTCTCGATGACGACAAGGCCGAAGACGTGGTCTCGATCGACTTGCGCGGCAAGTCGGAGATGGCGGACTACATGGTGATCGCCTCGGGGCGGTCGTCGCGCCAGGTGGCGTCGATCTCCGAAAAGCTGACCGACCGGCTGAAACAGGAGTACGGCCGCGCGTCCAAGATCGAGGGCAAGGAGGCCGGCGACTGGGTGCTGATCGACACGGGCGACGTGATCGTCCATGTGTTCCGCCCCGAAGTGCGCGAGTTCTACCAACTCGAGAAGATGTGGATGAGCCCGGGCGAGGCGGTGGCCGCGGCGCGGAACTGACCGCGACGCCGCGATGCGCCTGCACATCTGCGCGGTGGGCCGCCTGCGGGCGGGGCCCGAGCGCGCGCTGATCGACGACTACCTGACACGGCTCGACCGGACGGGCCGCGGGCTGGGGCTGGGCCCCGCCGCGGTGCACGAGGTCGAGGCAAGGCGCGGCGGCGGCATGGCCGCCGAGGCCGCGTTGCTGCGCCGCGCGATGCCGGCGGGCGCGCGGGTCGCCGCGCTGGACGAGCGCGGCAGGGCGCTGTCCTCGACCGATTTCGCCGACCTGCTGGCGCGCTGGCGCGACGACGGCGCGCAGGACGCGGCGTTTCTGATCGGCGGCGCGGACGGGCTGGACCCGGACCTGCGCGCCGGGGCCGACATTGCGGTCTCGTTCGGGGCGATGGTCTGGCCGCACATGCTGGCCCGCGTGATGCTGGCCGAGCAGCTGTACCGCGCCGCCTCGATCCTGGCGGGCAGCCCGTATCACCGCGCGTGATGCGCCGCCGGCAGGGCCCCGGCACGGCGCGCGAACCGGTTGGGTTCGCGCGGAAACCCGTGTAAGAGACCCGGAAAACACCCGAGGCAAGACCATGCGCGCCATCAAGCCCGTCGTCCTGTGCATCCTCGATGGCTGGGGCCACCGCGAGGATTCCGACGCCAATGCCGTGGCGCTTGCCGGGACGCCGAATTTCGACCGGCTGATCGCCACCTGTCCGAACGCGTTCCTGACCACCTACGGGCCGGATGTCGGCCTGCCCACCGGGCAGATGGGCAATTCCGAGGTCGGGCACACCAATATCGGCGCGGGCCGCGTGGTGGCGATGGATCTCGGCCAGATCGACCTGGCGATCGAGGATGGCAGCTTTTTCCGGAACCCGGCGATTCTGGATTTCGCCGACCGGCTGAAGGCGTCGGGCGGCGCCGCGCACCTGATCGGGCTGGCCTCGCCCGGCGGCGTGCACAGCCACCAGAACCATATCGCCGCAGCCGCGAAGGCGCTGACCGACCGCGGCGTGCCGGTTGTGATCCACCTGATCACCGACGGCCGCGACGTGCCGCCCGCCTCGGCCCACGGCCAGGTCATGCGGCTGATGCATGCGCTGCCCCAGGGCGTCCGGTACGGCTCGGTCATGGGGCGGTACTACGCGATGGACCGCGACAACCGCTGGGACCGGGTGCAAAAGGCCTTCGACGCCGCGGTGCGCGGCAGGGGCGATGTCGCGCACGATCCCGAAAGCGCGACCGAGACCGCCTATGACCTCGACCAGACCGACGAGTTCATCACGCCCTGGGTGATCGAGGGATACACGGGCATGAAGGACGGCGACGGCGTCTTTGCGATCAATTTCCGTGCCGACCGGATGCGCGAGATCCTGGCCGCGATCGGCGATCCGGGCTTTGACGCCTTCGACGTCGCCGGCCGCCCGAACCTGGCCGCGATGCTGGGCATGGCGGAGTATTCCGATCAGCACAACGAATACATGGACGCGGTGTTTCCCAAACGCGCCATAGTCAACACGCTGGGCTCGTGGGTCGCGCAGAAGGGGCTTCGCCAGTTCCGCCTGGCCGAGACCGAGAAATACCCGCACGTCACCTTCTTCCTGAACGGCGGCAGAGAGGCGCCCGAGGCGGGCGAGGACCGCTACATGGCGCCGTCGCCGAAGGTGGCGACCTATGACCTGCAGCCGGAAATGTCGGCACCCGAGGTCAGCGGCAAGCTGGTCGAGGCGATCGCGGCCGGATACGACCTGATCGTCGTGAACTACGCCAATCCCGACATGGTCGGCCATACCGGCGACCTCGATGCCGCGATCACCGCGTGCGAAACGGTGGACGCCGGCCTGGGCCTGGCGCTCGCGGCACTGGAAACGGCAGGGGGCGCGATGATCGTCACCGCCGATCACGGCAAGTGCGAAACCATGGTCGACCCGGAAACCGGCGGGCCGCACACCGCGCACACCACAAACCCGGTGCGCGTGGCAATTGCCGGCGCGCCCGCCGGGGCGACCCTGCGCGACGGCCGGCTTGCCGATCTGGCGCCCACGGTGCTCGATCTCATGGGCCTGCCGAAGCCGCCCGAGATGACCGGCGCAAGCCTGATCCGGCGATGATCCGCGCTGCGCTTCTGTCGCTGGCCCTCGCCGCGCCCGCGCTGGCGCAGGAGGACCCGGCGCTGATCGCCAAACGCGCGGCCGGCCAGCTCGAGGCGGCGCAGAACGCGCTTTCCGCCGCCGAGCGTGCCGGCGACCGGGTGCAGGCCTTGACCCAGACGATCCGCGCCTACGAGACCGGCCTGACCGCGCTGCGCGAGGGGCTGCGCCGCGCCGCGATCCGCGAGGCGGCCATGCGGCGCCGGTTCGAGACGGAACGCGCCCGCGTCGCCCGCCTGCTGGGCGCGCTGCAGTCGATCGAGACCTCGCCCACGCCGCTGCTGCTGCTGCACCCGTCGGGGCCGGTCGGCACCGCGCGGTCCGGCATGATCGTCAGCGACATCACGCCGGCGCTGCAGCGCCAGGCCGACGCGCTGCGCGTCGAGCTCGAGGAAATCGCGCTGCTGCGCGCGCTGCAGGAAAGCGCCGCCGCGACGCTGGAAGAGGGGCTTGCCGGCGTGCAGCAGGCGCGGACCGCACTCAGCCAGGCGATCTCGAACCGCACCGACCTGCCGCAGCGCTTTCTCGCCGACCCCGCGGCGCTGACCCGGCTGATCGACAGCGCCGAGACGCTGCAAAGCTTTGCCGCGGGGCTTGCCGATCTGGAGGTCGCCGGCGACGATGCGCCGCTGCATATCGGCCAGGCGCGCGGCACGCTGCCCCTGCCGGTGCCGGGCACGGTTCTGCGCCGCGCCGGCGAGGCCGACGCCGCCGGCATTGCGCGCCCCGGCCTGGTGATCGCCACGGAACCGCGCGCGCTGGTCACGACCCCCTGGTCCGCGACGATCCGCTACCGCGGCCCGCTTCTGGACTACGGAAATGTGATGGTGCTCGAGCCCGGCGACGGGTATCTTCTGGTTCTGGCGGGACTCGATCAGGTCTATGGTGCCACCGGCGAGGTCTTGCCCGCAGGCACACCTGTCGGGTTAATGGGCGGCGCCGCACCCGATGCGGGCCGGATCCTGGCCGAAGCCGCCGACGGCGGGGGCGTAAAAAGGACAGAAACGCTCTATATGGAGCTGAGGCAGGGCGAATTGCCGGTAGACCCCGGCATATGGTTCGCCTTCGAATGAGGTAAGAGGACGCGATGAGAAAGTTTGTGATGGCGGCGCTCGCCGGTACCGTGGCTGGCGCGATTGCCACGACCCAGATCGCCGGGCCGCTGCTGGCACAGGAGGGCGAGCGCAAGACATCCGTCTACGAGCAGCTCGATCTGTTTGGCGACATTTTCGAGCGCATCCGCGCGCAGTATGTCGAAGAGGTCGACGAGGCCGAACTGATCGAGGCGGCGATCAACGGCATGCTGACCTCGCTCGACCCGCATTCCAGCTATCTGTCGCCGAAGGATGCCAGCGACATGCGGGTCCAGACCCGCGGCGAATTCGGCGGGCTCGGCATCGAGGTCACGCAGGAGGAAGGCTTCGTCAAGGTGGTCTCGCCGATCGACGATACGCCCGCGGACGAGGCCGGGATCGAGGCCGGCGACTTCATCACCCATGTCGACGGCGAATCGGTGCTGGGCCTGACGCTGGACGAGGCGGTCGAGATGATGCGCGGGCCGGTCGGCAGCGAGATCATCATCACCGTGGTGCGCGACGGCATCGACGAACCGTTCGACGTCTCGATCATCCGCGACACGATCAAGCTGACCGCGGTGCGCACCCGGATCGAGGGCAACACCGTCGTGCTGCGGGTGACCACCTTCAACGACCAGACCTTCCCGAACCTCAGCGAAGGCATCGACCAGAAGATCGCCGAGCTTGGCGGGCTGGAAAACGTCGCGGGCTTCGTGCTGGATCTGCGCAACAACCCCGGCGGCCTGCTGACCCAGGCGATCAAGGTGTCG
>JBFKQC010000077.1:0-18496 GCA_041627895.1 Rhodobacter sp.
ACGCCGATGCTCTTCGCCTTCGGCTTCATCTTCCTGTTCACCGCAGGCGGCGTGACCGGCATCGTGCTCAGCCAGGCCGGCGTCGACCGGGCCTATCACGACACCTACTACGTCGTGGCGCATTTCCACTATGTGATGAGCCTTGGCGCGGTCTTCGGCATCTTCGCCGGCGTCTACTACTGGATCGGCAAGATGAGCGGGCGGCAGTACCCGGAATGGGCCGGCAAGCTGCAGTTCTGGACGATGTTCATCGGCGCCAACATCACGTTCTTCCCGCAGCACTTCCTGGGCCGCCAGGGCATGCCGCGCCGCTACATCGACTATCCCGAGGCCTTCGCCTACTGGAACAAGATATCGACCCTCGGCGCGTTCCTCAGCTTCGCCTCGTTCCTGTTCTTTATCGGCGTGGTGATCTACACGCTGCGCGCCGGCAAACGCGTGACCGAGAACAACTATTGGAACGAGCACGCGGACACGCTGGAATGGACCCTGCCCAGCCCGCCGCCCGAGCATACCTTCGAGGTGCTGCCCAAGCAGTCGGACTGGGACAAGGGTCACGCGCACTGATCCCGCGCAAATCCTCGCCACGAAAGGCCCCGGCAGATCGCCGGGGCCTTTTGCGTTCCACAGTCGCCTATGTTGCATCGGCGCGGGCGCGGGGCGCTATTCTCCATCGCGACAGCCGCCTATGAGCGAATCGCTTTTTGCGTGTACGCTGTCACCGTTGATTGACGATTGCGTCGTCGGTTTCCGCTCATTTCCGCCAGCAAGGATTTCATCATGACCAGAATATCCCTTTCGGCCATTTCAACCGCCGCGGCCTCGACGCTTCTTGCCGGCGCCGCGCAGGCGCAAGCCCCCAGCACCTGCATCGCGAACCAGACCACCGGATCGGTCGTGATCGCCGACCAGATCCCCTGCGACTACAAGGACGGCGATGCGCTTGGCGCCGCCGGCCTGTCGAACTTCGCCTGGAACACGTTCATCGCGATGAACTGGCCCGCCGAAGACCCGTTCGCGGCGCCCTACGACCGCGGCGTGCCGGACGCCAATTCGAAGATCGGCGCGCCGGGACAGCCGGGCGAGGACACGCCCATCGTCGTCTGGGACAGCTGGCGCGAAAAGCGCGAGCTGTTCGTGATCCGCGACAATGCCGGCAGCTACATGTACGTCGCGCCGCAGCCCTTCAACGACGGCCAGCCGCCCTCGACCACCGGGCCGAACCCGCAGATCGCCGCCTGTACCGGCGCCGCGCCGCCGCCCGCGGGCCACATCACCGCCCTGCAGACCAACAAGGTCGAGAACTACCTGGACGAGACCGACGAGATCGGCCTGGCGATCCTCTGGGCCGGGACCGACACCGCAGAGCTGACCGAGGAAACGCTGGTGCGCTACCAGGTCAAGTTCAACTACGAACACTACGAGGACATCCGCACGAAGCAATGGTGGAACCCGTCGACCCTGACCGCGGCGATCGGCGCCGAGCAGACCAGCGGCAACGGCGCGGGCGTGGTGCTGACCAGCGGGTCGAACGCCGCCGGAACGCCCGGCGCGATCCTCACGAAATCGGCCTGGAAACTGCTGGACCAGTCAGAGATCGACGGCGGCACCTACTACACGCAATCCTCGATCTTCTACGAGACCGAGAACGGCGAGCCCTGCTATGGCTACGGCACCTTCGGGCTGGTCGGGCTGCACATCATCCGCAAGACCGATCACTTCCCCTACCTGTTCTTCTCGACCTTCGAGCACAACGGCAACTACCCGGGCGCCTTTACCTATGCCAACACCAATGCCCAGGGGCCCTCGGCCGGCACCTTCGCCGCGTCGCAGACCAATCCCTTCGGCATCGCCTACAGGAACCCCGCCGACCCGGCGCCGAACCCGTCGGTCATGCTGACGCCGGGCTATCCGGCGACGCGGCTTCTGAAGAAGCTGCCCGAGGTGGACGCGGCGAATGCCAGCGTCGCAGCGATGCTGTCCGGCACGGTCTGGGCGAACTACAGCCTCGTCGGCTTTCAGTCGATGCCCACCGACCCGCCCGCCGACTACATGACCGGCGGCTACTACCAGCAGGGCGGCCCGGCCGGCTCGGGCGGCAACGACGGCTATTTCCCGCCCTACTTCGCCGACCAGGACTATTACCTGGCCAACGCCGTGATCGAGACCAGCCAGCGGTTCCAGTTCTTCACCGGCTCGTTCTCGGCGGCGACCGACAACAACATCATCATGTACCCGAACAACGACCCGAACGGGAATGCCGGCGGCAAGCAGGACTTCTCGATCAACATGGGCGGCTGCATGGGGTGCCACGGGCGCGGCCAGGCCACCGGGTTCAGCTTCACGCTGGGTGGGGCCAAGGCAGAGCCCAAGACCTTCTCGGCCGAAACGCTGTCGGACAAATGCGCGGGCGAGGACGGCGGTGCGGCAGAGCTGTTCGCCAGCTTCGACGACGCGACCGGCATCTGCACGCTGAACAAGTGACACGGCCGGCGGGCTGGGCCGCGGACGGCCCCGCCCGCCTGCCCCCTCCGCAGAAAGGACATCCGATGACCTTCCGACAGATTCCCGCCGCCCTCGCCGCGCTCGCACTGGCCGCGGCGCCCCTCGCCGCGCCGGCCGAGCCGATCACCATCACCGACCAGCTTGGCAAGACCGTCACGCTGGACGGCCCGGCCAGGCGCGTCGTCGTGCTGCCCAAGCCCGGCCCGAACATGGTGATCGCGGTCGCCGGCGGCACCGACAAGATCATCGGCATGCACCCGGCCGCGCAATCCAGCCTGATGGACGGCATCCTCGGCAAGCTGCACCCCGAAATCGCCGCGATCCCGACCGGCATGGTCGGCGACGGCTTCACCCCGAATATCGAGGAAATGCTGGCCGCCGAGCCGGACGTGGTGATCCAGTGGGGCTACAAGGTCGAGGAGATCATCGAGCCGATGGAACGCGTGGGCATCCCGGTCGTGGCGTTTTCCTGGGGCACCTACGAGATCGAGGCGGAACAGATCGCGCTTCTGGGCAAGATACTCGGCGAAGAAGACCGCGCGGCGGCGATCCTCGACTGGCACAAGTCGGTGCGCGACCAGGTCGACGCGGCGGTGTCGGGCATCCCGCACGAGGACCGCGCGCGGATCATCTTCTTCTCCACCTTCAGCGAGGGCGAGCTCGCCGCCTGGGGCCGCGACGAGCTGATCTTCCAGGTGCCGGGGCTTCGCAACGTGGTGTTCGAGGCCGGCATCGACCAGGGCACCGTGGTGCTGGATGCCGAGCAGGTGCTGGAATGGGACCCCGACATCATCTTCCTGAACTTCTTCAACCACGACGCCACGCCGCAGGACGTCTATGACGACCCGCGATTCCAGGGGCTTTCGGCGGTGCAGAACCGGCGCGTCTACAAGTCGCCCCGGCTGACCTCGAATTCGAACGAGACGCCGCTCTTGTGGGCCTGGTTCGCCTCGGTCGCCTATCCGGACCGCTTCAGCTTCGACCATGTGCGCGAGATCGCCGGACAGTTCGAGGCGATGTACGGGGTTGCGCCCAGCGGCGAGGACATCGACGATCTTCTGCATGTCGAGCACAACAGCATCAGCGAGGGCTATGCCGCGATCGTCGGCAAATAGCCCCTGCCCGGCGGACCGGCGCGCGTGACCAGCGACATCAGCCAGCCCGCTGCCGTTCGGCCCGCTGCCGCCAGGCCGGCGCGGCTGCGCGGCTTCTGGCTGGCGGTTGGCGTCGTCGCGCCGGTGCTGTTGGTCGTGTCGCTCTCGGCGGGGCGGTTCGACGTGCCCTTCGGCACCGTTCTGGCGGTGCTTTTCGACAACGTCCTGCCGCTCGGCGCCGAGTATTCGCGCACCGAGGAAACCGTGGTGGAACTGGTCCGCCTGCCCCGCATCCTGACCGCGATCCTCGCCGGCGCGGGGCTGGCCGTCGCCGGGGCGGCCTTGCAGGGCGTGTTCCGCAACCCGCTGGTGGGCCCGCAGATCATCGGTGTTTCGTCCGGCGCGGGCTTCGGCGGGGCGCTGGCGATCCTGCTGGTCGGCAGCGCCACCGCGATCGTCGGCTTCGCGTTTGCCTTCGGGCTGCTTGCGATGGCCATCGTCTATGCCATGAGCCGGATCGACAACCAGGCGCCGGTGCTGATGCTGGTGTTGTCGGGCGTCGTCACCGGCGCCTTCTTCACCGCGCTGACCTCGGCGGTGAAATACGTGGCCGATCCCGACGACAAGCTGCCCGCCATCGTCTACTGGCTGATGGGCAGCCTCGCCTCGACCGGCTGGGACGACGTGGCGGTGATCGGCCTGCCGGCGCTGCTGGGCGGGCTTGTGATCGTCGCGCTCCGGTTCCGGATCGACGTGCTTTCGTTCGGCGACGAGGACGCCGAGGCGCTGGGCGTGCAGGTCGAGCGGGTGCGCTGGCTGGTGCTGGCGGCGGTCGCGCTGATCTCGGCCGCGGTGGTAGCCGTGGCGGGCGTCGTGGGCTGGATCGGACTCGTGGTGCCGCATTTCGCGCGGATGCTGGTGGGGCCGGGCCACGGCGCACTGCTGCCGGCCTCGGCGGCGCTCGGCGCGATCTATCTTCTGATCATCGACGGCATCGCGCGCACCGCCACCGCCGCCGAGATCCCGCTCGGCATCCTGACCGCGCTGATCGGCGCGCCGGTCTTTGCGGTGCTGCTGCGCCGCGCGCACCTGTCGGGGTGGCGGCGTGATTGAGGTTGACGGCGCCGGCGTCGCCTTTGGCGGTCGCTTCGTGTTCCGGCATCTCGGCTGGCGTCTCGAGCGCGGCGAAATCCTCGCGATCCTCGGCCGGAACGGTCGCGGCAAGACCACGCTTCTGCGCGCGCTTCTCGGGCTGCAACGGCTGACCGAGGGCCGCATCGCCACCGCCGGCAGCCTCGGCTACGTGCCGCAGCGCACCAGCACACCGTTCAACTTCACGGTGCTCGAAGTGGTGCTGACCGGCCGCGCGCGCCACCTTTCGCTGTTCCAGAACCCCGGGCCGGAGGACCGCGCCAAGGCGCGCGCGTCGCTCGCCACCCTCGGCATCGCCGATTTCGAAGAGCGCCGGATCGAGGACCTGAGCGGCGGCGAGCGCCAGCTCGTGTTCATCGCCCGGGCGCTTGCCGCCGAATCCGACGTGCTGGTCCTCGACGAGCCGACATCGGCGCTGGACTATCGCAACCAGGACCTGATCCTTTCGGTCCTGCGAGACGTCGCCCGGCACAAGGGGCTGACGGTGGTCTTCGCCTCGCACTACCCGCAGCACGCGCTTCTGACCGCGGACCGCGTGCTTCTGATGGACGAAGCGGACCGGGCCGAATTCGGCGCGACCGCCGAGGTCATGTCCGAGGCGAGCCTTTCGGCGCTTTACGACATCCCGATGCGCCACCTCGACGGCCGGGACGCGGGCGCGCACATGGTGCCGGTCTTTCTGGCCGGACGGGGCGCAAGCCGCTAAGCCGCCGTCCGCGCAGAAACCGCGGGCCCGGCGCGCCGGCACGGGACTGGCCTCGGCGGATGCAGGTCGGATTTGGCCTGTTGCTGCCGCTCGGGCGGTCGTCTCGGCGCGGGATCTCGGCGCGGGACAAGGCCGCAAGGCCGCCGCGCCATCGCCGACCCGCCCCCCGGGGCGGCGATTGGGTTAGGCTGGCGCGTCGATCCGGGGTTACGCGGGAACCGCGGCATAAAGCGCGTCGACCGGCCGTCGGCTCGCCACCCCGCGGGTCGGCGATGGCGCGGCTTCGCTCGGCAACGGCAATCGCAGCAATAGCCCATTCCGCCGCCGGTGCGGTTCCATCACCGCCCATACCGCCCTAGATACCATCCATGCCCTATCGCTGGACCGAACAGGACACCACAGGCCGGAACGCCCCGCTCTGGCGGCTCTGCCTCTGGCCGCACCGCTCGCTGTCGCCGCGCGGCTTCGTGACCTTCATCGCGCTCACCTCGGCGATGCTGTCGCTGCCGATCCTTGCGGCGCTCGGCACGCCGGTCCTCTGGGTGCTGCTGCCGTTTCTCGCCGGCGCCGTGGCACTGGTCTGGCATTTCCTCCGGCGCAGCTATGCCGACGCCGCGCTGCGCGAGGATCTCGCGCTCTGGCGCGACCGGATCGAGCTGGTGCGCATCGATCCGCGCGGCCCCGCGCAAAACTGGCAGGCCGACCCCTTCCGGGTGCGCCTCGAGATGCACGAAACCGGCGGGCCGGTCGCGAACTACCTGACCCTCACCGGCGCCGGCCGCGCGGTCGAGATCGGCGCCTTCCTCAGCCCCGACGAGCGAGTCCTGCTCTACCGCGACCTCTCCGACCGGCTTCGCCGGCTCGACGTCAACGCCCCGGCCTGAGGCGGACCCTCCCCGCCGCCCCATTGACAGCGCGGGCCATATCCCCGACCACCGGGCGCACCCGCCGCAGCCGCCCGCACCGCCGATGACCTTCTTCTGGATCGCCCTCGCCCTCGCCGCCGCCGCGTTTGCCGCGATCTGGCTGCATCACCTGTTCGAGGGCGAATGGCTGCCGCACGACATCCGGCGCGAATGGCGGCTGTCGCGCCTCGACCTGCGCGAGCTCGACAGCCGCTGGGCCGCGGCAGAGGCCCGCGCGCCCATCGTCATCACGCTGACCACGACCCCCAGCCGCATCGGCCTTCTGCCGCACATGCTGAAAAGCCTCCTCGACCAGACCCGCCCGCCGGCGCGGATCGAACTGAACGTGCCCGGGGAAAGCCTGCGCGAAGGCGTGCGCTACGCGGTTCCCGCCGAACTGGAGGGCCTGAAATCGGTGGCGATCCATCGCACCGGCGATCTCGGCCCCGGCACCAAGCTGATCCCGACGCTTCGCCGCCATGACCCCGACCAGGCGCTGCTGGTGCTCGACGACGACCGCATCTATCCCGGCTGGCTGGTGGCGCGCTACGAGGCCGCGATGTCAGAGTTGCCCGACGCGGCGCTGACCATGGGCGGCTGGATCGTGCCCGCGGACCTGACGGACCGCTTCACCACGATCCGCTCGAGCCTGCTGATGCAGGCCCCTGCCCCGATCCGCGCGCCGCGCCTCAGCCGCCCGCGCGAGATCGACGTGATGCTGGGGGTGTTTTCCTACCTCGTCCGGCCGCGCTACTTCGACCTCGCCGAGATCGAGGCGCTCGACGCCGATCCCGCGCCCCTGCGCTACGTCGACGACGTGCGCACCAGCGCGCTCTGCCGCGCACCGAAATACGTGATCCCGGCCCCGAGCCTCAGCTTCGTGCCCTGGCGCCGGCGCCGGGCGTTCCAGTCGACCCGCCTGGGACTTTTCAACCGCGGGCCGGGCGACACCGACGAGCGCCCGAACACGCTGGCGATCCGGCATTTCGCCAGCCGCTGGCGCGTCGGCGGGCCGCAATAGGGCCGTTTCCGAAAGCAGTATCCAGCGGGACGGGTCAGGCGAAGCGTCGCGCGATCGCGCTCCGACACGGTACACATGCCACCCGGACCGCGCCTCCGGCGGCGTTCCCGGCATCCGAACCGAAACCCCCGAAGCCGGTCGAACGTCTGAAGGTCCAGGAGATCACCGGCGGCGGGCCCCGCCCGCCAGAGCCCGCAGGGCGGCGGCGGGGAAGACCTGCGCCGCGCCAGCGGCACCGCATGATCGGCGCCGGTTCAGGCGAGGCGTTCCTTGACCATCGGGCCGACCTGGCCGAAATCCATCCGCCCGGTATATTCCGCCTTCAGCGCGCCCATCACCCGGCCCATGTCGCGGATCGAGGTCGCATCGGCCTTCCGGATCGCCTTGTCGACGGCTTTCGTCACTTCCTCGTCGGTCAGCCTGGTCGGCAGGAACTCTTCGATGACGCCGATTTCCTCGCGCTCGCGCTCGGCCAGGTCCAGCCGCCCGCCCTCTTCGTAGGCGCCGGCGCTTTCCTGGCGCTGACGCACCATCTTGCCGAGGATGCCCAGCACCTCGGGATCGCCGACGCCCTCGTCGGCGCCCTCGCCGCGCAGCGCGATATCCTTGTCCTTGATCGCCGCGTTGATCAGGCGCAGCGTCGCTAGGCGCGCGGCATCCTTGCTTTTCATCGCCTCTTTCAGGCTGGTTGCGATCCTGTCGCGAAGGTCCATCGGCTGTCCTATCCCCATAAGGCCACCCCGGAGCCCCGACCATAGTGCGACACTCGGCATGGCGCAACCGCACGCAACCTGTGTAACTCATTGATAAACAATGATATCCGAAATTTTTCAACACCCTTGACCGCGCTCGCGCCGATCCTTAGGGTCGCGCCGATTTGCACCCCAGCCGGAGACCCGCCCATGCCGAAAGCCAAAGCCCCGGACGGCGCCACCGCCTGCCTTGCGCTTGCCGACGGCACGCTGTTTTACGGCCAAGGCTTTGGCGCCACTGGCGAAACCCGGGCCGAGCTCTGCTTCAACACGGCGATGACGGGGTATCAGGAAATCATGACCGACCCGTCCTATGCGGGCCAGATCGTGACCTTCACCTTCCCGCATGTCGGCAATGTCGGCGTCAACCCAGAGGACGACGAGACCGCCGAACCCGTGGCCGAGGGCATGGTGGTGAAATGGGACCCGACCGAGCCCTCGAACTGGCGGGCGGCCGACCGGCTGACCGACTGGCTAAGGCGCCGCGGACGGATCGGCATCGGCGGCATCGACACGCGTCGGCTGACCCGCGAGATCCGCCAGCAGGGCGCGCCGCACGTGGCGCTGGCGCACGATCCCGAAGGGGTTTTCGACCTCGAGGCGCTGGTCGCCGCGGCGCGCGCCTTTCCGGGGCTCGAAGGGCTCGATCTGGCCCGGGACGTCACCTGCGCCCAATCCTATCGCTGGGACGAGATGCGCTGGGCGTGGCCCGACGGCTACCGGCGCCGCGAGGGGCCGGGCCACAAGGTCGTCGCCGTCGATTACGGTGCCAAGCGCAACATCCTGCGCTGCCTGGCCTCGGCGGGCTGCGATGTCACCGTGCTGCCGGCCACCGCCACGGCCGTGGAGGTGCTGGCGCACGAACCCGCCGGCGTGTTCCTGTCGAACGGCCCCGGCGACCCGGCCGCGACCGGCGAATACGCGGTGCCGATGATCACGACGATCCTTCTGACGACCGGCCTGCCGGTCTTCGGCATCTGCCTCGGCCACCAGATGCTGGCGCTGGCGCTCGGCGCAAAGACGATCAAGATGAACCACGGCCACCATGGCGCCAATCATCCAGTGAAGGATCTCGAGACCGGCAAGGTCGAGATCACCAGCATGAACCACGGCTTCACCGTCGACAGCCAGACCCTGCCCGCGGGCGTCAAGGAAACCCACGTCTCGCTGTTCGACGGCTCGAATTGCGGCATCCGGATGACCGATCGCCCGGTGTTCTCGGTGCAGTACCACCCAGAGGCGAGCCCCGGGCCGCAGGACAGCTATTACCTGTTCGAGCGGTTCGCCAGGGCCATGCAAGGCGCGAAAACGCCCGCCTGAGACCCGCCGGTTAACTGCGGATTAACCATCCCTGCCGCACCCTTGCGTCCGAGAAGGGCAAAAGGGTGGCCGGCATGGGCCCGACATATCTGCGCCAGGCCGGGCGCGGCGGTGCGCCGCCAGTGCCCGCAACGCGCCGCGACTTGCGCCCGATCGGGCAGCTTCTGGTCGAAAGCGGCGATCTGACGCCGCGCGACCAGTTGCGCGCCCTGGCGCTGCAGGCGCGCGCCTCGGCACGGTTCGGCGACATCCTTCTGGCGCACGGGCTGGTGGGCAAGGACCGGCTCTATCGCGGCATCGCCCGGCAATTCGGCACCGAAGTCGCCGATTTCGACGCCACACCCCCCGATATCCGCCTGGTCGAGGCCTACGGGGTCGAGCGCTGCCTGGCCGACGGCATCCTGCCCTGGCACCGCCGCGACGGCGTGGTTCTGGTGGCCAGCGCGCGGCCCGAGCAGTTTGCCGGCCTCAAGCCCGGGCTCGAGGCGCTGTTCGGACCCGTGGCGATGACCGTCACCCCCGAGGCCGACCTGCACCGCGCGATCATGGACCGCCATCCGCGCCGCCTGGCCGATCGCGCCGAAACCCGCGTTCCGGCGGATGCCAGCTGCCGCGCCTGGCCCTCGCGGCTGTTGCCGCGGCTCGCCATGGCGGTCTGCCTTGCGGCGGCAGCGTTGCTGGTGGCCGCGCCCGCAGTCTGGTTCGTGCTGATCGCGGGCTGGGCGGCGCTGACCCTGGTCGCGCTGATGCTGATGAAGGCGGCAGCCTTCGGCGCGGAAATCGCCGCCGGCCGGGACAGGCGCGCGGCCGCGCCCGACGCCGCCGCGCCGATCATCGCCCGGCTGCCGACCGTGTCGCTGCTGGTGCCGCTCTACAAGGAACGCAGCATCGCCGCACGGCTGATCGAGCGGCTCGACCGGCTGGATTATCCGCGCGAGCTGCTGGACATCCTGCTGGTGGTCGAGGCCGACGACCGCACGACCTGCGACGCGCTGGACGCGCTGAACCTGCCGCCCCGGTTCCGCCAGATCGTGGTGCCGGACGGCGCGCTGAAAACCAAGCCCAGGGCGCTGAACTTCGCGCTGGATTTCTGCCGCGGCAGCATCGTAGGCATCTGCGACGCCGAGGATGCCCCCGCGCCCGACCAGCTTTGGACCGTGGTGCGCCGGTTCCACCAGCGCGGCCCCGAAGTCGCCTGCCTGCAGGGCGTGTTGGACTATTACAACGCGCGCAGCAACTGGCTGTCGCGCTGCTTCACGATCGAATACGCCGCCTGGTTCCGGGTGCTGCTGCCCGGGCTCGCGCGCCTCGGCCTGCCGATCCCGCTCGGCGGAACCACGCTGTTCCTGCGCCGCCGCGTGCTGGAGGATATCGGCGGCTGGGACGCGCACAACGTCACCGAGGATGCCGATCTGGGTATCCGCCTGGCGCGCCACGGCTATCGCACTGAACTGATCGAAACCGTCACCGAGGAAGAGGCGAATTGCTGGTTCTGGCCCTGGATCCGGCAGCGCTCGCGCTGGCTGAAGGGCTACATGGTGACCTGGGCAGTGCATACGCGCCGGCCCCGGCGGCTCTGGCGCGACCTCGGGCCGTGGCGCTTCATCGGCTTCCAGGTGCTGTTTCTCGGCACGATCTCGCAGTTCCTGGCGGCACCGGCGGTCTGGTCCGCCTGGCTTCTGTTCGCCGCCCTGCCGCATCCGGCCGACGGGCTGATCCCGCCCGGCGCGATCGTCGCGGTGTCGGCGCTGTTCCTTGCCGCCGAGGCGCTGAACCTCGCGATCGGCGCCTACGCGGTGCGCGGGCCGCGCCACCGCTTCCTAGTGAAATGGGTGCCGACGCTGATCGTCTACTTCCCCTTCGCCGTGATCGCCGCCTACAAGGGCGCGCTGGAACTGCTGAGCCGCCCGTTCTTCTGGGACAAGACCCAGCACGGGCGCGACCTTGGTCCCGCGCCGGACCGGGGCTGACTATGCCCGCCGGGGCAGTTCCCTGGCAAGGCGCAAGTGCACGATCCGCGCGCCGGCCTAGGCCTGCGCCTCGACCGCCCGGGCGTCGTGCTTGAGACGGGTTTCGAAGGCCCTGGAGATATGCGCCTTCAGCGCGGCCTCGGCAGCCTCGCCGTCGCCGGCCTCGATCGCGCGCACGATACGCTCGTGCTCGGCCAACGCATCCTCGCCGCGGCCCTCGACCGCCAGCGACGTGGTCGCCAGAAGCGCCATCGAGCGGTGCACCAGATCGAGCTGCTGCACCAGATAGCGGTTGTGGCTGGCCAGGTGGATCTGCGTGTGAAACCGGCGGTTCGCGCGCGCCAGCGGGTCCGGCTGGTTCAGTAGCCCGCGGTCGTCGGCGACCATCGCTTTCAGCACGTTGACCTCTTCGGCGGTGGCATGCTTGGCCGCCAGCCGCGCCGCAAGCCCTTCGAGCTCCGCCCGCACCACGTAAAGCTCGGCAAGCTGGTTGTGGTCCAGCGACGCGACGATCAGCGACCGCCCGTCCCGGGTCAGAAGCGACTGCGTCTCGAGCCGCTGCAGCGCCTCGCGGATCGGCGTGCGCGACACCCCGAAACGCTCTGCCAGCTCGCTTTCGACCAGCCGGTCGCCGGGGCGGTAGACGCCCACGTCGATCGCCTCGAGGATCAACGCGTAGGCATCCTTGATCTGCGGTTTCGCCTCGGCCATGGGCCCCTCTTTGAATACGATGGTATACCCTAGACCCGGCAGCCGGTGCGATCAAGCGATCCGCCATTGCCGCGGCCGGATGCAGACGCTACGTCTCTGGCCATGTACGCTGATGCCTTCGGCCATGTCCGGCACTGGGTCTTCGACCTCGACAACACGCTCTACCCGCCCGAGGCGCGGCTCTTCGACCAAATCGAGGCGCGCATGGTCGCCTGGGTGATGCGCGAACTCGGCCTGACCCGGGCCGAGGCCGACCGGCTGCGCGCCGACTACTGGCACAGCTATGGCACCACGCTGGCCGGGCTGATGCAGGTGCACGGGATCGACCCCTGGGCGTTTCTGACGGATGTGCACGACATCGACATGGCGGCCCTAACGCCGGCGCCGGATCTCGCGGCGCTGATCCGCGCCCTGCCCGGCCGGCGCATCGTCTACACCAACGGCGACGCGATCTATGCCGACCGCGTGCTGGCGGCGCGCGGCCTGTCGGGGCTGTTCGACGCGGTCTACGGCGTCGAGCACGCGGGCTGGCGGCCCAAGCCCGAGCGCGCCGCCTTCGACGCCATCTTTGCCGCCGACCGGCTGGATCCGGCATTCGCCGCGATGTTCGAGGACGACGTCAGGAACCTGGCCGAGCCGCATGCGATGGGGATGCGCACGGTTCATGTCGCACCGGCGCCGCTGGCGCTGCCGCATGTGCATCACCACACCGACGATCTCGCCCGCTTTCTGACGCAGGTGCTGGACGAGGCCTTTTCCGGCACCGTCCAGCGGCTGGACTGATCGGCCATGGCGGATCGTCAGGTCGATATCTTCATCTCCGGCGGCGGCATCGCCGGGCTGATCGCCGCGGCGGCCTTCGGCCATGCCGGGTTCAGCGTGCTGCTGGCCGATCCGGCGCCGCCGGCGGCGGCCCCCGACGACCCGGCCTCGGATCTGCGCTCGACCGCCTTCCTGCAACCGGCGCGCGCGCTCTTCGACGAGATCGGGATTTGGCCGGTGCTGGCGCCGCATGCCCAGCCGCTCGACGCGCTGCGCGTGGTCGATACCCATGGCGACCCGCCCGAGATCGCGGCCACCCGCACCTTCACGCCCGCCGATCTGGGCGAGGACACATTCGGCTGGAACCTGCCCAACTGGCTGACCCGCCGCGAGGTTCTGGCCCATGTCGCGGACCGGCCCGGCATCACGCTCGCGCTCGGCACCGGCTTTGCCGCGATGCTCGCCCGCAGCCGCGAGGCGCTGGTCACGCTCACCGACGGCACCCGGCTGCGCGCCCGGCTGGTGATCGGCGCCGACGGGCGCGACAGCCCGGTGCGCGAGGCCGCCGGCATCGGCGCGGCGACACAGCGCTACGGACAGAGGGCGCTGGCCTTCGTCGCGACCCACGCGCAGGCCCATGCCAACGTCTCGACCGAGATCTACAATTCGGGCGGCGCCTTCACCACGGTGCCGCTGCCCGATCACCGGGGCAGCCCCGCCTCGGCCATCGTCTGGATGAACGACGGCCCGCGCACGCAGGCCCTTGCCGCCCTGCCGGCGGCCGAATTCGATGCCGCGATGACGGAACGCGCCGCGGGTCTGCTCGGCCCGATGCGGCGCGTGGGCCGGCTGGCCCAATGGCCGGTGATCACCCGCCGGGCCGCGCGGCTGACCGCCGAGCGCACCGCACTGGTGGCCGAGGCCGCGCATGTGCTGCCGCCGATCGGCGCGCAGGGGCTGAACACCTCGCTGCACGATGTGGCCGCGCTGTTCGATCTCGCCCGCGCCGAGCCTGCGGCGCTCGGGACGCCGGACCAGCTTGCCGCCTATGCCCGCCTCCGCGAGCGCGACATCGCGCTTCGCGCCCGCACAATCGACGCCTTCAACCGGCTCTGCCAGTCGGGCGCCGCACCGGCGCAACGGGTCCGCAGCGCCGGGCTGAAGGCGGTGCACGACATCGCCCCGATCCGCCGCGCGATCATGCGCGCCGGCCTCGGCCGACGCTGAGCCCCGCCGCCCGGGCGGTTTTGCCAACGCGAAACCCGGCGCCGCAACCCGCGCCGCGCCTGGCCATCCGGGCGATCACGCCCCGCTGGCCACGCCCGCCCGGAGCCGGAGGCGAGGACGGGAAGGCAAAGCGCGCCGAAGGCGCACGGCAAGCCGGCGCCTAACCAGGGAACACCTTGTCCAACGCCGCCTCCAGCCGCGCGACGCTGGCATCCACGTCATAGAGCTTGTCGAGCCCGAAAAGCCCCAGCCGGAACGACTTGTACTCCGGCCCCTCGTCGCACATCAGCGGCACGCCCGCGGCGATCTGCATCCCCAGCGCGGCGAATGCCTTGCCCGTCTGCACCTCGGCATCGCTGGTGTAGCTGACCACCACGCCCGGCGCGCCAAAGCCCTCGGCCGCCACGGAATTCAGGCCCCGCGCCGCCAGCGCCGCGCGCACCCTGCGGCCCTGCTCCCACTGCGCCTCCTTCAGACGCTCGAATCCATGTGCCCTCGTTTCGGCCATGGCGTCGCGGAAACCGCGCAAGGCATCCGTCGGCATCGTCGCGTGATAGGCGTGCCCGCCGCCCTCGTAGGCCTCCATGATCGACAGCCACTTGCCGAGATCGGCGGCGAACGAGGTCGACTTCGCCGCCCTGACCGCCTGCAGCCCGCGGTCGGACAGCATCACGCAGCCCGCCGAGGGCGAGGCCGACCAGCCCTTCTGCGGCGCCGAGATCAGCACGTCGACGCCGGTCGCCTCCATGTCGACCCAGACGCAGCCCGAGGCGATGCAGTCCAGCACGAACAGCCCGCCGGCACCGTGCACGGCATCGGCCACCGCCTTCAGGTAGTCGTCGGGCAGGATCATGCCGGATGCGGTCTCGACATGCGGCGCAAAGACGACGTCCGGGCGTTCCGCCGCGATCTTCGCCACGACCTCGTCGACCGGCGCCGGGGCGAACGGCGCGTCGGCGGCATTGCCGGTCCGCCGCGCCTTCAGCACGGTTTCCTCCGCCGGGATGCCGCCTGCCTCGAAAATCTGGCTCCAGCGGTAGGAAAACCACCCGTTCCGGATCACCAGAACCTTCTTGCCGGTCGCCACCTGTCGCGCCACCGCCTCCATCGCATAGGTGCCGCCGCCCGGAACCAGCGCCACGGCCTTCGCGTTGTAGACCTCTTTCAGCATCGCCGAGATGTCGCGCATCACGCCCTGGAAGGCGGCGGACATGTGATTGAGCGAGCGGTCGGTGAAGACGACCGAGAATTCCAGCAGGCCGTCGGGATCGACGGTGTCGAGCAATGCGGGCATGGGGCGTCTCCGTATTTTCGCGCCAGTCAGTCGCGCCAGCATCGCCCGGCCGGGCGCGGGCCGCAACGCGGAATTACCCGCCGCGGCGGATCAGCCCGGCTGCGCCCAGTCGGCATTGCCCTCGATCACCGCGGCGACATCCAGCGCCTTTTCCGCCAGGTCCCGCGGCGTCGCTGCGTCCAGCGCCAGCCGCGCCATCCGGTCGTGCAGCGCGCGCGAGGTGTAGAATGCGAAGGCCTCGGCGTTCCGGCCCTCGTCCCAGAATGCCGTGATCCAGATCGAGGGCTTGCAGCCGCGGCACCAGTCGTTCCAGAACCGGCCTGCCAGCACTGCGTCGGGCTCTGCCGCGACCTGCGCGTACAAATCCTTCATCGGCCATCCGGCATTGCCGAACATGCAGAGCGTGTCGTCGAGGAATTCGCGATCCTCGGCGATCGCGCGCGCCAGGAACCGCCAGCGGAACCGGTCCAGCACGTCCCACTGCGCCTCGTTCCACTGTGCGCGGTCGCCGGTCGGGAACCGGTTCAGGCTGACCTCGATGCCGTTCGACGACGGCTCCTCGCCCGCGGCCAGCACCTCCAGCACGCGCGGCAGCAGATAGCCCCAGATGCCGCGCGCCAGGGGCTGGCTGCAGGCCGCGAAGAACCAGTCGCGCAGGTAATGCAGCGGCAGTTCCGCGATCGGCGGGTTGAAGAAATCCGCCTCGATCTCGGGATACATGCAGCAGCCGACGCAGACCCCGGTCTCGGACGGCGTCGGAAAGTCGAAGACCCGGTAAGCTTCGGCGATCACCGCGTGGAACGGGTGATCCGGGGCGAGCTTGGCGCCCGGCGGCTTCGTCTGTTTGCGTTTTCCCATCGCGTCGGTCCCGGTCTCGTCGTGCCAGAATAGCCGACCCGCGCCGCCGGTCCTACCCCGGCGGCCCCGGCCGGCGTTCCTCGCTCAGCAGAACGTTGGCCTCGACCGCGCCCACGCCCGGCAGCGTCATGATCCGCCGCCTGAGCACGCGCTCGAAATCGGCGAGGTCACGCGCCACGACCCGCAGCCGGTAGTCGTAAAGGCCAAGGACGTGCTGCACCGTCTGCACTTCGGGGATCGCCGTCACCGCGCGCTCGAAATCCTCCAGCGACACCCGGCCCTTGGTGGCAAGCTTCACGCCCAGGAACACGGTGACGCCGAAGCCCAGCTTCTCCAGGTCCAGATCAACCTGCCGCCCGGCGACGATCCCTGCGGCCTGCAACCGCTGCACCCGCCGCCAGGCCGCCGGCTGGCTCAGCCCGAAGCGCCGGCCCAGCGCGCTGGCCGGCTGGCCCGCGTCCTCGGCCAGCGCCCGGATCAGGGCGCGGTCGATATCGTCGAGATCGGTCACAGCGGCAGCCTCTGGTCGGTCTTGACCGTCGCCACGTGCATCAGCGCCTCGATATCGGCGATATGCGGCAGCGCCAGGATGCGGTCGCGGTAGACCTGCTGGTAATGCGCCATGTCGCGTGCGATCACGTTCAGCCGCACGTCGACCTTGCCCAGGAAGGTCTGGATCTCGATCACTTCGGGCACGTCGCGGGCGGCGGCGATGAACTCGTCGAAGGCGTTGCGCTGGGTCTTGTCGAGCGTGAAGCGCAGCGAAACCTCGACCGCATAGCCCAGCGCACGCCAGTCGATCACCGCGCGCACGCCGCGGATCACGCCGTCCGCGCGCAGCCGCTCCAGCCGCCGCGCCGCGCGGCCGGCCGAGACACGGGCACGGTCGGCCAGGTCAGGCACGGACAGCGTCGGCTCGTCCTGGATCAGCCGCAACAGCCGCCGGTCGAGATCATCGAGCATGAATACCTCGGATTTTCGCCAGTTCGCGCATGACTAGCGCAGATTTTCCGGAAACTCCATGACTTGCACATCTCGCATTCCCGCCGACCCGGCCTATGCTGCGCACCAGTCAAGAAACGGAGGACCTGACATGCGCGTCTACTACGACCGCGACTGCGACATCAATCTGATCAAGGACAAGAAGGTGGCCATTCTCGGCTACGGGTCGCAGGGCCATGCCCACGCGCTGAACCTGCGCGATTCGGGCGCCAAGAACATCGCCGTCGCCCTGCGCGAAGGCTCGCCCAGCGCCAAGAAGGCCGAAAGCGAGGGGCTGACCGTGATGGGGCTGGCCGAGGCCGCCAAGTGGTGCGACCTGATGATGTTCACCATGCCCGACGAGTTGCAGGCCGACACCTGGAACCGGTACGTCAAGGACAACATCCGCCCCGGCGCGGCGATCGCCTTCGCCCACGGGCTGAACGTGCATTTCGGCCTGATCGAGGCGCCCGCCGAGGTCGACGTGATCATGATGGCGCCCAAGGGCCCCGGCCACACCGTGCGCGGCGAATACGTCAAGGGCGGCGGCGTGCCCTGCCTGGTCGCGGTGCACAACGACGCCAGCGGAAAGGCGCTGGAAATCGGCCTGTCCTACTGCTCGGCGATCGGCGGCGGGCGTTCGGGCATCATCGAGACCGATTTCAAGGAGGAATGCGAAACCGACCTCTTCGGCGAGCAGGCGGTGCTGTGCGGCGGTCTGGTCGAACTGATCCGCATGGGCTTCGAGACCCTGGTCGAGGCCGGCTATGCCCCCGAGATGGCCTATTTCGAGTGCCTGCACGAGGTCAAGCTGATCGTCGACCTGATCTACGAGGGCGGCATCGCCAACATGAACTACTCGATCTCGAACACCGCCGAATACGGCGAATATGTCAGCGGCCCGCGCATCCTGCCCTACGACGAGACCAAGGCGCGGATGAAGGCGGTGCTGGCCGACATCCAGTCCGGCCGGTTCGTGCGCGACTGGATGACCGAGTGCAAGGTGGGCCAGCCCAGCTTCAAGGCGATCCGCCGCAACAACGACGCCCACCAGATCGAGGCCGTGGGCGAAAAGCTGCGCGGCATGATGCCGTGGATTTCCGCCGGCAAGATGGTCGACAAGGCGAAGAACTGAATTCGGATCGCCCGGCGGCGATCCGATCCGGGGGGGGGGGGGGGGGGGGGGGGGGGGGGGGGGGGGGGGGGGGGGGGGGGGGGGGGGGGGGGGGGGGGGGGGG
>JBFKQC010000078.1:0-17640 GCA_041627895.1 Rhodobacter sp.
CCCCCCCCCCGGCCGGGGGGCGCTGCCCCCAGGACCCCCCGACCGCTGCCCCGGGGCATTTCCGACCGGATGAAGAAGCCTGCCGGGCTCAGGTCCTGACCGGCGCGCCGCCTTCGAAGAGGTTGCCGTGCCGGTAGTCGCAGGGCGCCTCCTGCATCTGCAGATGCAGCCCGTCGCCCCGGTAGGGATGCGCGCGGGCCAGCGCCTCGTCGATCTCGATGCCGAGGCCCGGCGCCTGCGGAGCGGGGACATAGCCGTCCTCGACCGCGATCGCGCCCTTGATCAGCGCTGCGTGGAATTCGGTCTCGATGGTCTCGGCGATCAGCAGGTTCGGGATCGACACCGACAGGTGGATGTTGGCGGCCCATTCCACCGGGCCGGCATAGAGATGCGGTGCCATCTGGGCGTTGAACGCCTCGGCCATCGCGGCCACCTTCTTCATCTCCCAGATGCCGCCCGCGCGGCCCAGCGCCGGCTGCAGGATCGCCGCGCCGCCGGTCCTGAGCAGGGTGGCGAACTCGGCCTTGGTGGTCAGCCGCTCGCCGGTGGCGACCGGGATGCGCACCGCGCGCGCCACTTCGGAGAAATCCAGGAGGTTGTCGGGGGGCACCGGTTCCTCGAACCACAAGGGGCGGTAGGCCTCGATCGCCTGGCCAAGCCGGATCGCGCCGGCGGTGGTGAACTGGCCGTGGGTGCCGAACAGCAGGTCGGCGCGGGTGCCCACCGCCTCGCGGATCGCGCGGCAGAAGGCGACGGAGGTTTCGATGTCGCTCAGCGCCGGCTGGTGCCCGCCGCGGACCGTGTAGGGCCCGGCCGGGTCGAACTTGACCGCGGTGTAGCCGCGCGCGACGAGGTCGAGCGCCGAGTCCGCCGCCATCTCGGGCGAGCCCCAGAACGCGGGCAGGTCGTGATGCGCCAGCGGGTAGAGGTAGGAATAGGCGCGCACGCGGTCGTTCACGCAGCCCCCGAGCAGCGCCCAGACCGGGCGGCCGCGATCCTTGCCGAGAATGTCCCAGCAGGCGATTTCCAGCCCCGAGAACGCGCCCATCACCGTCAGGTCGGGGCGCTGGGTGAACCCGCTGGAATAGGCGCGGCGGAACATCCATTCGACGTTCTCGGGGCTTTCGCCGGCCATGTGGCGCTCGAACACGTCGCGGATCACCGCGCGCATCGCGTCGGGACCGACCGACGAGGCATAGCATTCGCCCCAGCCGGTGATCCCGGTATCGGTCGTCAGCTTGACGAGGATCCAGTAGCGCCCGCCCCAGCCGGGCGGCGGCGGGGCGGTGACAATGATGTCGAGATCGGCGAGTTTCACGGGCAGCGGGCTCCGGGAGGGCGAACATGGGCGAGACAATCACGTATCGGCATCTCGGTCCAGCCGATCTGGAGGTGCTGCTCGGCGTCGGCGCTGGGCTGTTCGACCATGCCGTCCGGCGCGACCAGGCGGCGGCGTTCCTGGCCGATCCGGGGCACGAGATCGTGCTGGCCTTCGGGGGCGGCGCGGCGGTGGGGATCGCCTCGGGCACGGTGCTGCTGCACCCCGACAAGGCGCCGGCGATGTTCGTCAACGAGGTCGGCACCCGCGAGGGCTGGCGCCGCCGCGGCATCGCGGGCGAACTGGTGCGGCGGCTGATCGGCATCGCCCGGGCGCGCGGCTGCCGGGGGGTGTGGCTGGCCACCGAACCCGACAACGCGGCGGCGCTGTCGCTTTACCGCGCGCTCGACGGGACCGAAGAGCCGCTGGCGGGCTTCGCCTGGGACGGGGCCTTCGAGGCCTGAGGCTGATACCGACCAGGTGTTACCCCATTGTGCGCCTTACGGCGCGCTTGTCTGGCACTTCGTGCGGACTGGGGCTCTGCCCCAGACCCCGGAGTATTTCCGGCCAGATGAAGACCCCTTGCGGCACGGCAAACCGGCCGGCGGCGCGCGCTGGGGCCGTCCGGGCTTGGGCGTGTCTCGGGAGTGGTGTCAGGGGGCTGCCGTGAGAGGGATGGCGGCGCCGCCGGTCGACATCGTCCGCGGGGGCGAACCCCGGCAGGTTCCGGCCCGCATCTGTACCCGCGGGCCTCTGATCTGGAACCGTCCCTGCACCCGACAAAGGGTGGGGTGAGGGACCGGACCGTCTGGGTGGCGCAGGCCGTCTGGCCCGGCGCCGGTGGTGCGCACGGGACGCGGTTTTAGCCGCGCCCGGTTAGCAATGCCTTAACCGACCGTACGGTGGAGCGGCCGGTCGCGGCGTCAGGCCAGCGTTCCGCGCCGCGCCCAGGCGATCGCGTCGTCGAGCCGGTCGTCGCCCCAGAACACCTCGCCGTCCACCACGAAGCTCGGCGCGCCGAAGACGCCGAGCGCCATCGCCTCGTCGGTGGCGGCGGTCAGCGCGCCGGCGATCTCGTCCGACGCGGCGAGGGCCAGCACGCGGGCCGGGTCCTGGCCGATTCCGGCGAGGCTGGCCGACAGGTTGGGCTCTTCTCCGGCGGGCTGGCCGTCGTCGAACCAGCGCCGGTAGGTGGCGCGGACGTAGTCCTCGACCCAGCCCTCGCGGGCACCGAGCGTCGCGACCAGGTTGGCGCGGACCAGTTCCGGCAGCGGGTAGGGCGCGGGCAGCCTGGGCGTCAGCCGGTAGCGCGCCGCCCGGCGTTCGATGTCGCGCCACATGTAGGCGGCTTTTACCGGCTTGTCGCGGAACGGGATGTTATTCTGCGCGACCATGACGCGGCGCACGTCGAACGGGCGCCAGCGAAAGCCGATCCCGCCGGCGCGCGCCACGTCCCCGAGCCGCATCACGGTGAGGTAGGTGTAGGTGCTGCCGATCGAGAACCAGAAATCCACCTTGGCCATCTTGTGCGTCCTTTCCGCCAGGCGTCAGCGAGGTCCTGCCACGCGGTCCAGCACCGGGCGGAAATGCTCGAAATCCGGTGCCTTGCGGCCGGGGTCCTTGCCGGCGTCGTCCCAGCGCCGCACCTGCAGGATCGCGTCGAGATGCGGGGTCTTCGCGAAGTCCGCCGCCTCGGCGGTGCTCATCGGGCCGCCCTGCAGGGCCAGCGAGTGCACCGAGGCGGGCGAGAGCCGGGCGAAATAGGCCGGATCGGTGGCGCAGAGATAGCGCTTGGCCGCGACGTGGTGGCGCACGCAGGCGGTGACCAGCGGCGGGAAGAAGCGGTCGAGCACCCGCGCGCCGGCCTCTTCGTGCAGCGCGTCGATGCCTCGGTCTGCCGCGTCGTCGGGAAACTCGTTGGTGAAATGGCCGATATCGTGCAGCAGCGCCGCGGCGACCAGGTCGTCGCCCGCGCCCGCCGTCTCGGCGCATTCGGCGCATTGCAGCATGTGTTCGGCGATGCTGACCTTTTCGCCCATGTATTCCTCGGCGCCGCGGCGGGCGAAGATGTCGGCGATGAAATCGACGATGGTGTCCGCGTCGAGCGTTGCGGGGTCCGGCGCAGTCATGCCTGCTGCTCCGTCTCTGCGGTCAGCGCGGCGAGTGTGGACAACAGCCCGTCCCTGTCGGCGTAACAGCCCTGCAGCCAGCGGGTGCCTTCGCCCGAGAACCCCTTGCGCGCATGCAGGACACGGGTGTTGTCCACCAGGAAGGCCTCGCCCGGGGCCAGCTTGAACGCCACGGCCATGGCGGGATCGTCGATGATCGTCGAGAACCGGCGGTAGGCGGCGTAATAGGCATCCATCTCGTCGAACGGGATGTCGGTGAGCGGCGCGATCGAGCGCGAGTTGAACCGGATCTGCTGCAGCCGGCCGTCCGGCGAAAGCTCGATCATCGGCCGGCGCGACTGCAACCGGACGCCGCGGCTGCCGGAATAGTCGAACCGCGCCGGGTGGCGGGCGAGGCGGGCAAAGCCCTGCGCGTCCTCGGCCTCGAGCCTGAGCGCGGCGGCGAACCCGTCGACCACGGTGCTGTCGCCGCCCTCGGCGCTGTTTTCTAGGCAGGCGAGGATTTGCAGCCCCGGCACCGGGTCGCGGTAGGGGTTGTCGGTATGGGCCTGCAGTCCGAGCCCGGTGTAGGCGAGGTTCACCGGGTCGACCTCGGCGCGGACCTCGAAGAGGCGGCCGTAATTGGTCTCGCGCACGTAGCCGAAAAGATCGACGACGTCGAACAGCGCGCCGGGTTCGGGACGCAGCCCCGAGATGCGCGCGAAGCCCAGCCGCGCCGCGTCGGCGAGCCAGGCGCGCAGCGCCCCGCGGTCGGATTGCAGCGCGGCGAGGTCGGCCGTCGGTGCGGGCGCGAGCGTGGCGTCCCAGGTGTCGGCGCCCTCGGGCAGGCGGTGCGCCTTCGCCGGGGTGTCATAGCGGTGCGCCGCCAGCCAGCGGACGGGAAAGCGCACCGTCTTGTCCTCGGGCGCGAAGCTGCAGACCACGTCGCCGGCCTCGGCCTTCGCCGCGGTCAGGCGAATCTCGGCGGGCAGATCGGCGAGCGTGATCAGCCGCTGGCCGTTCCGCGCGTCGCGGGTTTCGGGGTCGAGCGCGTTGTCGCGCAGCCAGAGCGCGTGGAACCGCATGGTCTCGTCGCCCTGCGTCAGCGCGAGGATTCGGCCGCCGGCCTCGATCCGAGCCTTCATGTCATGCCCTTTCCGTCAGTCCTGCCGGAGACCCTGCCACGATGCGAACACGAAATCACGACCAATCGCGACGCGGCGCGGGGGAATGCGTGTCGGGGGCGGGTGTGACCGGCGCAGGCGCCGCGGCGAGCGCGATTTCGCACGGGCGCCCGCCCCTCTGGGCGGTCGGGCGCCCGCGCGGCGTGACGCTTGTGGCCTGCCACCCCGTTCCGCCGCTCAGTCGAACACGATCACGTTGCGCCGCGCCGCGCCGGACCGGGTGTGGGCGATCGCCTCGTTGATCTGGTCCAGCCGCCAGCGGCCCGAGACCAGCTCGTCCAGCTTCAGCCGTCCCTGGTGGTAGAGGTCGACCATCCACGGAATGTCGCGGCCCAGCACGACGTCGCCCATCTTGGTGCCGATCATGCCCTGCGCCAGCGCCGCCAGGATCACCGGCTCGTAGCTCGACATCTGCCCGGTATGCGGCATGCCCACCAGATAGACCCGCCCGCGCGCGTCGAGATAGCGCGCCGCGGTGTCGATCGCCGGGATCGCGCCAACCGCGACAAAGACCGCGTCGGCGCCGCGGCCCATGACCTCGCGCGCCGCGCTCCAGGGCCTGGGATCGCTCGCCAGCACGCCGTCGGTGGCGCCGAATTCGCGGGCCGCGGCCAGCTTGTCCTCGGTCATGTCCACCGCGACGATCCGCGCCGCGCCCGCGATCCGCGCGCCCTGGATCGTGTTCAGCCCGACGCCGCCGGCGCCGATCACCACCACGTTTTGCCCGGGCCGGACGCGCGCGGCGTTCACCGCCGCGCCGACCCCGGTGATCACGCCGCAGCTCAGCAGACAGGCGGCGTCCTTCGGCATGTCCGCCGGGATCTGCGCGATCTGCGTGGTGCTGACGACGACCCGCTCGGCGAAGGCGCCGGTGTCGAGACCCTGCTCGTAGACGCCGCCCGCCCCGGTGATCTTGCCGTTCACCCGGCTGGAGAGGCCGGTGCAGGTGGCGGGATGCGCGGTGACGCAGGACGGACAGGCGCCGCAGGACTTGACCAGCGTGACCAGCACGCTGTCGCCTGCCGCATGGCCGGTCACGCCCGGGCCGACCCGCGTGACAATGCCCGCCGCCTCGTGGCCGTAGACCGCGGGCAGGTGCCCGCCCCAGCCGCCGTCGATGAACGAGATGTCGGAAAAGCACACCGCGCAGGCGGCGATCTTCACCTCGACCTCGCCCGGGCCGGGATCGGCCAGCGTCACGTCTTCGATCACCAGCGGCTCGCCGAACGCGCGGCAGACTGCCGCCTTCACTGTGCCCATGGGTCCCTCGCTCCGTGATCTCCGGCCGAGATTGCGGGGCGCGGGCCGGGGCTTCAAGCGCGAAACCGACGCCGCGGGCGAGGATTCCGCGACGGCAGCGCGCCGCGCCATGGGCCCGAACCGCGCCGGGCTGTGGCGCTAATGCCGTTCCGCCAGCCGCGCCAGCATGTCCAGGCAGGCCCGAAGCTGGTCGAGCGCGAGGAATTCGTCGGCCTTGTGCGCCTGCTGGATGCTGCCCGGCCCGCAGACCACGCAGTCGACGCCCAGCGACTGGAACAGCCCCGCCTCGGTGCCGAACGGCACCAGGTCGGTGCCGTTGGCGCCGGTCAGTTCCGCCACCAGGTCGCGCGCCGCGTTGGCCGCCATCGGCTGCAGCCCCGCGACCTCGCCCACGGTCCGGGTGACGATCCCGGCCGCGGGGTCGACCTCGTGCATTTCCGGCAGCAGGAAATCGGCGACATAGGCCGCAAGATCGTCCTTCACGAAATCCGCGTCCGCGGTGACGACCGGGCGCATTTCCCAGGAAATCTCCGCCTGCGAAGCGATCACGTTATGCGCCACGCCGCCCTTCAGCGCGCCGACGTTGATCGTGGTCCAGGGCGGGCGGAACCGGCTGTCGCCGGGCGCGCGCAGCTTCAGGTGCTCGCGCAGCGTCAGCAGCCGCGCGACGTAGCGGGCGGCGTATTCCACGGCGTTGACGCCGGCGTCCGGGTCCGAGCCGTGGCCTTCGAGGCCGCGGAACTCGGTCGTATATTCGTAGCACCCCTTGTGGCCCTCGATCACCCGCATCTCGGTCGGCTCGCCGATGATCGCGAGCCGCGGCAGGTGCTCGCGCGTCTTGAGGATCTCGATCAGGTGGCGCGCGCCGACGCAGCCGGTTTCCTCGTCATGGGTGAAGGCGAAATGCACCGGTCGGTCGGTGGCGCGCGCGGCGAGCGCTGGGGCCAGCGTCAGGCAGGCGGCGATGAAGCCCTTCATGTCGCAACTGCCGCGGCCGTAAAGCCGCCCGTCGCGTTCCGTCATCGCGAAGGGGTCCGTCGTCCATGGCTGTTCGGCCACGGGCACGACGTCGGTGTGGCCCGACAACAGGATGCCGCCGTCGGCGTCCGGCCCGAGCGTTGCCCAGAGATTGGCCTTGGCGCCGCTTTCGTCGCGGAACACCTCGACCCGCGCGCCCGCGGCGCCGAGCCGTTCCGCGAGATAGGCGATCATCTCGAGGTTCGAATCGGTCGAGATCGTGGGAAAGGCGATCAGGTCGCGCAGGGTGTCGACGGTGTCAGCGAGCATGGTCGACGGGCCGCGCTGCATCGGCACGGGCGCTGCGCCCTTCGGCGGGGGTTCGGGCTGACCGCATGCGCCGCTACTCCTTCACCACCAGCCGGCGCGGCAGGTCGCAGAAGCAGTCCGCCGGGCCGCTTTCCGCGATGCGGATCGGCTCGGTGATTTCCAGCCCCCAGTCGTCCATCCAGATGCCGGGCATGAAATGAAAGGTCATGTCGGGTTCCAGCACCGTCCGGTCGTCGGGCCTGAGCGAGATCGTGCGCTCGCCCCAGTCCGGCGGATAGCTCAGCCCGATCGGATAGCCGCAGCGCGCGCCGCGCTCAATGCCGGCTTTTTCCATCGCGGCCCCCAGCGCCTCGGCGATGTCGCAGGCGCGGTTGCCGGGGCGGGCGGCGTCCAGCCCGGCCTCGAGCCCCTCCAGCAGCGTCGCCTCGGCGCGGCGCATGTGGGCGGGCGGGCGGCCCAGAAACACGGTGCGCGAACAGGGCACGTGGTACCGGCGGTAGCAGCCGGATAGCTCGAAGAACGTGGCCTCGCCGGCGACCATCGGCCGGCCGTCCCACGTGAGATGCGGCGCGGCGGCGTCGGACCCAGAGGGCAGGAGCGGCACGATTGCCGGGTAATCGCCCCAGTCCTCGCCGACGCCGAGGATGCCCTCGGCCAGGATGCCGGCGGCCAGTTCGTTCTTGCGAAGCCCCGGCGCGGCCCTTTCGATGGCGTAGCGCTGGATCTTCTCGGTGATCCGCGCGGCGCGGCGCATGAAGGCCAGCTCTTCGCCGGACTTTACCGCGCGCTGCCAGTTCACCAGCCCGGTGGCGTCGGCCAGCCCGGCCTGCGGCAGCCGCTCGGCCAGGACGGCATGGGCCTTGGCCGAGAAATAGTAGTTGTCCATCTCGACGCCGACCCGCCCCCGGTCCAGTTCCAGATCGCCCAGAAGCTGCGCGAGGTCCTCCATCGGGTGGCGTTCGGCCGACTGCACGTAGTGGTCGGCATAGCCCACCACGTCGGTGCGCGTCACGTCCACCGTGCGCAGCGCGCCGTTGGCGTCCTGGCGCCGGCCCCACCAGACCGGGCGGCCCTCGAGCGGCAGCACCACGGCCTGGTGCACGTAGAACGACCAGCCGTCATAGCCGGTCAGCCAGGCCTGGTTCGAGGGGTCGGTGGCGATCAGAACGTCCAGCCCGCGCTCGGCCATCGCCTTGCGGGTCTTGTCCAGGCGGCGGTCGTATTCGGCGGCCGAGAAGGGCGGGATCGGGTCTGTCATGTCGCGATGTTAGACAAACTTGCCACGCCTGAGAACGATTTTGACGCGGCCCATAGGATGTCGTCCGCGGCCCGTGCTAGGCTTTGCCTCGCCCGGTTGAATTTCCTCTGGATGAGACGCGACATGATGCAGCTCTCTCGACTGCGCGCGCCAGCGCTGTTCCTTTTCGTCCTGACGCTCGCGGCGTGCCAGACCGGCGGGCCGTCGTTCAAGCCCGGTGCCAGCCGCGCCGGGTTCAAGGCGAACTACTTCGTCGCCCGCACCGCGCTGGAGGGCGGGCAGTACACCAAGGCCGCGCGCGGCTATGCCGATCTGCTGAAACGCGCCGGGCCGCTGGAGCCGCGGATCAGGCTGGAATATGCCCATGCGCTGTTGCGGGCGGGCAAGTTCGTCAAGGCCTCGGACGAGGCGCGCATCGTCGCGGCACAGCTTGACGGGCGCGGCCGTTCGGCGGCGCTGGCGGTGCAGGCGACCGCCGATCAGGAAATCGCCCGCGCCGCGATCAGCCGCGGCCGCGCCAGCACCGACGCAATCGCGCGGCTGCAGGCCGCGCGCGCCGGATTCGACGAGCTTCTGTCGAAGCATCCCGATCTCGACCCGCTGGGTTCGATGGCGCTTCGGCGCAAGGCGATCGACGTGGAACTGACCACGATTCGCTGATCCTGCACCTGCCGTCGCGATGTCCGCCGACTGGCCCTGGGCGCTGTTCCTGCTGCTGATCAGCCCGGCCATCGGGTCGTTCCTGGGCGTGCTCGCCGACCGCCTGCCCGAGCGCAGGTCGATTCTGGCGCCATCGGCCTGCGCCGCCTGCGGCGCGCGGCTGGGTCCCGGCGACATGGTGCCGGTGCTTTCGGCGCTGGCGTCGCGCGGGCGCTGCCGGCGCTGCGGCGCGCCGATCCCCGGACACCTGTTGCGGATCGAGGTCGCCGCCTTCGTCGCCGCCTTGGCCGCCGTGGTCTGGACCGGGGGCAGGGCCGAGATGTGGGCGACGGCCGCGGTCCTTTGGTGCCTGATCGCGCTGTTCTACGCCGATCTCAGGCACTTTCTCCTGCCGAACCCGCTGACCCTGGCGCTGCTGGTCCTGGGCCTGGCGCTCGCCGCCGCGGACCCGGGGCGCAGCCTGGGCGAGGGCGCGCTGTCTGCGGCGATCGGGTTCGCGGCGTTCCAGGCGGTCCGCTGGGCCTATGCCCTCTGTCGCGGGCGCGAGGGGATGGGGTTCGGCGACGTCAAGCTGATGGCCGGGATCGGCGCCGCGGTGGGCTGGGCGGATCTGCCCTGGGTCGCGCTTCTCGCCGCGCTGATGGGCCTTTGCGTCGCCGCGTTCGAGGCGCGGCGGCGCGGCGCGCGGCCCCGGGGCGACGCGGAACTGCCCTTCGGCAGCTTCCTGACGGCGGCGGCGGCGGTCTTCATCTTCTTGTGAGCGGATTCCCCTTGTCGCCGGCCCAGGTTTTTGCTGGTCTCCGCAAGGCACCGCGCGCTAGGCTCTGCGCCGGAATTGTTGCAGCAAGGCTAGAGAGATGCATTTGAAAGATGGACGGAATTCGCGCCGCGCCCGGATCGCGCTGGCGGCGGCCATGGCCCTGGCGCTGGCCGTGCCCGGGACGGCGCAGGATGCCGGGTCGGGCGAACCGATGGGCATCGAGGCGGTCGAAGAGGCCTATGTTGCCGGCGAGTTCGAGGTGGCGCGCGCCGGCCTCGTGCCCCATGCCGAGGACGGCAACGTCGTGGCGCAGTACCGGCTGGGCTACATGCTGGCCAACGGCGTCGGCGGGCCGTTCGACCGCGAGGGCGCGATCCGCTGGCTCGAGGCGGCGATCGGGCAGGGCCACGGCAACGGCCACATGCTGCTGGCGCGGGCCTACCTGACCGGCCAGCCCGAGATGCCGGACTACGAGCGCGCGGCCGAGCTTTTGCAGGTCGGCGTCGGCAACGGCAGCGCCGAGGCGCATTTCTACCTCGGCCAGCTCTACCGGGTCGGGCGCGGCGTCGAGGGCGACAAGGAACGCGCCTTCGACCTGCTGCGCAAGGCCGCCGATGCCGGCGTGCCGGAAGCGCAGTTCGCCGTGGCGCAGATGTATTCCCGCGGCGAGGGCACCGACCGCGACGAGGCACAGGCCGCGCGCTGGCTGCTGCAGGCGGCGGATGCGGGCAACCCGGACGCGCACCTGTCGCTGTTCTACAACTACACCCGCGGCACCGGCTTTCCCAAGGACGAGGCCAAGGCGCTGCACTATCTGCAACGCGCCGCGGACGGCGGCATGACCATCGCCGAGCGCATTCTGGGCGCCGGCTATCTGACCGGCGAGGGCGTCGAGGCCGATCCGGAAAAGGCCATCGTCTATCTGGTCCGCGCCGCCGAAAAGGGCGACCCGGGCGCGCAGACCAACCTGGGCTATGCCTATGCCAAGGGCGTCGGCGTGGCGCAGAACGACGCCGTTGCGGCCGAATGGTACAGGAAGGCCGCCGACCAAGGCCTGACCCGCGCCGCGCTGGTGCTGGGCGAATTCTACCAGGCCGGGCGCGGGGTCGAGGCGGATGTCGCCAAGGCCATCGAGTATTACACCATCGCCTATTGGGGCCGCTCCGAAGTGGCCGCGGCCCGGCTTGGCGCGCTGTTCCTCGCCGGCGAGATCGAAGGGCCCGAGCCCGAGGCCGCGATGGTCTGGGTCGCCGAGTACGCCCGGGGCGGCGACGCCGACGCGCTGGGCTGGCTGGAACGCAAGGCGCGGCTCGGCGAGCCCTATGCCTATCTGCGGCTCGGCTGGCTTTACCGCGACGGCACCGAGGCGATCGAGGCCGACGCCGCCAAGGCCGCCGAATATTTCCTCGGCGCCGCCAGGCGCGGCAACGCCGAGGCGCAGGCCGCCGTCGCCGAGGCCTATGCCACCGGCACCGGGGTCGACCAGGATTACGTCGAGGCGCACAAATGGGCCAATGTCGCCGCCGCCTCGGGCGACGATGCCGCGGCCGAACGGCGCGACGTGCTGGCCGCGCTGATGACGCCGGATCAGGTGGCCGAGGCGCAGGAACGCGCCCGCGTCTTCCTGTCGAGCCAGTAGCGGACGGATGCGACTATCGGTCCCAGCCGCGTCGATCTGGCTTGCCGTCGCGGGCTTCGTCGCGCCGGGCCTGCCGGCCCTGGCGCAGCAGACCCCGTTCGCGGCGCTGGAGAGCGCGGCAGAGGCCGGCGATGCGGCGGCGCAGACCGCGCTGGCCCAGCGCTACGAGACCGGCGACGGCGTCCTGCAGAACTATGCCCGCGCGGCGGGGTATTACGCGGCCGCGGCGGACCAGGGCGCGGCCACCGCGCAGAACGCGCTCGGCACGCTCTATCTTCGCGGGCTTGGCGTGCCCGCCGATCCCGCCAGGGGGCTGGCGCTGTTGACCGCCGCCGCCGAAAGCGGCGTGCCGGAATACCTGCACGATCTGGCGGTCGTCCTGGAACAGGGCATCGCCACGCCCGCCGACCCGGCCTCGGCCGCAGAGCTCTACCGGCGGGCCGCCGATCTCGGCTGGACCGAAAGCGCCGTCTCGCTCGGCGTGCTCTATCAGGACGGCATCGGCGTGGAAAAGGACATCGCGAAGGCGATCGCGCTTTATTCCGGCCCCGCCGAGTCCGGCCATGCGCGGGCGCAGAACAACCTGGGCCTGATCCACGTGCGCGGCGACGGGGTGCCGCAGGATTACGCCGCCGCCGCCGAGTGGTTCCGCCGCGCGGCCGACCAGGGCTTGCCGGTGGCGATGACCAACCTCGGCACGATGTACGAGAACGGCTTTGGCGTCGAGGTGAACGAGGATTACGCCAAGGAGCTTTACCGCCTCGCCGCCGAGGCGGGCACCGCGGCGGGCACGGTCGCGGGGCAGTTCCTGTTCGACGCGCGGCTGCAGCCGCCCGACCCCGCCGCGGCCGGGGCCTATCGCGCCGCGGCAGCGGCGGGCGATCCGGTGGCGCAGTTCCTGCAGGGCTATCTGCTGGCCGACGCCGCCGCGACGTCGCGCGATTACCGCCTGGCCGCCGGCTATTTCCGCGCCGCCGCCGACCGCGGCATGCCGGCGGCGATGGCGAACCTCGGCATCCTCAGCTTTCAGGGCAAGGGCGTGCTGCAGGATTACGTCGAGGGCTACAAGTGGCTGACCATCGCCGCCAGCCTCGGCCTGCCCGGCGCGATCGCGATTCGCGACCGGCTGGCCGCGCAGATGACCGCCGACCAGATCAACGCCGCCAACGAAGCCGCCGAAGCGGCCTGGGCGGCGCTGGCGGCAAGCGACTGAGGCGGGACCGTTCCCGCCGAAACCGCACGGATGCAGCGGCACCGATTGATCCCCGGGGGCGCCGGGTCTATTCTCGGGCGGTATTTTTCTGCCCCCGGACGGTTCGCCGCCGCGGGGCGCGATCAGAGAGGATTTTTCACGATGCTCCACACGACGTTGGCCCTTGGCCTGGGATTGACGCTGCTGGCGGCGCCCGCCGCGCTTGCCCAGGATGTCGAGGTGCGGCTGCAGGCCGGCTCGCTGTCGTTCACCGGCGGGCAGGGCTACACCAACGCGGTGCTGCAGATCACCGGCCCCGACGACTTCGAGACCGAAGAGACCGCCAGCCGCGGCCTGCCGGTGTTCCGCGTGCAGGGCGGGCGGATGAAGGACGGCTTCTATCAGTACAACCTGACCGCGGCGACCGACGAGAAGGTCGAGATCAAGCGCCAGGTTGACAACGGCCGCGGCGAGGCACAGCGCAACTACGTGCTGAAGCCGTTCCATTTGTCGGGCATGTTCGAGATTTCGCGCGGCACCATCGTGCCGGCCGAAGAGATGAAGGAAGGCGCCGACGGCGATTCCGAGTGAGCGCGGCGCCATGACACCAGGTTGCGCCGGATCAAATGGCGCGCGGCGGCGCCGTGCTAGGCTGGATTGCGGCCGGGTCGGAAACCGGCGCGTAGCGGAACGGAGACGGAAATGAGCGGGCTTGTCGTCAGATCCGCCGAAAAGCGGATCGTCTTCGCGATTCTCATGGTCGGGGTGCTGGCGTTCCTGTTCTGGACCCAGTCGCGCTATCCGCAGCTCGACGAAAAGGCGATGATGTCGGGGGCGATCCAGCTTGAGGACCCGATCGCCTTTGACCCGGTCTATGCGATCGAGCAGGGCATGCCGGTCTGGGAGAAGATCGGCAAGACCACGATCAACTGGATCGACACCAACAAGAAGGGCATGTCGTTCGGCGTCATGATCGCCGCGGCGTTCCTGACGCTGTTCGGCTATCTGCAGCGGCGCAGCTTCGCGGGCGGGTTTTCGAACTCGTTCCTCGGTCTCGCCATGGGGGCGCCGCTGGGCGTCTGCGTCAACTGCGCCGCGCCGATCGCGCGCGGGCTTTATACCGGGGGGATGCGCGCCGAGACCACGCTGAGCGCGATGATCGCCTCGCCGACGCTGAACATCGTGGTGCTGACCATGACCTTCAGCCTGCTGCCGGTCTACATGGCGCTGTCGAAGATCGCGCTCAGCGTGCTGGTGATCCTGGTCGCGGTGCCGCTGATCTGCCGGCTTCTGCCGCGCGAGGAACTACAGGCCGCGCCGTCGATGCAGGTGCCGGCGGCCTCTGGCTGGAACGTGCCCGCGCCGCGCGAAAGCGTGCTGGTGGCGCTGGCGGGATTTGCCGTTAGCTATGGCAAGAACCTCTGGTTCATTATCCGGACCACGGTGCCCTTGATGTTCCTCGCGGGCCTGCTCGGCGCCATCGGCGGCACGTTGCTGCCGCAGGACCTGATCGTCGGCGTCGCGTTCAGCGTCGCGGTGCTGGTGCTGGTGGCGGCGGTGGGCACCTTCCTGCCGGTGCCGATCGCCTTCGACGTGGTGCTGGCCGGGGCGCTGCTGTCCAGCGGGCTGACCCATGGCTACGTCTTCGCGCTGCTGTTCACGCTGGGCTCGTTCAGCGTCTATTCCTACCTGATCGTGGCCAGCACGATCTCGGCCCGGGCGGCGAACTACCTCGCCGGGGTGATCGTGGCGCTGGGCGTGATCGGCGGTGCGGCGGCGCATTCCTATCACACCTGGCAGACCGACCGGGCGCTGGATTTGCTGCTGGGCCTCGAGCGGACACTGCTGCCGGCTGCAGAGGCGATGGAGGTCACGTCCGGCGACGCGGTGAGGATCGACGCCCGCCCTTTTGGCCCGCGCTCGGCGCCGGGTGAGACGGTTTTCACCCGGGTCGAGGCGACAACCCACGGCATCGACAAGCCGCTGGAATTCTCGATGAAGGACATGTGGCCGCCGTTCTGGGAGGGCCGCAGCCTGTCGACCGGCGATCTGGACCACGACGGCGACCTCGACCTCGTCGTCGCCTCGACCGAGCGCGGGCTTTACATCTACGAGAACGACGGCGCCGGACAGTTCAGCCCCTGGCCGGTCGAGCTTGGGCCGCTTGCCGGTCTCGACATCTTCAACGCCGCGCTGGTGGACATCGACAACGACGGCTGGCTGGATCTGTTCCTCGCCACCTATCTGGACGGCAACCTGATCCTGCGTAACAAGTCGGGCACGCTTGCCACCGGCCACCCCGCGCCGGTGGCGAACCGCGACGGCGCGATGCTGTCGATGGCGCTGGCATTCGGCGATGTCGACCGCGACGGCGACCTCGACGCGGTGCTGGGCAACTGGGCGGCGGGCTGGTACCGGCGCATCCCGGGCGAGGAATCGCGCAACCGGGTGCTGTTCAACGAGGCCGGCGTGCTGGACGGCTCGCGGTTCGCCGACCTGCCGGGGCTGCCGGGCGAGACGCTGACGATCCTGCTGTCCGACATCGACCTCGACGGCGCGCTCGATCTTCTGGTCGGCAACGATTTCGAACTGCCGGATTACGTCTATTACGGTGACGGCAGGGGCGGCTTCACCCCCGTCACCCGGGCGCAGGGGCATATCCCGCACACCACCAACACGACGATGGCGATCAAGACGGCGGATCTGCACAATGCAGGATCGGTGCAACTCTACTTCGCCCAGATCGCCGGGCGGTCCTCTGGCGTCTCGACGCGTCTGAAGATGCAGCACTTGTCAAAATACTGCGACGCCATATCGGATTCGGCCGCCAAGGCGTTGTGCGTCCGGAACATGGAAATCAAGAGCTGGTACAAATCCGGCAATCGCTTTGACCCGACATATGCGGGCAAGTGCGCCGAGCTGACCGGCGAATTGCAGGCAGAGTGCAAGGCGATGCTGGTCAAGGACCTGGCGATCCAGAAGCAGGATCCGGCCATCTGCGCGCTGATACCGGCCGACCAGCGCATCCCGCGCGCCTATTGCGACATTCATTTCAAGCCGTTCGAGGCGCCGCTGATGTCGGTCTTCGACACGACGATTCCGCAGATCAGGCAGTCGAACGTGCTGCTGACGCGCGCGGGCGAGGGCTGGGCCGACGTCGCGCCGGCACAAAGGCTCGAAGTCGGCGGCTGGTCGTGGGACACGAAGATCGCCGATCTCGACAATGACGGCCGGCAGGACGTCTATATCGTCAACGGCACCTGGGTGCCGAACGAGGTCTCGCCGTCGAACCTGTTCTTTCACAACCGGGGCGATGGCAGCTTTGACGAGGCCTCGGGCCCGTTCGGGCTGGAGGACTACCTGATGACCGCCGCCGCGGTGACTTTCGACATGGACAACGACGGCGATCTGGATGTGCTGACCCATCCGGTGAACGGGCCGCTGGCGCTGTTCGTCAACGGCATGCAGGCGGGCAACGCGCTGGCGGTGGAACTTCGCGACGCGAAGGGCAACAGCCACGGCATCGGCGCGCGGATCGTGGTGGAACTGGCCGATGGCACCAAGATGATGCGCGAACTGCAATCCGGCGGCGGGTTCATGTCGTTCGACGCGGCGGTGGCGCATTTCGGCCTCGGCGCCGCGACCGAGGCCGTGCGCCTGGCGGTGCAATGGCCCGAGGGCGGCGTCACCGAGATCGCCGGCCCGATCCCGGGCGGCGCAACCTATCGCCTGAGCCGCGATTGAGCGCCTGATCCGGCCCGGTTTCTTCATCCGGCTGGAATTTCCTCCGGCATAGGCAGGTTTCCAGGCCCGGTAAAAGCGCGCCCGGCCGTCGCGTTTTCCCGGCGAACGTTTCGTTAACGTGGTTTTCGCGTATTCCCCCGACGTCCCACCCCTATCCTCCGGCCGATTCGGCTAATTTTCCATTACCGCTCAGGGGCGAGGCCGGCAGCCATCGACCCGGGTTCGCATGGCGGGACCTGGGCGCAGGACTGGCCATCGACCCACCTTCGGTGCGGTGTAAGCGGGCGCGAGCGAAGCGAGCGCCCGCCCCGCCGCGACGCGCCTTGGCGCGGCGCAACATCCGCCTCAGCCCGCGAACGGATCCGGATCGTATCCAACGCCCGCCAGATACAGCCCGTCCGGCGGCGCCACCGGCCCGCAGGCCGCGCGGTCGCGCGCCTGCAGCGCCGCGCGCACCGCCCCGGGCGCCCAGGCCCCGGCGCCGACCCGTTCCAGAGTGCCGACGAAGCTGCGCACCTGGCTGTGCAGGAAGCTGCGCGCTCGGACATGGAACCGGATCTCGGCGCCGGCGTCCTCGATCTCCAGCGCGTCCAGCGTCTTGACCGGCGAGGCCGCCTGGCACTCGCTGGCGCGGAACGTGGTGAAGTCGTGCCGCCCGACCAGATGCGCCGCGCCTTCGCGCATCGCCGCGATATCGAGCGGCTGCGCCACGCGCCAGGCCAGCCCGCGGTCGAAGGTCAGCGGCGCCCGGCGGCAGATCACCCGGTAGAGATAGCGCCGCTCGCGCGCCGAGAACCGCGCGTGCCAGTCGTCCGGCACCGCGGCGCAGCCGACCACCGCCACCGGCTGCGGCTTGAGATGGTAATTCAGCGCCTCGGACAGCCGAAAGGGCGCCCAGTCCCTTGCAAGATCGCAATGCGCCACCTGCGCCAGCGCGTGCACCCCGGCATCGGTGCGGCCCGCCGCGGCCAGCGACGGCACGTCCGCCTGCAGCTTCACCAGCGCCGCCTCGACCGCGCCCTGCGCCGAGGGCTGCCCGGCCTGGCGCTGCCAGCCGGAGAACGGGCCGCCGTGGTATTCGATCTTCAGCGCATAGCGTGGCATGGCCGCAAGCCTTAGCCGCCGCGCCGCGCCGAGGCAATTCCCCGCCAGGGCAGGATATGGCCCGGCGGAAACGGGCCGGGTTCTGGCCTGAAGCGGACAGAGAGAAGTCTCGCGCGAGTGGCGCGG
>JBFKQC010000079.1:0-17566 GCA_041627895.1 Rhodobacter sp.
CGCTGCGCCGCACGTCCAACCGGTATGACCGGCGCTACGTGCTGTGCATGCGGCCCACGGTGATCACCGGGGGCGAGCTGTCGCTGGACATGCTGGATCTGGTCTATAACCCGATCTCCAAGACCTACCAGGCGCCGCTGCAGCTGAAATCCACCGGCGGCGTGTTCATCGTCGACGACCTCGGCCGCCAGGCCGAGCCGCCGCAGGCGCTGATCAACCGCTGGATCGTGCCGCTGGAAGAGGGCAAGGACATCCTCGCCCTGCAATCGGGCGAAAAGTTCGAGGTGCCGTTCGACACGCTGGTGATCTTCTCGACCAACTTCCACCCGAACGAGATTTTCGACAAGGCGGCGCTCAGACGGATCTTCTTCAAGATCAAGATCGACGGGCCGAGCCAGCAGGACTATCTGAAAATCTTCTCGCTGGTGGCCAAGAAGAAGAAGATGCCGCTGAACGAGAAGGCGCTGGTGCACCTCCTGAAGAACAAGTACCCGACGATCAACAACGTGTACGCGAACTATCAGCCGATCTTCCTGATCGACCAGATGATCGCGATCTGCGAATTCGAGGGCATCCCCTACCAGATGAGCGCCGATCTGATCGACCGCGCCTGGTCGAACATGTTCGTCAAGGACGAGATCATCGTGAAGTAACCGGGATCGCGCCAGAGCCGAGACTCGGCGGTTGCGCGGTTTGATGCTAGCATGACGCACGTCTCGAAAAGGAGGCCGCCATGCGCCTTTTGCCGATTCTCGTTCTTCCATTGATCTTCCTGACAGTCACACCCGCCCGGGCCTGCGAGTTGAAACTGCTTCTGTCCTGGGACGTCTCCGCCAGCATGAGCGCGCAGGACTACGACATCCAGCGCGGCGGCACGGCGGCGGCATTCCGGCATCCCACGATCCAGAACATGGTGGCGCTCAATCCCGGCGGCGTCGCGGTGTCGATCCTGCAATGGGCCGGCGAGCACCAGCAGGACGTCTCGGTTCCCTGGGTCCTCTTGCGCAGCAACCGCGACGCGCGCGACTTCGCCGATGCGATCGAGGCGATGCACGATCCGTTCGACGGGACGACCGGAACCGCGATCGGGGCGGGCCTGGAATTCGCGATCGGCCACCTCGAGGCCGGGCCGGATTGCGCGCGCACGGTGATCGACATCTCCGGCGACGGCGTCTCGAATATCGGTCAGCCCCCGGCCGCGATTGCCGACTACCTGCACACGCGCGGCGTCACGATCAACGGGCTTGTCCTCCCCCACAAGGTGAAGATCTACACGCCCGACCGCGACCCCTTCCTGCATTACATCCGCAACGTCTCGCGCGGGCCGGATTCGTTCGTGATGTCCGTCAACAGCTACCAGGACTTTCCCCGTGCCATGCAACTGAAGCTCCTGCGCGAACTTGCGCCGCGGCTGGCGATGCTCGACGCCGAATAGCGCGGGCGGCGCGGCGCCGGGCGTGCGCATGAAAAACCGCTTTCGGCCCGGGGGGCTTCCGCACTAGCCTGACCGGCATGGCCGCCCTGCCCGCCACCTTCCACGACTGGTTCGCCGCGCGCGGCTGGACGATCCACCCGCACCAGCAGGCGATGCTCGACCGCGCGGGCGAGCCGGCGCTGCTGCTGATCGCGCCGACCGGCGGCGGCAAGACGCTGGCCGGATTCCTGCCCACGCTCGCCGATCTGGCGGATGGCGGGCATGACGGTCTGCACACGCTTTACGTCTCGCCGCTGAAGGCGCTGGCGGCGGATATCAAGCGCAACCTGCGCAGCCCGGTCGACGAGATCGGCCTGCCCGTCCGGATCGAGGACCGCACCGGCGACACCAGCGCCACGCAGAAGAGGCGCCAGCGCGCCGATCCGCCGCACATCCTGCTGACCACGCCCGAAAGCCTGGCGCTGCTGATCAGCTACGAGGACGCGCCGCGGATGTTCGCGGGGCTGAAACGGGTCATCGTCGACGAAATCCACGCGCTGGCGGAATCGAAGCGCGGCGACCAGCTGATGCTGGCGCTGGCGCGGCTGCAGACGTTCTGCCCCGGCCTCTGCCGCGTCGGGCTGTCGGCCACGGTCGAGGACCCCGCGGGCATCGCGCGGATGCTGGCCCGTCATCCCGACGCTTGCGACATCCTTCAGGCCGACCCCGGCCCCGAGCCCGACATCCGCATGCTGGAGACCGGGGAAATGCCGCCCTGGTCGGGCGGCGGCGCGGCCTATGCCGTGCCGGCGGTGCTAAACGAGGTCGGGCGGCACAGGACCACGCTGATCTTTCACAACACCCGCGCCCAGGCCGAGATCTTCTTTCACAACCTGTGGCTCGCCAATGACGAGGGCCTGCCGATCGGCATCCACCACGGGTCATTGGCCCGCGAGCAGCGCCAGAAGGTCGAGGCGGCGATGGCGGCGGGGCGGCTGCGCGCCATCGTCTGCACCGGCACGCTGGATCTGGGCATCGACTGGGGCGACGTCGACCTGATCGTGCAGGTCGGCGCGCCGAAGAACGTCAAGCGGCTGGTGCAGCGGATCGGCCGCGCGAACCACCGCTACAACGCGCCGTCCAAGGCGATCCTGGTCCCGGCGAACCGCTTCGAGGTGGTCGAGTGCGTCGCCGCGCTCGAGGCCGCGCGCGCGCGTCAGCTCGACGGCGACGCGCGCGGCCCCGGCCCGCGCGACGTGCTTTGCCAGCACATCCTGATCGCTGCCTGCGCCGGGCCGTTCCGGGCCGGCGAGCTTTATGCCGAGGTCCGCACCGTCGGCGCCTATGCGCAGCTGTCGCGGGCGGAGTTCGACGAATGCCTCGATTTCGTGGCGACGGGGGGCTATGCGCTCAGGGCCTACGACCGCTGGCAGCGGATGCGGCAGGGCGCAGACGGATGCTGGCGCCTGCGCGACCCGCGCGCGGCACAGCGCATCCGGATGAACATCGGCACAATCCAGGATACCGACCTCGTCAAGGTGCGGTTGCGCGGCCAGGCCAGGCCGCTCGGCGAGATCGAAGAGGGGTTCGCCGCGACGCTGACGCCGGGCGACACCTTCCTGATCGGCGGCCGCATCGTGCGCTACGACCGGATGCGCGAAACCGTGGTCGAGGTCACGCGCGACGCCGCGCGAAAGCCGAAGATCGCCACCTTCATGGGCACCAAGTTCGCCACGTCCACGCAGCTTTCGCAGCGCATCCTGGCGATGTTCCGGCAAGCCGACTGGCCCGGCCTGCCGCCGCACACCGCGGCCTGGCTGGCGCTGCAGCGCGAGGTCTCGAAACTGCCCGAGGCCGACCGCATCCTGGTCGAAAGCTTCCCCCATGACGGGCGCCGGCATACTTGCGTCTACGGCTTTGCCGGGCGCAACGCGATGCAGACGCTGGGCCTGTTGCTGACCCAGCGGATGGAGTCACAGGGGCTCGACCCGCTGGGGTTCGTCGCGACCGATTACGCCGTGCTGATCTGGGGGCTCAAGGCGGTTGCCGACCCGGCACCGCTGTTCCGCGGCGCGGCGCTGCGCGACACGTTCGAGACCTGGCTTGCCGGCAACGCGGTGATGAAACGGACCTTCAAGGCCAGTGCGGTGATCGCCGGGCTGATCGACCGCAACACCCCCGGCGCCCGCAAGACCGGGCGGCAGGCGACGTTTTCCTCGGACATCCTGTATGACACGCTCTGCCGCTACGACCCGGACCACGTGCTGCTGAAGATTACCCGCGAAGAGGCGCTGAAGGGGCTGGTGGATTTCGGGCGGATCGAAGAGATGCTGGCGCGGACCCAGGGCCGGGTCGATCACGTGGTGCTGGACCGCGTGACGCCGCTGGCGGCGCCCCTGATGCTGGAGCATGGCCGCGTCCCGGTGCAGGGCGCGGCGACCGAGCGGCTGCTGGCCGAGGAAGCCGCCAGGCTGATCGAGGCCGCGGGGCTGGCCGAGCCTGCGGCACGCCCCGCGCCGCCAAAGACCGTGCCCCGGCGGCGCGCGCCGCATTGACGGCCCAAGCGGGGTTTCCGCGCGGCGCCCCGGCCGCGGCCTCTTGACCTGCCCCCGCGCGATGCGGGTATAGAGGGTTATGTGCAAGGAACATAAGAAGAACGTCGTCCCCTTCACGCTGGCCGGCGCGGCGCTCGAGGCGCGCGCTTCCGGGGCGCTCTGGTGGCCCGGGCAGCGCGTGCTCGTGATCTCGGATCTGCATCTCGGCCGGTCCGAGCGCGTCGCGCGCCTCGGCGGCGCGCTGTTGCCGCCCTACGAGACGCAGGACACCATGGCGCGCCTTGATTCCGAGGTCGCGGCGACCGCGCCGGCGACGGTGATCTGCCTCGGCGACAGCTTCGACGACCGGGCGGTCGCCGAGGGGCTGGCCGAAGCGGCGATCCTCTGGCTGGCGCGGCTGATGGCGGGCCGGCGCTGGATCTGGATCGAGGGCAATCACGATCCCGGGCCGATGGACCTCGGCGGCACGCATCTCGCGGAACTGCCGATCGCGCCGCTGACCTTCCGCCATATCGCCCGGCCCGGGGCCAGCGGCGAGGTTTCGGGGCATTACCATCCCAAGGCAACGGTGAACGCGCGGGGCCGGCGGGTGTCGCGGCCCTGCTTCCTGTTCGACAGCGACCGGGTGATCCTGCCCGCGTTCGGCACCTATACCGGCGGGTTGCGGGCGTCCGATCCGGCGCTTGCGGGCCTGATGCGGCCCGAGGCGATGGCGGTCCTGACCGGGCCGAACCCCTGCATGATCCCGCATCCGGGACGCGCCGGATAGGCCCGCGGCCGCCCGGCGGGCGGGGCCATCTGCGCTTGCTCGCTGTCCCGGGGCGGGGCCGCGTGCGGGCTGAGCGGTCGTTGCCGTTTCAACGCAAAGCCGCGCCATCGCCGACCCGCGGGGTGGCGAGCCAACGTCCGTTCGGCGCGCTTTATCCCGCGGTTCCCGCGCAACTTCGGACCTGTGCACTGACCTCGCCCGATCGCCGCCCCGGGGGGCGGGTCGGCGATGGCGCGGCGGCCTGCGGCCGCTGTTCGCGCCACGGGAAGAATGTGAACGGCGGGAATTGGCCGATCCCGCGCTAGTTCTGGTCCAGCGCGTAGCGGCGCAGCACCTCGAGCGGCACGATTTCCAGCGCCCGCATGTGCGTCGCCGCAAGGTGCAGCCGCGGCGCGCAGCCCTCGTCATGGGCCTGCAGGAAGCGCCCCGCGCACAGGCACCAGCGGTCGCCCGCCTTCAGCCCCGGAAAGCCGTAGGCCGGCAGCGGCGTCGACAGGTCGTTGCCCACGTATTTCGAGAAGGCCAGGAACTCGTCGGTCATCACTGCACAGACCGTGTGGCTGCGCCGGTCCCGGTCGCAGGTGTCGCAGGCGCCGTTGCGGAAGAACCCGGTGACCGGGTCCTGCGAACACGGGGCAAGCCGGTCGCCGAGCACGTTGAGCGAGGGATCCATGTCCATGGGCTAGAGTGTAGCCTCTTCCGGGCGCCAGTCGACCCATCGTCCGTGATAATCGGCGCGCCCCGGCGCAAGGCGCCGGTTGCCCGGCCAGAGCCGCAGCGTCAGCCCGGCGCCGGGGCTTGCGCCGTCGGCCTCCATCCCCAGCCAGGCCAGTGGCGCCGCGGCGGTGGCCCGCGCCCCGGCGGCCTCGATCAGCGCGCGGGCGCGGGCCTGGACCACGGCCGGGAAATACTGCCAGGCGACGGTGTGGAAGATCAGGTGCAGCTGGCCGGGGACGGGTGCGGCGAGCCGATGCGCCAGCCAGTCCGCCGCATCCGACCGGTCGACCGGCGCGCCGGCCACCGCGAGCGCGGCGCGGGTGCGGGCCAGCCGGTCCGGCTGGTCGGGCCAGAGATAGGCCAGAAGCCGCAGCCGGTCGCCCGCGTCGCGCGGATCGAGCGGGGTCAGGTCGGCGCCGCGGCGCTCGGCCACTTCCGGCGCCGCGCGGGGCGGCACCTCGCCGCGCCAGTCCGGCGCAAGCACCAGCGCAGGGGTCTGCGGCCCGTATCTTTTGCCCCGGACATCCAGCGCGAAGCGGTCCCACATCAGGTTCAGCCCGGCGCTGGCGCCCGGCTCGGACAGCCGCAGCGGCAGGCCGTATCGCGCCGTCAGCCAATGTCCGGCGGCGATCAGCACCGCGCTGCGCCCGACCTCGTTGGTCTGCGGCGGCCGGTCCAGCCAGGCGCCGATCCGCCCGGCATGGGCGTCGAGCGCCCGCGCGACGGCGTCCCACAGCGCCTCGTCGCCGGGCGCCGGCGCCGGCGGGTAGACCGCGGCCAGCGCGGGGTCGGCCCCCGACAGCACCAGCCCGTGCAGCGCGCCGGCCAGGCGCAGCGGCACCGAGGCGCCCGACGCCGAGATATCGCCCGGCCAGGCGAACAGCCGGTCGGTCAGCGGCGTGCCCGGCGCCAGCCGGCCCGCCAGAAGCCGCAGCACCCGCCCGGTGAAGGGCGAGCCGAGCGCGGCGCAAACCCCGGCCTGCCGGCTGAGCGCCGCGGCGAGGCTCATCGGAACTTGTCGATCAGCTTTTGCAGCGCGCGGCGCCCGTCCGGCCCGGCCGCGGGCGGCGGCTCTGCCCCGGGAGGCGGTTCCGCGGGCTTCGGTTCGGGCGCGGCCGAGGACCGGGGCGGCGCGGTACGCAGCGCCACCGCGTTCATGAAGCGGCCGGTATCGCCCGCCGCGAGGTCGGCGGCGCCGTCGCTGATGCCGCGCAGCAGGTCCTCCAGCCAGTCGCGGTCGGCCTTGGCGAAGTCGTGCAGCACGTAGCCCGACACCCGGTCCTTGTGGCCGGGATGGCCGATGCCGAGGCGCACCCGCACGTAATCCGGCCCGATCTGCGCATGCAGCGAGCGCAGCCCGTTATGGCCCGCATGCCCGCCGCCGGTCTTGACCCGGCACTTGCCGGGGGCGAGGTCCAGCTCGTCGTGGAAGACGACGATGTCCTCAGGCGCCAGCTTGTAGAACTGCGCCGCCGCCTGCACCGAGTTGCCCGAGAGGTTCATGTAGGTCTCGGGCTTCAAGAGCAGCACCTTCTCGGTCCCCAGCCGGCCCTCGGCGATCACGCCCTGGAACTTCGAGCGCCACGGGCCAAAGCCGTGATCCCCGGCGATCCGGTCCACGGCCATGAAGCCGATGTTGTGCCGGTGCCCGGCATGTTTGGCCCCCGGATTGCCGAGGCCGACGAACAGGCGCATGGCCGCGCTCCATGGGTCAGGGTCGGGCGATACCTAGTCCGACCCGCCGCGTTGCGCAACGCCCGGTGCCGGGGGCGCGGGGCTCACGAGGCCGGCGCGGGCAGCCGGTCGGCCACCGGCACGAAAAGGTATTTCACCGCGCGCTCGCCCTTCAGCTGCAGGGCGCGGGTGGCGTCCATGTCCGGGGTCACCGCGCTGCGGGTGCAAAGGTGAAAGACGCGCCCCGTCGCCCTGACGATGCGCGGATCGCCGTGGCTGAGCTGGGTGCGCAGGCTGCGGATGTAATAGCCGTCGGGATTGGCCCGGATGTCGCCCGGGCCGGCGGCCTCGTTGGCATGGCCGGCGCCGCAAAGCGTGTCGATGCGGCTTTCGGCGGCGGCGGCCGTGGCGAGTGCGATCGTCAGGGCGGTGATCGTGGCGGTCGTTTTCATGCTATCCTCCTGTCGGTCCCGATTCATCGGCGCCGCCCTGCCGGACCACCAGCGGTTGCCGGCGTGGCGGCGCGGTCGCTGGGATAGGGGGGCGCAGAGAACGGCGAATTGTCCCGAACGAGAGCCGAAATCATGCCGAAAAAATACGAAGCGCTTCGCATCGGCAAGTTCAGCTATTCCCTGAAAACCAGGGAATTACAGGATGATAGCGGCCAGCCCGTCGCGCTGCGCAGCCAAAGCGCCGAGGTCCTGGCCTGTCTGGCGGACCGCGCCGGCCGGATGGTCTCGAAAGACGAACTGATCGCCGCCGTCTGGGCCGACACCTTCGTGACCGACGACAGCCTGGTGCAATGCATCGGCGACATCCGCCGCGCGCTCGGCGACGATCGGCACCGGATCGTGCAGACCTTCCCGAAAAAGGGCTACCGGCTGAATGCCGCGCCGGTCCGGCCCGGGGCGCCGGCGCGGCGGCTGCGCTGGCCGCGCCCTGCGCCCGGTGCCGCGCTGGCGGTGCTGGCCGTGGCGGCGCTGGCCTGGGCGTTCCTGGCCGGCCCCTTCGGCGCCCCGCAGCGGAGCGGGGACATGCCGCGCATCGCGGTGCTGCCGTTCGACGATTTCAGCGCCGGGCCGGACCGGGGCTATCTCAGCGACGCCATCGCCGAGGGGATCATCACCGAACTGGCGCGCAGCCGCACCTTCGCGGTGATCGCGCGCAATTCCAGCTTCCGCTACCGCGTCAGCGACGCCGACATGCGCCGGATCGCCGAGGAACTGGGCGTGCACTACATCCTGGAAGGCAGCCAGCAGAAGAGCGGCAACAAGCTGAAGGTCACGGCGCAACTGGTCGACGCGACGAGCGGCGCGCATATCTGGGCGCATTCCTACGACCAGGAGATCGGCGATCTCTTCGTGGTGCAGGACCACATCATCCGCACCGTCGCCGACCGCGTCGGAATTCGCATCGAACGCCCCCTGCCCGGCAGCGACCCCGACAGGGTCAATGCGCTGCACCATTACCTGGCGGGCCTCGAGGCGATCCGGGCGGACTATAACGAAGAGACCAACGGCATGGTCTTCGAAGCCGGCCGCAGGGCCATCGCGGCCGACCCGGAGGCGCATTTCGGCTATCTGGCACTGGCCTTCGCCAGCCGCGGCGCGGCGACGTTCGGCTGGCACGGGCTGGACCGCGACGCGACGCTGGCCGAGGGGCTCGGCTATGCGCAAAGGGCGCTCGACATCGCGCCGGACGATCCCGAAGTGCATTATGCCTTCGCACGGCTCTATACCGAAACCGGCGACCGCGACCTGGCGCTGGCGAGCTTCGCCAAGGCCATCGCGCTCAATCCGAGCGCGTCCGACTACCTCGTCGCCAGCACCACGCCGATGCTCTACGCCGGCGGACAGGTCGACGCGGCCATCGCGCGGCTGGAACAGGCGATGGGCATCGATCCGTTCCACGAGGACTGGTATCACTGGCAGATGGGCTGGGCGCTGTGGGAGAAGGACGATTGCGACGGCGCGCTGGCGGCGATGCAGCGGATGAAGAAGATCCCCCGGGGCGCGCACCGGATGCTGGCGGGGATCTATGCCTGTCTCGGCGAGGCCGACAAGGCGCAGGACGCCTACAAGGTGTTCTACACCGACAGCGACGAGCCGACGATTGCCGAGCAGCGCGCGGAGTGGGAGGACATCTGGACCGCGCCGGGCAGCCTGGAGCGCTGGCTCGACCACATGCGGATTGCGGGGATGAAGGATTAGCCGGCGGGCAGGCGACGGGCCAAGACAAGCGGCTAGACCGGTCCGAAGCCGTCACGCACCATGGCGAAAGCCGCGTCGACGCGGCTTTCTCGCGCGCGCTCGACCGCGCGTGCGCCGCCCGTCGACAGGCGGCCGGCATGGTCCGTCGACGGACCATTCGCGCCAGGCCCGGCAGCGCGGGTCAGGAATGCAAAACGGGGCCCGGAGGCCCCGCAGTTCGCAGCGTTCCGACGCCGAGGACTATTCCTCGTCGCCCTCGCCCCCGGCTTCGGCCTCTTCGCCGGCCAGCGGCACCTCGTCGGCGGCGACCTCTTCGCCCTCTTCCTCTTCCTCGTCGGCGCGCAGGCCCGACGGGGCCGAGATGTTGGCGATCACGAAGTCGCGGTCGATCGTGGGCCGGGTGCCCTCGGGCAGCGTCACCATGCTGATCGTCACGACGTCGTTGATGTCCAGCCCGGTCAGGTCGACGGTGATGTGATCCGGAATCTCGGACGCGGTCACCACAAGCTCGACCTCGGGGCGCACCACGGTCAGCACGCCGCCCTTCTTGATCCCGGGCGCGATCGCCTCGTTCTCGAACTCGACCGGAATGTAGAGCTTGACCTTCGAGGTCCGGCGCAGGCGCATGAGATCGACATGCGTGGGCAGGTCCTTGACCACGTCGCGCTGCACGCCGCGGCAGATCACGCGGACGTCGTCATGGCCGTCCACCTTGAGGTTGAAGAGCGTCGACAGGAAGCGGCCCGCCTTCAGCGTCTTCAAGAGCTGGTTGTAGGGAATGGTGATCGGCAGCGGATCGACGCCGCCCCCGTAGACGATGCCTGGCACCAGATTTTCGCGGCGTGCCTGACGGGCGGCCCCCTTGCCTGTCCCCGTCCGTTCCGCGGCGATGAGATCGGGAATCCCGCCGGCCATTGGAAGTCTCCTTGATTGAGGGGGCATCCTCCAAGGGTGTATGCCCCGAATGAAGCGCCGCCTATAGGACAGAACCGCCACGATGGGAAGGGCAAATGTCGATTGCCGATTGGCACGGCCCGCGGCACCGGATAGTCCGGTTCGGGCCGCCCTGTCCCGGAGATGTGCATGTCTGTCGTCAAGGCGTTGAGATTGTCGCGCGCGCCGGCCGCCGCGCTGATGGCGGTGGGCATGCTGTGGGGCGGCTTCGCGGCCTTGGTGCCGGATATCAAGGCCGCCGTCGGCGCCTCGGATGCCGGGCTCGGCGCGGCGCTTCTGATGTCGGCCGTCGGCGGGCTGATCTCGATGGCGCTGGCGCCGCGGATCGGCCGGGCGCTGGGGCGGCTCGGCCTGCCGCTGATCGGCGCCGCGCTCTGTCTGGCGTTCCTCTACCCGGCCTTCGCCACCGGCGTCGCCACGCTCGGCGCCGCGATGTTCGCCATGGGCGCCACCGTGGCGCTTCTCGACATCACCGCCAATGTCGAGATCAGCGCCCGCGAGGCGCGCCACCGCGTGCACCTGATGAACGTGAACCACGCAATGTTCTCCTTCGCCTTCGCCGCGACCGCCTTCGGCACCGGGCTGGCAAGGCAGGCGGGATACGGCCCCGGCCAGGTGCTGCCGGTGCTCGGCCTCCTGAACCTGGGCCTGGTCTGGCTGATGTGGAGCCCACGCCTGAAAGGCCCGTCGGCGGGCGCCGGGACCGAGGCCGAGACGCCGCGCCGCCCGCCCTGGCTGGCGATCGGCCTGACCGGGCTGGTGCTGTTCGCCTCGTTCATCGGCGAGAACGCGACCGAGGCCTGGTCGGCGCTGCATATCGAGCGCACGCTCGGCGCCGCGCCGGGCGAAGGCAGCCTCGGCCCGGCGATGCTAGGCCTGGTGATGGGGATCGGCCGGCTATCGGGCCAGGTCGCGGCCGAGCGGCTGGGTCACGGCCGGGTGATCTTCTGGTCGGCGGCGCTGGGCATCGCCGGGGCGTTGACCATCGCGGCGGCGCCCAGCGTGGCCGTGGTGGTGGCCGGCGTCGCGGTCACGGCGCTGGGGATGGCGGTGATCGTGCCCTCGGCGAACTCGATCCTGGGCGCGCACGTGACCGAACGCCAGCGGGCCCATGCGCTGTCGCGCGCCTGGATGCTGGGCATCGTCGGCTTCTTCATCGGACCGGCGATGATGGGCGGGATCTCCGAGATGCTGGGACTGCGCGCCTCCTTCGTCGCGGTCAGCGGCGTGATCGCGCTGATCCTCCCCGCGGTCTGGTTGCTGGAGCGCCAGCCGCGTGCCATTGCGTGAGGGGCCGTTGCGTGGCGGGCCGCTGCGTTTCGGGCCGTTGCGTGGCGGGCCGTTGCGTGGCGGGCCGTAACGCCGCGCGGTGCGGTCGGAATTGGTTAACCCCGGCGCGGTATACCCCGGCCCCGAAGCTTCCGCGCGGGCAGAAATCCGCGTGATACCAGATGTCCGGTCCCTTGCCGCACACCCGGCGGGGACGGCCCAAAGATCGCTCGGGGACTTAAAACCTCCCCGGGGCCCTGGGGGCAGTGCCCCCGGACAGACCTACCGGCGGCGCCGCCACCTTCTGGACGCGAAACCGCAGCCCCATCGCAGAGCACCGCATGACGCACCGCCGCCCCGGGCAGCCGGTCGGCGCCGCATCCTGCGCATTCGCGCGCTTCCTCCCAATGGGAGCCCGCGCGCCGCTTCACCGCGGCCAAACGCGCGCGCCCGCGCATCGCGCGGCGCTGGGGTCAGCTCTCGCCGCCCGCCCAGGCCCCGGCGAACCCGTCCGGCACCAGCAGGATGTCGCGGCCAAGCTCGTCGATCCGCCGCCGCCCGCACAGCGCCATCGAGTAGTCCAGCTCCTTGTGGATCACCTCCAGCGCCCGCGTCACCCCGGCCTGGCCCATCGCCCCCAGCCCATAGACGAAGGCGCGGCCGATATAGGTGCCCTTCGCGCCCATCGCCAGCGCCTTCAGCACGTCCTGCCCGGACCGGATGCCGCTGTCGAGATGCACCTCGACCTTGTCGCCGACCGCGTCCATGATCGCGGGCAGCGCGCGGATCGCGCTCAGCGCCCCGTCAAGCTGGCGCCCACCGTGGTTCGACACGATGATCGCGTCGGCGCCCACGTTCAGCGCCTGCCGCGCGTCCTCGGCATCGAGAATACCCTTCAGAATGAGCGGCCCGCCCCAAAGCCGCTTGACCTCTTTCACCTTCTCCCAGTCCAGCGACGGATCAAAGCTTTCCGCCGCCCAGGACGACAGCGACGACAGGTTGCTGACGCCCTTGGCGTGGCCGACGATGTTGCCGAAGGTGCGCCGTTTCGTCCCGAGCATCGCCAGGCCCCAGGACCACTTGGTCGCGAGGTCCAGGATGTTGCCGACCGAGGGCCTCAGCGGCACCGTCAGCCCGTTCTTCAGGTCCTTGTGGCGCTGGCCGAGGATCTGCAGATCGAGCGTCAGCACCAGCGCCGAGCACTTCGCTTCCCTGGCGCGCTCGATCATGCGCACGACGAAATCCCAGTCGCGCATCACGTAAAGCTGGAACCAGAACGGTTTGTCGGTGTTGTCCGCCACATCCTCGACCGAACAGACCGACATCGTCGACAGCGTGAACTGGGTGCCGAACTCGTGCGCCGCGCGGGCGGCGAGAATCTCGCCGTCGGCCCATTGCATCCCGGTCGAGCCCACCGGCGCCAGCACCACCGGCATGGCGACGTCCTGGCCGATCATCCGGGTCGCGGTCGAGCGCCCGGTCATGTCCACCGCCACCCGCTGCCTGAGCCGCAGCAGATCGAAATCCGAGGAATTCTCGCGAAACGTCTGCTCGGTCCAGGACCCGCTTTCGCAGTAATCGTAGAACATCTTCGGCACACGCCGCCGATAGAGCCGCCTGAGGTCGTCGATCTCGGTGATGACGGGCATTGCTGGGGTCCTTTCCCGCAAAAACTGGTCAGGTCTTCGTACCAATGCCCGGATTGGCTGACAATGCGTCGCCTTGCGCCGTGCCCGCATAGCTGCTTTGCCTCGGGAAGCGATCGGCGGGGGCGGCATGGACATCGTGACGACCGGAATACTGGCAAGCCTCGGCGCCGGGCTGATGACCGGGGTCGGCGCCGTGCCGGTGCTGTTCGGCCGGTCGGTTCCGCAAGGCCTGAACGACGCCTTCCTGGGCTTCGCCGCGGGCGTGATGCTGTCGGCGGCGTTCCTGTCGCTGATCCTGCCCGGCATCGACGCCGGCGCGGCCGCCTATGGCGGTCAGGCGCGCGCGGCGCTGGTCGCGGCGGCGGGGATCGCGCTGGGCGCGCTGGCCGTCGCCGCGCTGAACGAGGCGCTGCCGCACGAGCATTTCGTGCACGGCACCGAGGGGCGCGACCCGGGCACGCTCGCGCGGATCTGGCTTTTCGTCTTCGCGATCACGATCCACAATTTTCCCGAGGGCCTTGCCGTCGGCGTCGGCTTTGGCGGCGGCGACGTGGCGCGGGGAATGTCGCTGGCCACCGGGATCGGGCTGCAGAACGCGCCCGAGGGGCTGGCCGTGGCGCTGGCGCTGCGCGGGCAGGGATACCGGCGCGGCACGGCGGTCTTCGTCGCGCTAGCGACCGGGCTGATCGAACCCGTCGGCGGCGCGCTGGGGGTCTGGGCGGTGCACGCCTCGGCCGCGCTTCTGCCCTGGGGGCTGACCTTCGCGGCCGGTGCGATGATGTACATCATCAGCCACGAGATCATCCCCGAGACCCACCGCCACGGCCACCAGAACGCCGCGACGGCGGGGCTGGTGCTGGGCCTGGTCGTGATGATGGTTCTGGACGTCACGCTGGGATAGCGCCGCCCCACCCGGCACCCGCGGGCGGCCGGCAGCGCACCGCCGGGTACCGGCACGCGGCGTTGGCGAAGCCGCCGCGGCGGCTCGGCGCGGTCAGGACTCCGCGGTTTCCCGGCGCCCGGTCTGCGACGGCGTGCCGCCGACCAGCGCCTCGGCCATCAGGTGGTCGATGAACAGGCTCAGCAGTTGCGGCCGCCCGCTGACCCCGGCCTTGCGGTAGATCGCGTTGCTCTGCGCCTTCACGGTTCCTTCCGAGGTCTGCCGCGCCGCCGCGATCTCCTGCAGGCTCAGCCCCTTGATCGCGAACAGCGCCACGTCGCGCTCGGCCGCGGTCAGGCCCCAGTCGTCGAAATGCTCTTCCAGAAGGTCCATGAACGCGCCGGAGGCCACGCGCAACTGCGCCTCGGCCCGGGACGAGCGCGCATGGGCGCGGAACAGCATCGTCGTGCCCAGCACGAGCCCCAGCAACAGCCCCAGCGCCGCGCCGATTTCCAGCAACTCGCGGGTCTGCCAGCTGATCGGGGTCGACCGCAGGCCGAACAGCCCCGACAGGAGATCCCACAGAAACACCAGCGTGCAGGCCGCCTGCACCACGATGATGCCGACCAGAACCGGCAGCCGGCTCATGCCGCGGTCCCCGTCGCGTCAGTCGTCTTCACTGCCGCCACCCGAGCCGGAATTGCCGCTTCCGGACCCGGAATTCGAACTGCCCGATCCCGAATTCGAGCTGCCCGATCCCGAGTTCGAGCTGCCCGAGCCGCTGTTGTCGTCCTCTTCGTCCTCCGCCTCGTCCCTTTCGTCCTCTTCGTCCTTTTCGTCCTTTTCGTCCTCGGGATCGTCGTCCGAACCGAACGGCAGCCTGAACGACCCGTCGGCGTGGCGCGACAGGTCGCGCAGCACTTCGCCGGTCCGGGAGTTCAGGACGATTTCCCGCTCGATCTCGCCCTTTTCGGCCAGGATGCGGGTGCGGCCCAGCCAGGTCCGGCTGATCGTGATGCGCTCATAGCCCTCGCGGGTCAGCTGGCGCACCCAGGCATCGGCCACGCCGGCGGCCCAGGCCGCGGCCGCAACCAGCACCATCGCCAAAACAAGAAGCGTCTTTCGCATCTCAGCCGCCTTCAAACGGGTATCCCCGGTCTACAAGACCGGGGATCGGGCCTCAACAGGATCGGGTCGGGGATAGGAACGGGTTACCCGGAACTGCCGCTGCCCTTGCCGCTGTTGTCATCCTCCTCGTCGTCTTCCTCGTCGTCTTCCTCGTCGTCTTCCTCATCGTCCTCTTCGTCGTGGCCGCCGCCATGGCCGCGGTTATCGTCCTCCTCGTCCTCTTCGTCCTCCTCGTCATCCTCTTCGTCGTCTTCCTCGTCGTCCTCTTCGTCGTCCTCTTCGTCGTCCTCCAGGTCGTCGCCTTCATCGTCGAGGAAATCCCGGTTCCGTCGGTCGATCTCGATCCCGGTCCGGCCGATCTCGTCGGCCTCGGCGGCCTCGAATTCCTGCTTCAGGATCCGGCCGGTCGCCAGATCGAAGATCACCTCGATCTTGCGGTTGCCGCGCACCGCCTCGGCCTTCAACTGGGTCAGGCCCTCCTTGATCTCGATATACTCGTAGCCCTGGCTTTGCAGGTCGGCGATGACCCTGTCGGCAAAGCTCTGGGCAAGGCCGGCGCCGGCGGCGAGCGCGATTGCGGCGGTCGTGGCAAGGGCAATCTTCTTCATCGGTGATCTCCTGGTCCGGACGGCCCCGCCCGATGCAGGCCCGACGCCGCCAAGCCTGCCGCGTCGGGCCGCGCCGGGCCATTGGCCCCGGGTTTAGCCGCGGCAGGGCAAACCAAGGATGGACGGGAATAAACCCGGGTTTAGGACAGGATCCCCAGGCGGACACGCCCGGCAGCCAGGGCGCGTTCAGGGGGCGCGCAAACGAAAGGACCGGCCCGGATCGCTCCGGGCCGGCCCCGTTCTCAGTCGCGCAGCCGCACGACGTCGGTCAGAAGGCCCTCGGTCCCGTTGGTGACCGTCAGCCGCTCGACCTTGCCGGCGATGGCTTCAAGGGCTTCCAGCTCTTTCAGCCGCAGCATCACCGGGTTTTCCGCCATCACCTTCGCGGTGTTCAGAAGCGAACGCGTCGCGTTCGTTTCCTCGCGCCGGCGGATAACGTTCGCCTCGGCCGCCTTCTGCGCCTCGACGACCCGGTTCAGGATCTCGCGCATCTCGCCCGGCAGGATCACGTCCTTCAGGGCGATCTCCGCGACTTCGATCCCGATCTCCGCCATCTCGGCCCGGACCGCGTTCGCGGCCTCGGCGTCGACGGCGACCTTGTCGGCCAGCAGCGCATCCAGCGTCAGCGCCCCCAGCGTCTTGCGGAACGCCAGCTGCAGCGCGCGGTGCAGCGCCTCGACGTGGTCCTTGACCGCACGGGTCGCGCGGACCGGGTCGGTGACGCGGTAAACCGCGGCGATGTTGACCCGCAGCGTGACGCGGTCGCGGGTCAGGATCTCCTGCCCGGCCACGTCATGGGTCCGCCAGCGGGTGTCCACCAGCCTGACCTCGACCTTGCGGCCGACATCCCAGACCCAGTGCGCCCCCGGCCCCAGCGTGCCCGCCTCGGCGCCGTCGACCGTCATCAGGCCGACATGCGCCTCCGGCACCTCGGTGCGGACCATCGCCACCGTCCCCGGCGCGCGCTCCAGCCGCTTGGCCAGCGCCGCCGGAACCGCCAGCGTGCCCGTCAGGTCATGCGCCTCGGCCGTCCACGGCCCCGCCGCGGTCCAGTAGGTCGCCCGCGCCGCCGGGCGCAGCACCTCGTGAAGCCGCCCCTCGCGGTGCACGATGACCACCTCGTCCGGACCGGCCTCGATCCGGGTCAGGTGCCGTTCGGCGAGATCGGCATGATCGCGCCACAGCGCGTCCTCGTAGGCGGACGTGAAACGGAGACGGTCCAGATCGTGCACCTCGCGCAGCGTGGTCCGGCGGTTCAGCCAGTAGACACCGGCGCCCAGGATCGTCTCGATCCGCCCCCGGCGCAGGACGAGCGCGCGCTCGCGCTCGGTCACGGTGATCCGGTCATGGCCGGTCAGGTATTCGATAAGCCGCATCATGGTTGTCTCCTTTCATCGTCGTCCTATCGTCGTCGCACTGTGCGAACTCCGTTCGGTTGGCGTGCAATTCAGCCCGGACACAGATTCCCGCGTTCCGGATTGCACCTTGGTTTCAGTTGGTTGCACCCGGGCGGGTGACAGGTGTGACGCGCGGGCCCGATTGCCCGCACGGGGAATTGACAACCTGCGCCGCGGCGCAGGAAAGGGTGGGCCCGGAACCGCCCGTGCCATGCCCCTTGGCGGGGGCGCGGGGGAGCGGGCCTTTGGGGCCGCCCGGGCGGCGCGCGGGGCGCATGTGCCCGTTGCGCGGCCCGGGGGCGCGTTCCGGCCGTCACCCCCGCCCCGGCCGCAGGCCAGAGC
>JBFKQC010000080.1:0-17404 GCA_041627895.1 Rhodobacter sp.
GCTGCCCCCCGGACCCCCCGGAGTATTTCCGGCCAGATGAAGGGGACTTGCGCGGGTCCGGTCACGATGTCGGCGGCTTGCGCGTCGCCGGTTCAGGCGACTTCGGCCAGGCGCGCCAGCGCGGCCTTCAGCTTGGCGGCCTCGTCGTCCTTCGCTGCGGCGGCGTCGCGGGTCTCGTCGACCACGTCCTCGGGCGCGGAGGCGAGGAATTTCTCGTTCGAGAGCCGCCCCCGGAGGCCGCCGAGTTCCTTTTCCAGCTTGGCCAGCGTCTTTTCCAGCCGCGCCTTTTCCGCCGCCACGTCGATGATCTCTGCCAGCGGCAGGCAGAACGTGCCGCCGTCCACCGCGATGGTGATGGCGCCCTTTGGCATGTCCCTGATTTCGCTTAAGGACTCGACGCGCGCCAGGCGCTTGATCAGGGCTTCGTTGCGGTCCCAGGCGGCGCGGCCCGCGGCGTCCAGCTCGAGCTGCAGCATCGGGATATGCAGCCCCGCGGGCACGTGCATCTGGGCGCGGGCCGAGCGGACTTCCTCGATCAGCGAGATCACCCACGTCATCTCGTGATCCGCCTTTTCGTCAACGAAATCAGCGGCTTGATAACTGGGCCACGCGGCATGGACCAGCATGTTGCCGCGCTTGGCGGTGGTCTGCCACAACTCTTCGGTGATGAACGGCATGATCGGGTGCAACAGGATCATGCACTGATCCAGCACCCAACCCATGGTGGCGCGGGTTTCCCGAACGATTTCAGTATCTTCCGAGGCCAGCAGCGGCTTGGCGAACTCGACATACCAGTCGCAGACCTTGCCCCACACGAAGGCGTAGAGCGCGTTCGCCGCGTCGTTGAAGCGGAAGTGCTCCAGCGCCTCGTCGACCGCCTCGCGCACTTTCGCGGTCTCGCCGACGATCCATTTGTTCGCGGTTTGTCCAACGTCGGTATCGCGTATGTATTGCGTCGGTATCGCGTCGGTGCCGGTGACGCCGTTCATCTCGGCGAAGCGCACCGCGTTCCAGAGCTTGGTGGTAAAGTTGCGGTACCCGGCGATGCGCGAGGTCGACAGCTTCAAATCGCGCCCCATCGCCGCCATCGCGGTCAGCGTGAAGCGCACCGCGTCGGCGCCGAACTCCTCGACCAGGTCCAGCGGGTCGAGCACGTTGCCGAGCGACTTGGACATCTTCTTGCCCTTCTCGTCGCGCACCAGCGCGTGGACATAGACGGTGTCGAAGGGGCGCTCGCCCATCACGGCGTATTGCATCATCATCATCCGGGCGACCCAGAAGAAGATGATGTCGAAGCCGGTGATCAGGACCGAGGTGGGAAAGTATTTCTTCAGTTCCTCGGTCTCGTCCGGCCAGCCCAGCGTGCCGATCGGCCAGAGGCCCGACGAGAACCAGGTGTCCAGCACGTCCGCGTCGCGCCAGACCGGGTAGATCAGCTGCGTCGGGTCCTGGCTGACGTTGTATTCGGCCAGGCTGGCGGCGATGGCATGCAGCGCGGCCTCGCGGTCGGCGACCTCGACGACGCGGGCGTGATTGAGCGGCGTCGGCAGCGTGCCGAGCACATCGTCGAACTGCGCCTTGACCGCGCCGAAATCCGGCGCGCAGTGGTGGCGTTCGTCGCCTTTCAGCAAGGCCTGGTCCGAAAGCAGTTCCAGCAGCTCGACCTCGTCGAGCGCGCCGTCGGCCTCGTCGTCGGCAAAGCCTTCGCCCGACAGGTCGAAGCCGTACCAGACCGGCACCTGGTGCCCCCACCAGAGCTGGCGCGAGATGCACCAGGGCTCGATGTTCTCCAGCCAGTGAAAATAGACCTTGCGGTCGGCTTCGGGCAGGATGTCGGTGCCGCCGTTGTCCTTGCCCTTGCGGACCGCCTCGATCGCCGGGCCGACGATGCTTGCGGCGTCGACGAACCACTGATCGGTCAGCATCGGCTCGATCACCACCTTCGAGCGGTCGCCGAAGGGCTGCATGATCGTCTTGGCCTCGACCAGCGGCACCCATTCCGGCCGGCCCGCCGTGTTCTCCTGGTCGCCCGAGGCGTCCGGGTTCGGCACCATGACGGCGAGCCCCTCGTCGGTGATCTGGCGCACCACGCGCTTGCGCGCCTCGAACCGGTCGAGCCCGCGCAGATCGTCCGGCACCAGGTTGATCGCGTCGATCTCGTTGTCGGACAGCGTCAGCCCGGCGACGATTTCCTGCGCCTTCATCGCCGCCTCGGCATAGGGCGCGCCGTCGTCGCGCATGGCGCCCCTGGTGTCCATCAGCCGGTATTTCGGGATGCCGCCGCGCTCTGCCACCGCGTAGTCGTTGAAATCGTGCGCGCCGGTGATCTTGACCGCGCCGGAACCGAAATCGGGGTCGGGATACTCGTCGGTGATGATCGGGATCAGCCGGCGGTGCGCCTTGGGGCCGACGGGAATTTCGCAAAGCTTGCCGACGATCGGGGCATAACGCGCGTCGCCGGGATGCACCGCGACGGCGCCGTCGCCCAGCATCGTCTCGGGGCGCGTGGTGGCGATGGCGATCCAGTCGCGTTCCTCTTCGAGGATGACGTTGCCGTCCTCGTCCCGCTCGACATAGGTATAGCTCTCGCCGCCGGCGAGCGGGTACTTGAAGTGCCACATGTGGCCCGGGGTCTCGACATTCTCGACCTCGAGATCGGAAATCGCGGTCTCGAAATGCGGGTCCCAGTTCACCAGCCGCTTGCCGCGGTAGATCAGGCCCTTTTCGTAGAGGTCGACGAAGACCCGGATCACCGCGTCGTGAAAGTTCTGCCCGCCCGGCGTGCCGTCGACGTCGCCCGGCGCGCCGGCCATGGTGAAGGCCTCGCGCGACCAGTCGCAGGAGGCGCCGAGGCGTTCCAGCTGTTCGCGGATGTTCGACCGCGACTTGTGCTTCTGCTGCCAGACCAGGTCGACGAAATCCTCGCGGGTGAAATCGGTGCGGCGGCGGTTGGTCCTGGCCAGTTCGCGTTCCACGACCATCTGCGTGGCGATGCCGGCGTGATCGGTGCCGGGCTGCCACAGCGTGTCGTGCCCGCGCATCCGGTGCCAGCGCACCAGGATGTCCTGCAGCGTGTTGTTGAAGGCATGCCCCATGTGCAGGCTGCCGGTCACGTTCGGCGGCGGGATCATGATGCAGAAGGTTTCCGCCCCCGGCGCCGCGTTGGCGCCCGCGCGGAAGGCGCCGGCCTTTTCCCAGGCGGCGTAGATCCGCGGTTCCGCCTCGGCGGCGTTGAAGGTCTTTTCCATGGCACTTGCCTCGTCTGGCGTTCGGTGGCGTACTTAGCCCGGCGCGAGAGGAGCGAAAAGAGGCGATTGGGCGCGGGCACATGGCGTATCGGCGGCGGCACGACAGGCACACCCCACGGGGCTGGTTCAACCTGTTCATCCGGCTCGGCGGCTGGGCGAGCCTGATCTTCGGCGTGGCCCTGGTGGTGCTGACGCTGATCTCGGCCACCCAGCTTTACCTGGCCGACCGGCTGGACCGCGACGGGCGGTTCGCGCAGGCCGCCGTGGTGGACAAGCGCATCGCGGTGTCGACCGACAGCGACGGCGACACCGACACCGACTATTTCGTGACCTTCCGGTTCAAGACCTCGGCGGGCGGCCACCAGGTCGAGGACGAGGTGAGCGGTGCGTTCTACGACCGGGTCGGGATCGACGACGAGCACGTGATCCGCTATCTCGCCAGCGATCCCGACATCATCGAATCCGACATCGGCTCGTACCGGCGCGGCGGCAACGTGCTGCGGCTGTTGGGGCTGGTGATGGGGATCGGCGGGCTGGCCACGCTGTGGCTCTTCGGGCGGCAGACCAACCGCGCGATCCTGGCGCGGCGCGACGGCGAGCGGCGGCTGGCCGAGGTGGTGGCGATCGCCGAGACCAACGTGCGGGTGAACAAGCGCCGCCAGGGCCGGCTGGTCTGGCGCGAGCCCGACGGGCGGGTGGGCGAGAGCCTGATGCGCGATTACGGCGAGCTTGGCCGGCTTTACAAGGGCGGCGACGAGATCGTGGTGTTCCGCCTCGGCGACGAGGCCTGGTGGGAGGGCGATGTCGGACCGCCCGCGCGCGAGGCCGGGGACTGAACGCGGGCGACCGGCCGCTAGACCAGCGTCCAGGTGGCGAGCGCGGCGGCACCGGCCAGCAGGATGCCGCCCAGCCATGCGAGGATCTTGCTGGTCAGCCCCAGATCGCGGGCGACCTCGTCCGGCGGGCCGAAATAGACCGGCAGGCCGCGCGGCCGGGCGGGCGAGGCGCACAGCGTGCCGCCGCGCCAGACGCCGAAGATGCAGACCTCGTCGCCCGGGCGCAGCACCCGCGATACCAGCTTGCCGCGGGCGGTTTCCGGGTCGTTGCCGTATTTCAGGCTGATCTGGACGCGGTCGGCGACCCCGGACAGCACCAGTTCGCGCGCCACGGATTTCGGCAGCCAGCGCGGCGTCGGCGTGGCGGCGGCCTTGGCGGCCACCAGTATGTCGTTGGCGATCGGCCGGTCGTCGGTCGCGATCAGGTCGGGAAAGCCGCGCACCGGCACCGCACCTTCGCCGGTGTCGACGCCGAAGGGCACCAGATAGAAGCCGTCGTAGCGGCAGCGAAGCAAGCGATCCCCCCCGCCCGACCGGCTGCCCCGCGCCTGGGTGTCGTAGACCTCGAAGCGCACCGCCAGCACGTCGCCCGGCGCGTCGTCGAGCGGCACGGCGGTGCCGCAGACCGCGGTCCAGCGGCCTTCGGTCCAGGGCTCGCGCAGCCGGACCATCGCGGCGCGGTCGGCGCGTTCGTGGCGGCCCAGAACCAGCAGCCAGAGACCGGCGAAGATCATCGGCGGCACAAAGAAGCTGGCATCGCGATGCGGGCCGAGCCAGTAGTAGATCACCGTCAGCAGCAGCGTCGCCCCGACGAGCGGCCCGGCCCGCCGGATCACCGCAAGAGCGGCGGCGCCGAGCGACGTCGTGGCGGGATCGGTCATGGCCGGCATTCAAGCACGGATCGGAAGCCGGAGCCATTCCGGCGAAACGGTCGGCGCGGACGGCTCAGGCGAAGCGGGCGTCGAAATAGGCCAGCACCCGGTCGAAGGCGTCCTGGCGGAAATGCGCGGTCAGCAGCGAATGCCGCGCGCCGGGATAGGTCTCGGTTTCCAGGTTGGCGCCGAAGTCGCGTTTCAGCCGCGCCATGTGGCAGCCCGTCGCCATCGGGTCGTAGCGGTAGCGCATCGCCAGCGCCGGGCCCTTGTCGGCCATCGCGGCGTTGGCGCGGCCGATGTCCCCGGCATCCATGTGCGGGCTGCGGCAGAACACGAAGGGCAGCGAAGGCTGGCTTGCCACCGCGCCGGCGACGGCGTCCTCGGCCATCAGCGGGATCGCGAAGGACCCGGTCAGGCACATCCCGATCACCCCGATCCGCTGCCCGTCCTCGCGGCGGGCGATCTCGGCGCAGAGCGCGCGCATCCAGGCCGCGATCGGGCTTTGCCGCCCGCGGGCGAAAATCTCGAACTCGCGGCGTACGCAGAACAGGTGGCGGGTGTTCCGCCAGGTCTCGATCCGGCCGAAAGTGCCCAGCAGGTGCGGCAGGTAGACGCGATAGCCGGCACGGTTCAGCCTTTGCACCAGCGCAAAGGTCGGCTCTGCGATCCCCGGCAGCTCTTGCAGGATCAGGATGGGCCGGCCCTGTCCGCGGACATGGACCTCGTGGGTTGCGTCCCCGCCGGCGTCGAGGGGGGCGGTGAAGGGAAAGCTTTCGTCGAAATCGAACGCGGGCATGGGGCAGGTCTCGCGCGGGTTGAAAAAGGCGTTGCGGGACAAGCGTATCGCCTGTGGCCGGGGGGCGGCAAGGGCAGCCCGGACCGCCGGTCACGTTGCCCGGCCCGGCCTGCGGCGGGCCGGGCATGTCCACTCGCGGCCATCCGGCCGCAGGCGTGCTGCCGCCCGGCCTAGCCCCGCACCAGCGGCTCGCGCACGCCTGGGCGGATCACCGCCGGGTCGTAGGGCTTGCGCGCGAAGACCTCGCGCACGCGGCCGGCGAAATGTTCGAGCGGCAGCGTGTCATAGGCCGGATCGAAACTCGACTGGTCCCAGCGCGCGCAAAACTCGGCGCAGTCGTCGAAATAGGGATGCCCGGCATAGTGCTGCCGCTTTTCCGGGTCGGCGCCGACATGCTCGCCGTAATAGAGCAGTTGAAAGTCGCCGTGCCGTTCCACCACCCAGGTGCATTGCTCGCGCAGGAACGGGCGCAGGATGGCGGCGGCGTATTCGTCGTGATTGTAGGGCGCGTAGATGTCGCCGATATCGTGCAGAAGCGCGGCGACGATCCAGTCGGTGTCGGCCCCGTCACGCTCGGCCCGCGTCGCCGATTGCAGCGAATGGCCGAGGCGCGTGACCTGATAGCCCGACAGCCCCTCGTCCAGCTCGACCAGCGCCTTCAGCAGGCGGTCGGCGGTGCCGCGGGTGTATTCGACCTCGTGCGCCGTGAGGAAATCGTAGTCTTCCTTGTCGCCATCGGCCATGGCGGTGAACTTGACGTGGTCCATCATCCTGCCCTTTCGTACATCGCGCCCGCGGATTTCCCCTTGGCGCCGCGCATCATCACCTGCGCCTGCGCCTTGCGGATGTCTTCGTAAAGCGCCAGCGCCTGCGCGTCGAACAGCGCCGCGGGCTCGGGGACGTGGATGAAATTGCCCAGCGTATCGCTGCCGCGGGCGGGCATGGCAAAGTCGGTCTCGCCCACCTCCTGCGCCACGTCCGGCCGGCAATAGCGCACCACCAGCGCGATGCGGCGGTCGTCGGACGTATTCGGGCCCGAGCCGTGGATCGTCAGCCCGTGATGCAGCGACATCTGGCCGGGCTGGATCCCGATCGCCACCCTGTCTTCGGGCGCCACGTCGACGCGCACCTCCTGCCCGCGGCTCAGGAGGTTGTTGGCATCGTATGTGTCCTCGTGCGGCAGGATCGGGTTCTTGTGGCTTGCGCGGACGAAATCCATGCAGCCCGAGGCCGGGGTCGAGGGCGACAGCGCGATCCACGCCGTCACAAGCCCCTGCGTCGCGCCGAGGCCCCAGTAGGTCAGGTCCTGGTGCATCGAGACAATCTGTGTCGTCCGCGCCTCCTTGATGAAGAATTCGGCGGCGTAGACCAGGATGTCCGGCCCCAGGATGCCCTCGACCACGTCCAGGACGGCGGGATGCCGGGCAAGGCGCGCGGCGAAGGGCATCACCACATGGGCGTTGACCCGCTTGTAGGTGTTCAGCGGCAGCGGCAGCCCGGCGTCGAGCCAGTCGCGCTCGATCGTCTCCAGTTCGGCGCGCGCCGCGGCGGCGTCCTCGCGGCTGAGCACGTCGATCGGGAAGAGATAGCCGTCTTCCCAGTAGCGGTCTGCGGTCTCGGGCGCGAGGCGTCCGCGGACGAGCGGGATCGGTTCGGGCACCAGGGACTCCCTTGCTGTTCCTGCCGACCGTCCGACGCGGCACCGCCCCGGGTCTTGCCTGTTTTCGACCGCCCGCGTCGGATTCGGCCCCGGCACGGCGCCTGCGACCCATCGCCCGGCGGTCTGGACATGGCCGCCGGGACGCTTAGGTTCGGCCGGAACCAGCGATACCCGGAGCATCCCATGCAGCCTTTCGGCAAGAGCCAGTCCGTCAAGCGCCGCGAAGACCTGCGTCTGCTGACCGGCCAGGGCCGCTATGTCGACGATATCGCGCCGGGCGACGCGCTTTGCGCCCATTTCCTGCGCAGCCCCGTCGCGCATGCCGAGTTTGCCGCGCCTGATCTGGCCGCGGCGCGTGCCGCGCCCGGGGTGCATGCGATCCTCACCGCCGAAGACCTCGAGGCCGCGGGCATCGACCTCGCCGTGCAGGCGACGGTGCTGCAGAACGCCGACGGCAGCCCGGCCGCCGCGCCGGTCAGGCCGTGCCTCGCCAAGGGCCGGGTGCGGTTCGTGGGCGAGGCCATTGCCTGCATCGTCGCCGGGACGCCGGACCAGGCCAAAGACGCCGCCGAACTGATCGAGATCGACTTTGACGAGCTGGACCCGCATCTCGACATCGCGCCGGGCGGCGAAACGATCCACGCCGAGGCGCCCGACAACGTCGCCATCGACTATGCCTTCGGCGACCAGGCGGCGGTCGACGCCGCCTTTGCCGGGGCCGCGCGGGTGCTCTGCTACGAGATCGTCGACAACCGCATCATCTCGAACCCGATGGAGCCCCGCGGCGGCTATGCCGAGTGGGACGGCGACCGGCTGCACCTCTGCTTCTCGGGGCAGGGGGTCTGGCAGATGAAGGATCACCTGGCGGCCAATTACCGGCTGGACCCGGCCGATGTGCGCGTGACGAACCCGGACGTTGGCGGCGGCTTCGGCACCAAGGGGCTGCCCTATCCGGAATACCTGGTCCTGCCGCAGGCCGCCCGCGTCACCGGCCGCCCGGTGCACTGGATGAGCGAGCGCACCGAGGCGATGCTCAGCGACAATGCCGGCCGCGATCTGGTGTCGGTCGCGGAACTGGCGCTGGACGGCGACGACCGGATCACCGGCTACCGCGTCACCAACCGCTTCAATCTGGGCGCCTACAACTCGTTCTTCGGCCAGGCGATCCAGACCGACCTGTTCATCAAGGTGATGATGGGCACCTACGACTGTCAAAACGCCTGCCTGCGGTCGCAGGGCATCTACACCAACACGACCCAGGTCGACGCCTATCGCGGCGCCGGCCGGCCCGAGGCGATCTTTGTGCTGGAACGCGCGATGGACTATGCCGCGCGCGACCTCGGCCGCGACCCGTTCGAGTTCCGGCGCAGGAACTTCATCGCGCCCGACAGGTTCCCCTATGCCACGGCGACCGGCGAGCTTTACGACGTCGGCGATTTTGCCCGCGTGCTGACCCGCGCCGAGGCCGAGGCCGACCGCGCCGGGTTCGCCGCCCGCAAGGCGGCCAGCGCGAAGGCGGGCATGCTGCGCGGGCTGGGGCTGAGCTATTACATCGAATCGATCCTCGGCGACCCGGCGGAGCATGTGCAGATCGAGTTCAACGCGGACGGCACCGCGACGATCTGCGTCGGCACCCAGTCGAACGGGCAGGGGCACGAGACGGTGTTCGCGCAGTTCCTGTCCGACCACACCGGGATTCCGGTCGACCGGATCGGCTTCGTTCAGGGCGACAGCGACCGGATCCCGGCGGGCGGCGGCACCGGCGGCTCGCGGTCCGTCACCACGCAGAGCAACGCCACGCTGCATGCGGTCGGCGTGATGGTCAGGGCCTATTCGGCGTTCCTCGCCGCCGAGATCGGCGTCGCGCCCGAGGACGTGCATTTCGACGACGAACGCTTCCGCGCGGAAGGCTCGAACCTGACGCCCACGTTCCTCGAAGCCGCGGCGATGGCGCGGGCGGCGGGGCGCAGCGATCTGCTCGGCTTCCGCGAAAGGGCCGAACTGCCCGGCCGCAGCTATCCCAACGGCGCCCATATCGCCGAGGTCGAGATCGACCCCGAGACCGGCGATTGCCGGGTGGTGAAGTACACCGTCACCGACGATTTCGGCAACCTGATCAACCCGATGCTGGCCGAGGGCCAGGTCCATGGCGGGGTGGCGCAGGGCATCGGCCAGGCGGTGTGCGAGCGCGTGGTTCACGACGAGACCGGGCAACTGCTCACGGCAACGTTCATGGACTACGCGATGCCGCGCGCCGACACTTGCCCCCGGATCGATTTTACGACCGAGCCGGTGCCGTCCACCGCCAACCCGCTGGGCATGAAGGGCTGCGGCGAGGCCGGCACGGTCGGCGCCCTTGCGGCAGTGGCCAATGCCGTGTTGGATGCGGTGGCGGAATGCGGCGTCGCCCGCGTGGACATGCCATTCACGCCGGGCTGTGTCTGGGAGATGTTGGGCGAAGCAAAGGGTGCGGTTAGGTGAACGCATAAGGGGCTGGCTCAAGCTCGGCCCCTGGTTTCAGACCTCCCCGGTCCGGGTCAGCCGGGGCAGCGTCGACCATGTCGTGATCATCGACGGCTCGATGTCCTCGCTCAAGGAGGACTGCGAGACCAATGCCGGGCTCCTGTACAAGCTGCTCTGCGAGGCGGCGCCGCTGGCGCGGCTTTCGCTGCGCTACGAGGCCGGCATCCAGTGGCAGACCTGGCGGTCGTCGCGCGACATCATCGAGGGCCGCGGCATCAACCGCCAGATCAGGCGGGTCTACGGCCACATCGCGTCGCGCTACCGGCCCGGCGACCGGATCTTCCTGTTCGGTTATTCCCGCGGCGCCTATGCGGTGCGCTCGCTGGCAGGCGTGATCGACCGGATGGGGCTTCTGCGGCCCCAGCACGCCACCGTGCGCAACATCCGGCAGGTCTACCGCTATTACCAGATGGCCAGCATCGGCCCCAGCGCCGAGGCGTTCCGCAAGCTGCATTGCCACGAGAATGTCGAGATCGAGATGGTCGGCGTCTGGGACACGGTCAAGGCGCTGGGGCTGCGGCTGCCGGTGATCTGGCGCTGGACCGAGCTGCAGCACCAGTTCCACAATCACGAGCTGGGCCCGCATATCCGGCACGGCTTTCACGCGCTGGCCCGCGACGAAACGCGCGAGGCCTTCGCCCCGGTGCTCTGGACCACGCACGAGGCGCATCCCGGCGTGGTCGAACAGATGTGGTTCCGCGGCTGCCACGGCGACGTGGGCGGCCAGCTCGGCGGCTTCCTGCCCGCGCGTCCGCTGGCGAACATTCCGCTGGTGTGGATGCTGGAAAAGGCCGAAGGCTGCGACCTGCCGCTGCCCGAGGGCTGGCGCGGGCGGTTTCCGCAGGACGCCGACGCGCCCTCGGTCGGCACGTTCCGCGGCTGGGGCGCGCTGTTCGTGGCGCGGCGCAAGCGGGCGGTCGGCCTCGACCCGTCCGAGGCGCTGCACCCGACGGCGTTCGGCCGCGACACCGAGGGCGAAAGCCTCGAACGCAGCTCGCCGCGCTCGACGGCCTGACACCGGACCTGCGGGTCTTCTTCTTGTCGGAAATACGCCGGGGGGCGTGGGGGGCTGGCCCCCCACCCTCCGCGACCGCCGCAGGCGGGCGCAACCGGACGAGCGCGCCGCAGGCGCTCCGCCGGATCACGCCGGTTTCATGATCATGCAGGTGGTCGAGCCCGTGGCGTAAAGCCGGTCGTCCGTGGCGCCCCGGATCTCGCCCGTCGCCACCCCGGTCGTGCGCCCGGCATGGCGGCTTAGGCCCTCGGCGACGATCTCGGTCCCCAGCGGGATCGGCCGGGTGATGTTCACCTTGTATTCCAGCGTCGTGTAGACCGCTCCCCGCGGCACCAGGGACTGCACCGCGCAGGCCATGGCGCTGTCCAGCAGCGTGCCGTACCAGCCGCCATGCACCGTGCCCATCGCGTTGCAATGATCGAATGCCGGCGTGCCGCGGAACACGACGCGGCCCTTCCCGACGGCGTCCAGCCGGTAGTTCAGCGGCCGACAGATCGGCGGCGCGGTGATCCGGCCTTCGAGGATGCCGCGCAGGAAGTCGAGGCCCGACATCGACACCAGCAGCCCGATGTCGGGAAAGTCGCGGTCCGATTCGGCGATGAACTGGGTCATGGAAAGGCTCCGGCAATTGCCGGAGCCATAGCCGCCCGCGGCGCCGGGCGCACGGTCTTTCGTCGGGAACCCGCCGCCGCCTCAGGCCACGTCGCGCAACTCGACCGGCGGCGTCATCCCCAGCGCGTGCGCCACTTCGCGGGTCAGGTGCGGCTTGTTCAGCGTGTAGAAATGCAGCTCGTCCACCCCGCCCTCGATCAGCGCGGTGCAAAGCGTCGTGCACTGCGCGATCGCCAGCAGATCGTGCCGGTCGTCCCGGATCGCCCGCGTGAACGCCTCGTCCAGCCGGTCGGGGATCCGCGCGCCGCAGCGCTGCGAGAAACGCTTGGTCTTCTCCCAGTCCTCGATCGGCAGGATGCCCGGGATGATCGGCGCGTCGATGCCCGCCGCCGCGCAGGCGTCGCGGAACCGGAAGTAGGTTTCCGCCTCGAAGAAGAACTGCGTGATCGCGCTGCCCGCGCCGGCGTCGATCTTGCGCTTCAGCCAGTCCACATCCGCGCCGGGAGACGCCGCTTCGGGATGGGGATCGGGATAGGCGCCGACGCGGATGTGGAACTTGCCCAGTCCGGCCAGCGCCGCGACCAGCTCGGTGCTGTCGGCGAAGCCTTGCGGGTGCGGCCGGAACTTGCGCTCGCCCTTCGGCGGGTCGCCGCGCAGCGCCACGATTTCGGTGACCCCGGCCTCGGCATAGCCCTTCGCGATCTCCAGCGTCTCGTCGCGGGTCGCGTCGACGCAGGTCAGGTGCGCCGCCACGTTCAGCCCGTAATGGTTGTGGATCGTGCGGACCGCCTCGTGCGTCAGGTCGCGCGTGGTGCCGCCGGCGCCATAGGTGACGGACACGAATTGCGGCCCCAGCGGGGCCAGTTCGTTGACCGTCTCCCACAGCCGGAACGAGGCGTCGAGCGACGAGGGCGGGAAGAATTCGAAGGACAGGCGCGGGGTTTTCATGGGCAGCGATCCTCGGATGCGTTGACGCCTTGTCCCCGATCCCGCGCCGTGAGACAATTTCATAATCTTCACTAACGTTATGCGGTTCGCCTCATGCACCTGGAATTCCGCCACCTGCGCACCATCAAGGCGATCCACGAGGCCGGCGGGCTGGCGCGGGCGGCGGATCTGATGAACATCACCCAGTCCGCGCTCAGCCACCAGGTCAAGGGGCTCGAGGACCAGGCCGGGGTCGAGCTGTTCGTGCGCCGGACCAAGCCCCTGCGGCTGTCAGCGGCGGGCATGCGGCTTCTGAAACTGGCAGAGAAGGTGCTGCCCGAGGTCGAGGCGCTGGAGGACGAGTTCCGCAACCTGCAATCCGGCAAGTCCGGCCGGCTGCATATCGCGATCGAATGCCACGCCTGTTTCGAATGGCTGTTCCCGGTGCTCGAGCAGTTCCGCAAGGCCTGGCCCGACGTCGATGTCGACATCCGCCCGGGGCTTGCGTTCGACGCGCTGCCCGCGCTGCAGCGCGAAGAGGTCGACCTGGTGGTCTCGTCCGACCCCGAAAACCTCGACGGCGTCGATTTCACCGCGCTTTTCGACTACGAACCGGTCTTCGTCGCCTCGTCGCAGCATCCGCTGGCGGGGAAGGATTACGTCGTCGCCGAGGATTTCCGCGACGAATTGCTGATCACCTATCCGGTCGAGCGCACGCGGCTCGACGTGTTCAGCCAGCTTCTGCTGCCCGCCAAGGTCGAGCCGCGGGCGATCCGGCAGGTCGAGCTGACCGCGGTGATCCTGCTGCTGGTCGCCTCGAACCGGGGCGTCGCAGTTCTGCCCGACTGGGTGGTGCGCGAGGTCAAGTACCATTCCGACTACGTCACCCGTCCGCTGACCGAGACCGGGCTGACGCGCCGGCTCTATGCCGCGACGCGCGACGTGGACACCACCAAGCCCTACATGGCGCATCTGTTGCGCCTGGCGCGGACCGAGCCGGTGAAGCTGCAGCGGTCCTGACCGGGCCTTCGGCAAGAAGCCGCCGGATGTCGGCATGGAACCGCCGGTCTTCCGCCCGGCGGCGGTGACGATGGTTGATTAATCAACCAATATGGATATGTCGGCGCATCCGGAGTCGTCCGCGGGGAGAAAGGCGGCGAACCGGCTGAGGCTGTCCAATCAGGCAAGAAAGGAAACGGGATGAGGGACTATCTGACCGCAGCGTCGCTGGCTGCCGCACTGCTCGCGGCGCCGGCGGCGACTGCGGCGACCTGCGCCGACCGCGCCCACGTGGTCGACCGGCTGGCGGACCGCCATGGCGAGACGCTCATGGCCACGGCACCCGCCAAAGACGGCGCGATTCTCGAGGTCTACGGCTCGGACGCGACGGAAAGCTGGACCGTGCTGGTCACGCTGCCCTGGCACGGGCTGACCTGTTATGTCGGTTCGGGAAGCGGCTACGCGACGCTGACGGCGGAATACGGGACACAAGCTCGGAAGGTCGCCGAACTTCGTTGAAACCTGCGGCCGCGCCGGCCCGGCCTTGGGTCCGGCGGCGGCACGCGCAAGACGGCGGCGGGCGACCGAATCGCCCGTCGCCGGCCCGGGTCAGTCGGGCAGGAAGACCTTGCGGACGTAAACCGGCACGTCAATGACGGCCACGGTTTCCTCGCTGCCGTCAAGGATGCCGGCGAGTCCCGCAATGGTGCTTTCGAGCTCGTATTCGCCGGCCATCGGCTTGCCGACGGCGCTGCTCATCACCAGGTCGACCATCTGCTCGTAGCGGTAGATGCGCGAGAACCCGGGATCGGCAGCGGAATGCGGATTGGCCTCGCCCGGCGCAAAGCTGCGCGCGCCGCTCGAATAGGCCAGTTCCAGCTTCAGTTCGCCACCATCCGCTGCGACACGCCACTCGTCCTTGACGCTGCGCGCGCCTGCGGCCGGGCCGCCGAATTCCTGGCTGCGCCCGATCTCGGCCGCGACGTTCACGCCGTAGGGGTCGCGCTCGGGCGCCGTGGTGTAAGCCCGCAGCACGAACAGCGCCACCTTCTCGCCGTCGGTCTGCTTGCCGAGCCCCACAAGCGCCACCGCGCGGCGGCTCGGCGGGTCCAGCGGCTTGCCGTCCGGGTCCATTTCCAGCCGCCCGTCGATGAAGACGAAAAGCACGTTGGCGCCGGCCAGCGGCCCGCCCGGGAACGGCACCGAGGCCCAGCCTTCGGGCAGCAACGCCTGCACGCCGCCCGGGCTCGCCTTCAGGCCGACCAGCACGCGGCTGTCGACGTTCGAGCCCACGAAGGTTTCGGCCCGGGACGCCGCGGGCAGCAGGATCGCCGCGGCAAGGGCAAGTGACGCCAGAGCGCGGCCTGCGCGTGAAATGACACTCATCGGGTGTTCTCCTTTCTGGTTCGCGCGCCTGGCGCGCCTGTTCCCGATGCTGGCGGCCCGGCCGGCGCGCGCCCATGACATGGATCAACGCATGCGCTTGCCGCCCTTGGCATTCTCCGGCCGCTCGCCTATAGCCCCGCGCGAACGGACGGGAGCCGCGCGATGCAAGGGTCAGCCAACCTCAACCTGATGATCAAGGCGGCGCGCAAGGCCGGGCGCTCGCTGGTCAAGGACTTCCGCGAGGTCGAGGCCCTGCAGGTCTCGATGAAGGGCGCGGGCGATTTCGTCTCGCGGGCGGACATCGCGGCCGAGAAGATCATCCGCGGCGAATTGATGGGCGCGCGGCCGAACTATGGCTGGCTGGCCGAGGAAAGCGCCGCCGAGGACGGCACCGACCCGACCCGGCGCTGGATCGTCGACCCGCTGGACGGCACCACGAATTTCCTGCACGGCCTGCCGCACTGGTCGGTCTCGATCGCGCTCGAGCACAAGGGCGAGATCGTCGCGGGCGTGGTGTTCGACCCGGCCAAGGACGAGCTTTTCTTCGCCGAGAAGGGGCAGGGCGCCTGGATGAACCAGACACGGCTGCGGGTCTCGGCGCGGCACCGGATGATCGAAAGCCTGTTCGCAACCGGGCTGCCGTTCGGCGGGCGCGGCGACCTGCCCGAGACGATTCGCGATCTCGGCCGGCTGCTGCCGGTCTGCGCGGGCGTGCGCCGATTCGGGTCGGCGGCGCTGGATCTCGCCTATGTCGCGGCCGGGCGCTTCGACGGATTCTGGGAGCGCCGGCTGAACGCCTGGGACATCGCGGCGGGGATTCTGCTGATCCGCGAGGCCGGCGGGCTGGTCGAGCCGGCAACACCTGGAAACGATCTGCTGGAGGGCGGCGGATTGATCACCGGAAACGAACGGATTTTCGACCAGTTCGCGGCTGTTCTGCGGAATTCCTGACCTTCCCGCAAATTTCGTCAATCTGACAAAAACCAGCCACAATGCGCCGTCATACCTGTGGCCATGATGTTGATCGTACACATAAAAGCGCGACTGAGCGCATTCCGCAGCGAGGAAGCTGGCGCCGTCACCGTCGATTGGGTCGTGCTTACGGCCGCAGTTGTCGGTCTGTGCTCGGCAATCTTCGTGACCCTGGGCAACGACACGGCCGCATACAGCCGTGACATCGGCTCGTTCATGGCCACGCAGGGCATCAAGACGAGTTACTGAGCGTCCGACGGGTGTTCGACCCCGTCGGCCCAGCCGATGCTTCCCGGATCGCGCGGATCGACTCCGTCCAAGGCGCCGTCGTCGACGCCCCACGCGTTGGGGTTCGACCGGCGCCCGTGGCACGTGTGGGTGCCGCAGACCCGGCGGAACCGGTGCCGCGCGGTCCGCGGTCCTCATTGCTGCGGCGTCGGCCTCAGCGCCGCCGCCGCCGCACCACCGGGACGCTGGACCGGCCAAGCCGGTATTTCGCCTCGGGGTGATCCGGGTGGCCGTGGGTGCGCTGCCAGAACGACGTGGCCCCGCGCCGCATCCAGGCCGGGATCACCAGAAGGAATCCCACCACGAACCCGCCGGCATGCGCCCAGTAGGCGACCCCGCCCACCGAGGCATCCGCGCCGACGCCGTTCAGCAATTGCAGCGCGAACCAAATGCCCAGCATCACCCAGGCCGGGATCGGGAAGATGCGGAAGAACACGATGAAGATGAACAGCACGTCCACCTTGGCCTTCGGATACATCAACAGATAGCCGCCCATCACCCCGGCGATCGCGCCCGAGGCGCCCACCGTCGGCACCACCGACCAGGGCGCGGCGACGACATGCACCAGGCCCGCGCCGATCCCGCTGGCGAGGTAGAACAACAGGAATCCGACATGGCCCAGGTCCTCTTCGAGGTTGTCGCCGAAGATCCAGAGGAACAGCATGTTGCCCGCCAGGTGCAGAAACCCGCCATGCAGGAACATCGAGGTGAACAGGCCGTGCAGATTGCGCCCGTCGGCCACGTTTTCCGGGATCAGCGCCCAGTCGAAGAAGAACCGGATCAGCGCGCGCTCGTCGGAAAACAGCGGCCAGTAGCCGAGGAACACCAGCACGTTCGCCGCGATCAGCGCGTAGGTGACGAAGGGCGTCTTTTCCGACGGGTTGTGATCGCGGATCGGGAACATGGGGCAGAGCCTTTCCGCTCTGCCCCCGCGCGTCAAGTCCGGGTCGTGGCCGGATGTCAGCCCTCGGCGACCTCGGCCAGAAGCTGCGCGTTGCCGCCGGACGCGGTGGTGTCGACGCAGACATGGCGCTCGACCAGCACGTCGGCGGCCTCGACCGCGCCGGTGATCAGCGGCAGGATCGCGCCCTTGCGCGCGGCCAGCGCGCGGGCCAGCGCGCGCGCCGCCGCCGCGTCGCCCCACCAGACCGCGCCGGCGATGCCCGCGACGCCGGCCAGCGCCTCGGCCGCCGTGCCCTCGGGCACCGCCACCGCGCGCCCGCCGAGCGCCGCGACGGCGCGGGCCTGGTGATCGGCCGCCTCGGCC
>JBFKQC010000081.1:0-17387 GCA_041627895.1 Rhodobacter sp.
GACGTAAAGATCCGCATAAGGCACCACCCGGTACTTCTCGTCCGGCGTCGTGGCGTGGTGGCTCTTGTTGGCGATGATGCCAAGGCGGTCGCGGCCCTCGCCGAGGCAGATCATCATTTCCTGGCTGGCCAGCGCCCGTTCCGGCACCCCGCCGAGGCGCTCGAGCCGCAGGAACCCGTCCTCCTCGATCTTGCGGACGACGAAGCCAAGCTGGTCCATATGCGTGAACAGCATCACCGCCGGGCCCTCGCCGGGCAGGCTGGCGATCAGGTTGCCGAGCCTGTCGGCGCGGCTGCCGACCCCGATTGCGGCAAGCTTGGCCGCGATCGCGCGGCGCACCCGGTCCTCGTGGCCCGAGAGCCCCGGGATCGCCATCAGCTCGGTCAGGTCGGCGGTCAGGCGATCCCTCATCCGGCCCTCGCGGCACGGGCGCGCGCCATGAAGTCACGCGCTCTTTCCGGGTCGACCGGGTTCCAGGTGTCGCCATCGACCTTCAGCGACGAGCCGACGATGCAGCCGTCGGCGATGCGCAGCACGTCCGCGACCGTCTCGTGCTTCACCCCGGTATTGGCCAGCACCGGTGTGCCGGGCAACGCGGCCTTGACCGCCTCGAGGTCCTCCATCCGCGCCGCCTCGCCGGTGATCGCGCCCGAGACCAGCACCGCGTCGGGGATCGACGAGAACACGGCCGACCGGGCCCGATCTGGCAGCGGGCGGCGGTCCAGGCTGTCGGCGAATTCGGCCGACACGTTGTAGAGCATCGCCAGGTCCCGCCGCCCCAGCCGGTCGCGATAGCGCATCGCCTTTCCGGCATCCGGTGTCCATGGCCCCATGTCGCTGGCATAGGCGCCGGTGAATATCTCACGCGCGAAATCCGCCCCGGTGGCCGCGGCCAGCGCGATCGTCGACATCGGGTCCCACAGCACGTTGACGCCGAAGGGCACGGCGATCTCGGTACGCAATTCGCCGATCACCCGCGCCATGGTCGCCGTCGTCGCAATGTCCACGGCGAACTCGTAGGGCCGGTCGTTCTCGTTGCCGAACATCACCCCGTCGAACCCCGCCGCCTGCAGCGCGGCAAGATCGGCACGGGCGGCGGCCAGCATGGCCGCGATACCTCCCGCCGGGTCGTAGAGCGGCGTGCCCGGCATCGCCGCGAGGTGCACCATGCCGATCACCGGCTTTCCGCCGCCAAAGACGCGTTGGAAGTTGCCCATCGTCCCCCCGTCGTTTCGGCCACACTACCGGGGTTTTCGGAACGCGCAAAAACATATTAGGCTCGATCCGCGCGCGGGACCGGAGGATGGCATGGCACTGCGGACAAGGCACTGGGACCGGCTGGGCAACGGCGGCCTGAGCTTTACGGAAATCGGCATGGGCACGGCGCCCCTTGGCAACCTGTACCGCGCAATATCCGACGACGAGGCACAGGCCGTGCTGGACCGCGCCTGGGATGCGGGGGTGCGGTACTACGACACCGCCCCGCTTTACGGCTACGGGCTTTCCGAGACGCGGCTGAACCGGTTCCTGCGCGGCAAGCCGCGGGACGATTACGTGCTCTCGACCAAGGTCGGGCGGCTCTTGCACGCCTGCGCCCCCGCGGATCGCGACGGGGTAGGCAAGTGGTTCGAGGTGCCGAACCGGCGCGAGGAGTACGACTATTCCTATGACGGCGTCCTGCGTTCGGTGGACTTCTCGCTGGAACGCCTGGGCGCCGACCGGATCGACATCCTGTTCGTCCACGACATCGACGTGCCGAACCAGGGCAGCCGCGCGAATGTCAACGCCAAGGTCGACCAGTTGATGGCCGGCGGCTACCACGCGCTCGAGAAGATGCGGGGCGAGGGCGTGATCCGCGCCTTCGGCGCCGGCGTGAACGAGTGGCAGGTCTGCCAGACACTGACCGAGCGCGGCGATTTCGACATCTTCCTGCTGGCCGGACGATATACCCTGCTCGAGCAGGAGGCGCTGGAAAGCTTCCTGCCGATGGCCGAGGCGCGCGACATCGGGATCGTGACCGGCGGGCCCTACAACTCGGGCATCCTGGCGACCGGGCCGGTCGAGGGGGCGTATTACAACTACCAGCCCGCCGCGCGGGACGTGCTGGACAAGGTGGCGAAAATCCAGGCGGTCTGCGAGGCGCACGGCGTGCGCCTGATCGACGCGGCATTCCAGTTCCCGCTGATGCATCCCGCCACGCTGTCCGTGATCCCGGGCGGCCAGGGCGTGGCCGAGATGGATTCGAACCTGGTGGCCTCGCGCACGGCGATCCCGTCCGATGTCTGGGCCGAACTGAAAGAAAAGCGGCTGATGCGACCGGATGCCCCGGTGGGCTGAGCGCCACTTGATTTCGACGTCATTCCGCGCCGGGGATTTCGGTGAAAGCCCGGCGCCGGCAACAGAGGGACCGCACCGATGATCGACGCGCACCAGCATTACTGGAATCCGGCCAGGGGCGACTATTTCTGGATGCCGCCGGACCACCCGGTCCTGGCGAAACCCTACCACCCGCGCGACCTAGAGCCGATCCTCGACCGGCACGGAATCGAGCGCACCGTGCTGGTGCAGGCCGCCGATACCGTGGCCGAGACCGAATACATGCTGGGCATCGCCGATGTCACCGACAGCGTGGCGGGCGTCGTGGGCTGGGTCGATTTCGAAAAGCCCGAGGATGCAGCGCATCTCGAACGGCTTGCGAAGCATCCGAAATTCCGCGGCGTTCGGCCGATGATCCAGGATATCCCCGACGACGACTGGATGCTGCGGGACGACGTGCAATGGGGCTATCGCAAGCTGGTCGAGCTGGACCTGACCTTCGACGCGCTCGGATTCCCGCGGCACCTGCAGAACTTCCACACGATCCTAACGCGCTATCCCGAAATGCGCACCGTGATCGACCATTGCATGAAGCCGCAGATCCGCGACGGCGCCTTCGACGACTGGGCGCCGGGAATGACCCGGCTGGCGAAGGAGACTTCCGCCTGCCTGAAGTTCTCCGGCATCGTGACCGAGGCGAGCGATGGCTGGACGGTCGACGACCTGCGGCCCTATGCCGATCACGTCTTCGAGGTCTTCGGACCCGAGCGGATCATGTGGGGGTCGGACTGGCCCGTCTGCCAGTTGCAGGCGAGCTATGACCGCTGGCGCGACGTCGCGTTCGAGTTGACCGAGGGCCTCGGCGCCGACGGGCGGGCACGTGTCTTCGGCGGGACGGCGGCCGAATTCTACCGGCTCTGAAGGAACGCATCCACCGCGCCGCGGTCCAGGGTGGCGCGCTCGGCAACCGGTGTCGACACGTGCAATGCCGCGGCGGCCTGGGCGAAATCGAGCGCATCGACCAGCGGCTCGCCGGCCACCAGCCGCGCCGCGATCGCACCGCAGAACGCGTCGCCCGCGCCGTGGGTCGAGATCGCCGCGACCTCGCGTGCGTCCAGGCTGCGGCAGATCTCTGCCGTGCAGCAGACCAGCCCGTCGCCGCCGAGGGTCAGGATCACCGTGCCGAACCCTCGCCCGCGCAGCAGCCGCGCCGCGTCCATCGGCCCCGCGGTTCCGGTCATGTCGCGCGCCTCGACCCGGTTCACGACCAGGTACCGGCAAAGCGCCGGCATGGTGTCGGCGAACCGGCGATACGGCGCGGCGTTCCATATCACCGGGATGCCGCGCTGCGCGGCGGCCTTCGCCAAAGCGACGTTAACCGCCTCGGGCACCTCGTTCTGCAGCATTACCAGCCGCACGCCCCGGGGGATCGCCACCTCGGCCGGCTCGATCCGCATGTTTGCCGCCGAGACGACAACGGCGCCATAGTCGCCCGCAGCGTCGACGATCGCCACCGACAAGCCCGACGCACCGTCGTCGCGGCGAACCAGGGCGCGGTCGACGCCCGCGGCGTCAAGCTCTTCGAGCAGCCGGTCACCGAACCCGTCCGCCCCGACGCGCCCGGCCATGGCGACCCGCGCGCCCATGCGCACCGCGGCGACCGCCTGGTTGCCGCCCTTGCCGCCGAAGGCATAGCGCACGCCCGACCCCATCAGCGTCTCGTCAGTCCGCGGCAGGCGCGGTGCCTCGACGATCACATCGAGATGCAGCGCACCGACGACGAGGATTTCCGGGGTCATCCGCGGCCCCGGCCCGCGCGGGCGATGCAGGGGGCGCGCGGCCGGCCGCCTCCGGCGCGGAGGTCTTTGGCCGGATCGGGAATCCCGGCGTGGCACGATCCCGGCACGGGTCAGGCTCCGTAAAGCGCCGCGCCGACGATCCGCATCGACGCGGCGGCGTCCTGGCGCGCAATGGCGTCGGCAAGACCGGCATCCCCCGCAAGCGTGGCGGCGACGGCGCGAAGCCGCTCTGTCAGGCGGATGTTCGTCCTCGCCTCTTCGACCGGATCGAGCCCGCCATGATCGGGGAAGGTGTCGAAATAGATCACCCCGTCATAGCCGATCCGGCCGAGCTCCACGAAAAGCTCGACGATCTGCACCGGGTGTACGGTGCCCACCATCAGCCCGTCGTCGCGCTTGCCGTAGCCGTCGTTCAGGTGCACGCCCAGCAGCCGCGCGTGCCGGGCGACAAGGTGGGCGGCATGGGCCGGCATCTCGTCGGCGTAAAGCACGTGGGCGAAATCGAGCGTCACGCCAAGATTGGACCGCGCGGCTTCGCGCACCGCCAGCAGCGTGGTGCCGACGTCCGGCATCAGCGCATAGGCGCGTGGCTCGTTCGGCTTGTACTCGATGGCGATGTCCAGTGCGGGGTCATGGTCGGCCACGGCGGCCAGGCAGGCGATGGTCGCGTCCCACATCGCGCCGTAATCGCCCTGAAAGGAATAGTCGACGCCGTCCTGCCCCATCCATAGCGTCATCGTCCCGCCACCCATCTCTGCCAGCGCGTCGAGGCCGCGTTTGGTAACGTCCAGCGCGGCCCGGCGGACCGCGGCATCGGGATGGGTGAATGCGCCGAGCCGGAAGCCCGGATCGGTGTAGTAGCGCATCGCCAGCCCGTTCGGCGCCATGCCGTTGTCGGCAAGGATGCGCGACAGCTCTGCCGGGGTGTGATCTGCGAAATGGTCGGGATAATTCAGGTCGGCGGCATCCAGCCCGGCCTCTGCCGCGCGGGCGATCATGTCGGCGACGGTCGGCCTGCCGGGAAGCCCCAGCCTGAACGCATTGAGGCGTGCGGCGTATCGCGGGCGGTTCGTCGGGTGCGGCATCGGCGGGCTCCGGCGTTTGCCCGTCATGGGTAGCGGGCGCGGACGGTCTTGCGCAAGCGTTCACGATGGCATTGGGTGACCGGGGGAGGTGCCGATGCCCGGCGAATCGCGAAACATGCCGCTGATCGGCGTCGGCAGGGCCGGCGCGGCCGGGGCCCGCACGCGCAACCGGCCGCGGCCTCCGGGTACTGCGGGACGGGCACCGGAGGGCACGGCGCCATGAGCCGCGGCGCGATCAGAATCGTGCATCTGGGGATCGGCGCGTTCTTTCGCGCCTTCGGCCTGCCCTGGATCGAAGAGGCCGCGCGCCGCGACGGCAGCGACTGGGGCGTGCTCGGGGTCTCGCTGCGTTCGGGTGCGGTGCGCGACCGGCTTGCGGCACGGGACTTCCGCTATCACGCGCTGGAAAGGGGCCCCGGCGGCACGACCGCTCGCGACATCGGCCTGCTTCGCGGCGTCCTCGTGGCACCCGAGGACCCGGGCGCCGCGATTGCGGCGATGGCCGACCCGCAGGTGTCCATCCTGTCGCTGACCGTGACCGAGAAGGGCTATTGCCACACGCCAGCGACGGGCGAGCCGGACCTGGCGGATCCCGGCATCCTGCACGATCTGGCCACGCCGGACGCACCGCGGACGGCACCGGGCATGATCGTCGCCGCGCTGGCGGCACGGCGCGCGGCGGGATCCGCCGGGCCGACCTGCCTGTCCTGCGACAACCTGCCCGGCAACGGCAGCGTCCTGCGCAACGTCGTCCTGGGCCTCGCCGCACGGCGCGACCCCAGTCTTGCGGACTGGATTGCGCACAACGTCACCTTCCCCGCGACCATGGTCGACCGCATCGTCCCCGCGACGACCGGGGCGGACATCGACGAGGTTGCGCGCCTGACCGGCATCCGCGACGACGGCACGGTCGTGCACGAGCCGTTCCGGCAATGGGTGATCGAAGACGCCTTCGCCGGCCCCCGGCCGCCGCTCGAGGCGGCCGGCGTGCAGATCGTGCCCGACGTCGCGCCCTTCGAGCGGATCAAGCTGCGCTGCCTGAACGGCACCCATTCGGCGATCGCCTATCTCGGCGTGCTGGCGGGCAAGGCGACGGTGTCCGCGGCTGTGGCCGACCCGGCCTTCGCCGGTTTCGTCGAAGCGCTCTGGCGCGAAGAGATCGTGCCGGGCCTCGCCGCACCCCCGGGCGCAGACCCCGCCGCATATTGCGCCGCGCTGATGGCGCGCTACCGCAACCCCGCCATCGCGCACCGGACAGCCCAGATCGCCGCCGACGGCTCGCAGAAGCTGCCGCAGCGCATCCTCGCGACCGTATCCGGCAATCTCGCGGCAGGCCGCCCGGTTGCCCGGCTGGCGCTGGTGGTCGCCGCCTGGATCAGGTTCCTGCGCGGCGTCGGCGATGACGGCACGCCCCGCGAGGTAAGCGATCCGCTGGCCGAGACGCTGATTCACGACGCCCTGTCGCCTGACCCGGTGGCCTCGGTCCTCGGCGTCCCTGCCGTGTTCGGCCCGCTGGGCCGCGACGCACGGTTCCGCGCCGAGGTGCAGCGCGCCTATGACGCCCTCGCGGCGCAGGGGGCGCAGGCCGTGCTGGCGGCGATGCGCTGACCCCGGCGGTCCCTGGGGTCCGCATCCGCCGGTTCAGCCGGCTCCCGCCCCGCCATAGGCCGCAAGCCCCGCGCGCCCGTTCGGCGTCAGCGCGTAGACGCCGGTCGAGACCCGCTCGAACCAGCCGTAATGATCGTCCGCCATAATCCGCGTCGCCCGTGCGACCCCGGTCGCACGCGCCACGGTCGCCCCCTTGGCGGCGCCGTGTTCGGCCAGATAGCTCGCGATCCGCACCGCATCCTGCCGGTAGGCGGTGACCAGGCCGGCCCGCGTCGCGCCGCCCTGTGACGGATCGCCCTCGCGCCGGGCGAACTCGCGCAGCAGCCGGCCCCTCCGCACCGCCGACTTGCGCGGCGCGTGGGACCCCGGGTCCCAATGCACCTCGACCAGCCCGTCGGAAAGCCGCACCGTGATCAGCCCCAGCCCCAGCCTGCGGCAAAGCGCCAGGTTGTTCTTCAGCGCGCCGGTGAACCGCCGCCCCGACCCGCGCGGCACCGCCAGATAGACCGCATCCGAAAGCGCCAGCCGCGCCACGCCCTGATGAAAGAGCGCCAGCGAGAACCCCGCTTTCAGCTCAACGATCACCGGGTCCGCGCCGTCGCGGCACGCGACCACGTCCGCCGGCCCGACCTCGCCCTTCACCTCGTAGCCCTGGGCCTCGAGGAACGCCTTCACCGGCGGATAAAGATCAGTCTCGCTGAGGCCCCCCATGGGCGACACTCGACCGCAATCCGCCCCCCGTGACAACCCCGCCCCGCCCCGCTATTGAGACGCGCAATTCCTCCCCCTTCGAACGACGGACAGCGAAATGACCATCAAAGTCTTCGGCCACAGGTCTCCCGACACCGATTCCACCGGATCGCCGATCATCTGGGCCTGGTACCTGAACGAGCACCGCGGCCAGAAGGCCGAGGCGGTGCTGTTGGGCGAACCCGGTACCGAGGCCGCCTTCGTCCTGAAACGCTGGGACCTGCCGAAGCCGCGGATCATCGACGGCGTCGCCCCTGGCGAAAAGGTGGTGATCGTCGACACCAACAATCCCGCCGAACTTCCCGAGGGCATCAACGACGCCGACATCGTCCAGATCATCGACCACCACAAGCTGACCGGCGGGCTGCAGACCGCGGGCCCGATCGACATCACGATCAAGCCGCTGGCCTGCACCGCGACCATCATGCACAACCTGATGGGCCCGAACGCCGCGAAGATGCCCGACTGGATCAAGGGCACGATGCTCAGCTGCATCCTCTCCGACACGCTCGAATTCCGCTCGCCCACGACCACACACCAGGACCGCGAACTCGCCGAGGAACTGGCCTCCGATCTCGGCCTCTCGATCCCAGACTACGCCGCCGAGCTCTTCGCGGCGAAATCCGACGTCTCGGCGTTTTCGGATGCCGAGCTTTTGCGGACGGATTCCAAGGAATACGAGGTCGGCGGCAAGCGGTTCCGCGTCTCGGTTCTGGAAACCACCACGCCCGGCCTCGTGCTCGGCCGCAAGGACGGCCTGATGGCCGCGATGGCGGATGTGGCGGCAGAGGACGGCGCGGATCAGGTGCTGCTGTTCGTCGTCGACATCCTGAACGAAGAGGCGACGCTCCTGGTTCCGAACGCGCTGGTCAGGACCGTGGCCGAGAAAAGCTTCGGCGCCAGCGTCACCGGCGACACGGTGGTCCTGCCCGGCATCATGAGCCGCAAGAAACAGATCATCCCGAACCTCAAGGTCTGACACCGCCGCGCAGCCGTTCCGCCGCGCCGCCGGGTCCGGGCGCCGGTCCCGTGCTTCTTCGCGTCGGAAATACGCATGGCACCGCGCCCGAAACCGGCGATCCGGTCCCGTCCCGGCGTCGCGTCGGAACCGGCTGCATGGACTCGCGCGGAAGCGCGCATTTTGATACCAGCCGGCCGATCCGAACCGCGCCGCAAATGCTGCACTGCAGTACCGACGTGATACCGACGTAATACCGACGCGATACCGCACGCCGTTTTTCACCCCGAAAGGCCCCTCGCATGACCCGCATCGTCAACGCTCTTTCCGAGATTTCCGACCGCTACGACGTGGTGTTCTGCGACCTCTGGGGATGCCTGCACAACGGGCGCGAACCCTTCCCGTCCGCCGTCGAGGCGCTCCGTTCCTTCAAGGCCAGGGGCGGCACGGTGCTGCTTCTGACCAACGCGCCGCGGCCCCGCGCCGAGGTCGCCGGACAGCTCGACCGGATCGGCGTGCCGGACGATTGCTGGGACGTGATCGTCACCTCCGGCGACGCCGCGCGGGCCGCGATGTTCGAGGGCGCGGTCGGCTCGAAGGTCTGGTTCATCGGCTACGAACATGACCTCGCCGTTTTCGAACCCCTTCATATCATTGACAAACCCGTCGATGTGCAGCGTGTGGCGCTGGATCAGGCCGAGGGCATCGTCTGCTGCGGCCCCGAAGACCCTTATGCCGATCCGTCGGTCTACCGGCCACAGTTCCTCTATGCCAAGCAGAAGGGCATGAAGCTGCTGTGCTTCAACCCCGACATCGTGGTCGATTTCGGCGACCGCCGGCAATGGTGCGCCGGCGCGCTGGCAGAGCTTTACACCGAAATGGGCGGGCAATCGCTCTATTTCGGCAAGCCGCACCCGCCGATCTACGACCTCGCGCACCGCCGGCTCGCCGCGCTGGGAAAGGATTTCCCGAATGCGCGTATCCTGGCCATCGGCGACGGCATCCGAACCGACGTCGCCGGCGCCATGGGCGAGGACATCGACGCGCTTTTCGTCACCGGCGGTCTCGCGGCCGAGGACACGGGCACGGTCGAACAGCCCGATCCGGACAAGCTGACGGACTACCTCGAACGGGAACAATACGATCCGCTCTATTCCATCGGCTTCCTGCGTTGACATTATTGGCGCAATAAAGTTTCAAGAAAACCATACTCTGACTAAAAAAATTGCTTCTGCGATTGCATCATGTGCCCCGCCCGTCTATGCTGCATCGCAACATGAACGAGGGATCCGACGCCATGCTCGACAACCTGCCCCGCGGCACGATCTGCATCGAGGATCTGGAAATCGGCATGCGCCGGTATCTGCAGAAAGAGGTCACGGACCGCGACATCCAGCTCTTCGCCGAGGTCTCGACCGACTGCAATCCGGTGCACATGGACGACGTTTATGCCCGCGACACGATCTTCGACGGGCGGATTGCCCACGGCATGCTGACCGCTTCGCTGATCTCGGCGGTGATCGGCGAGCAACTTCCAGGCCACGGCACCGTTTATCTAGGCCAGACCCTGAAATTCATGGCTCCCGTGCGCCCCGGCGACATGGTCTATGCCGAGGTCGAGGTGCGCGAAATCGACCATGCCCGCCGCCGCGTGACCCTTGATTGTCACTGCGCCGTGGGCGATACGGTCGTCCTGAAAGGCGAAGCGCTGGTCCTGGCGCCCAGCCGCAAATTCGACTGACGAACCGGGGGTTGCGCCCCTGACGGGGGGCGATGCGCACCTTCACCTCATGGACCGGCCTAGGCCCCGCCGACAGGGGCGCCGCCGCCGCCATCGGCAATTTCGACGGCGTTCACATCGGCCACCAGGCGGTGATCGACATCGCCCGGACCGAGGCGCGGCGGACGGCTGCGCCGCTCGGTATCGTCACCTTCGAGCCGCACCCGCGCGAGGTCTTCGTGCCGGACACGCCGCCGTTCCGCCTGATGAGCGCCGAGACCAAGGCGCACCGGCTGGACAAGATGGGTGTGGACTGCCTGTACCAGATCGAGTTCGACCGCGGCCTGGCCGGGCTTGCCCCCGAGGAGTTTGCCCGCGCCGTCCTTGCAGAGGGTCTTGGGCTTGCGCATGTGGTGGTCGGCGCGGATTTCTGCTTTGGCAAGGGCCGGTCCGGCAGTGCCGGCGACCTTGAGGAATTCGGGAAAACCATGGGGTTCGGCGTGACGGTCGCCGGCATGGTGACGAACGGCGCCGCCCGCGTAAGTTCCACCTCGATCCGCCAGGCGCTCAGCGACGGCCGGCCCCGCGACGCCGCCGCGATGCTCGGCCACTGGCACCGGATCGACGGCCAGGTGATCCACGGCGACAAGCGCGGCAAGGGGCTGGGCTTTCCCACCGCGAACATGTCCATCGACCGGCTGCATCCGCCGCGCTTCGGCGTCTACGCGGTCAAGGTCGATGTCCTGACCGGCCCGCATGCCGGCAGCTACGACGGCGCGGCCAGCATCGGCGTCCGGCCGATGTTCGACGGCGACCGGCCCAACCTGGAAAGCTACATCTTCGATTTCGACGGCGATATCTACGGCACGCACCTGTCGGTGGCGCTGGTCGAGTACCTGAGGCCCGAGATGAAATTCTCCGGCCTCGACGGCCTGATCGACCAGATGACCGCGGACTGCGCGCAGGCCCGCGACATCCTGGCTCGCGAGCCATGAAGGACCCGATCCGGCGCGACGGCCTGCGCGACCGGTTCTGGGAGCGCGTGCCGCTGAAGAACCTCACCAGCCGCGAATGGGAGGCGCTTTGCGACGGCTGCGGCAAGTGCTGCCTGAACAAGCTCGAAGACCCCGAAACGAACGAGGTCGCCTTCACCCGCATCGCCTGCCGGCTGCTGGATGACGAGACCTGCCGCTGCGCGCATTACGACGTGCGCAAGCAGATCGTGCCGGAATGCGTCGTGCTGACGCCCGGCAACATCGCCGAGATCGCCTATTGGATGCCCGAGACCTGCGCCTACCGGCTGGTCTACGAGGGCAAGCCGCTCTACGACTGGCATCCGCTTGTTTCGGGCGACCCGCAGACGGTGCACAAGGCCGGCGTTTCGGTTCTGGGCTGGACCGTGCCGGAATTCGACGTGCCGGAAGAGGACTGGGAAGACTACGTGATCGAGGACCCGCTCTGACGCCGGTTCGCGCCCGTGCCTTCCTGGCCGGCGGCGGCGGCGCCGCGGACGACGCGCGCCGCGATTGCCAGCCGCGCACCGATATGGTCTCTGGGCGCAACAACCGCAACGGATTCCGTCCATGTTCTTTGCCTCCGACAACGCATCGCCCGCGCATCCCGCCATTCTTCAGGCGCTGGCCGAGGCCAATGCCGGGTATGTGGAAAGCTACGGCGACGACCCCGTGACGGACGAGGTGCACGGCCGCATCCGCGAGGTGTTCGAGGCACCAAATGCCGCCGTCCACCTGATCGCCACCGGCACCGCGGCCAACGCCACTGTGCTGGCGACCCTGGCGCGGCCCTGGGACACGATCTATTGCTCGCAATTCGCCCATATCCAGGTCGACGAGTGCAACGCCCCGGAATTCTTCACCGGCGGCGCCAAGCTGACGCTGGTTCCGGGCGAGGCCGGCAAGTTCACCGCCGAGGCGCTGCGCAAGACCATCGCCGCCGGCCCGGTGCACGGGCTTCACGGCCCCCAGCGCGGCCCTGTCTCGATCACCCAGGTCAGCGATTGCGGCACCGTCTTCACGCTGGACGAGATCGCCGCGATTGCCGAGGTCGCACATGGCTTCGGGCTGCCCCTGCACATGGACGGCGCGCGGTTCGCCAACGCGATGGTGGCCCTGGGCGCCACCCCCGCCGAGATGTCATGGAAGGCCGGGGTCGACGCGCTTTGCTTCGGGGGCACCAAGAACGGGCTATTCGCCGGTGAGGCGGTGATCTTCTTCGACCCGAAACACAGCTGGGAATTCGAGCTGCGCCGCAAGCGCGCCGGGCACCTGTTTTCCAAGAACCGGTTCCTGTCGGCGCAGTTCCGGGGATACCTGCGCGATGACCTCTGGCTGACCCTGGCGCGCGACGCCAACGCCGCCGCGGCAAGGCTGGTGGCCGGAATGCAGGACGTCGCGGGCGTCGCGTTCACCTGGACCCCGCAGGCCAACATCGTCTTCGCCGCCTTCCCCGCCGCGACGCATCGGCGGCTGCTGGCCGCGGGCGCGGATTACGAAGTGATCGGCGACCTCGACGCCGCCGCGGACGACGACGCGGTCGGCTCGCGGCTGGTCTGCTCGTGGTGCACGGAAGATACCGATATCGACCGCTTTCTGGATGTTCTCAGCGGCTGAGGAAGTCGTCCACAATTGCGGCGACCTCGGCCGGATGGGTGATCGGCAGCATGTGGCCCGCCCCGGCCACCACCGCCCGCCCTGCCGCCGGGATACGCCGTGCCAGCACCGCGGAAATCGCCCCGATGACCGGCGGCGACGCGGCGCCCTCGACCAGCAGCGCCGGCGTTGCCAGCGCCTCCAGCCGTCCCGGCCGCGTCAGACCGGCCCGGTCGCCGAACAGCGCCGCATCTTCCGCCGGAATGATCGCGATGCGCGAGGCCAGGTCGTGTTGCTGTTCGCGGCGTAGCGACTCCCAGTCCGCGCCGGTCCCCCACATCGCTGTGAAACGCTCGGCCGCGAGCATGGTGTCACCTTCCGCGATCGCCTCGTTGAACGGGCGCAGCACCTCCAGGTAGGCCCGGAACTCGGCGCTGCCCCGCGCCGCAGCGAACAGCACCGGCTCGATCAGCACCAGCCGCCGCACCCGATCGGGACGCTCCAGCGCCAGCCTGAGCGCGACCGTGGCGCCGAACGAATGGCCGACGATGTCCATCGGCACATCGGCGGTGAAATCCTCGATCTGCGCAAGGCACTGGTCCTGGAAATCCCGCCCCGGATCGGCGGGGCCGCTCTTCCCGTGCCCCGGCGCATCCGGTGCGATCGCCGCCCGCCCCAGCGCCGCGGCGAACGGCGCCCAGGCGCCGGAATGGGCAAGCGAGCAGTGCAGCAGCAATAGCCGCGCCGCCCCCTCGCCCCAGCATCGCCAGAATGTTTCGGTCCCGCCGCGCGGGCCCGCCGGCATCAGAGCTTGCCCGCCAGGTGCAGTTCGAGGTCTTCCAGCCGGTCCTGCCCCCAGAACCGCTGGTCGGTGTCCGCCACGATGTAGAACGGCGCGCCGAAGACGCCGCGGTTCACCGCCTCTTCCAGGTTCGCCGCATAGGCTTCGGCCCCGCTCAGAAGCCCGCTGTCGGCCAGCGCCGGGTCAAATCCCGCCGCGCCGAGGCAGTCGCGGATTACCGCGTCGTCGGCGATGTCCTTCTCTTCGGCCCAGCCCGCCCGCAGGATCGCATGCACGAGCTTGCCAACCTCTCCGCCGCCCGCCGCCTGCGCCGCGATGATCGCATAGGACGACGGCGCCGGGTTGGTGGGCATGTGCGCCGGGCGCAGGTTGAACGGCATGCCGAGCTTCACGGCCTGGCGCAAGAGATCCTGCGCGCGGTAGGCCTGCCGGTTCGGGTGCCGCTCGGCCGGCGGCAACCCGCCGGTGCGCGCGAACAGCGCCAGGATGTCCATAGGCTTGTAGGCGACGCTGGCACCATGCCTTGCCGCGATGTCCTCCAGCCTTTGTCCGGCCAGATAGCTCGAGGGTGAAATCGTTGCGAAAAAGTAGTCGATCTGCGCCATCCTGTCCCCCTGTCCAACGGGCATATTTGCAAGACCCTAGAGGGATGCTAGGGGGTGTCAACGCCGCGATTCCGCCACGTGCGCCACCCGGAGACCACGCTGCCGATGCCGACCCTGAACGAGCCGAAACTGATATCGGGCAATGCCAACCGGCTGCTCGCCAACGCCGTCGCCCGCCGCATGTCGATGCATCGCGGCATGAACCTCGGCCTCGTGGATGCACGGGTCGAGCGGTTCAACGACGGCGAGATTTTCGTCGAAGTGTTCGAAAACGTCCGCGGCGAGGACATGTTCATCATCCAGCCGACCTCGAACCCGGCGAACGACAACCTGATGGAGCTGTTGATCATGGCCGACGCGCTGCGCCGGTCCTCGGCCGCGCGGATCACCGCGGTGATCCCGTATTTCGGCTATGCCCGGCAGGACCGCCGCACCAAGGCGCGCACGCCGATCTCGGCCAAGCTCGTGGCCAACATGATCGTCGGCGCCGGCATCGAGCGCGTGCTGACCATGGACCTGCACGCCGCCCAGATCCAGGGCTTCTTCGACATCCCGGTCGACAACCTCTATGCCTCGCCGGTCTTCGCGCTGGACATCGAGCACCAGTTCAAGAGCCGGCTGAAGGACGTCGTGGTGGTCTCGCCCGATGTCGGCGGCGTGGCGCGGGCGCGCGAACTGGCCAAGCGGATCGGCGTCGCGCTTGCGATCGTCGACAAGCGCCGCGAGCGCCCCGGCGAAGTGGCCGAGATGACGGTGATCGGCGACGTGAAGGGCAAGAGCTGCATCATCGTCGACGACATCTGCGACACCGCCGGCACGCTCTGCAAGGCGGCCGAGGTGCTGCTGGAGCGCGGCGCCAAGGAAGTGCATTCCTACATCACCCATGGCGTGCTGTCCGGCCCGGCCGTCGAGCGCGTCACCAATTCGGTGATGAAGAGCCTGGTGATCACCGACACGATCGAGCCGACCGAGGCGGTGCGCAACGCCAAGAACATCCGCATCGTGCCCACCGCCCCGATCTTCGCCCAGGCGATCCTGAACATCTGGCACGGCACATCCGTGTCGTCGCTGTTCGAGACCGAAACGCTGGGCCCGATCTACGAAGGCACCTATTCGCCGATCTGATCCCGGTCCCGCGCTTCTTCTCGTCGAGAATACGCATGGCCGGGCGGCGGCGATCCGTGCCACGTCCGCGTAAGGCGTCGCCTCGCAATCCGTGAAATAAAGCGCGCGGCAGCGCACATTCCGGCCGCTCCGCGCCGGGCCGCGGTCAGTAAAGCTCCCATTCGTCGTCGTGTCGCAGTTCGCCGATTGCCATCCAGTCGGCGCGGACGCGGGCGACGCGGGTGTCGCCCCAGGTGCGGAACACGATCTCGAAGCCGGTCTCGGAGATCTTCTCGGCCGAAATGTCGGCCCGCTGGTTGGTCTTCTGGTCCATGTCCCACATCGACAGCGCGACATGCACCGACGGGACCGTCCGAAAGGGCTCGCGAAAGCTGACCGCCTGGCGGTGCATGCGGGGGCCGTCACCGGTCCACATCTCGCCGTCGTGCTCGAAGTCGGAAAAGAGCACGCTCGATCCCTGGTCCACGCCGACAAGATGGTTGCGGAGTCTCTTCATCGGTCCCTCGTCACGGGGTCCCTAGTCCGGCAATGAGGCGTAAGTGTGCTCGTAAAATGGAAACAGCCGCAAGTCCCAGTTGCGGCTGTTTCAGGGTCGTCGCGTTGCCGCGCGAGCCTAAAGGCCGATTTCTGCCCTGAGCGCGGCCAGATCCGCCGCCGCCTTTGCGGTGGCATCCAGCATCTCGGGCGTGGTTTCCTCGACATTCACCTCGCGGGCCAGTTCGTCCAGGAACTCCGCCGTCACCTCGGCACGCGGCAGCGCGCGTTCTGCCAGCACCGACAGGCTCGTCGCGGTGACCTCGGCGAAGCCGCCCGAGACGATGAATTCCTGCTCGCCCTCGGCGCCCTTGGCGCGCACGATACCGGGGCGCAGCGTGGTGATCACCGGCATGTGCTCGGGCATGGCGGTCATGTCGCCCTCCGAGCCCGGGATCAGCACTTCGGTCGCTTCGAACGAGGCAAGCTTGCGCTCGGGCGACACGAGGTCGAATTGCATGGTGTCTGCCATGTCGGTCCCCAATCAGGCGGCCTCGGCGGCCATGCGCTCGGCCTTGGCGACCACTTCGTCGATGTCGCCGACCATGTAGAACGCCGCCTCCGGCAGGTGGTCGAATTCGCCCGCGACGACGCGCTCGAAGCTGTCTATGGTTTTTTCCAGCGGCACCTGCACGCCGGGCGAGCCGGTGAAGACCTGCGCCACGTCGAAGGGCTGGCTGAGGAAGCGCTGGATTTTCCGGGCGCGGGCGACGGTCAGCTTGTCCTCTTCGCTAAGCTCGTCCATCCCGAGGATCGCGATGATGTCCTGCAGCGACTTGTAGCGCTGGAGGATTTCCTGAACTTCCGAGGCGACCTTGTAGTGGCGTTCGCCGACGACCGCGGGGTCCATCAGGCGAGAGGTGGAATCGAGCGGGTCAACCGCCGGGTAGATACCAAGCTCCGAGATTGCGCGCGACAGCACGGTCGTGGCGTCGAGGTGCGCGAACGAGGTCGCCGGCGCCGGGTCGGTCAGGTCGTCGGCGGGCACATAGATCGCCTGGACGCTCGTGATCGAGCCGGCCTTGGTCGAGGTGATCCGCTCCTGCAGCGCGCCCATGTCGGTGGCCAGCGTCGGCTGGTAGCCCACCGCCGAGGGGATGCGGCCGAGAAGCGCCGACACCTCGGACCCGGCCTGGGTGAAGCGGAAGATGTTGTCGACGAAGAACAGAACGTCCGTTCCCGACTGGTCGCGGAACTGCTCGGCCAGCGTCAGGCCGGTCAGCGCCACGCGGGCGCGCGCGCCCGGCGGCTCGTTCATCTGGCCGTAGACCAGCGCCACCTTCGACTCCTCGAGGTTGTCGATGTTGATGACCCCGGATTCGATGAACTCGTGGTAGAGGTCGTTGCCCTCGCGGGTGCGCTCGCCAACGCCGGCGAAGACCGAGTAGCCCGAGTGCACCTTGGCGATGTTGTTGATCAGCTCCTGGATCAGAACCGTCTTGCCCACGCCGGCGCCGCCGAACAGGCCGATCTTGC
>JBFKQC010000082.1:0-16597 GCA_041627895.1 Rhodobacter sp.
CTGGTGGAGTAAACGCCCTGGGTGGGGGCGCCGCAACGCGGCGCCCGCCGATCGACAAACAAGCCGCCCCCGGGCCGCCCGCCGGCGCCCGGGGGCGGCATCCCCGGGGCCACCGCCGCGACCCAACCGCCAGCCGGATTGGCACGTAACCAGTAGTGGGGCCTGCGGGTTCTTGCGCCAAGTGGCGCAGATCGTGGGGAGGGACAATGGCAACGCAAGCCGATCAAAAGGTGGCTGTCGCCGAGTGGCTGTGGCCGCTGGCCTTCATCGCCTGCGCCGCCTGGGCGATCTGGCATCTGCCGGCCTACATGCTCGACTGGATCGCACAGGACAACCAATCGGCCTTTGACCGGTTGTCCGGCCAGTTCCTGCGCAACGATTTTGCTCCGAATCTCGGCGGCGTGTTCGGCGGCTTCGTCGACATCGTCGATCTGGTCACGCTGATCCTGATCCCGGTCACCGCCTGGTTCGGCATCCGCGCGGTCCGGCGCTCGCATCTGGAGCACTTCGAGTGGAACCTGTTCGACAGGGTCTCGATCTTCCTCGGCCGGGTGACGATGATGCTGGTCGTCATCCTGCTCAGCGTGATGATCTACGAGGTGGTGCTGCGCTACGTCTTCGAGGCGCCGACGCTCTGGGCCAACGAGTTGAGCCTCTGGATCGCCGGTTTCGTGTTCCTGCTGGCGGGTCTCTATGCGATGCAGCAGCGCAGCCACATCCGCATCTTCATTCTCTACGATCTGGTGCCCCGCCCGGTGCAGCGGACTTTCGACACGATCTCGACGCTTCTGATCGTGGCCTTCACCTTCGGCCTGATCTGGGGCGGCTTCGGCGAGGCCAAGGCGCAGTTCCTGCGCTGGGAGACGCTGGGCACCGCGTTCGACCCGCCGATCCCGGCCACGCTGACCCCGATGATCCTGCTGGTCGTGACGCTGGTCACTTTGCAGGCGATTTCCAACCTGATCCGCGACTGGAACCGCGAGCCCGAGATCCACACCGCCGCCGACGAGATCGACGAAGACGAGATCGAGGCCATGAAGAAGGTGCTGGGGACCGACGACGATGTTTGATATCGGCACCATCTCTCTGATCCTGCTGATCGCGCTGCTGGTGCTTCTGGCCATCGGGATGCCGCTGGGGCTCGCTTCGGCGTTCCTTGCCGTGGGCGTGCTGGTGCTGCGCTTCGGGCCGGACCTGTTGTTCCGCTCGTTCGGCTCCGGCCCGCTCGCCATCCTGTCGAAGCGGATATACGACCTGCTGACGGGATACGTGCTGATATCGATTCCATTGTTCATATTGATGGCGGCGCTCCTGGAACGCTCGGGCATCGCCAAGGACATGTACAATTCGCTGAACTTCTGGCTCAGCCGCACCCGCGGCGGGATCGCCATCGTCACCTCGATCATGGCGGTGATCATGGCGGCGATGTCGGGGATCATCGGCGGCGAGGTGGTGCTGCTGGGCCTGATCGCGCTGCCGCAGATGCTGCGGCTCGGCTATAACCAGAACCTGGCGATCGGCACGATCTGCGCCAGCGGCTCGCTCGGCACGATGATCCCGCCCTCGATCGTGCTGATCATCTACGGGCTGATCACCGAGACCTCGATCAAGGCGCTCTTCACCGCGGCCTTCCTGCCCGGCTTCATGCTGGCGAGCTTCATCATCGTCTACATCATCATCCGCACCCAGCTGAACCCCAGCCACGCGCCGCTGCCGGAGCCCAAGCCCGGCGATCCGCAGGGCTTCGAGAAGTTCAAGCTGTTCTGCGCCTTCCTGTCGCTTCTGATCGGGGGCTTTTCGCTGGCGCTGTTCCTGCGCGCGGGCTTTTTCACCGCGACCGGGCAGAACGCGGTCGTCGAGGGCGTCGACCCAATCACCTGGGGGACGCCCGACTATCTGCCGTGGTTCGGCGGCATCGTGGTTCTGTGCCTGGCACTGATCTTCCTGGTCTTCGGGCGCGAACGCACCGCCTCGGGCTGGGAGCACGGCAAGGGCCTGGTGGCGCCGATCGTGGTGATCGGCGTCGTTCTGGGCTCGATCTACGGCGGTATCACCGGGATCACCGAAGCCGCCGGAATGGGCGTGGTGGCGGTGTTCCTGATTTCGCTGTTCCGGGGCGAGGCGTCCTATGAGCTTGTCTGGGACAGCCTGATGCGGACGCTGAAATCCACCGGCACGATCATCTGGGTCACGATCGGCGCCACCGCGCTGGCCGGCGCCTATACCATCGCCGGCGGGCCAACTTATGTCGCCAACCAGATCATCGGCGCGGAACTGCCGGCCATGGGCATCATCCTGGTGATGATGATCATCTTCCTGTTCATGGGCGCCTTCATGGACTGGGTCGGCATCGTTTTGCTGATAATCCCGGTGTTCCTGCCCATCGTGCTGCGCCTGCCGGTCGAGGACATCGGCTTTGTCGGCGAACTGAATCCACGCTACGTGTCGATCTGGTTCGGCGTGGTGTTCTGCATGAACATGCAGGTCAGTTTCCTGTCGCCGCCCTTCGGACCCGCGGCGTTCTACCTGAAATCGGTGGCGCCGCCGCACATCTCGCTGACGGATATCTTCCGCGGCTTCCTGCCGTTCATCTGCATCCAGATTTTGGCGCTTGGGGTGCTCTTGATCTGGCCGCCGATCATCGAGATTCTGTTGCCGTGAGTCGCGGGGCGGGCGGCGCGGCACCGGCCAGCCCGCTTGCGCGCAATGCGTTCCGAAGCCGCCGGGCCGAAGCGGTCGCGCCTCTGCCCGGCCGGAAAGGATGGCGGGCAGACCCCGCACAATGAAAGGCATCCGCCGATGGATTTCGTTCGCCTCGATCCCGCCGACAACGTCGTCACCGCCACACGGGCGCTTCAGGCCGGGCACGAGGTCGAAAGCGTCAGGACCACGGGCCTGATCCCCTCGGGCCACAAGATCGCCACCCGCGCCATCGCGAAAGGCGAGGAGGTGCGCAAATACGCCCAGTTCATCGGGCTGGCGCACGAGGACATCGCGCCGGGCGACCACGTGCACACCCATAACCTCGACTTCCGCGCGACCGACGTGGCCTATGAGTTCGGCACCGATCTGCGCCCGGTCGAGCCGGCGGCGGTGCAAGACACCTTCATGGGCTACCGGCGCGAAGGCGGCAAGGTCGGCACGCGCAACTACATCGCCATCGTGACCTCGGTGAACTGTTCCGCCACCGCCGCACGTCGCATCGCCGATCACTTCACGCCCGAGCGGCTCGCGCCCTATCCGAACGTCGACGGGGTCGTCGCGTTCGTCCACGGCACCGGCTGCGGCATGGCCGGGTCCGGCAGCGAGGGCTTCGAGTCGTTGCAGCGGGTGATGTGGGGCTATGCCCGCCATCCGAATCACGCCGGGGTGCTGATGGTGGGGCTGGGATGCGAGATGAACCAGATCGACTGGCTGCTCGAGGCCTACGGGCTGAGGCAGGGGCCGCTCTTTCAGGTGATGAACATCCAGAACGTCGCCGGGCTGCGCCGTACCATCGAGGCCGGCATCGCCAAGGTCGAGGCGATGCTGCCCATCGCAAACGAGGCTCGGCGCGAGCCCTGTCCGGCAAGCGAACTGACCGTCGCCCTGCAATGCGGCGGCTCGGACGCCTGGTCGGGGGTCACCGCGAATCCGGCCTTGGGGTTTGCCTGCGACCTGCTGGTGGCGCAGGGCGGCACCGGCGTGCTGGCCGAGACGCCGGAAATCTACGGCGCCGAACACCTGCTGACCCGCCGTGCGGTCAGCCGCGAGGTGGGTGACAAGCTGATCGGCCTGGTCGAGTGGTGGAAGGACTACACGACGCGCAACAAGGGCTCGATGGACAACAACCCTTCGCCCGGCAACAAGAAGGGCGGGCTGACCACGATCCTCGAAAAGTCGCTGGGTGCCGCAGCCAAGGGCGGCACCACGCCGCTGACCGGGGTCTACAAATACGCCGAGCCGGTGACCGCGAAGGGCTTTACCTTCATGGACTCGCCGGGCTACGACCCGGCCAGCGTGACCGGCCAGATCGCGGGCGGCTGCAACATGGTGGTGTTTACCACCGGGCGCGGCTCGGCCTTCGGGTCGAAACCCGCGCCGACGATCAAGGTGGCGACCAACTCGGAAATGTACGCGCGGATGACCGAGGACATGGATGTCGATGCCGGCGAAATGCTAACGGGCGGCGTGTCGCTCGAGGTCAAGGGACGGGAGATATACGAGATGATCCTGAAGGTGGCGAGCGGCGAGGCGTCGAAGTCCGAGGCGCAGGGCCTCGGCGACTACGAGTTCGTGCCCTGGCAGATCGGAGCGGTGATGTGACCGGAGCGGGGCAAAATTCTTGGAAGAATTTTGGCAAGAATTTTCGAAAATTCTTGCGCGCCCGAAGGCGGGCGCTTGGCGGGGTGGCACGTTGAAGCGCCTGCTGGTGGCCGGGCTCGGCCTGATCGGGGCGCGCCATGCGCGTGCCGTTCAGGCGCATCCCGGGGCAGAGCTTGCCTGCGTCGTCGAGCCGGACCCCAAGCTGCGCGCGGGCTTCGACGTGCCGGGGTTCGCCTCGCTCGACGACGTCGACGTCGACGTCGACGGCGCGATCCTGGCGACACCGTCGCAGCTTCATGCCGACCACGCCGAGGCGGCGCTGGCCCGCGGCTGGCCCTGCCTGGTGGAAAAGCCGATCGAGGTCAGCCTTGACGCCGCCGACCGGATCGTGGCGGCCTCGGGGCGCACTGGGCTGCCGGTCCTGACCGGGCATCACCGGCGCTATCACGCCAGCGTGCTGCACCTGCGCGAGATGCTGGCGCAGGGCGCCATCGGCCGCCCGGTGATCGCCAGCGCGATCTGGGCGGCGAAGAAGCCCGACGACTATTTCCGGGGCAACTGGCGCGCCGGGGCGGCGGGCTCGCCGGTGATGATCAACACGGTTCACGACATCGACCTTCTGCGCTTTCTTCTGGGCGAAGTCACCGGGACCTACGCGGGCGGCGCCGAACCGGTGCGCGGCGCGGGGCGGGTCGAGAGCGGCGTCGTGACGCTGGGCTTCGAAAGCGGCGCCATGGCGTCGATCGCCTTCGCCGATACCTGCCCCAGCCCCTGGGGTTTCGAGGCTGGCACCGGCGAGAACCCGAATATCGGTGCGACGGGCCAGGATTGCCTGTGGATCGCCGGCACGGAGGGCGGCGTCGCGTTCCCGTCGCTGACGCTCTGGGGCGGTGCGCGCGACTGGGGCGAGGCGGCCCGTCCTGCCCGGACGGAGGTGGGCAAGACCGACGCCCTGGCGGCGCAACTCGACCACTTCCTCGACGTGCTCGACGGCGCGCCGCCGCTGATCGACGCCGCCGATGCGCGGCGCACGCTGGCGGTTACCCTGGAAGTCGAGCGCCAGGTGAGCCGTGCGCCCGGCGCCGCGCCTGCGGCCTGAGCCCGCGGATATCCGGCGCAGTTCCGAGACCCGGAGAGAAACAGGAGTTTTCGCATGACCAAGCCCGCCATCGGTTTCATCGGCCTCGGCCTCATGGGTTCGGCGATGGTCGAACGGCTGCAGGCGCGGGGATATTCGCTGTCCGTGGTCGCCAACGTCGCGCGCACCAATGTCGAGGCCGCCGTTGCGCGGGGCGCGGCCGAGGTCGCAACGGCGCGCGAGGTGGCCGCGGCGAGCGATGTCGTGATGCTCTGCATGGGCACCAGTGCCCAGGTCGAAAGCCGGATGCGCGGGCCCGACGGGGTGATCGCGGGGCTGCGCCCCGGCGCGGTGGTGATCGACTTCGGCACCTCGCTGCCCGACTCCACCCGCGCGATGGGCGCCGAGGTCGCGGCGGCTGGCGGCGCCTATCTCGACGCGCCGCTCGGGCGCACGCCGATGCACGCGAAGGACGGGCTGCTGAACATCATGGGCGCGGGCGACCGCGCGGCGTTCGACAAGGTCCGCCCGGTGCTGGACGATCTTGGCGAGAACGTGTTCCATCTCGGCCCGCTGGGTGCGGGACACACGGTCAAGCTGATCAACAACTTCTTCGCAATGACCACGGCGAACGCGATGGCAGAGGCCTTCGCCATGGCCGACAGGATGGGCGTGCCGCGCCAGAGCGTCTATGACGTGATGGCGGCGGGGCCGTTGCGATCGGGCATGATGGATTTCGTCAAGGCCTATGCGATCGATGGCAACCCGCAGATGCTGGCCTTCAGCGTGCGCAACGGGGCCAAGGACGTCGGCTATTACGTCGAGATGGCCGAGGCGGCGGGCGCCGCCTCGCTCATGGCGCTATGCGCGCGCCAGGCGCTGGCCGAGGCGGTCGAAGCCGGGCGCGGCGACACGCTGGTGCCGGAGCAGGTCGATTTCTTCACCGCGAAATTCGGGCATTGACGCGATGCCGATGGCCTGACCCGGCCAGGCGATGGTCGCGCCGGCGCTCGGCCCTTCGGGCGAAACCGCGCGCTGTGGCTGTGCCGGCGACACGTTGACCACGGGCGGTCCGTCGCGGGCGCGCGGCGCCGGCGGCGCGCGGGCTTGCGTCCCTCGTCGTCGGCATCAGGCGCGCCAACGCGCCGCGAATGTCCGGGAGCGGACACACCCGGCGGCACGCAAGCGTTAGGGTTGTGGCGGTTCGTTCGATTTCCCGTTCCTCAATCGTTTTCAAGCACCGAATTCGGAGAACGCCCATGATTCCGCGCCGTCCGCTGACCCGCCGCGCCTTCATCCGCAATCTCGCCTCGATCGGCGGCCTTGGCGCCGCCTATTCGGCGCTCGCCGCCTTCGACCTGATGGGCCGGGGCGCATTGGCGCAGACCGACACGACCGCACCGCTGCCGCCGGGCAGCCTGAGCGGCAAGAGCGTCCTGGTGATCGGCGCGGGGCTCGCCGGGATGTGCGCCGGGATGCGCGCGGCGCGCGCCGGCGCGAGCGTCACGATCCTCGAGGCGTCAGGCCGCCCCGGCGGGCGCAGCCTGACACTCAGAAACGGGGACAGCTATCGCGAATGGGACTGGAACTCGGCCACGACGATGGTGTTCGAGCAGGTCGGCGACGTGGCGCCCGACGATCCCGACAATTACCTGAACGCCGGGCCCGGGCGGATCCCGCAGCACCACGCGCGCGTGCTGGATTACTGCAGGGAACTGGGCGTGCCGCTGCAGCCCTACCTTTACATGGACAAGGCCAACCTGATGCAGAACGACGCCTGGAACGAGGGGCGCCCGGTTCAGGTTCGTCGGCTGAAGAACGACCTTCGCGGGCATCTCGCCGAGATGCTGGCCAAGGTCTCGGATCAGGGTGCGCTGGACGCCGCGATGGGCACCGGCGATGTCGACGCCTTCCTGGAAATGCTGATGCATTTCGGGCAACTCAGCCGCGAGGGCGCGCAACTGGTCTATGCCGGCGCGGCGACGCGGAACGACTATGTCCGCGCGGGTTACTCCATCGACCCGGGCGATGTGGCGACACCGGGCCGGCCCTGGCCCACGCTGTCGCTCGAAGAGGTCATGGCGTCGGACTTCTGGAACTCGGAAATGTTCAACGATCTCGAGTATTTCTGGCAGACTTCGCTGATGCAGCCGGTGGACGGGATGGACATGATCTGGCGCGGTTTCCTGCGTGCGGGCGTGCCTGGCGGCGATGTGGCCGGGCTGATCACCTACGACCAGCCGGTGCGCTCTATCGAGGTCGACGGCACCGGCGCCACGGTGACGACCTTGAACGGGATGACGCTTGGTGCCGACTACGTGGTCGCCACGCTCTCGGCGCCCTTGCTGGCGCGGCTCGGCGGCAATTTCATCGACCCGGTGGTGCGCGAGATCCTGTCGCAGGTCTACATCGCCCCGGCCTGCAAGGTCGGGTTCCAGGGGCGCTCGCGCTTCTGGGAGCAGGAGAACCGGATCTATGGCGGGATTTCCTGGATCAAGGCGCCGATCAACCAGATCTGGTATCCGAACTATTCGTTCAACTCGCCCACGGGGGTGCTGACCGGCGCCTACAACCGTGGCCCTACCGCCGCGGCCTTCCAGCGGCTGAGCCGCCCCGAGCGCATCGAGGCGGCGCTGGAACAGGGCGGCAGGCTGCACCCCGGCTATCGCGACAAGGTCTTTGCCGAGAACGGCGTGTCGATCGCCTGGGCGAAAATCCCCTATCAGGCGGGCGGCTGGGCGAACGACACGGCCTATTCGCAGCCCGAGATATTCGAGCGGATGGCGGCGGCGGACCCGGTCGGCGGGCGGGTCTTCATGGCCGGCGACTGGTTCAGCTACTGGCCGGGCTGGCAGGTGGGCGCGCTCGATTCGGCGCATTTCGCCACCGACAAGATCGCGCGGGCGGCCCTGGGCGGCGGCACCGCGGTGCATCCGCTGCCCTCGGCGGCGGCGGTGACGCCGGGGCGCTGAGCGTCGGCGAGCCGGCGCGGCGCGCTACGCCAGCCCCTTCGGCGCCAGATCGCCGATCGAGCGTTCCTCCCGGTCGGCCCGGCGCCGCCGCTCGGTGCGCGCGGTGGCGGGCAGCGGGGTGTCGAACTGATAGCCGGGATCGGTCTGCTGGAGGTCCCAGGTGTCCAGCATCTCGCGCCAGGCCGCCCGCAGCGTCCGCGGCTCGGGCATGTCGTCCTTTACCTCTTCGTGCAGGGCGCGCAGGTTGTAGCACGGCACGCCCGCGTACATGTGGTGTTCGGTGTGCCAGTTCATGTGCCAGTACAGGAATTCGACGAAGCGCGGCAGCCGGATCGAGCGGGTGCACTTGCGGAAGTCGGTGACGTTGTCCTTCAGCCCGCAATGCTGCGGCAGGGCCACGAAATAGCTGAGCCAGTTGCCGATGAAGGCGAAGACGCTGAAGATCAGCGGCAGCACCCATTGGCCGGTCGCGACGGCGATCGCCAGGATCGTGCCGTGAAAGGCAAGCTGCGCGCGCGACCACCAGATCGACTTGCGATGCTGGTCCGGCTGGTCGGCATGCAGCGCGTTCAGCCATTCGTTGGCGGGCACATCCTGCGATCCGACCCTGCCGAAGGCGTCCAGGATCGTGACCCAGACCGTCGAGATCAGCCCGCCCTTGCCGAAGGTCCGCCCTGGCATGGTCAGAAGGTTGACCGTGAAGAGCTGCACAAGGAACGTGCGGCCGACCCTGGGATGCAGCGGCAAGAGGTTCTCGCGGTCGCCGTCGGGGTGCAGCGTGTAGCGGTGGTGATAGGTGTGGCTCGAGGAATAGTCGAACGGGTTCCACCAGCTGAGCAGGCTGAAGAGATAGAGAAACAGCTTGTTCAGCCGCCTGGTCCGGAACACGGTTCCGTGCCCCAGCTCGTGCACCGCCGTGCCCTTGAAGAACGATCCGAAGGTCCCGTGCGCGAAGAGCGCGGCGAGAAACGCAATCCACATCCCCTGGGCCCAGGACAGATAGACCAGCGATCCGGTCAGGACGAACAGGCCCAGGTGGCCTCCGGCCTGGATCCAGCCCTGCCGGTCGGTGCTTTTCGACAGCGCGCGAAAGCGTTCGGGCTTCATCGGCGAGCGGTACCACTGGACGTTCAGCGACTCGCGCACGTCGGACAGGGGCGGGCGTGTCATGGATCTGGTCACCTCGTTCGTCGCGGCATCATCTCCGCCGGGCGGGACATCCGCAAGGCCGTTGCTCGAGCAAGCTGAGCCTCGCCGGAGCCGCTCGGTTGCCTCGGAGCGCGCCGAAAAGGCATGCGTTGGCGCCCGGAACCCCGGTTTCTGGCCGGTCAAAGACGTTTCGAATCGCGCGGGACGCGACCCGAAAGCGGCAGGCGCCGCTGCAACGTATGCGGCCGACCCGGCGGCCCGGCGCCGCCGGAACCTGTCCCGGAGGCACATGATTTCGGGCCGGAACCGCGCCAAGTAAACGGTTGCAACTCGCCGCCGACGCACTAACCTGCGCTCCGCGGGGATGTGGACAGACCGGTTCGCCGGGGTCGGCGAATTCCCCACAGCATGTTCTGAGACAAGGGATCAATGGGAGGATCTAGCAAGCATGGAACGCCGTAAGTTTCTGAAATCCGCCGCGCTCGGCACCGCCGGGGCCGCGCTGGCTGCGCCGATGGTGAATGCGCAGAACGCGCGCACGCTGACCATCGTGTCGACCTGGCCGCGCGACTTTCCCGGCCTCGGCCTCTCGGCGCAGCGGCTTGCCGCGCGCATCCCGGAAGTGTCGAACGGTGCAATCCAGACCGAATACTTCGCCGCAGGCGAGCGTGTCGGCGCCTTCGATGTGTTCGACGAAGTGGCCGCCGGCAACAGCCAGGCGTATATCGCCGCCGACTATTACTGGGTCGGCAAGCACCCGGCATTCGCCTACTTCACCGCGGTGCCGTTCGGGATGACGCTGCCCGAGCACAATGCCTGGATCAAGTTCGCAGGCGGGCAGGCGCTGTGGGACAAGGTCGCCGGCGAGTTCGGGCTGAAGCCGCTGCTTTGCGGCGCGACCGGTGCGCAGGCCGGCGGCTGGTTCAACAAGGAAATCAACAGCCCCGACGACCTGCAGGGCCTGAAGATGCGTATCCCGGGCCTCGGCGGCACCGTGATGTCCAAGCTCGGCGTGTCGACCGTCTCGCTGCCGGGCGGCCAGATCTACGAGAACCTGGTCTCGGGCGCGGTGGAAGCCACCGAGTGGGTCGGCCCCTACAACGACTACTTCATGAAGTTCTACGAGGCCGCCAAGTTCTACTACACCGGTGGCATGCACGAGCCGGGCGCGGCCCTGTCCTTCGGCATGAACAAGTCGTGGTGGGAAGGGCTGAGCGACTACGAGAAGGCCGTGATCACCGCCTGCTGCATGGAAGAGCACGCCGCTCAGCCCGAAGAGGCCTCGGCCTTGAACGGCGAATACCTGCAGCGCCTGAAGAACGACCACGGCGTCCAGATCCGCGCGTTCAGCGACGATGTCTGGGATGCGATGGGCGACGCCGCGGCAGAGGTGTTCGAGGAAACCCGCGACCATTCCGCCCTGGCGGCGGAGGTCGACGATCACTTTCAGGCCAAGCTGCGCGAAATCGCATCCTGGCGTGCGCAGGCCGAGGTCGAGTTCTCGAACCAGCGCAACCGTATCTTCGATATCGGTTGAGCCTTGGCGTCGACGCCGTGAAAGACGACGGGAGCCGGCCGCAAGGTCGGCTCCTGCCTTGATTGACAGCCCTTGCGCCGACGGGCGCGGGGCGTGCGGGACCGGGCCGGGCAAGACCGTCCCGGCGGCAACGGGGAAGTCGAATGAGCACCGCATCCGATCCGGAGTTCCTGTCACCCTATGGCGAGCCGGCGCCGGTCATACGTATCTTCGGCTGGGCGATGCTGGCGGTTCTTGCCGCGTTCCTGATCAACAACGTGCTGATCGTGGGCTACGGGTTTCCGACCCTGGGCTCGCTGTTTTCCGGCGGCGGAGCGGGGGCCTGGGTGGTGGCGGGGGTCTACGCCATCGCCATCGCGCTGTCGCTGGTCTGGGTGTTCCGCACGCCGGACCGGGCGCTGCGCTACGACGCCCGCAACATCAGCAATTTCAACGCCTATCTGATCCGCGGTTGCTTTTTCGCGGTGCTGTTCACCGGGGTCGGCGATGCCGTCATCGCCTTCATCCGGGTCGAGGGCCTGCTGCCCGTGCTGTTTTCCGAGGACATCGCCAAGGGACTGCTGCGCGCGAATTTCATCGGCCCATGGATCCACGGACCGCTGACGCTGCTGGGTTTCGTGGTGGCGCTGTTCACGCGCTCGCTGGGGTTCATCTGGCTGGCGCTTCTGATCGTGGTCGCCGAGCTTCTGATCGTGTTCTCGCGCTTCGTCTTCAGCTACGAGCAGGCGCTGATGGGCGATCTGGTGCGCTACTGGTACGCCGCCCTGTTCCTGTTCTCGTCGGCCTACACGCTGCTGGAAGAGGGTCACGTGCGGGTCGACGTGCTTTATGCCGGGTTCGACGACCGCCGGAAGGGGCGGGTCAACGCGATCGGATCGATCCTGCTGGGCATGTCCACCTGCTGGGTGATCATCCTGATCGGCATGGGATCGGCCAACGCCATCGTCAACGCGCCGGTGAAGAACTTCGAGGTCAGCCAGACCGGCACCGCGGGGATGTACACCAAGTACCAGATGGCGGCCTTTCTGGGCATTTTCGCCATCACGATGCTGATCCAGTTCGTCAGCTACCTTTTCGAGGCGGTCGCCGACGCGCGCGACGAGCCCGGCCACCAAGAGCACGAGCCCGTCGGGCACTGAGGACCGCATCTCATGGAACTCTTCTTTCTTGCCCTGCTGATCATCATCATGGCCACCGCGCTGGGGTCGGGCTTTCCGGTGGCCTTCGCGCTGCCGGGGGCCGCGATCATCACGATCGTGCTGGCCGCCGTTTCGGGCTATTTCTTTGCCGGCAACCTGGACGCCTATTTCCACTCTGGCGGGCCGTCGCAATGGCTGACCGCGGGGGTGACGAACCTGCGCGGCGTCTACTGGGAGGTCGAACGCGATACGCTGATCGCCATTCCGCTGTTCATCTTCATGGGGATCATGCTGCAGCGCTCGAAGATCGCCGAGGACCTGCTGGTCACCATGGCGCGGCTCTTCGGCCCGGTGCCGGGCGGCCTGGGCATCTCGGTGGTGTTCGTGGGCGCGCTGCTGGCCGCCACCACGGGCATCGTCGGTGCCACGGTGGTTGCGATGGGCTTGATCAGCCTGCCAGCGATGCTGCGCAACAACTACTCGCAGCCGCTCGCCACCGGCACCATCGCCGCCAGCGGCACGCTGGGCCAGATCATCCCGCCCTCGATCGTGCTGATCATCCTTGCCGACCAGCTTGCCAGCGCCGCCGACCAGGCCTCGACCGGGCGCAAGGCGCTGCACAAGGAAGCGACCGGCGAGCTTTCGATGCCGTCGGTCTTCGACGTCGCGTCGACCAGCGCGGGCGAGATGTTCCTCGGCGCCTTCGTGCCGGGCATCGTGCTGGTGCTGCTGTACATGGCGTTCATCCTGATCGTCGCGCTGATCCGGCCCAAGCTGGCGCCGGCGGTGCATTACGAGGGCGCGCGCGACGCGCGTTTCTGGGGCAACGTCTTCCTGACGCTGGTGCCGCCGCTGGCGCTGATCTTCCTGGTACTGGGCTCGATCATCTCCGGTATCGCCACGGTGAACCAGGCCGGTGCGATCGGCGCCGCCGGCGCGCTGATCATGGCGGGCTACCGGCTGGTCGAGAACAACCGCGCCACCTTCCTGCCCGCGATCATGGCAATCGCCGGTATCGTGGTGATCGGCTATGCGCTGGGCAATCACACGATGAACGTCAAGTCGGTCCTGGTGACCGGCGAGGACATGACCGGTATCTGGCTGGGCGCGATCGGCGTCGGGCTGGTGATGCTGGCGCTGATCTGGTCGGGCTTTCGCGTGCTGCGGATCGAGAACACCCTGCGCGAGGTGATGATCGAGACCGCCAAGACGACGTCGCTCGTGTTCATCATCCTGCTCGGCGCGGCGATGCTGACCGCGGCGTTCCGCGCCTTCGGGGGCGAGGAACTGGTGAAGGAATTCCTCAATTCGCTGCCCGGCGGGTTCTGGACCCAGTTCATCATCGTGATGGCGGTGATCTTCGTCCTCGGCTTCTTCCTCGACTTCATCGAGATCGCCGTCGTGGTGGTGCCGATCGTGGCGCCGATCCTTCTGGCCGATCCTTCGGCCAACATCACCGCGGTCTGGCTGGGCGTGATGATCGGGCTCAACATCCAGACCTCGTTCCTGACCCCGCCCTTCGGTTTCGCGCTGTTCTATCTGCGCGGCGTGGCCCCGGCGATCGTCAAGACGGTGCAGATCTACAAGGGCGTGATTGCCTTCATCTGCCTGCAGCTTCTGGCGCTGGCCATCGTCGGCTACTACCCGCAACTGGTGAACTATCTGCCGAACCGCGTGTCGCTGCTGTCCGACACGGCGCCGCCGCCGCGGAACCCCAAGCTGCAGCTTTGCCTCGAGGACTTCGTGCATGACAGGCTGGGCGAGGACCGCCAGGCGGTGTTGGACGCCATCGGCGCGGCGCGGGCGCTGGATCTGTCGCCGTTGCCGCGCAGGCTGGGCGGTGATCTGGGCGACGCCTTCGACAGCGCCGAACAGGCGATCGGGCTGTTGGACGAGGCCTTCGTTGCGGCCGAGGCGGTCAAGGCGGCGTCCGGTCCGTACCGTCCGCAGCTGCGCAACGTGCGCTTCATCCAGAAACAGGTGCGCGACCGCGAGACCGAGATCGCCGAGCTGAATCGGCAGGCCGGATTCCTGACTTCGGAAGACGATGCCGGGCGCCGTGCCGAACTGGAGGCGCACGCCGCCGAACTGGCGGCCGAGCGCGATGCCATCGCCGCGACGATCCCGGATACCTGGGACGGCGTCTATGCCGAATTCAATGCGCTGGTGCAGGCCGAGGACCGGGCACGCAACACTTACCGCCGGGCGGCCGACGGGGCGGTGGAACCGGCAATGGAATTCCTCGCCGTGGTTGCGGATAACGAGGCCTTCGCGGCGCTCGAGGACGACCTGCGCGCGCTGGCCGACCTGGTCGCCACCGGCGAGCGCGGCGCGGCCGAAGAGGCGGTGAAGGACGCGGGCAGCGCCTTTGGGTCGATTACGGGCGCAAGTGACTTGGGCTCGGCGCTGTCGAAGGTGCGGCGCAGCCTGCGCGAGGGCCGCGAAGACCGCGAGCAGGCCGCCGAGGACCTGGCCGATGCGATCGCCGAATTCGAGGAGCAGGCCGCCTGGCGGGCCGCGGCGGAGGGCGCCCTGGCGGATGGCGTCGGGGCCTATCTCGACGCCATCGGCGACACGATCGGCGCACGCCAGCAGCCGCGGATGAACCGCGAGCAGGCGCTGTTCATCGCGGCGTGCAATGCCGACCACCTCGACATCTCGCTGAACTTCTAGAGCGCATTCCGCGATCTTCGAGTCACGGAATGGGCTCTATCCTGATTTCTGAGCGCAATTTCGCGACGCTTCGCCGGATCGGCTTTGCTGGAAATTGCTTCAGTGCGGGAAAGCGGATCCCCGGCGACCGGGGTCCGGCGCGCCCGGGGCGTGGCGCTGCCAGGCGGTGCCGCCTGTGGCGGCGCGTTTGCCTCCCCGTCCTCGGCTTCGCCTGCGGCGGGGCTCGTGGGCGCGCGCCGCGCCGGAAATTGCCCTAGGCGGCCGCGACGGCGCTGGCTGCGGCGGCCAGCGCGGCGTCGGTCACCGCCAGGTCGTCGTCGGTGATCGCAAGGCAGGGATAGAGCTTTGACGGCGACTTGAGGATGCCGCGGCTGCGCAGCACCGCGTTGAAGCGGGCGTTCGCCTCGGCATCCGCCGCCAGCCAGCCGCGGTAGTTGCGCACCTCGCGGTCGGTGAACACCACGTCGAAGAGCGTGGCGTCGCCGACGATCCTGTGGGCGACGCCATGGGCGTCGAGATGACCGGCGATCATGCTTTGGATCGTCTCGCCGATCCGGCGGAGCCGGGCATATTGTCCGTCGCGGCGCAGGATGTCCATGGTCTTCAGCCCGGCAGCCGCGGCGATGGGATTGCCCGAGAGCGTGCCGAGCTGCATCAGCCACCTGTCGGCGCCGACGGCGGCCTTGTCGAAATGCGCCATGATCTCCTTCGGCGCGGCGATGGCGGCGAGCGCGAAGCCGCCGCCGATGACCTTTCCCAGCGTCGCGATGTCGGGGATCACCCCGTACTGCGCCTGCGCGCCGCCATAGGCCAGGCGGAAGCCGGTGACGATCTCGTCGAAGATCAGGAGGCAGCCGTGCTTGCGGGTCTCTTCGCGCAGCGCCTCGAGAAAGCCGGACGCGGGCGGGATCACGCGCTGCAGCGGCTCGACGATGACCGCCGCCACCTCGGGTCCGTGCTCGGCGAGGATCGAGCGGACGTATTCGGCGTCGTTGAAGGGCGCGACCAGCATCTCGGCCCGGACGCTGTCGGGGATGCCGGCGCTGTCGGGCACCGCCTCGGGGAAGTTGACCAGCCGCGCCGGAGCGAGAGACATCTGCGCCTCGGCCGACATGCCGTGATAGCCGCCCTCGAATTTCAGCACCCTGGTCCGCGATGTGACGGCGCGGGCCAGCCGGATCGCGAACATGTCGGCCTCGCCCCCCGACGCGACGAAGCGCACCTGTTCGGCGCAGGGCACGGCGCGGACCATTTCCTCGGCCAGTTCGATGCCGCGGGTGTTGTTGGCAAAGAACGTCTGACCGTTCGGCAGTTCGGCGCACACCGCGTCGAGCACTTCGGGGTGCGAATGGCCGACCAGCATCGGCCCCGAACCGATCAGGTAATCGACGTATTCGGTGCCGTCCGTGTCCGACACCCTGGCCCCCTGCCCGCGGGCGATCACGATGCCGGGGTCGAAATTGCCGAAACCGCTGGCGGGCAGGACCGCGCGGGCGCGTTGGATCCAGTCGGCCTGGGTATGGGTCTTGAGCATGGCTGCCTCCGTCAGTCGAATTGGTGATCGGGCCGGCCCAGCAGGTCCGGGTCCGGGGTGATGCCGAGGCCGGGGCCGCCGGGCGGCGCGATGCGGCCATTATGCCGCACCGGCGCGTCCGGGGCCAGCCGCGGGCCGACGTAGTGGCTGAGATCGCAGGTGTTCATCAGCCCGCGCGCCGGGGTGGCGGCAGCCAGATGCAGCAGCGCC
>JBFKQC010000083.1:0-16366 GCA_041627895.1 Rhodobacter sp.
CTTCGACGCGCTGCGCTGCCGGCGCTCCTTCGCCTGGCTCGGCGGCGGCGCGGACGGCCGCGCGCTGATGCTGGGCATGGTGCGCGCCGCGGGCGGCGATCTCGACGAGATCTTCAGCGGCGCGCGGCACGCCCCCGCGGCGCTGTCCGGCGCCGAGCGCGAAACGCACGCCCTGACCGGCGCGCCGCGCGCGGTGCGGCTCGATCTGCCCGACTGGCTGCTGCCGAGGCTTCAGGCCAGCCTCGACGGCGATCTGGACGCGGTGGCCGAAATGATGCGCACCCGCGCGCCGGTCTTCCTGCGGGTCAACCTGCGCAGGACCGACCGCGACCGCGCCGTTGCGGCCCTGGCCGCCGACGGCGTCGCCGCGGCCCCGCATCCGCTGTCGCCCACCGCGCTCGAAGTGCTGCAGGGCGCGCGCCGGGTCGCCGCCTCGCGATCCTACCGCGACGGCCTTATCGAGTTGCAGGACGCCGCCTCGCAGGCGGTCGCCGACGCGCTGCCGCTGGCGCCGGGCGGGCGCGTGCTGGATTACTGCGCCGGCGGCGGCGGCAAGGCGCTGGCCATCGCGGCGCGCGCCGATGTCGAGGTGATCGCGAGCGACGCCGACCCGGCCCGGATGCGCGACCTGCCGGCGCGGGCCGCGCGCGCGGGCGCCGCGATCCGCATGGCCGCACAGGCCGAGTTGGCCGCGCTCGGCCCCTTCGACCTGGTGCTTTGCGACGCGCCGTGCTCGGGCAGCGGTGCCTGGCGGCGCAGCCCCGAGGCCAGGTGGCGCCTGACCCCGGACCGGCTGGCCGCGCTGCTGAAGACGCAGGCGGCGATCCTCGACCGCGCCGCCGCGCTGGTGGCGCCGGGCGGCGTGCTGGCCTATGCGACCTGTTCGCTGCTGGCCGAGGAGAACGCGGGCCAGGTCGCCCGGTTCCTCGACCGGACCCCGGGCTGGTCATGCCGGCGCGACCGGACGCTGACGCCGCTCGACGGCGGCGACGGATTCTATTTTGCGCACTTGACCCGCGCGGAAACACAACCTTAAGACGAAATGCGCGCCGCGGCTTAACCAACGGTTAACGATTGACGTGCGACAAGGTTGAAAGACCTTTGAGGGAGCACCCTGTGACCGACGCGACGCAGTCGCCACGGCCGCTGACAAGGCTCGCGCTGGCGACGTCGCCACGCGCGGTGCACATCCTCGCCCCGGCGGTCGGCTGCCTGGCCCTGGCGTTCTACTTCGACGGGCAGTTCGTGCGCTTTGCCTTTCTCGCGGCGGGGGCCGCGCTTTTCGGGCTGGCGCTGGTGATCGTCTGGCTGGTGCGGCGCTACCGGCGCAGCCAGGCCGATATCTGGACCGCCGCCGCCGCGCTCAGCCGGTTCGACGCCGCACCCTGTTTCGGCACCGACGAGGACGGGCGCATCCTTTACGCGAACCCCGCGGCACGGCGCCGCTTCGGCGACGGGCATCGGTTCCTGTCGGTCGCGGTCGGCGATCTCTTCGCCGCGCCGCAGGCGGTGGTCGCCCGGCTGCGCGCCCGTGCAGCGGCCTCCGGCGCCGCGTCCGAGGATGTGGGCGCCACCCGCGGCGCGATGCGCCTTGGCGTGCACCGGATCGACGGCGTCGGCTATCACTGGCGGCTCGAGGACCGCCCCGAAGGCGCCGACGCGACAGGCGCGGGCGCCGTGTCGCTGCCGATGATGCGGGTCAGCAAGGCCAACACGATCCTCGACATGAACGAGGCGATGCAGCGGTTTCTCGGCGGCCGCCCGAAGACGCTGGACCGCGTGCTGCGCCGGCTGCCGATCCGCCCCGGCCGGATGAACGAGATCGAGACCGCCGCCGGCCCGGTCGAGGCGATCCTCGCGCTTGCCGAGGAACCCGACGGCGCGCGGCAGGTCTTCGTCTGGCCGGGCGACGGGCCGGATGCCGAGCTGATCCACGCCGATTCGATGCCGGTTCCGGTGATGCAGATCTCGCCCACCGGACGCATCCTGATGGCCAGCCAGCGCGCGCGCCAGCTTCTCGGCATCGGCGACACGGCGGGGCTGGATTTCGCCCAGGTGGTCGAGGGGCTGGGCCGCCCGGTCAGCGAATGGCTGCTGGACATATCCGAAGACCGCGGCACCGGCCGCACCGAGGTGGTGCGCGCGACGCGCGCGAAACAGGAAATCTACCTGCAGGTCGCGCTCAGCCGGATGGTGCACCGCGGCGAGGTCTCGATCCTTGCCGTGCTGATCGACGCCACCGAGCTGAAGACGCTCGAGGCGCAGTTCGTGCAAAGCCAGAAGATGCAGGCGATCGGCCAGCTTGCCGGCGGTGTCGCGCACGACTTCAACAATCTGCTGACCGCGATATCGGGCCATTGCGACCTGCTGCTGCTGCGCCACGAGCCCGGCGATCCCGATTACGGCGACCTGGTGCAGATCAACCAGAACGCCAACCGCGCCGCCAGCCTGGTGGGCCAGCTTCTGGCATTTTCGCGCAAGCAGAACATGCAGCCGGAGCTTCTGGACCTACGCGAGACGCTGGGCGACCTGGCGCACCTGCTGAACCGATTGGTGGGCGAAAAGGTCGACCTGAGCTGGACCCACGACGCCGACCAGCCGCGGATCCGCGCCGACAAGCGCCAGCTTGAACAAGTGCTGATGAACCTGGTGGTCAACGCCCGCGACGCGATGCCCGAGGGCGGGCGGATCAAGGTGGCGACCCGCAGCGTCAGGGTGGCCGACGCGCTGCGCCGCGACCAGGCCGAGGTGCCGCCGGGCGATTACGTCGTCGTCACCGTCGAGGACGAGGGCTGCGGCATCCCGCCCGACAAGCTGCACAAGATCTTCGAGCCGTTCTATTCCACCAAGCGGCTCGGCGAGGGCACCGGGCTCGGCCTCAGCATGGCCTACGGCATCGTCAAGCAGACCGGCGGCTTCATCTTCGCCGACAGCGTCGTGGGGCGGGGCACCTCGTTCACGATGTATTTCCCGGCCCATCGCGGCACGACGCCGGTGCTGGCCGAACCCGCCCGCAAGCCGGTGCGCAGGACCATCGCGCAGGACGGCGGCGTGGTGCTGCTGGTCGAGGACGAGGCCCCGGTCCGCGCCTTCGCCAGCCGCGCGCTGCGGCTGAGGGGCTACACGGTGATCGAGGCCGAGAATGCCGAAGAGGCGCTGGACAAGCTCGACGACGAAGAACTGAAGGTCGACATCTTCGTCACCGACGTGGTGATGCCCGGCCTCGACGGGCCGAGCTGGGTCGCCCGGGCGCTGAAGCAGCGCCCCGGCGTCAAGGTGATCTTCGTCTCGGGCTATGCCGAGGACAGCCTGCGCCACAACCGGGCGAAGATCCCGAACTCGGTGTTCCTGCCGAAACCGTTCTCGCTGAACCAGCTGACCGAAACCGTGCAGTCCCAGCTGAACTGAGGCCCCGCGCCAGCCGCCCGGCACGCGCCCGCAAGCGGCGGGATTTTCCCTGCAATCCCGGCTGGTTGCGCGCCGGTCCGAAAATTTCCGCGATCCCGCGCCGCGCATAAACCTCTCCTTAACCTTCGCACCGCAGTCTCGGGTCACGAAAATTATGTGTTGAAATGTACGCAATTTGTTCTCATAACGGCTCGGAGAACAAGAGGCGAACATGAGCAGTGATTGCCGCCGTGCAAGCGCTGTGGAATAAGAGGGCAACGACATGGCAACAGCTGAACTTCTGGCGATGAACGACAAGCGCGGCGGCGACAAGCAGAAGGCGCTCGATTCGGCCCTGGCGCAGATCGAGCGGCAATTCGGCAAGGGCTCGATCATGAGGCTCGGGGGCGACAACCCGATGCCCGAGATCGAGGCGACCTCGACCGGCTCGCTCGGGCTCGACATCGCGCTCGGCATCGGCGGTCTGCCGAAGGGCCGGATCGTCGAGATCTACGGCCCCGAATCCTCGGGCAAGACCACGCTGACGCTGCATTGCGTCGCCGAAGAGCAGAAGAAGGGCGGGGTCTGCGCCTTCGTCGACGCCGAACACGCGCTCGATCCGCAATACGCCAAGAAGCTCGGCGTGAACCTCGACGAGTTGCTGATCAGCCAGCCCGACACCGGCGAGCAGGCGCTCGAGATCACCGACACGCTGGTGCGCTCGGGCGCGGTCAACATGGTGGTGGTCGATTCGGTCGCCGCGCTGACCCCGCGCAGCGAGCTGGAAGGCGACATGGGCGATTCGTCCGTGGGCGTGCATGCCCGGCTGATGAGCCAGGCGATGCGCAAGCTGACCGGCTCGATCGCGCGCTCGAAATGCACCGTGATCTTCATCAACCAGATCCGGATGAAGATCGGCGTGATGTTCGGCAGCCCCGAGACCACGACGGGCGGCAACGCGCTGAAATTCTACTCGTCGGTGCGCCTCGACATCCGCCGGATCGGCGCGATCAAGGACCGCGACGAGGTGGTCGGCAACCAGACCCGGGTGAAGATCGTCAAGAACAAGGTGGCGCCGCCGTTCAAGCAGGTCGAGTTCGACATCATGTACGGCGAGGGCATTTCCAAGACCGGCGAGCTTCTGGATCTCGGCGTCAAGGCCGGCGTGGTGGAGAAGTCCGGCGCCTGGTTCAGCTATGGCGACGAGCGCATCGGCCAGGGCCGCGAGAACGCCAAGACGTTCCTGAAGGAAAACCCCGACATCGCCTTCGAGATCGAGGACAAGATCCGTGCCGCCCACGGGCTCGATTTCCATACCGACGACAGCGAGCCGGAAGACGACGCGCTGCTGGAAGGCTGACGCCACGGGGTCAGGGGATGCCCCGGCAAATCCCCGGCGCCCCCGACGGGGGGCGGACAATACCCGGGAAGGGGTGCGGCGACGGCTGCGCCCCTTCTCGTCGAGGGGCGCAGAATTCTTGGAAGAATTTTGTGCAAGAATTTCCCGAAATTCTTGTCGCCCGCGCCGCCCCGGCGGCTGTGGACACCCTCCCGCGGCGCGGCTAAATGAAGCGCTAGCCCCTAGCAGCCCGGACGACCTGCCGCCATGGCCAGCCTGAACGACATCCGCTCGACCTTTCTCGACTATTTCCGCCGCAACGACCACGAGGTCGTGGCCTCCAGCCCGCTGGTGCCCCGCAACGACCCGACGCTGATGTTCGTCAACTCGGGCATGGTGCAGTTCAAGAACCTGTTCACCGGGCTGGAAAGGCGCGATTACGTGCGCGCGACCACCAGCCAGAAATGCGTGCGCGCCGGCGGCAAGCACAACGATCTGGACAATGTCGGCTACACCGCGCGGCACCACACGTTCTTCGAGATGCTCGGCAACTTCTCGTTCGGCGACTATTTCAAGGAGGACGCGATCCCCTATGCCTGGAACCTGCTCACGCAGGAGTTCGGCATCGACGCCTCGCGGCTTCTGACCACGGTCTACCACACCGACGACGAGGCCTTTGCGATCTGGAAGAAGGTCGGCGTGCCCGAAGACCGGATCATCCGCATCGCGACCCACGACAATTTCTGGCAGATGGGCCCGACCGGCCCCTGCGGCCCCTGCACCGAGATCTTCTATGACCACGGGCCGCAGATCTGGGGCGGCCCGCCGGGCAGCGCCGAGGAGGACGGCGACCGGTTCATCGAAGTCTGGAACCTCGTCTTCATGCAGTTCGAACAATTCGAGGACGGCACGCAGCGCGAGCTGGACATGCAGTCGATCGACACCGGCATGGGTCTGGAACGGATCGGCGCGCTGTTGCAGGGCAAGCACGACAATTACGACACCGACACGATGCGCGCCCTGATCGAGGCCAGCGCCAACGCCACCTCGTCCGACCCCGACGGCCCGCAGAACGTGCATCACCGAGTGGTCGCCGATCACCTGCGCTCGACAAGCTTCCTGATCGCCGACGGCGTGATGCCCTCGAACGAGGGCCGCGGCTATGTCCTGCGCCGGATCATGCGCCGCGCGATGCGGCATGCGCACCTGGCCGGCGCCAAGGACCCGGTGATGCACCGCCTGGTGCCGACGCTGGTGGCCGAGATGGGCCAGGCCTATCCCGAGCTCGGCCGCGCCCAGGCGCTGATTTCCGAGACGCTGAAGCTTGAGGAGGAACGCTTTCTCAACACGCTCGAGCGCGGGCTCCGGCTGCTCGACGACGAGCTCGCCAAGCTGCCCGACGGCGCGGCGCTGCCCGGGCAGGCGGCGTTCCGGCTTTACGACACTTTCGGGTTTCCGCTGGACCTGACGCAGGACGCGCTGCGCGAGCAGGGCCGCGCCGTCGACATCGAGGGCTTCGACGCCGCGATGGCCGAGCAGAAGGCCAAGGCGCGCGCCGCCTGGGCGGGCTCGGGCGAGGCAAAGGATGCCACCGTCTGGTTCGACATCGCCGAGACCCACGGCGCGACCGAGTTCCTCGGCTACGAGACCGAGGTCGCCGAGGGCCAGATCGTCGCCATCGTCGTCGACGGCACCACGGTGAACGCGCTGGAAGAGGGCAGGACCGGCTGGGTCGCGGTGAACCAGACGCCGTTCTACGGCGAGGCCGGCGGCCAGGTCGGCGACCAGGGCACGATCCGCAGCCTCGCCGACCATGACAATCACGGGACTGTCGCCGACGTGCAGCGCTTTGCCGGCGGGCGGGTCTTCGGCCACCAGGCCACCGTGGCCGAGGGCCGGCTGGCCGTGGGCGACGCGGTGTCGCTGAAGGTCGACCACACCAGGCGCGCGAAGATCCGCGCCAACCACTCGGCCACGCACCTTCTGCACGAGGCGCTGCGCCAGACGCTGGGCGAGCATGTCGCGCAGCGCGGCAGCCTGAACGCGCCGGACCGGCTGCGCTTTGACTTCAGCCACCAGAAGGCGGTGAGCGCCGGCGAACTGGCCAGGGTCGAGGCCGAGGTGAACGCCTTCATCCGCCAGAACACGGCCGTCGAGACCCGGATCATGACGCCCGACGACGCCCGCGCGATCGGCGCGCAGGCGCTCTTTGGCGAGAAATACGGCGACGAGGTGCGGGTGGTCGCGATGGGCCGGGCCGCGACCGGCAAGGGCGCCGACCGCAACACCTATTCGATCGAGCTTTGCGGCGGCACCCATGTGAAGCAGACCGGCGATATCGGGCTGTGCGTGGTGCTCGGCGACAGCGCGTCCTCGGCCGGCGTGCGCCGGATCGAGGCGCTGACCGGCCAGGCGGCGCTGGATCACCTGGACGCCCAGGCGGCGCGCGTGGCCGAGATCGCAGAATTGCTGCGCACCGGCCCGGCCGAGGTCGTCGACCGGGTGCGCGCGCTGGCCGAGGAACGCAAGGCACTGGCCAACGAAGTGGCGCAGCTGCGCCGCGAACTGGCGATGGCGGGCGGCGCGGCGAAAGGTGCGGACGCGCAGGCGAAGGACGTGGGCGGCAAGCGCTTTCTGGCGCAGGTGCTTCAGGGCGTCAGCGGCAAGGACCTGCCGGCGCTGATCGACGAGCACAAGGCGCGGATCGGCTCGGGCGCGATCCTTCTGATCGCCGATGCAGGCGGCAAGGCCGCCGTGGCGGCGGGCGTGACCGATGACCTGACCGCCAGCCTGAACGCGGTCGACATCGTCAAGGCCGCGGTGGCAGAGCTTGGCGGCAAGGGCGGCGGCGGGCGGCCCGATCTGGCGCAGGGCGGCGGCCGCGACGCCGCCAATGCCGAGGCCGCGATCCGCGCGGCGGAAAAGGTTCTGGGAGGATAGCGATGGGAGCGTTCTGGATCGCCCACGTGACGGTCAAAGACGAGGCCGCCTATGGCGAATACGCACGCCGGGCAACCGGCGCGATCGAGGCGCATGGCGGCGTCTTCCTGGCCCGGGGCGGGCGCTACGTGCAGCTTGAAGGCACCGACCGGCCGCGCAACGTGGTGGCGCGGTTCCCCAGCCTCGAGGCGGCGGTGGCGTGCTACAATTCCGAGGCCTACAGGGAGGCGCTGAGCTTTGCCAGGGGCGCGGCCGAGCGCGACCTCGTGGTGATCGAGGAAATCTGACCGGCCGGCGCCACCCGCCCGGCCGGCATCGCCGGGCCGGTGTTCCGCGCGCCGCTTCGGCCCGGGCTCAGCCCGCGGCGCGGGCGGCGCGCTTGCGCTCGTGCGGGTCGAGATGGCGCTTGCGCAGGCGGATCGCGTTCGGTGTGACCTCGACCAGTTCGTCGTCGTCGACATAGGCGATGGCCTGTTCCAGGCTCATCCGCACCGGCGGCGTCAGCACCACGGCGTCGTCCTTGCCCGCGGCGCGGATGTTGGTCAGCTTCTTGCCCTTCAGCGGGTTGACCTCGAGGTCGTTGTCGCGGGCATGCTCGCCGATGACCATGCCCTGATAGACCGGCTCTTGCGCGCCGATGAACAGCCGCCCGCGATCTTCGAGGTTGAACAGCGCATAGGCCACCGAGGTGCCGTTCTCGATCGAGATCAGGACGCCTGCGCGACGTCCGGGGATCGCGCCCTTGTAGGGTGCCCAGGCGAAAAACACCCGGTTCAGGACGCCGGTGCCGCGGGTGTCGGTCAGGAACTCGCCGTGATAGCCGATCAGCCCGCGGCTGGGCACATGGGCGACGATCCGGGTCTTGCCGGCGCCGGCGGGGCGCATCTCGACCAGGTCGCCGCGGCGCGGGCCGGTGAGCTTTTCGATCACCGCGCCGGAATGCTCGTCGTCGACGTCGATGGTGACCTCTTCGACGGGCTCGTGCCGGGTGCCGTCGATTTCGCGGAAGATCACCTGCGGGCGCGAGATCGACAGCTCGAAGCCCTCGCGGCGCATGTTCTCGATCAGCACGCCCATCTGCAATTCGCCCCGGCCGGCGACCTCGAAAGCCTCGCCGCCGGGGGTGTCGGTGACGCGGATCGCGACGTTGGATTCGGCCTCGCGCAGCAGCCGGTCGCGGATCACCCGGCTTTGCACCTTGGATCCGTCGCGGCCGGCCAGCGGCGAGTCGTTGATCCCGAACGTCACGCTGATCGTCGGCGGGTCGATCGGCTGCGCCGCGAGCGGTTCCTCGACGGCGAGCGCGCAAAGCGTGTCGGACACGGTGGCCTTCGACATGCCGGCGAGGCTGACGATGTCGCCCGCCGCCGCCTCGGCGATGTCCTGCTGGGCGAGGCCGCGGAAGGCGGTGATCCGGGTGATGCGGAATTGCTCGATCTTCTGGCCGACGCGGCTTAGTGCCTGGATCGTCTGGCCGGTCTTCACCCGGCCGCTTTCCACCCGGCCCGTCAGCACGCGGCCGACGAAGGGGTCGGCCGAAAGCGTGGTCGCCAGCATCGCGAAATCCTCGCCCGCGTGGGCCAGCTGGCGCGGGCGCGGCACGTGGTTGACGATCAGCCGAAACAGCGCGGCAAGGTCGCGGCGCGGGCCGTCGATATCCTCGTCGGCCCAGCCCGAGCGTCCCGAGGCGTAGAGATGCGGGAAGTCGAGCTGATCCTCGGACGCATCGAGCGCGGCGAAGAGGTCGAAGACCTCGTTCAGCGCGCGGTCGGGTTCGGCGTCGGGCTTGTCGACCTTGTTCAGAACGACGATCGGGCGCAGGCCCAGCGCCAGCGCCTTCGAGGTGACGAACTTGGTCTGCGGCATCGGGCCTTCGGCGGCGTCGACCAGCAGCACCACGCCGTCGACCATCGAGAGAATGCGCTCGACCTCGCCGCCGAAATCGGCGTGGCCCGGCGTGTCGACGATGTTGATCCGGGTGCCCTTCCACTCCACGCTGGTGCATTTGGCTAGGATGGTGATGCCGCGCTCGCGTTCCAGATCGTTCGAATCGAGCGCGCGCTCGGCCACCTGCTGACCGGCGCGGAAGGCGCCGGACTGCTTCAGCAGCCCGTCGACCAGCGTGGTCTTGCCGTGGTCGACATGGGCGATGATCGCGATATTGCGCAGGTCCATTCCGGGGGCCTCTGTTCGGTTCGCGCGGGGCTTATCGTGGCCCCCGGCCAAAGGCCAGAGCCAAAGGGCCCGCGGCGGCAAATGTTTCGCATGCGAAACAATGGACCGTACGGTCAAAGATTTACGTTTATTGCCAACAGGTTAACCGGCGTCGCCCGCCCGGGGCAAGCCGGCGGCGGGCGCGGTCAGCCGGCAAGTGCCGCGTTCAGGTTCTCGTCGATCTTTTCCAGAAATCCCATCGTGGTCAGCCAGCTCTGGTCGGGGCCGACCAGAAGCGCGAGATCCTTGGTCATGTAGCCGGCCTCGACCGTTTCCACGATCACCCGCTCCAGCGTCTCGGCGAAGTTTTGCAACGCCGTGTTGCCGTCGAGCTTGGCGCGGTGCTTCAACGCGCCGGTCCAGGCGTAGATCGAGGCGATCGAATTGGTCGAGGTCGCCTTGCCCTCCTGGTGCTGGCGGTAATGCCGGGTGACGGTGCCGTGCGCGGCCTCTGACTCGACGATCTTGCCGTCGGGCGTCATCAGAACGCTGGTCATCAGCCCGAGCGAGCCGAAGCCCTGCGCCACGGTGTCGGACTGCACGTCGCCGTCATAGTTCTTGCAGGCCCAGACATAGCCGCCGGACCATTTCAGCGACGAGGCGACCATGTCGTCGATCAGGCGATGCTCGTACCAGATTTCCCGTTCCTCGAATTGCGGCTTGAACTCGGTCTCGTAGACCTCGGCGAAGATGTCCTTGAAGCGGCCGTCATAGGCCTTGAGGATCGTGTTCTTGGTGGACAGGTAAAGCGGCCAGCCGAGGTTCAGCGCGTAGTTGAACGAGGCGCGGGCGAAGTCGTAGATCGAGGCATCGAGGTTGTACATCGCCATCGTGACGCCGGCGCCGGGGGCGTCGAACACCTCGCGCTCGATCACCTTGCCGTCGGCGCCCTCGAATTTCAGCGTCAGCCTGCCCGCGCCGGGAAAGGCGAAATCGGTGGCGCGGTACTGGTCGCCATAGGCGTGGCGCCCGACGACGATGGGCTGGGTCCAGCCGGGCACCAGGCGGGGGACGTTCCGACAGATGATCGGCGCGCGGAAAATCACGCCGCCGAGGATGTTGCGGATCGTGCCGTTGGGCGAGCGGTACATGCGTTTCAGCCCGAATTCCTCGACTCTCGCCTCGTCGGGAGTGATCGTGGCGCATTTGACGGCGACGCCGACCTCGCGGGTCTTCTCGGCGGCGTCTATCGTCACCTGGTCGTCGGTGCGGTCGCGTTCCTCGATGCCGAGGTCGTAATACAGCAGGTCGATATCCAGATAGGGCAGGATCAGCTTTTCCTTGATGAAGGCCCACATGATGCGGGTCATCTCGTCGCCGTCCATCTCGACGATGGGGTTCGCCACCTTGATCCTCGACATGTGTCCTCCGGTCCTGGCCTGCGGTACGCCCGCCGGCCGCCGCGGCGCCGTGCCACGGGGATATCGGCGGATTCCGGGCACTGTATACCGTCGTATGCATTGACTTGGCAATGTCGCTTCGTTACCCGGTGGGGCGAACCGGCGACGGGGCGCGGGCGCCCCCGTGCGCGGCCGCCCGGCAGGCATCCGGCAGGAGAGGACGACAGATGGCACGATCCGACAATCCCGACATCATCTACACCACGGTCGACGAGGCGCCGGAACTGGCGAGCGCGTCGTTCCTGCCGATCATCCGCGCCTTCGCCGGACCGGCGGGCATCGAGGTCGGCACACGCGACATCTCGCTGGCCGGGCGGATCATCGCGGCGTTCCCGGAACACCTGACCGAGGCGCAGCGCCAGTCGGACGACCTGGCGGAACTGGGCGAACTGGTCAAGACGCCGGGCGCCAACGTGATCAAGCTGCCCAACATTTCTGCCTCGGTGCCGCAGCTTGTGGCGGCGGTCGAGGAGTTGCAGGCCCAGGGCTATGCGCTGCCGGATTATCCCGAAGAGCCCGCGACCGACGAGGAGAAATCGGTGCGCGCGCGCTATGACGCGATCAAGGGCTCGGCGGTGAACCCGGTGCTGCGCGAAGGCAACTCGGACCGGCGCGCGGCGCGGGCGGTGAAGAACTACGCCAAGGCGAACCCGCATTCGATGGGCGAATGGGCCCCGGCCAGCAAGACGCATGTCTCGTCGATGGCCGGCGGCGACTTTTTCGCCAACGAGAAATCCGCGACGATCGCCGCGGCGCAGGCCGGCGACGCGCGGATCGAGTTCGAGGCGAAGGGCGGCAAGGTGACGGTGCTGAAGGCCGCCTGGCCGCTGGAGGAAGGCACCATCGCAGATGCGACCTTCCTGTCGGCGCGGGCGCTGGGGGCGTTCCTGGCCGAGCAGATCGAAGCCACAAGGCGCGACGGCATCATGTTCTCGCTGCACCTTAAGGCGACGATGATGAAGGTCTCGGACCCGATCATCTTCGGCCACGCGGTGCGCGCCTGGCTGGGGCCGGTGTGGGACAAGCACGGCGCGGACATCCGGGCGGCCGGGGGCGACCCCAATTCCGGCCTGGGCGCGGTGCTCGATGCCGTCGCCGCCATGCCGGACGGCAAGACGATCCTGGCCGGGATCGAGGCGCTGCGCGGCGCGCATCCCGAAATCTACATGGTCGACAGCGACCGCGGCATCACCAACCTGCACGTGCCGTCCGACGTGATCATCGACGCCTCGATGCCGGCGATCATCCGCGCCGGCGGCAAGGGCTGGGATTCGACCGGCGCCAAGGGCGACGTCAACTGCGTGATCCCCGACCGCTGCTATGCGCCGGTCTATGACGAGGCGATTGCGTTCTTCAAGGCGAACGGCGCGCTGGACCCGACCACCGCGGGCGCGGTGGCGAATGTCGGCCTGATGGCGCAGAAGGCCGAGGAATACGGCAGCCACCCGACCACCTTCGAGGCGCCGTCCGACGGCACGTTCCGGATCGTGCTGGCGAATGGCGAGGTGCTGCATTCGCACGAGGTCGAGGCGGGCGACATCTGGCGCGCCTGCACGGTGAAAAGGGCGCCGATCGAGAACTGGATCGGCCTTGCGCTGGACCGTCAGCGGCTGACGGGGTCGGAGGCGATCTTTTGGCTGAACGCCGCGCGCGCGCATGACGCCGAGCTGATCAAGTACGTGAAGTCCGCGCTGGAAGCCGCTGGCGTGGCGGATAAATTCCAGATCATAGCGCCGCGCGAAGCGACCCGCCAGACGCTGGAGACGATCACCGCGGGGCGGGATTCGATCGCGATCACCGGCAACGTGCTGCGCGATTACCTGACCGATCTTTTCCCGATCCTGGAACTGGGGACCTCGGCCAAGATGCTGTCGATCGTCAAGCTGATGAACGGCGGCGGGCTGTTCGAGACCGGCGCGGGCGGCTCGGCGCCGAAGCACGTGCAGCAGTTGCAGGCGGAAAACCACCTGCGCTGGGATTCGATGGGCGAGTTCTGCGCGCTCGGCGAGGCGCTGAGCTTTCTGGCCGATGCGAAAGGCAACGCCAAGGCGGGCGTGCTGGGTGCCGCGGCCGAGGCCGCGACGCAGGGCATCCTTGACCACGGCCGCTCGCCCGGGCGCAAGGTGGGCCAGCCCGACAACCGGGCCAGCCACTACTGGTTCGCGCGCTACTGGGCCGAGGCGCTGGCGGCGCAGACCGGTGATGTCGGGCTGGCGGCGCATTTCGCGCCGGTCGCGAAGGCGCTGGCGGACGGCGAGGCGGCGATCCTGGCGGAGCTGGCCGCCGGGGCGGGCAGCCCGGCGGATACCGGCGGCTATTACCATACCGACCCGGCCAAGACCGCGGCGGTGATGCGCCCCAGCGCGACGCTGAACGCGATCATCGGCTGATCCCGGGGCCGGTCGCGGCCCCGGTCCGGCACGGACGGAGCGGTCCCGGGGGCGTGCGCGATCCGCGGGCGTCCGGCGCCGGACACGGGACAGGCGTGTGCTCTTCGGCTATGCTCAACCCATAGTCACCAAGGAGCATTTCGTTGAAGCGCATTGCGGTCTATTGCGACGGCACCTGGAACCGGCCCGACGCGCCGTATCCGACCAACGTCTACAAGCTTTTCAGCGCCACCAAGCGGACCGACCGGAAGGGTGTCACGCAGCTGGTGAAATACATCCCCGGCGTCGGCACGGGATACGGGATGAAGGGCGTGCAGGCGGCGTGGGACAGGTTCCGCGGCGGGGTGTTCGGCGCCGGGGTGACGCGCAACATCATGAACGCCTATACCTTCCTGGCCGAGCATTACGAGCCGCGAGATCAGCTGTACATTTTCGGCTTTTCGCGCGGCGCCTTCACGGCGCGGTCGCTGGCGGGGCTGCTCAGGTCCTCGGGGCTGCCGCCGAACGCCAAGGTCTATCTGGCGCAGCGCGCGCTGCGGCGCTATCGCGACCCGTCGCCGGCTACCGCGCCGGACCATATCGAAAGCTGGAAATTCCGGCGGGCCTTTTCGCCGCTTCTCGCCACCAGCGAGGACGAGGCGCGCTGGCGGCTGGGCGAGGGGGCAGCGGCCGAGCCGGCGCTGCTGACGGTCACCTATCTGGGGGTCTGGGACACGGTCGGCGCGCTCGGCGTGCCGGGGCACTACCGGCTGCTGGCGCGGCTGCTGAACGGCAAGAACGAGTTTCACGACCTCAAGCTGTCGCGCAGCGTCATGTCGGCGCGCCACGCCGTCAGCATCGACGAGCGGCGGCGCTTCTTTCCGCCGGCGCTGTGGGAGAACATGGTGACGCTGAACGAATTGCGCTCGGGGCGCGAGCGGCCCTATCGCCAGCTCTGGTTTCCGGGCGATCACGGGTCGGTCGGCGGCGGCGGCGACATCGTGGGGCTGTCGAACATCGCGCTCGGCTGGGTCGCCGAAGGGGCCGCCGGGCAGGGGCTGGAATTCGACGCGGACGCGATGGCGGGATACGCGGCGGAAGAGAACTGCCGCGATCCGCTGCACAACCAGACGGCTGCGCCGGGGCCGGTGACGCGGGCGATGCGGCGGTTCGCGGTGGACCGGAGCGGGCCGGGCGATTCCTGGGACATCAGCGCCGCGGCGCGCGACCGATGGAACGCCGATCCGCCGCCCGGGGCGGCGGGCTGGCCCTATCGGCCGGTACCGCTGGGCAGGTTTGCCGACGAGATCACCGAGGCCCGGTCCCCGCGGCCGGGATGACCGGGCCGGGACCCGGGCCGGGACCGGTCCCGCAGCCGCCCCGCAGCCGCCCCGACCCGTCCCGCGTCAGCGCGTGGTCTCTGTCAGGCGGCGGCGCACGTAGGTGTCGACCTCGCCGATCATCTGCTCCATGTACGGGTCCTCGAAGAAGTGCCCGGCGCCCACGACCTCGGTATGGGTGATGGTGATGCCCTTCTGCTCGTGCAGCTTCTCGACCAGAAGATAAGTGTCCTTCGGCGGCGCCACGCGGTCGGAGGTGCCGTTGATGATCAGCCCCGACGAGGGGCAGGGCGCGAGGAACGAGAAATCGTACATGTTCGCCGGCGGGCTGACCGAGATGAAGCCAGTGATCTCGGGCCGGCGCATCAGGAGCTGCATGCCGATCCAGGCGCCGAAGCTGAAGCCGGCGACCCAGCAATGCTTGGCGTTCTGGTTCATCGATTGCAGGTAGTCGAGCGCGCTGGCGGCATCGGAAAGCTCGCCGATGCCCTGGTCGTATTCGCCCTGGCTGCGCCCGACGCCGCGAAAGTTGAACCTGAGCACGGTGAAGCCCATGTTGAAGAAGGCATAGTGCAGGTTGTAGACCACGCGGTTGTTCATCGTGCCGCCGAATTGCGGATGCGGGTGCAGCACGATGGCGATCGGCGCGTCCTTCGACTTTTGCGGGTGATAGCGGCCCTCTAGCCGGCCCTCGGGGCCGGGGAAAATCACTTCGGGCATGCGTCCCCTCGTCTTGTGCGTCCGGTCCGGCGCCGCGAGCCCAGCGGCAATTCTTGACGAATTCTGTCGGGCACCTTAGAACGTTTCTAATTCGCGGCGCTGGCGCCGCCGCAGGTCGGATTGGAGTTAATGTTCCTTGGGCCTGCCGTCAATGCACCACCGCTGCGGCGGGGCCGATCGGGGATGCCATGAAACTCAGCACCAAGGGACGCTATGCGATGGTGGCGCTGGCCGATCTGGCGGCGCAGCCGCCCGAGACGCTGTTGTCGCTGGCCGAGATTTCCAGGCGCCAGGACATCTCGCTTCCGTATCTCGAGCAGCTTTTCGTCAAGCTGCGGCGGGCGGAACTGGTCGAGTCGGTCCGGGGCCCGGGCGGCGGCTATCGCCTGGCGCGCCCGGCGAGCGAGATCAGGGTGTCGGAAGTGCTGGGCGCGGTGGACGAAACCGTCAGCGCGATGCACACTGGCGCCGGCGCGCACGGCGCCGTGTCGGGCAGCCGGGCGCAGTCGATGACCAACCGTCTGTGGGAGGGTCTGAGCGCGCATGTCTACGTGTTCCTGCACCAGACGCGGCTTAGCGACGTGGTGAACAACGAACTGGCGCCGTGCCAGGCAGTGCCGAGCCTGTTCGAGATGGTGGACGAGTGAGCGCCCTGTC
>JBFKQC010000084.1:0-16106 GCA_041627895.1 Rhodobacter sp.
CTACCACGGTCGCGGCGCGAAGATCCTGAAGATGAGAGAGGAGATCAAGAACCAGACAATCCGGCAACGCCGCTTGCAGCATCAGACCGCTGCCGCCTAAACTCGAACAGAAACCGAACCAGAGCCTCCGTTACAAAACGACCCCAGAAGTCCGAAAAACCCTGACGACGGACAGGTAAAGGCACTGCGGGCTCTGTTTTCGTGGGCGCTCGAACGTGGCCATGTAGCAGAGAACCCTGCCCAAGGCGTCGGTCGCATCAACCGAGGTACCGGTACGATCCCGTGGACCGCAGCCGATCTGAAGGCCTACCGACAGGTCCATCTGCCCGGAACCCCAGCTCACATTGCGCTGTCGCTGTTCATGTTTACTGGCTGCCGCATAGGTGATGCGGCTCACCTCGGGCCGAGTAACATCGTCAAGCGCAACGGCGAGGACTGGTTGGAATGGCAGCCCGAGAAACGTGGGTCGGCCCCTGTCTCGGTCCCAATACTGCACCCGCTGGCTCGCTCAATCGAAGCGCTGACGGTCACCGGGCCAACCTTCATCCTGACCGCCGCTGGTCGACCATTTGCATCCAAGGCCGCTTTGGGAGGCAGATTCCGTGACTGGTGTAACAAGGCAGGACTGGAGCGCCGTAGCGCTCACGGGATTCGGAAAGCCCTCTCCGAGTTGCTGGCCGAAAGTGGAGCCACGCAGCATATGATCATGTCCATCATGGGACACACCCAGGCCAAGACCAGTGAGGTCTACACCAAGGGCGTGAATCGGGCGATACTGGCGAGCGAGGGTATGGCGCTGATGAAGGGGCTGGACTGGTGACTGCGGGACACCCTACCGCTAAGCCATTGGTCGGAAACGCGAGGTTTTCGAACGACGCGGGACACCTCACCTTTGAAATCACAGTAAAAATCGCCTTTCTGCAGGTCCCTCCGGGCCTACCAGACCCGCCCGCCGGTCTTTCCCGGCCGATGCCTCGGCCTACCGGCTCGTCGCCACGGGAATGCGCGGATCGTCGGTATCGTGCTGCAGCCGGGCCGCGACGCTGACCATCAGGGCCTGCGCCAGGCACATCGGCGCCGCCAGCGAGCGCGAAAAGGCATAGTCGTGCTCGGGCACGGCAAAGAGGATGCTGGCCGACTTCATCAGCGGCGACAGGGTGCTGTCCGATATCGCGATGATCGGCACGCCGGCCGCGGCGGTTTCCTCGACGATATTGACCACCTCGGTGGCGTAGAACCGGAAGGACACCGCGATCAGGATGTCGCCCGGCTTGACGGTTCGCGCCATATGCGTCGCCAGTCCGCCGCTGGCGTCCAGCAGAACGCAGCGTTTTTCCAGCATCGTCAGGATGTAGCGCATCAGGTTGACGACCGGCTCGGATCGCAGCTGGCCCACCAGGTACACGGTATCCGCCGCCTCGATCAGGTCGCTCGCCCGGGCGAGGTCTTCCGCGCCGATCCGGTCCAGCAGATCCTGCAGCGAGGCGATGTCGCGCACCACCAGGTCGCGCAGGAATCCGAGTTCCGAGCGGTCCTCGTGCAGTTCCAGTTCGCCTTCCAGCGCCCGCCTGCGGGCCTCGAACCCCGGCGCGGCGGTCGACAGGCGCCTCTGGAACAGCGCCTGCAGGTCCTTGAACCCGCCATAGCCCAGCGCCTGTGCAAAGCGCACGAAGCTGGAGGCGTGGATTCCGCAATGCGCGGCGATCGCGTTGACCGACTGCACCGCCACCTCGTTCGGGTTCTGCGTCAGGTATTCCGAAATGCGTTGATAGGTCTTGCTCATCTGCTCGTGGCGCTCGTGGATCAGACGGATAAGCGCCTCGTAGGTTGCGGGCGGCGCCTCTGACGGGTTTGCCTTCGTGTCCTTGCCAGCCATGGCGTGCCCTCCGGCTATGCGACCCCGATCCAGCGGCCTTCGCGGGACGAGCGCTGGATCGTCTCGACGAGCGTCTGGATGCGCAGCCCGGCCCGGAAACCGAACGGCTCTTCGGCTTGGCCGGCGACGGCGCGGACGAATCCCGCGACCTCGATCGTCTTGAGATCGTTGAAACCGATCTGGTGGCCGGGCGCCACGATGAACTCGCCATAGGGCGGATGCGCCGGCCCGGCCTCGATCTTTCGGAAACCCTGCCGGCCGGCCGCGTCGGCCGTGGCGAAGAAATGCAGCTCGTTCAGCCGCTCGCCGGCAAAGACCAGCGCGCCCCGGGTGCCATGGACCTCGAAGTCGTGCTGCATCTTGCGCCCGGTGGCGATCCAGTTGCCCTCGATCGAGCCGGTGGCGCCGCTCGCGAAGCGCAGGAAGGCGCGGCCGACATCGTCGACCTCGACCTTGCGGCGCCCGCCCCTGCCGTCGGGCCGCTCGCCGATCATCGTCACGCAGTCGCCCATCACCTCCGTGATCGGGCCCAGCAGGTATTCCGCAGTGGCCAGCGCGTGGCTGCCCAGATCGGCCAGCGCGCCACCGCCCGCGGGATCGTGGCGAAAGGTGAACGGGCCGTCTGCATCGGCCATGTAGTCCTCGGCATGAAGCCCGCGATAGCCGCGGATCTCGCCCAGTTCTCCGGCGCCGATCATGTCGCGCGCCAGCCGGAAGATCGGGTTGCAGAGATAGTTGAAGCCGACCTGCGTCCTGACCCCCGCAGCCTCGGCCGCCTCGGCCATCTCGCGCGCGTCCCCGGCCAGCGGGGCCAGCGGTTTCTCGCAATAGACATGCTTGCCGGCGGCGATGGCGGCCAGCGACATCTCCTTGTGCAGCGCGTTCGGCGCGGTGACCGAGACGATGTCGATCGACGGGTCGTTGACGATGTCGCGCCAGTCCGCGGTCGCGGTTTCGAAGCCGTAGGCGCGCGCCGCCTTCGCCGCGGCCGCTTCGGTGACGTCGGCGACGGTGCCCAGCACGATGCCGCAAGGCAAATCGAAGGTTCGCGGCGCGGCGCCGAACCCGAACGCATGGGCCTTGCCCATGAAGCCGGTTCCGATGAGGCCGACGCGAAGGTCAGGTTTCGACATGGCCGATATGCTCCCGGTTGACGACCAGATCGGGGTCGATGCTGCCGTCGAAGAAATCGAGGATGTTCCGCGCCGACCCGATCGCCATGCGCTCTGCCGCGCCCGCGGTCAATCCGGCGATGTGCGGCGACAGGATCACCTGGTCGAAACGTGCCAGCGGATGGTCGGCGGGCAGCGGCTCGGTTTCGAACACGTCCAGCCCGGCCGCACCCACCTTGCCGCTGTCCAGCGCCTCGACCAGCGCGTTTTCGTCGATGACGCCGCCGCGCGCGGTGTTCACAACGATCACGCCGTCCTTCATCGCGTCCAGTTCCGCCGCGCCGATCAGCGGCGTGTCGCCGCCCGGCACGCTGACCGAGACGACATCGGCCCAGGCCAGCCCTTCGCGCAGGTCCGCCACCGCCGCGACATCGCCCGCCGGCCAGCCGAGTTGCAGCAGGAACGGGTCGTAGGCGCGGACCGTCATGCCGAACCCGGCCATCATGCCCGCGATATGGCGCCCGATACGGCCGAAACCGAGCTGCAGCAGGTTGCGCCCGTTGATATCCTGCGATTCCAGCCTGTTGCGCCATTCCCAGGGTCCGTCCCGCACCGCCCTGTCCGCGCGCAGCGCGCGCTTGCCGGCGGCGAGGATCAGCATGGCGGCATGTTCGGCCACCGAGGCCGAGTTGACGTCGCCGCAGACCGCCAGCGCGATGCCGCGCGCGCTGAGCGCGCCGACATCCACCGCGTCGTAGCCCACGCCGTGCCGCGACACGAGCCGCAGGCGCCCGGCCATCGCCACGGTCCGCGCCGACATCGGCTGCGTCCGCAGCAGGACGGCATCGGCCTCGCGGATATTCGCGACAAGGCTCTGCTCCGAGGTTTCCGCGACATAGCGCACCGTGACGCCGGGGGCCGTGTCGAGCAGGGCGCGGCCGGATGGATGCAGCGGCCCGGCGACAAGGACATGCGGCATCAGTACGCGCCCCCCACGCCGCCGCCGTCCCCGGGCGCGCCGGTCAGTTCGCGGAACCGCGCCACGCTGGCCGCCGACGCGGCGGCGAGAAGCCGGGCGTCGCCCGACACGGTCGTCAGGCTGTAGCCCCAGCCGATGGCCTTGGCCGCGTAGTCCGGGGTGCCGCAATGCAGGCACGCCCTGATGCCCTTGTCGGCGCAGACGTCGGCGATCCGCCGGATCAGGTCGACCATCTCGGGCTCTTCGCGGTCAAAGCCCGGCGGCAGGCGGCCCTGCTGCGTGCCGAGCGTCAGGTCGGCGGGGCCGACATAGATGCCGTCCAGACCCGGCACCGCCGCGATCGCCTCGAGGTTGCGCACGCCTTCGGCGGTCTCGATCATCGCGAGCGCGACGATCTCGTCGTTCATTTCCGGCCCGTAGCCCGGCATCGCGAACCCGGCGCGGGTCGGCCCGAAACTGCGCTGGCCCTGCGGCGGATAACGGACGTAGCCGACGAATTCCGCCGCCTGCTCGGCGGTGCTGATCATCGGGCAGATCACGTTCAGCGCGCCGGCATCCAGCACCTTCATGATCGCGCCCGGATCGAGCCATGGAACCCGCGCGCCGAGCGCCGCACCCGAGGCGCGCATCGCCTGGTACATCGGCAGCAGGCTGGAATAGTCCAACGCGCCGTGCTGCACGTCGACCGAGATCGCGTCATAGCCCTGTGCGGCCATGATCTCGGCGCTGAACGGATTGCCGATGGACAGCCAGCCGTGCAGCACCGGCCTGCCCTCGGACCACAACTGCCGGACCTTGTTCCTGAACATCGCCCGCCCCCTTCAGAACACGATCTGCGCAAGCTTGGTGTCGAGATAGTCCTCGATCCCCTCGCGCCCGCCCTCGCGGCCCATCCCCGAATGGTTGGTGCCGCCGAACGGCGCCTCGGCGGCCGCGAGCGCGAAGGAATTGATCCCCACCATGCCGGATTTCAGCGCGGCGACCGTGCGGCGCGCGCGTTCCGGCGAGCGGGTGAAGGCATAGGCCGACAGCCCCATGGCCGAGGCATTGGCCCGGGCCAGCGCCTCGTCGTCGTCGCGGAACCCGGTGATCGCGGCGACCGGGCCGAAATTCTCTTCGGCAAAGACCGCCATGTCGTCGCCGACGCCGGTCAGAACGGTCGGCTCGTAGAAATGCCCGGCATTGAACCCCGGCGCACGCTTGCCGCCCAGCGCGACCTCGGCGCCTGCCTTCACCGCGTCCTGCACGATGGCGTCGACCTCGCGCAGCCGCCCCGCGTTGATCAGCGGCCCCATGGCCGTCGCCTCGTCCAGGCCGTCGCCCAGCCTGATCTTCGCCGCGCGCGCGACGAACCCCTCGACGAAGGCGTCGTGCAGGCTGTCGTAGACGAAGAACCGGTCGGGCGCCACGCAGACCTGGCCGCAATTGGCGAATTTCGTGGCCACGCCGGCATCCAGCGCCGCCTCCAGATCGGCATCGTCGTAGACGATCAGCGGTGCGTTGCCGCCCAGTTCCATCGAGACCTTCTTCACCGTGTCCGCGGCATCCCGGATCATCTGCTGGCCGACGCGGGTCGAGCCGGTCAGCGACACCTTGCGCACGCGCGCATCGGCCATGACGGGGGCGTAGGTGTCGCCGGTCGCGCCGACGACGAGGTTGACGGCGCCGTCCGGCAGCCCGCCCGCGCGGATGCAGTCGACCAGCACCATCGCCACGCCCGGGGTCTGCGACGACGGGCGCAGCACCACCGGGCAGCCGGCGGCAAGCGCGGGCGCGATCTTGCGGGCGGGCAGCGCGGCGGGGAAGTTCCAGGCCGTGAAGGCGCCGACGATGCCGACCGGCTCGCGGCTGATCTCGAACCGCCCGCCGGGCACGCAGGCCTCGACGATGCGCCCGTAGATGCGGCGGGCCTCCTCGGCGTACCAGCGGAACTGGTCGCAGGCGAGGCCCCATTCCCGGCCCGACTGGGCCATCGGCTTGCCGGTCTCGGTCGAGATCATGCGTTGCGCTTCGCCGGCCCTGCGCAGCATCTCGTCGGCGATCCTGTGCATGGCCTCGGCGCGGCCGTGCCCGCCCATGTCGCGAAGCGCCGCGCAGGCGCCCGCGGCGGCGTCCAGCGCCGCCGCGGTGTCCCGCGCCGAGGCGACCGCGACCGAGCCGACGGGCTTTTCCGTCACCGGCGACAGGACCTCTGCCGTGCCGCTGCCCTTGGTCCACGCCCCGCCGATGAACAATCCGAAATCTTCGTACATGGCCTATCCGATCTCGCTGATCATGATCGTGCGCGCCTCGGCGATTCCCTGCATGGGACCCTCCCAAATGCGTTTCTGCAATGATCGTTGCAAAAGTGTTGCATTGTCAATATTCATTTCGTAGAGTGCGTGGCGAACGCCGTGGGAGGAGATCGCGATGAGCGGAAAGACCGTGCGCCTGACGATGGCCCAAGCCCTGGTGCGCTACCTCTGCAGCCAGTTCACCGAGATCGACGGCCAGCGCGTGCCGCTGTTCGCAGGGGTCTTCGGCATCTTCGGCCACGGCAACGTCACCTGCCTTTCCGAAGCGCTGGAGCAGGCGCAGGACGGGCTGCCCACGTGGCGCGGCCAGAACGAGCAATCCATGGCGCTGGCCGCCATCGCCTATGCCAAGGCCAAGCTGCGCCGGCAGATCATGGTGGCGACGACCTCGGTCGGCCCCGGCGCCACGAACATGGTCACGGCGGCGGGCGTGGCGCATGCCAATCGCCTGCCCGTTCTGCTGCTTTCGGGCGACACCTACGTGAACCGTCTGCCCGACCCGGTGCTGCAGCAGGTCGAGCATTTCGGCAATCCCTCGATCACCGTGAACGACAGCTTCAAGGCGGTCAGCCGCTACTGGGACCGGATCGTGCACCCCGCGCAGATCCTCCAGTCGCTGCCGCAGGCGATCGCCACGATGCTGGACCCGGCCGATTGCGGCCCGGCCTTCATCGGCCTGCCGCAGGACACGCAGGAACTGGCCTACGACTACCCGCTCGCGTTCTTCGAGGACAGGACCTGGACCATCCCGCGCCCGCGCCCCTCGGCCGACCAGGTCGAGGCGGCGGCGAAGCTTCTGAAGACCGCGAAGGCGCCGCTGATCGTCTCGGGCGGCGGCGTGCGCTATTCCGGCGCGGGCGAGGCGCTGGCCAGGTTCGCCGAGGACCGCGGCATCCCGATGGCCGAGACCATCGCCGGCAAGGGCGCGGTGGTGCACGACCATCCCGCCTATGTCGGCGCGCTGGGGATCGAGGGCACCGACGCCGCGATGGAGCTGGCGCTGAATGCCGACGTCGTCCTCGCCGTGGGCACGCGGCTGCAGGATTTCACCACCGGGTCCTGGACCACCTTCGCCGCCGGGGCGCGGTTCATCGGCGTCAACGCGGCGCGGTTCGACGCCCTCAAGCACCGCGCGCTGCCGGTGGTCGGCGACGCGCTGGAATCGCTGGCCGAACTGGACGCGGCGCTCGGCGACTGGACCTGCGCCCCGGCCCGCATGGACGAGGCGCGCAAGCGCTACGCCGACTGGAACCGCCAGATCGACCAGGGCCAGGCCCCGACCAATGCCGAGTTCCCAAGCTACGCCCAGGTCATCGCCGTGGTGAACCGGGCCGCAAGGCCCCGGGACACGATGGTCACCGCCGCCGGCGGCCTGCCGGGCGAGACGGTCAAGAACTGGCGCGTGAAATCGCCCAACACATTCGACCTGGAATTCGGCTTTTCCTGCATGGGCTACGAGATCGCCGGCGGCTGGGGCCACGCGATGGCCAAGGCCGGCGACGGCACGCCCATCGTCATGGTGGGCGACGGGTCCTACATGATGATGAACTCGGACATCTATTCCAGCGTCCTGTCCGGCCACAAGATGATCGTCGTGGTCTGCGACAACGGCGGTTTCGCCGTCATCAACCGGCTGCAGACCGGCATGGGCGTGCCCGGCTTCAACAACCTGCTTAAGGATGCGCGCGTCCTGAACAGGGACGCCCCGCTGCACGTCGACTTCGCCGCCCATGCCCGCGCCATGGGCGCCGAGGCGCGGCACTGCGACAGCCTGGCCGATCTCGAGACGGCGATGGACTGGGCGCAGGGCACCGACCGCACCACCGTCCTGACCATCGCCACGGATGCCTATGCGTGGACCGACGGCGGCGCCGACTGGTACGTCGGCGTGCCGGAAGTGTCGGACCGCGAAAGCGTGCGCAAGGCCCGCCAGGGGCAAGAGGCGTTCCGCGCCAGGCAGCGCGAAGGAGTCTAGACCCATGCTGAAGGCCAGGCTTGGCATCGCACCGATCGCGTGGTGGAACGACGATCTGCAAGAGCTGTCCGACGACGTCAGCCTCGAGGAATGCCTGCGCCAGGCCTCCGAGGCCGGCTTCACCGGCATGGAGACCGGCCGCCGCTTTCCGATGGACATGGCCGAGCTTGGCCCGATCCTCGCCCGCTACGGCATCTCGGTCTGCGGCGGCTGGTTCTCGGGCCTGCTGCTCGACGGCGACATCGAGGCGGAAAAGGACCGGATCCGCGCGCAGATGGACTTCTTCATCGCCGCCGGCGCGCCCTGCATCGTCTATGGCGAGACCGCGCGTTCGATCCAGGGCGACCGCGCGAAGCCGCTTGCCGCCAAGCCCAGGCTCGCCGCGGACGAGATGAAGGCCTATGGCGCCAGGATGACCGCCTTCGCCGAATGGTGCGCCGATCAGGGCATGCCGATCGCCTATCACCACCACATGGCCGCCGCGGTCGAGACCGAGCCCGAGATCGACGCCTTCATGAACGCCACCGGCGAGGCGGTCAGGCTGCTTTACGACGCGGGCCACCTGCACATGGCGGGCGGCGACGTGCTGCGGGTGCTGAACCACCACCACCGGCGGATCAGCCACGTGCACACCAAGGACGTGCGCCAGGCGGTGCTCGACGGGCTGGACCGCTCGCGCGACAGCTTCCTCGACGCCGTGGTCAAGGGCGTCTTCACCGTGCCCGGCGACGGCGATCTGCCGTTCGGCGAGATCGTCCACCGGCTGGCCGACTTCGGCTATCAGGGCTGGTTCGTGGTCGAGGCGGAACAGGACCCGAAACCCAACCCGCCGCTGAAGATGGCCAGGACCGGCCACGCCGAACTGCTGCGCGTCCTGGCGGCGGCGCATTACGAGATCGTTCAATGAACCGGATCGACGGCAAGGTCGCCATCGTGACCGGCGGGACGCAGGGCCTCGGCGCCGCCATCGCCCGGCTCTTCGCGCAGGCCGGCGCCGCCGGTGTCGCCATCGTCGGGCGCGGGCGCGAAAAGGGCCGGAACGTGGCCCGCGGCATCACCGAAGCGACCGGCGTGCCGGTCCAGATGATCGCCGCCGACCTCGCCGATATCGACGACGTCCGGCGGATCGTCCCCGAGGCCGACGCCCGGTTTGGCCGCGTCGACATCCTGGTGAACGCCGCCGGGCTGACCGACCGCGGCAACATGCTGAACACCACGCCCGAGCTGTTCGACCGGATGTTCGCGGTCAACACCCGCGCGCCGTTCTTCCTGATGCAGGACGCGATCAGGGTGATGCAGCGCGAGGGGTCCGAGGGGCGCATCGTCAACATCGGCTCGACCTCGGAACGCGCGGGCCAGCCGTTCCTGGCGCCCTACAGCGCGTCGAAGGGCGCGCTCGCCACGCTGACCCGCCACGCCGGCTATGCGCTGATGCGCAACCGCATCCATGTCAACCAGCTGGATATCGGCTGGATGGCCTCGGACCACGAACGCGCGCTGCAACTCGCGGAATCGGGCGATCCGGACTGGGAGGACAAGGCGCGCGACGCCCTGCCCTTCGGGCGCCTGCTGGACCCCGGCGAAGTGGCCCGCGCGGTCTTGTGGATGGCGTCCGACGACAGCGGGATGATGACCGGGGCCGTGATCCATTTCGATCAGTCGGTCTGGGGCGGCTACGACGGCCAGGCGCCCGCCCCGGCCGAGCCGCTGCGCGAATAGGATCGGGCGATGGCGCGTGCGCTCGCAGACGAAAGGTCGGCCGGACGGCGCTCAGAGCCCGCAATTGTGCTTGGTGTGAACGAGGATCTGCGAATGCGCCGGCTCCGAGGCGATCACCGACAGGCTGTCGCGGATGTATCCGGCGGCACGCGCCAGTTCGTCGCCGAAGTCGTGCGAAATCACATAGTCCATGGTGCCGGCCTCCAGCAGCCTGCGCGAGATCGGCGTCAGTTCGTGGCCGACGAAGATCGTGTCCTGCCCGTCCGCCGCCAATTCGAGCGCCTGGGCGACACCGCGGTTCGCGCCGGCGATGTTGTAGACGGCATCGGGCAGCCCGTGTTCGTCGAAATGCCGCCGCAGGTGTTCGAACGTGGTCCCGGGCTCGTCGTCCGAAATCACCCGCTCTTCGATCCGCAGGTGCGGAAACTCGGCGCGCAGGACCCGGCGAAAGCCCATCTCGCGTTCCTGCTGGCACCGGAACGGGACGCTCATCACGATCAGGATGCGCCCGGTCTGGCCCCGGCAGGCGCGGCCGATGAGCTGGGCTGCCACGCTGCCTGCGGCATACTGGTCGTTTCCGACATAGGTGCTGCGCCGCGAGCTCGGCAGGTCCGTGGTCAGGCAGACCACCGGCCTGCCCTCGTTGCGCAGACGGCGGACGGCGCGGTTGATGGCCGGATGCTCGCGCGCGACCAGGACAACGCCGTCCGCCGTCAGACCCCGTTCGACGATGTGGCGCGCGAACGCGGCCGGATCCAGCTTGCTCGTGCTGACGTAGTGCCCGGCCACAGCCACGCCGGGGACGGTCCGTTTCACCCGGCCTGCGGCGGCGGCCATGGCGTCGTTGAAGGTGTCGCCGGATTCGCAGAACAGCTGGATGTCGAGCGCCGCCGTCCCGGTCGCGCCCTCGCGCGAAAGCTTGTCGAAGGCGGCGAGAACGCGCTCGCGGGTCCTTTCCCGCACCCCGGCGCGGTTGTTCAGAACCCGGTCCACGGTCGCCGGTCCGACGCCGGCGACCTGGGCGATCGCCCGAATCGTGGGCCCCTTCCATCCGTTCCTGTCGGTCACCTTGCGCGTCGCTCCCCGAGCTTGAGGTATTATGCATCAGATTTTCCGAAATGGAAACGAAACGCCGCCGTTTCAGGCGCCAAGTCGGCAACCGAAGTCCATATTGATGTAATACACATCGAATATGACAGATCAACGCCCTTTTCTGATGTGTATTGCGTCGGCATACTTCGAGGATACTGGGGGGAGCGCCGGCTCGTTCGGCGTCGCAGGCAATGACCATCAGAATTGCCGTCATTGGCGCAGGAGTGATGGGCGCGGATCACGCCCGCATCTTGGCTGCCGAGCTTCCGGGCGCCGTGATTCAGGTGGTGTGCGACGCCTCCGCCGCCCGCGCCCGCGCCGTGGCCGACGAATGCGGCGCCGCCGATGCCGCGACCGACGCGCCGGCGGTGATCGCGCGCAGCGACGTCGACGCGGTGGTGATCGCCAGCCCAGACGACACCCATGCCGAACTGGCGCTCGCGGCGATCGCCGCGGACAAGCCGGTGCTTTGCGAAAAGCCGCTGGCACCGACCGCGCGGGACTGCCGGCAGGTGATCGAGGCCGAAACCCGGCGCGGCCGGCCGCTGGTTCAGCTCGGCTTCATGCGGCGTTTCGATCCGTCCTATGCCGAGATGAAATCGGCGTGCGACGACGGCAGGCTCGGCCGGGTGCTGATGATGCACAATTTCCACCGCAACGTCGCCAGCCCCGGCGCCTGGTTCACCGCAGACATGGCGATCACCAATTCGGCCGGCCACGAATTCGACATCGTGCGTCACGTCCTCGGGTCCGAACCGGCCAGCATCGCCGCCTGGCAGCCGCGGCGCAGCGACGACATGGCCGCGCCGGTGGTGATGATTCTCGAAACCGCGGACCGGCAGCTCGTCAGCATCGAGGTCAACAACAACGCCGCCTACGGCTACGACGTGCGGGCCGAACTGGTCGGGGAACTCGGGGCGGTATCGCTGGCCACGCCGGCGCGCGCGCGCTACGAGCGGGACCTGCAATCGAGCGTTGCCCATGCGGCCGACTGGCGTCCCCGCTTTGCCGAGGCCTACCGGCTGCAGAACCGGGCATGGCTGCGGGCCATCGAGACCGGCAAGCCCTCGGCGGTCGCGGCCAGCGCCTGGGACGGGTACTGCGCCGCCGCAACGGGCGAGGCCGGCGTGCGCGCGCTGCAATCCGGGCAGAGGATCGCGGTCGACCTTGGCCGGGCGCCCACCTTCTACCGCGACATGCGGGACGCGGCATGAGACTGGGCTTCGTATCCGACAGCCTCGGCGGCATCGGCTTCGGCGAGATGCTCGATCACGCCGCGCGCATGGGCGTCGACGGGGTCGAGGTGAATACCGGCGGCTGGTCGACCGCGCCGCATTTCGACCTCGCGGCGATGACCGCCAGCGCCGGGGCGCGGCGCGCCTTCGCCAGGGCGTTCGACGACCGCGGGCTCGAGATCATCGCGCTCAACGCCAACGGCAACCCGCTGCATCCCACCGACCCCGCGCAGCGGGACTACCTGAAGGACACGATCCGCATCGCCGGCGACATGGGCATCGCCACGGTCTGCACCATGTCGGGCCTGCCAGCGGGCAACGCCACCGACACCATGCCGAACTGGGTGGTGTCGTCCTGGCCGCCCGAGACCCAGGCGATCCTGCGCTACCAGTGGGACACGGTGCTGATCCCGTTCTGGACCGAGATCGCGGCGCTGGCCCGGGAATGCGGCGTCGAGCGTATCGCGCTGGAACTGCACGGCAACCAGTGCGTCTACAACGTCCCCTCGCTCCTGCAACTGCGCGACGCGGTCGGGCCGGTGATCGGGGCGAACCTCGATCCGTCGCACCTGTTCTGGATGGGGGCCGACCCGCTGATCGCCGCCGCGGCGCTGGGCGAGGCGGTCTGTCACGTCCATGCCAAGGACACGATGCTGAACCCGCCCGTCCAGGCCACCACCGGCCTGCTGGAAAACGGGTCGCTCATGGACATCCCGGCGCGCAGCTGGAGCTACATCACGCTGGGCTTCGGTCATGGCGAAGTGTGGTGGCGGAAATTCTGTTATGCTCTGCGCATGGCCGGATACGACGGCTGGCTTTCGGTCGAGCACGAGGACGTGCTGCTGAACAGCCTCGAGGGCCTCGAGAAATCCGTCGCGCTTCTGAAGGGCGTCATGCCCGTGGCAGAAAGCGACTTCGAACCACAGGCGATCTGAGGGGGAAACCATATGAGCCTGCTGGAACTTGACAGCATCACGAAAAGCTTCGGGGCGATCCACGCGCTCAACGGGGTGGACCTGACCATCGATCGCGGCGAGGCCGTGGGGCTGATGGGCGACAACGGCGCGGGCAAGTCCACGCTGATGAAGATCATCGCGGGCAACTTTCCACCGACCAGGGGGGAAATCCGGATCGAGGGCAAGCCGGTCGAGTTCCACAAGCCCGTCGACGCGCGCGAAGCGGGGATCGAGATCGTCTATCAGGACCTCGCGCTCTGCGACAACCTGACCGCCGGGGCGAACGTGTACCTGGGCCGCGAGCTGAAGAAGAAGATCGGCCCGTTCTCGATGCTCGACTACCCGGCGATGTACCAGCGCGCGGGCGAACTCTTCGCCGAGTTGAAGTCCGAGACCCGGCCGCGCGACTTGGTCCGGCAGATGTCGGGCGGACAGCGCCAGGCGGTCGCCATCGCCCGGACCCGGCTGTCGGACCCCAAGCTCGTGCTGATGGACGAGCCGACCGCCGCGATCTCGGTGCGCCAGGTGGCCGAGGTTCTGGCGCTGATCAAGCGGCTGAAAGAGACCGGGCACGCGGTGATCCTCGTCAGCCACCGGATGCCGGACGTGTTCGAGGTATGCGACCGTGTCGCGGTGCTGAGGCGCGGCGCCAAGGTGGCCGACAAGCGGATCGACGAAACCAGCCCGGAAGAGGTCACGGGCCTGATCATCGGAGCGATTGAAGCAGCATGACCGATCAAACGAGCGACCAGGATATCCGCAATCATCCGGGCCACGGACCTGCGGACGACATGAGCAAGATGGACCACGCGGCCATCGACGAAAGCATCACCGAACGCCAGGAGGTTGCCGGGTTCGCGGCCGTCATGCGCACCCAGCCGTTCTGGGTGTTCATGGCGATCCTCGCCATCGGTTTCGTGATGACCTTCGTGTCGGACGCGTTCCTGACCGAGCGCAACATGTTCAACATCACCCGGAACTTCGCGTTCTTCGGGATCATGGCGCTGGGCATGTCGGCGGTGATCTGCACCGCGGGCATCGACCTCAGCGTCGGGTCGCTGCTGGGGCTCTGCGCGATCACCCTCGGCCTGACGATGCAGTCGGGCTGGGGGATCGAGGCGGGGTTCATCGTCTGCATGCTCACCGCGGCCGTCGTCGGCGCGATCAACGGCATATTGATCGCCTATCTCAGGATGGCGCCCTTCGTGGTCACGCTCGGCATGCTGGCGATGGCGCGCTCGATCGCGATGGTGCTGTCGGACAACAAGATGATCTACGATTTCGGCCCCGACTCGGACCTGTTCGAGTGGATCGGCGGCGAAAGCATGCTGGGCGTGCCGAACGTGGTCTGGCTGCTGGCGGTCCTGACGGCGGCGTTCTGGTGGGTCTGGCGCTATTCGACCTGGGGTCGCTGGGTGATCGCGATCGGCGGCAACGCGCAGGCGGCCAAGCTGGCCGGCATCCCGGTCGAGCGGATGATCGTTTCGGTCTACATGGTCTGCTCGATGTGCACCGGCCTCGCGGCGTTCATGTTCATCGGCTACACCGGATCGGCCACCAACGGCATGGGCGTGACCTACGAGCTGAACGTGATCGCGGCCACGGTGATCGGCGGCGCCAACCTGATGGGCGGCGTGGTCTATGCGCTCGGCGCGCCGATCGGCGCGGCGCTGGTCGAGCTGATCCGCAACTCGCTGCTGCTGGCCGGAATCCCGGCGCTCTGGCAGCAATTCTTTGTGGGACTGTTCCTCATTCTAGCAGTGCTTCTGGAACAGATTCGCAATCGCGGGGGCAAATAGCCCCATGGTGCACTCTTCGAAACCCAAGGGAGGTAGATCATGAAGAGATTGTTGACCGCAACCGCCATCGCGGCGCTGGTGCCGGTGGCCGCCTCGGCCGAATACACCTTCGCCCTGGTGCCGAAGGCGATGAACAACCCGTTCTTCGACCTGGCCCGCGACGGCTGCTACAAGGCGCAGGAAGAACTGGCCGACGTGACCTGCGAATATATCGGCCCGGGCGAGCATACCGAGCTCGAGCAGATCCAGATCGTGCAGGACCTGATCACCAAGGGCGTGGACGGCATCGCCGTGGCGCCGTCGAACGCGCCGGCCATGGCCAAGGTGCTGAGGGCGGCCGTCGATGCCGGCATCCCGGTGATGACCTGGGATTCGGACCTGCTGGATGAGGACAAGGGCCTGCGCACCACCTATGTCGGCACCTTCAACTACGACATCGGCCGGAACCTCGCCGAACTGGTCAAGGCGCGGCACCCCGGCGGCGGCACGATCTGCCTGCAGACCGGAGGCGCGGCCGCGGCCAACCACAACGAGCGTCTCCTCGGCGCGCGCGAGGCGCTGGCCGGCATGGACCTCGGCGACCCGCCGGGCAAGGCGCTGGCGGGCGAAGGCGGCTGGACCGAGATCTCGGGCTGCCCGCTGGTGACCAACGACGACGGCAACGTCGCGGTGCAGGGCATGACCGACATCCTGGCGGCGAACCCCGATCTCACCGCGTTCCTGTCGACCGGCGCCTTCACCCAGTGGTTCGACAACGCCTATCGCCAGGCCGCCGGACCCTACAAGGACAAGATGGCCTCGGGCGGGCTGACCATCGTGGTCGCCGACACGCTGCCGATGCAGCTCGAACAGACCAAGGACGGCCTCGGCAACGGCCTCGTCGGCCAGCGCCCGTTCGAGATGGGCTACAAGGCGATGTTCATCCTCAAGGACATCGCCGAGGGCAAGACGGTGGACGATCCGATCTATACAGGGCTCGACGTCTGCAACAACGACAACATCGACACCTGCGTGAACTAGGCCGGTCACCCGGCGATGCGATCGGCGGCGGCGCGGGACCCCCCGCGCC
>JBFKQC010000085.1:0-16023 GCA_041627895.1 Rhodobacter sp.
ATCACGCTGTCGATGTCGACCGAACTCATGCGCTCGCGGATTGCCCGCTCCATGCGCAGCAGGCCAATGCGATACTGGTTTTCCATCAGCTCGCCGACGGACCGCACCCGGCGGTTGCCGAGGTGGTCGATGTCGTCCACGTCGCCCTTGCCGTCGCGAAGCTCCACCAGCGCCTTGACGCACGAGACGATGTCTTCCTTGCGCAGCGTGCGCTGAGTGTCCGGCGCGTCCAGATCGAGGCGCATGTTCATCTTCACGCGGCCCACCGCGGAAAGGTCATAGCGCTCGGCGTCGAAGAACAGCGTGTCGAACAGCGCGGACGCAGCCTCGACCGTGGGCGGCTCGCCCGGGCGCATGACGCGGTAGATGTCCATGAGCGCGGTGTCGCGGTTCATGTTCTTGTCCTGCGCCATCGTGTTGCGCATGTACGGGCCGACCGTGACGTTATCGATGTCGAGCACCGGGATTTCGGTGATCCCGGCATCCATCAGCTCTTTCAGCGAGCCGCCGGTGACGTCGCCGTCCTTGTCGGTCTCCCACGTCAGTTCGTCGCCGGCCTCGACATAGATCGCGCCAGTTTCCTCGTTGATCATGTCCTTGGCGGCGAACCGGCCGACGATCTGCTCGAAAGGCACCAGCAGGTCGGTGACCTTGCCCTCGTCGATCAGCTTCTTGACCGCGCGCGGCGTGACCTTCTTACCCGCCTCGGCGATCACCTCGCCGGTCTTGGCGTCGACCAGATCGAAGGTGGGCCGCGTGCCGCGCACCCGCTCGGGGAAGAACCGGGTGACCCAGCCGCCGTCGGCCTTGCCCTTCTTCTTCAGCTTGAAGTCGACGGTTTCGTAATAGGCATCCATTATGTCTTGCTGGTCCATCCCACGGGCTTCCCAGGCTTGAAGCAACTTGTCACGCAAGCCGACTTGAACTGCCTCATTGTGATTTCCCGAGCGCAGCAATTCGAGCACCTGGTCACTTTTCCTGTCGGTGGCGCGCTTCAAGAGCAAATCCATAGTCTGCTGCGAATACAGCGCAAAGAGCAGCGTCGTCACCGGCAGCTTGCGGCGCCGGTCGATGCGGGCGAATACGATGTCCTTGGCGTCGAACTCGAAATCCAGCCACGAGCCGCGATAGGGAATGATCCGGCAGGCGAACAGAAGCTTGCCCGAGGCATGGGTCTTGCCCTTGTCGTGGTCGAAGAACACGCCGGGCGAGCGGTGCATCTGGGAAACGATCACGCGCTCGGTGCCGTTCACGATGAACGTGCCGTTCGGCGTCATCAGGGGCATGTCGCCCATGAAGACGTCCTGTTCCTTGATGTCCTTGACCGACTTGGCGCCGGTGTCCTCGTCGACGTCGAACACGATCAGCCGCAGCGTGACCTTTAGCGGCGCCGAATAGGTCATGTCGCGCTGCTGGCATTCCTCGACGTCGTATTTCGGCTTTTCCAGCTCGTACTTGACGAATTCCAGCACGGCCGTCTCGTTGAAATCCTTGATCGGAAACACCGAGTTGAAGACGCCCTGAATGCCCTCGTCGATCGCGGGCTCGGCGGCATCGCCGGATTTCAGGAACAGATCGTAAGAGGATTTCTGCACCTCGATGAGGTTCGGCATTTCCAGCACTTCGCGGATCTTGCCGTAATACCTGCGGAGACGTTTCTGGCCGATAAAGCTCGATGCCATGGAGGTTTACACCTTTCGTTTTCGCAGGCGCGGATCGCCGTCGGGGCTCCGGCGACGCGCCATCGAACGGGGTCGGGTCCGATCCATACCTGGCTGCCGTCCCACCGGCAGCCGCCCGATCGGTTTCCGCTCCTTAGGAAAGGCTCCGGGCCGAAGCCCTTCCTGAGACGCGGACGGCTGGCCCCGGAAATCCAGAGCCAGCCCCGGTAGATATGCGCGCACCCCCGGCCTTCAAGACCGGCTGGCGGCGCGGGTCACTTCAGCTCGACCTCGGCGCCGGCTGCTTCCAGCTTGCCCTTGATCGCTTCGGCCTCGTCCTTCGAGACCTGCTCCTTGACGGCCTTGCCGCCGGCCTCGACCAGGTCCTTGGCCTCTTTCAGGCCGAGACCGGTGATCGCGCGGACCTCCTTGATCACGTTGATCTTCGAGGCACCGGCCGACTTCAGGATGACGTCGAATTCGGTCTTTTCCTCTTCCGCAGCGGCTTCGCCGCCCGCGGCCGGGCCTGCGGCCATCATCACCGCGCCGCCGGCGGCGGGCTCGATGCCGTATTCGTCCTTGAGGATGGTTTTCAGTTCCTGGGCCTCGAGAAGCGTGAGGTTCACGATCTCTTCGGCGAGTTTCTTCAGATCAGCCATTTCAGTTTCCGTCCATTCAGATGTGTTCCAACGCGGCGGGGCTGGCCCCTGCGCAGGTGTCCCGGTTGCCTATCAGGCCGCCTCGGCCCTTTCCTCGATGGTGGAAAGGATCGAAGCGATATTCGAAGCAGGTGCGCCAATGGCCCCGGCGATATTCGCGGCGGGGGCCCCGATGCAGCCGACGATCTGCGCGATAAGCTCTTCGCGCGACGGCATTTCGGAGACCGCCTTGACACCATCCCGGTCAAGCGCCGTCTCGCCCATCGCCCCGCCGAGGATCTCGAACTTCTTGTTGTCCTTGGCGAAACCTTCCGCGACCTTGGCTGCCGCCACGGGGTCTTCGGAATAGGCGAGTACGGTCATTCCCGTCAGAAGGTCGGCAAGCGAAGCGTTCGGCTTGCCCTGAAGGGCGATCTTGGCGAGCCTGTTCTTGGCGACGCGTACGGACCCGCCGGCATCGCGCATGCGACCCCTCAGATCCTGCATCTCGGCAACCGTGAGACCTGCGTAATGGGCAACGACCACCACGCCAGAGCTTTCGAAGATCTGGCCGAGCTCGTCGACCACTTTCTCTTTCTGGGCTCTATCCACAGTTTCACTCCAAATCTGGAGGGTGACCCCTCCGGCTCAGTCTTGCCGGAACGCGCGCGCCCCGGCTGTCGGGTCCACGTACGGGTCCTTCGCAATCGCCCCTCGAAGGCGCCGCAGGACGCCCCGGAAGGTGAACTGTTCCATCCCCGTCTCAGGCAGGAATTATGGGCCTTGCGATTGCGCGGCCGACCCGCCGTCTTGGACGAATTCGGCACGCGCGATTCTTCACGCACGCGCCGAGAGCGTGCTGTTAGAGCCTTTTGGACAGAAAGCCAACCCCGAAAACGCCCATCGCGGGCGTGAACAGGGGTCAACACGGGAACGCTACCGCAATTGCCCCCGCCGGTCCAGAATTTTGCGCCGGGGCGCGCGGCGGCCCGTGCCTAGGCCTCGATCGGCGTGCGCCGGTTCTTGATGTGGCGATGGACGAGTTGCCCCCCGATCCGTGCATCGGGGATCGTCCGCGCAGGGCGGCTGGCCCGCGCGAGGATGCCGGGAAACAGCGCCTCGATCTCGGCCCGCGCCTCTGCCGGCATCGCCTGCAGGCCGATGGGTCCGGTCAGCAGCGACTCGGTGGGCGCGCCCTCGGCAAAGATGATCTCGTGCCGGTCAAGCAGCAGGTGCAGATAGGTGACCCTTGCGCCAGGATCGGCGATGGCGATCCCGGGCAGGCCAAGCAGCTTTCTGGCGGGCAGCAGCACCTCGCGCCGCCCCGTCAGCCGCTCGGCGATGCGCGAAGCCAGCAGCATCCGGTGCTGCGGCGAGACGACCAGATCGGCGCGCGGAAGGCCGCAGCCCAGCGCCCCCCGCGCGATCCGAACCGGCATCAGGGCGGGAGTGACAGGCCGCGTCGCGCGCCCGATCCAGCGGATCGGCTGCGCGCCGTTGTCCCGGGTCGTCACCGGATCGCCCACCGCCAGCGCCTCGACCGCGACCTCGCCGCCGGGCGTGGCGATCCGCGCGCCCGGCGTGAAGCAGGCGACGTAGTTGAACCCCTGCCGGTCGGCCACCAGCCCGCTGGTGTTCGCCAGCTTGACGCTGTCGATCCGGATCGACCGGATCGCCGCGAACTCCAGCGCGGTCTGGCTGGGACTGGCATTGATGTCCGGCGCGATATAGGCGTTCCCGGCCGTGTCCTGGAAAATCACGATGTCGGCGGTATCGGTGGTGCCGTCGATATAGGTGATCGTGCCGGTATAGCGCACCGCCGCGTCGAACACCTGGTCCGCCCCGCCGTCGATCCGGAACGTCTCGGCCGGCGAGTTGTCCTGGTCGTAGCGCTGCGACTGGCCGCCGGCGAAACCGGTCGAGCCGGGCGAGAAGACGCGGAAATCGTCGACCAGGGAATCGCCGATACCGCCGAAGGTCATGCCCACCAGTGCCGGGGCGTTCTCGGCGTTGTTGTTGCCCTCCACGGTGTCGATATCGGGCAGGACGCCCAGCGATATCACGTTAAAGGTCGTGGCCATTCTGGCCCTCCGGACGTCGGCACGCCTGTTCCCCAGGCACAAAGGCAGACAGCGCGCCCGGATATCCGAACGCGCTGCCCCACGGTCCTTTATGGACCGCCATCCTGTCTAAACTTTGTGTCAAATTGGAAAAAATTCCGGCATTTCGCCCCGATCGGACCCGGAATGAACACAAAGAAAAAGGCGGGCCATGCGACCCGCCTTCCGGTTCGTTGCCGTGGCGATCAGGCGTTTCCGGTGGCGCTCATCACGTCGACGGTGACGCCGGGACCCATGGTCGAGCTGATCGAGACCTTCTTCATGTAGGTCCCCTTGGCGCCCGAGGGCTTGGCCTTCTGCACCGCCTCGACGAAGGCGCGCACGTTCTCGGCCAGCTTGCCCTCGTCAAAGCTCGCCTTGCCGATCCCGGCATGCACGACGCCGGCCTTTTCCGCCTTGAACTGGACCTGCCCGCCCTTGGCGGCCTTCACCGCCTCGGCCACGTCCATCGTCACGGTGCCGACCTTGGGGTTCGGCATCAGGTTGCGGGGGCCGAGGATTTTCCCCAGCCGGCCGACGATCGGCATCATGTCGGGCGTCGCGATGCAGCGGTCGAACTCGATCTTGCCGCCCTGCACCGTTTCCATCAGGTCCTCGGCGCCGATGATGTCGGCCCCGGCCTCTTTCGCCTCGTCGGCCTTGGGGCCGCGCGCGAAGACCGCGACGCGCACCGTCTTGCCGGTGCCGTTCGGCAGCGTGACCGTGCCGCGCACCATCTGGTCCGCGTGGCGCGGATCGACGCCCAGGTTCATCGCGATCTCGACCGATTCGTCGAACTTGGCCGTGGCGTTGGCCTTGACCAGCTTGACCGCCTCTTCGACGCTGACGTCGACCTTGCCGGCGAAGGCCTCGCGGGCGGCGCGGGTTCGCTTACCGTGCTTTGCCATGACTTACCCCTTCACCTCGATGCCCATCGAGCGGGCCGACCCCAGGATGATCTGCATCGCCGCCTCGACGTCGTTGGCGTTCAGATCCTTCATCTTCGCCTCGGCGATCTCCTTGACCTGCGCGGCGGTCACGGTGCCGACGGTTTCGCGGCCCGGGGTGTTGGCGCCCGATTTCCGCTTGGCGGCCTTCTTCAGGAAATACGACGCCGGCGGCGTCTTGATGTCCATCGTGAAGGACTTGTCCTGGTAGTAGGTGATCACGGTGGGGCACGGCGCACCGGGCTCCATGTCCTGCGTCTTGGCGTTGAACGCCTTGCAGAATTCCATGATGTTGATGCCGCGCTGACCCAGCGCCGGGCCGACCGGCGGGCTGGGATTGGCTTGTCCGGCAGGCACCTGAAGTTTCATGGTGCCGGCGACTTTCTTGGCCATTTGGCCTCTCCTTTCTCAACTCCCCAGGGTCGCGACCCTGAGGATTTCCGTCGATGTGGTCCGGTCCGGACAGCGCGCTGCCCTCGCCTTCCACGAGGCTGCCGCGATTGCGACAGGCGCGCCGGATACACCCGCACCGCCGCCATTGCAAGGCTTTTGGCCGGTGCGCAGCCCCCTCACCCGCTAGCGGTCGTGCATCCCCTTGCCGGCCAGGATCCGCGGGGTCCACCTGACGATCCGGGCGCGCCGGGTGGCCGGCTGCCTGGCGCCCGATATCTGCAGCAGGTAGCCGCGCCGACGCCCCGGCGTCAGCGCCTCGAAAGCCGCGCGCAGCGCCGGGTCCGCGGCCAGCGCTTCGGTCAGTTCCGCCGGATAGTTGAGATCGTCCCTGGCAAAGACCACCTTGCGCCCCGCGCGCTCGTTATCCGCCGCCCGGCGGATCAGCGCGCGCAGCGCCGCCTCGGCCGCCGCGATCCCCGCCAGATCGGTGAACTTCGCCAGCATCGCCGAGCGCGAGGCATCCCCCGGCGGCACCAGCAGCCCCGAGCGGTCGTCCAGCAACACGCCCTTGAAGAAGGACAGCCCGCAGCAATCCCGGAACGGCGCGATGATCGCCACGTTGCCGCCGCCGGGCACCGCATAGCACGGCTTGCGCCATTTCAGCGCCTCGTCGAGACCTTCGGAAAGCAGGATCGCGCGCAACGCGGCGATCTCGTCGCGCCAGGGCCGGTCCTTCGCCAGATACCTGTCGATCCGCGGATCGGCCCGACCCGCCGGCACCGATCAGCCCTGCTTGGAAACCTGCGTGTATTCCAGCTCGACCGGCGTGGCGCGGCCGAAGATCGACACCGAGACCTTGAGGCGCTGGTTGTCGTCGTCGACCTCCTCGACCATCCCGTCGAAGCCCTCGAACGGCCCGTCGGTCACCGCCACCTTCTCGCCGATGTCGAAATGGATCAGCGTGCGAGGCGCCTCCTGGCCCTCTTCGACCCGGTTCAGGATCGTGTTGACCTCAGAATCGCGCATCGGCATCGGCTTGCCCTGCGGGCCGAGAAACCCGGTGACGCGGTTGATCGAGTTGATCAGGTGATAGCCCTGGTCGCTCATCTCCATGCGCACCAGAACGTAGCCTGGCATGAAGCGCCGCTCGGCCGTCACCTTCTTGCCGCGGCGCACCTCGATCACCTCTTCGGTCGGCACCAGCACTTCCTCGATCTCGTCCCCGAGACCGGCATCGGAAACGGCCTGCTTGATCTGCTCGGCGACCTTCTTCTCGAAATTCGAGAGCACGCTCACCGAATACCAACGCTTCGCCATGTCTTTCCTTGCCTTCGTGCTGTGCCGGCTGCTGCGCCGGGGGGTTCGACCATCCCCGAAAACAGCGGCGTGACCGTCGACCTGATACACACCTTTTGGGGAAGTGGCGGATGCCATACTCTGCAATCGGCACGACTGCAAGAGCCGAGACACCCATGCCCGACCCCTACGACCCCGCCGAGGACGGCGCCGAGATGGCCTTTGACGGGCGCATGTCCTATACCGATTACCTGCATCTCGACGCGGTGCTCGGCGCGCAGGCGCCGCTTTCGGAAGCGCATGACGAGATGCTGTTCATCATCCAGCACCAGACGTCCGAGCTTTGGCTGAAGCTGGCGCTGCACGAGCTGGACGCGGCACGCCGCGCGATCGCCGGCGACAGGCTGCCGCCGGCCTTCAAGATGCTCGCCCGGATCGCCCGGATCTTCGAGCAGCTGAACGGCGCTTGGGACGTGCTGCGCACGATGACGCCCAGCGACTACACGGCGTTCCGCGGCGCGCTGGGGCAGTCCTCGGGGTTCCAGTCGCATCAGTACCGCATGGTCGAGTTCATCCTCGGCAACCGCAACCCGGCGATGATCCGCCCGCACGCCCACCGCGACGACCTGCGCGCCGCGCTGGAGGCCGAGATGCGCCGCCCGAGCCTCTACGACGAGGTGCTTCGCCTGGCGGCACGGCGGGGAACCGGCCTGCAACCGGCCGACCTCGACCGCGACCTGTCGCGCCCGCACCAGGAACGCCCGGGGCTGGTCGAAATGTGGCGGCAGGTCTATGCCGACACCGCGGCGTACTGGACGCTCTACGAGCTGGGCGAAAAGCTGGTCGACCTCGAGGACTATTTCCGCCGCTGGCGCTTCAACCACGTCACCACGGTCGAACGGGTGATCGGGCTGCGCCGCGGCACCGGCGGGACCAGCGGCGTCGCCTATCTGCGCAGGATGCTGGAGACGGAACTGTTCCCCGACCTCTGGCGGGTCAGGACGGTGCTTTAGGCAGACATCTGCAGGATCAGCTGCAGCCCGGTGCGGATCAGCCAGTCGACGAAGAAGAAGAAGATCGCCGTCAGCGTCGCCATGACGAAGACCATGGCCGTGGTCAGCAGGACCTCGCGGCGGGTCGGCCAGACGACCTTGGACACCTCGGCGCGGACCTGCTGGATGAACTGCAACGGATTGGTGCGGGCGACCATGTCTCTTCCTCTGGGCTGACAGGGGTCAGATACGGGCTTTGGCCAGCGGTTTCAAGCGCCGGCGGCAGGCGGCCATCGCCCGGCCGCCGATGGCGCGGGCGCCGGCGGCGCCCGGGCGCACCGGCGGCGGCCGGAATCACGCCGCCGCGCGCTCGGGGAAAAGCCCGGCCAGCCCCGCGGCGCTGGCCTCGCACAGGCCCCGCTCGGTGATCAGTCCGGTGACCAGCCGGGCGGGGGTGACGTCGAAGGCGGGGTTGCGCGCCGGCGTGGTGTCGGGGCTGATCTGGACGTCGGTCACGGTCCCGTCGGCCAGCTTGCCCTGGACATGCGTGACCTCGCGCGAATCGCGTTCCTCGATGGGAATGTCGGCGCCCGCGCGAACCGTCCAGTCGATCGTCGGCGACGGCAGCGCGACGTAGAACGGCACGCCGTTGTCCCGCGCCGCCAGCGCCTTGAGATAGGTGCCGATCTTGTTGCAGACATCGCCCGTCGCCGTGGTGCGGTCGGTGCCGGTGATCACCAGGTCGACCTCGCCCCGCTGCATCAGGTGCCCGCCCGCATTGTCGACGATCAGGTCGTGGCTGACCCCGTGGCCGCCCAGTTCCCACGCCGTCAGCAGCGCGCCCTGGTTCCGCGGCCTGGTCTCGTCGACGAAGACATGCACCGGCAGGCCGCTGTCATGCGCCTGGTAGACCGGCGAGGTCGCCGTGCCCCAGTCGACGGTTGCGATCCAGCCGGCGTTGCAATGGGTCAGGATGTTGCAACGGCCCTTCCTCGCGGCGATCTCGGCGATCAGGCCAAGCCCGTGCTGCCCGATCCGCCGGTTGATCTCGACATCCTCGTCCGCGATCGCGTCGGCCTTGCGGAACGCGGCACCGGCGCGCTCGCCCTCGGGCAGCGGCGCCAGCAGGGCGCGCATCGCGTCGAGCGCCCAGCGCAGATTGATCGCGGTGGGCCGGGTGGCGTGCAGCACCTCCCAGGTTTCGGCCAGGTTGGCGTCCGAGGGATCCGCCGCCATCGCCTTGGCCATGCCGTAGGCCGCGGTCGCACCGATCAGCGGGGCGCCGCGCACCCACATCTCGCGGATCGCGGTGGCAAAGTCGTCGCGGCTGTGCAGCGTCACGACGCGGAATTCGTGCGGCAGCCAGCGCTGGTCGATGATCCGCACCGCGCCATCCTCGGTCCAGATCGAGCGGTAATGTCTGTCTCCGACACGCAATTCCGTGCCCTCCTATAAGCAGTGGCGGGCGCCGCCGTTCGCGCCGCGATGGTCGGGAAATCGCGCGCTGGTGTCAACGCGCCCGCTTTGCCGCCCCGGTGCCGCGTTCGCAGGCCAGCCGCCGGGCGGCGGCGGCGGCGCCGCGCGCATAGGCCGGGTCGCCGTGGATCACCATCAGCGCGTTGGTCCCCTCCAGCAGCAGGACGACCTCGCGCGCCAGCCGGTCGGGCAGCTTGTGCCCGGCGCGGCGGAACAGGTCGGCGAACAGCGCCGCGGCCGCGGCTTTTTGCCGGCGCGCGATCGCCCGCACCGGGTGGCCCGGCAGATCGGCCAGCTCGAGCGCGAGCCGGGTGAACCCTGTGCCGGTCCAGCGCGGCGTCCCGGCCCATTCGGCGAACTATTCGAAGACGCTGCCGATGATCTCTTCCGGCGAGCCTTCCAGCCCCTCGGCCCAGCGCGCAATCCGCTCCAAGGACAGCACGTGCTGCGCCTCCAGCACCTCGGCGACCAGCCGGTCCTTGCTGTCGAAATGGGCGTGAAGCGTGCGCTTGGTGATGCCGGCGGCCTCGGCGACGTCCTCGATTCCGACCCAGTTAGAGCCGTGCCGGATCGGGCCGGTGCGGCCGTCGCGCGCCGCCAGCGAGGGACGTTTGCGGCCATGCGGCGCCTTGCCCATGGCTCTGCCTCCTCGAAGTTCCGGTGCCGGCGGAAAACAGATCCGCCTGTGTGAACCGGTTCACAGTCGCCGGGCCCGCAGCGTGGCAAACCTGTGTCCAGATCAGCAAGGAGGACACGTCATGACCCAAGCCAAATTCCTGAACGCCAAGGCCGAATTCGCCCTGCCGAAACCGGGCCGGCCCGATAGTCCCGGCGACTTCTTTGACGAAAACGGCGCATTGCGCTACGGCAAGGCGATCGAGGCCGGGCACACCGCGCGTGCGAAGGCGTTCCGCGACGCGGCGCGCTGGCTGCGGTCCCTGTTCGGTTCGCCGCCGCGGCCCGCGGATCCGCCCCGTCCCGCCCCGCCCCTCGCGCAAAGGCGCTGGACGCGCGATCGGCCGAAACCGGCCGGCACGCGCCGTCCGCACAAGACCAGCGCGGCGCCGGGCGCGGCTGGGCGGCGAGCCGGCAAGCCCTGACGGGGGCACATTCGGGACCGGCGCGACCGCTTGCCTTCGCCCTATCCCGGCGCCGGATAGCGTGCCGGCGCCAGCCCCGACTGGAACCACGCCACGAAACTCGCCATCGACCAGACCGGCAGGCCGGTCGCGGCGCGGATATCGGCCGCGAATGGGATCATGTTGGTGCATTCCAGCACCAGCGCGCCGAGGTCGGGATGTGCCGCGACCAGCGCCCGCGCCGCTTCGACATTGTCGGCCCGCGCCTGGTTGACGTCGAGTTCCGGCTCGTTGCCGAGGATCGCGCGGGTGAACGCCCGCCCGCCCTCGGTCGAGCCGACCGGCGTGCCTTCGGGCACGCCCGCCTTCGCCAGGTGCTCGGCCGTCAGCGTGCTGGCCGAGATCGTCAGGATTCCCGCGCGCCGGCCCGGCGGCAAGACGGCGTTCACCTGCGCCACCTGCATCAGCGACGAGGCCGCCACCGGCACGCCGACCGCCCCGGCCAGGTCTGCCTGGAATAGCGACAGGAAGCCGCAATTCGTGGTGATCCCGTCGGCGCCGTCCGCCACCAGGCCGCGCGCGGCGTCGATGAAGGCGTCCAGCAGCCCCTCGGCCCGGCGCCGCACCACGCGGTCGGGCGAGGCGTCGCGCACCACGCGGTACAGAACCGGGAACGGCCAGGTCAGCGCGTTGCCCATGTCGCCCGGGATGCGCGGAAACCGCGCCTCGAGCATCAGGATTCCCACCGCGGCGCCATAGACCGCCTTGCCGCCCTGAACCTTCATCGCCGTCCTCCGCTGCCGGGCAGAGATTGACATGGGGATGCGCCCGCGTTCCAGTGCATTCCGACGGGAGAGACATGGACCAGCCACGCACGAACCAGATGACCGGCGCCGAGGCGATGGTGCGGATGCTCGAAGCCCACGGCGTCAGCCACATGTTCGGGCTTTGCGGCGACACCACGCTGCCCTTCTACGACGCGCTGGCGCAGCTCGACCACGGGATCACGCATTTCCTGACCCGCGACGAGCGCCACGCGGCCTATATGGCGGATGCCTATGCCCGCGTCACCGGCCGGCCGGGCATCTGCGAAGGGCCGTCGGGCGGCGGTGCGACCTATATCCTGCCGGGGCTGGTCGAGGCCAACGAGTCCTCGGTGCCGGTCCTCGCGATCACCACGGACGTCGCCACCACGTCGCGCGGGCGCTACCCGCTGACCGAGCTGGACCAGGTCGCGCTGATGCGGCCCCTTACCAAGTGGAACGCCTCGCTGGACAATGCCGCGCGCCTGCCCGCCGCCGTGCGCCAGGCGTTCCGGGCGATGACCACAGGCCGCCCCGGTGCGGCGCACCTGGCGCTGCCCTTCGACACGCAGAAGGCCGCGGTGGACCAGGCCGAGATCTGGGCCGATCCGCGCCACCGCGTCTTCCCGGCAGAGCGCGCCGCGCCCGACCCGCAGGCGATCCGCGATGCCGCCGAGGCGCTCGACGGCGCGCGCCGCGCCGTGGCGATCTGCGGCGGCGGGCCGGTGCTGGCCGGCGCCGAGGCCGCGCTCGCCCAGCTCGCCGGGGCGCTGGATCTGCCGGTGGCGACCACCGTGTCGGGCCAGGGCGCCATCGCCGAGACCCATTCCCAGGCGCTGGGCGTGGTGGGGTCGAACGGCGGCGTGCCCGCGACGCGGGCGGTGGTGGACGATGCCGACGTGGTGCTGTTCGTCGGCTGCCGCGCCGGGTCGGTGACGACCGAACGCTGGCGCTCGCCCGCGCCGGGCAGGACGGTGATCCACATCGACAGCGATCCGATGGTGATCGGCGCGAACTATCCCACCGATGTCGCGATCTGCGCCGACGCGCGCCTCGCGCTCGAGGCGCTGGCCGACGCGGTCGAGACGCGAGGCATCGCACCGCAGGGCGGGGCCGCCCGTGCCGCGAAGGCTTGGACGGAAAAGCTCGCCGCCTTCCACCCGCTCGCCGCCGGCGCCGGGCGCCCGATCCGGCCCGAGGCGGTGATCGCCGCGCTGATGGAGGTGCTGGACGACGACGCGGTGATCTGTGCCGATCCCGGCACGCCGTGCCCCTATTTCAGCGCGCATTACCGCTGGCCGCGGGCGGGGCGGCACTTCATCACCAACCGCGCCCACGGCGCGCTCGGCTATGCGCTGGCCGCGGCGATGGGGGCTCAGGTCGGGCGGCCCGGCGCAAAGGTGCTGAGCGTGATGGGCGACGGGTCCTTCGGGTTCTGCTGCGGCGAGTTCGAGACGCTGGTGCGCTACGACATCCCCGTCACCTCGATCGTGTTCTCCAACGCCGTCTACGGCTGGATCAAGGCGGGGCAGGACGCAGGTTTCGGCAGGCGGTTCTACAACGTCGACTTCTCGCGCACCGATCACGCCGCCGTGGCCCGCGCGTTCGGGGTACGAAGCTGGACCGTGGAGGATCCGGCCGAGTTGGGTCCGGTGCTGCGCGAGGCCGTGGCCCATGACGGCCCGACGCTCGTCGACGTGATCAGCCAGCCGCTGCACGAGGCGGCCGCCCCGGTCAGCGAATGGGTCGCCTGATGCGCGCGCCCGGGCTTCTTCTCGTCGAAAATACGCCCGCCGGAGGCACCGGCCGCAGGCCGGTTCGGCCGCATTGCAGCGCATGACGGGACTGTCCCAGAAGATCACCGGCCTCGACCTCTGGGCACTGGCCCTGCCCGTCACCTCGCGGCGCGACCACGGGATCGGCACCGTCGAGGGCGCCTGCGAGATCGTCGTGCTCAGGCTGACCGCTGAAGGCGGCGCCGAGGGCTGGGGCGAGGCCAGCCCCTGGGCGCCGTTCACCGGCTCGCCCGAGGCCGCCTTCGCCGCGCTCGACCGCCACATCCGCCCGCACGTGCTGGGCCGCCGGGTCGCCGACATCCCCGCGATCATGGCCGATGCCGCCCGCGCCGTGGCCCACGCGACCGAGGCGAAGGCGGCACTGGAAACCGCGCTTCTCGACCTCGCGGGACGGATCGCGGGGGTGCCGGTCTGGGCGCTGCTCGGCGGCAAGTGCCGCGACGCGATCCCGCTGTCGGTCTCACTCGCCAACCCGGATTTCGGCGCCGATCTGGCGCTGGTCGACCAGATCCGGGCGGACGGCGTCGGCATCGTGAAGCTGAAGACCGGGTTCAGGGACCATGCCTTCGACATCATGCGGCTGGAGCGGCTGGCGCAGGACCATCCCGGTCTCGACGTGCGGGTCGATTTCAACCCGGGTCTGGCGCCCGAGGGCGCCGTCGGCAAGGTCCGTGATATCGCCGCGTTCAAACCCGTCTTCATCGAACAGCCCGTCGCCGCGCATCACTTCGCCCTGATGCGCCGGATTCGCGATGCCATCGACGTGCCGCTGCTGGCCGACGAATCGGTGTTCGGCCCCGAGGACATGGCGCGCGCCGTGGCCGACGGCATCTGCGACGGCGTCTCGGTCAAGATCATGAAGGCCGGCGGGCTGACGCGGGCGCGCGCGGTCGCGCAGACCGCCGGCGCCGCGGGGCTTTCGGCCTATGGCGGCGACATGTTCGAGGCCGGGCTGGCGCATCTGGCGGGCGCGCACATGATCGCCGCCACGCCCGAGATCGGACTGGGCTGCGAATTCTACCAGGCGCGCTATTACCTGGCCGAGGATATCCTCGAGGAACCCTTCCCCTGCGACGGCGGGCAGGTCCGGGTACCCGACGGGCCGGGCCTGGGGATACGGCCCGACCCGGGCAAGCTCGAACGCATGAGGATCGGATGACCGGACGCCCGACGGAAAGGCCGCGCCCAGACGGCCCGGCCAAAGCGGCGGCGAAGCCGCCCGCCACGCGATTTCGAATTCGCGTGCGGCAATGCCTTTCGAAAGGCCTTGCGGCGCAAGGGGACAGACCATGGCGATGAAGGTCGCGATCGTCGGCGCCGGCATCGTCGGCGTCTCGGCCGCGCTGTGGCTGGTGCGCGACGGGCACGAGGTGGTGCTGATCGACCGGGCCGGGCCCGGCGAGGGCACGAGCTATGGCAATGGCGGGGTGCTGGCCTCGTGCGCCGTGGTGCCGGTGACGGTGCCGGGGCTTCTGGCCAAGGCGCCGAGTATGCTGTTCGATCCGAACCAGCCGCTGTTCCTGCGCTGGTCCTACCTGCCGCGGCTGTTGCCCTGGCTCTTGCGCTATCTGCGGAACGCCAACGCCGCGGACACGCGCCGCATCGCTGCAGCGCTGGCGCCGGTGATCGGCGACAGCCTGAACGACCACCTGGCGCTGGCCAGGGGCACGCGGGCCGAGAAGTGGCTGGTGCCGTCGGACTACCTTTACGTCTACGACAGCCGGGCGAAGTTCGAGGCCGACGCCTTCGGCTGGGGCCTGCGCCGGGACCACGGCTTTGCCTGGGACGAACTCGACCGAGCGGCGTTCCGCGCCTACGATCCGATCTTCGCCGATCATCTGGGCTTTGCCGTGCGGCTGCGCGGGCACGGCCGGATCGCCGACCCGGGACAATACGTCAAGGACCTCGCCGCCGAGGCCGAGGCGCTGGGCGCCCGCATCCTGCAGGCCGATGTCGAGGACTTCGCCCGCGACGGCGGGCGCGTCACCGGCGTGCGCGCGGGCGGCCGGACGATCCCCTGCGACGCGGCGGTGGTGGCCACCGGCGCCTGGTCGCGCCCGCTGGCGCGCAAGCTGGGCCTCAAGGTTCCGCTCGAGACCGAGCGCGGCTATCACATCGAGTTCCTGGAGCCGTCCGTGATGCCGAAGGCACCGGTCATGATCGCCGGGGCCAAGTTCGTCCTCACGCCGATGGAGGGCCGGCTGCGTGCCGCCGGCGTGGTCGAATTCGGCGGGCTGGACGCGGGCCCTAGCCGCGCGCCCTTCGACCTGCTCCGGCGCAACGTGACGGCCGCGCTGCCCGGACTGACCTGGAAGGACGCCAGGGAATGGATGGGCCACCGCCCGGCGCCGGCGGATTCGATCCCGGTGATCGGCGAGGTGCCGGGGCTTGGCGGCGCCTTCACCGGTTTCGGCCACCATCATGTCGGGCTGACCGGCGGGCCGAAGACCGGGCGCATCCTGGCGCAGCTCGTCGCGGGACGGAAACCGAATGTTGACCTGACACCCTATTCTCCGGCACGGTTCGCCCGGTCGGACAATCAATGAATTGATACAAAAGACCTGACACATGGGAGGAAAAGACATGAAGACGCTGACCAGACTGCTGGCCGCCACGGCGATCACCGCCGCCGCGACGGTGGCGAACGCCGCAGAGAAGTGGGATATGCCGATGGCCTATTCCGGCTCGAATTTCCACTCTGTGACCGGCGCCGAGTTCGCCGAATGCGTGACCACGGGGACCGGCGGCGATATCGAGGTCGTCACCCATCCCTCGGGCAGCCTGTTCCCCGGCGCCCAGATCAAGCGCGCGATCCAGACCGGCCAGGTGCCGATCGGCGAGCG
>JBFKQC010000086.1:0-15943 GCA_041627895.1 Rhodobacter sp.
CCCCCCCGCTGGGGGGCCAGCCCCCCAGACCCCCCTGGAGTATTTTTCGCCAGATGAAGAATGGAGCGTGGCATTGGTGGGCGAGGTGAGCGCGCTGGACCAGGACCGGGTGTTCGAACTGCGCCTGGAGCGCAGCCGCGAGGACCTGTTCGGGATGCTTGTCCGGCTTTACGGCGCGCGGCCCGACTACGAGGCGTTCTGCGCGGCATTGACCGAGGCGCTGCGCGCGGCCTGGGCGGCGCGGCCCGAGGCGCTGAAATGGCAGGACCTGGCGCGCGATCTCGAGCCCGACTGGTTCCAGCGGCCGGGCATGGCGGGCTACGTGTTCTATGCCGACCGCTTTGCCGGCGGGCTTGGCGGCATCCTCGATCATCTCGACTATCTGAGCGACCTGGGCGTCACCTACGTCCACATCATGCCCTGCCTGAAGCCGCGCCCCGGCGAGAACGACGGCGGCTATTCGGTGATGGACTACCGGGCGGTGAACCCGGACCTGGGAACGATGGCGGACCTGCAGGCGGTGGCGGCGGCGCTGCGGGCGCGCGGCATGGCGCTGTGCGTCGACATGGTGCTGAACCACACCGCGAAGGAACACGACTGGGCCGAGCGCGCCAAGCGCGGCGAGGCGCGCTATCGCGACTATTACCTGATGTTCGAGGACGACACGCTGCCCCGCGCCTACGAGCGGTCGCTGATCGAGATCTTCCCCGACACGGCACCCGGCAGCTTCACCCACTACCCCGAGATCGGCAGATGGGTCTGGACCACGTTCAACGAGCATCAGTGGGACCTGAACTGGGCCAACCCGTGGGTGTTCCTCGAAATGGTCGAGATCATGCTGCATCTGGCCAACAAGGGCGTCGATGTGCTGCGCTTCGATGCCGTGGCCTTCATGTGGAAGCGGATGGGGACGAAGTGTCAGTCCGAGCCGGAAGTGCACATGCTGCTGCACGGGCTGCGCGCCGCGAGCCGGATCGCGGCGCCCGGCGTCATTCACCTGGAAGAGGCGATCGTGGCGCCGGCCGAGATGATCCCCTATCTGGGGCGCGGCGAGCACGAGGGGCGCGAGGGCAATCTGGCCTATCACAACTCGCTGATGGTGCAGTTCTGGTCGGCGCTGGCGAGCCGCGACGTGGCGCTGATGGCGCATGTGCTGAAGACGCATTTCCCCGAGCGGCTGGAGAATGCGACCTATGCCACCTACCTGCGCTGCCACGACGATATCGGCTGGGCGGTGACCGAGGAGGACGCCGCGGCGGTGGGGCTGGACGGTCCGGCGCATCGCGGCTTTCTGTCGGATTTCTACGACGGCAACTTTCCGGGCAGCTTTGCCAGGGGCGCGCTGTTTCAGGTCAACGAGGCCACGGGCGACAAGCGGATCAGCGGCAGCTGCGCTTCGCTCGCGGGTCTGGAACGGGCGCTGGACGGGGGCGATTCGGTGCAGGTCGACCGCGCCGTGGACCGGATCCTGCTGGGCCATGCGCTGATCGCGGGCTTCGGGGGCATTCCGCTGATCTACATGGGCGACGAGATCGCGATGCTGAACGACTGGGGCTATGCCGACGTGCCGGAGCATGCCGCCGACAGCCGCTGGCTGCACCGGCCGCGCATGGACTGGGCGCGCGCGGCGGCGGCGCGCGCGGGCGGCGAAGGTGCGGCGGCGCGGGTCCATGGCGGCATCCGGCACATCCTGGCGCGCCGCGCCGCGGTGACGGCGTTTCACGCGCGGGTCCCGACGCGGATTCACGACGCGCGGCAGGACGGGGTGCTGGCGGTCTTTCGTGCGGCGCCGGTGGACCCGGTGCTGTGCCTTTACAACTTCACCGAGGACGACCGGGTGTTTCGGGCGGGCGAGCTGGTCGGGCACGGGATCGGCGGAACCTATGACCTGCTGGGCGAGGCCGGCGCGGCAAATCCGGCGGGCGAGGTGGTGCTGGGCCCCTACGGGCGGCTCTGGCTGGTCTGAGCGTCACCGCATCGCGCATTCACCACGTCAAGCTTGATTTTTTCGCGCGACAAAGATTAGACTTGCAGCATACACAGATCCCGACGAGGCGAAGACGGCAGCAAGCGGCCCGATGAAAGAGCGCAAGATCAGGAACATGGAAGAGTTTGCCGCGATCAGCGGCGTGTCGCGGCCGACGGTGTCGAAATACTTCAACGATCCCGAAAGCGTCCGCAAGACCGTGCGCGCACGGATCGAGGCGGCATTGGACAAGTACGACTACCGTCCGAATATCTTCGCGATGGATCAGAACCGGCGGCGGACGAAGAACGTCGGCATCGTGGTTCCCTATCTCGCCGACCCGGTCTTTGCCGAGATCGCGCGCAATCTCGAACGCCGCTGCATCGAAGCCGGTTTCCGGGCGACGCTGTTCAGCTCGCACGGCGAGCAGGCGTTGGAAGTCGAGGCTCTGGACCGGCTCAGGTCTTTGCGGCCGGCGGGCGTGCTGCTTGCCCCGCTCGGCCGATTGTCCGATCGCGACACCATCGCCCGGTTCTGCGCAGAGGTGCCGACGGTGCTGTTCGACAGAGATATTCCGGGCGTCGGCGAGGCGTTTGTCGGATCGGACAACATGAGCTTTGTTTTGCAGAGCGTCGAGTACCTGATCCGCACCGGCGAGCCACCCTGCTTTTTCGAGATGAAGAACCCGTCGAACCCGAACTCCATTGCGCGCCGCCGGTCCTATGCCGCGGCGATGGAGGGGCACGGGCTGGAGCCGATGGTCATCCAGGTCGACGGCGAGGGATGGGGCCTGGAACAGATCGGCTATGACGGCGCGATGCGCGCGCTTGAACAGCGCGCCCTGCCGACCGACACGGTGCTGTGCAGCAACGACCGCCTGGCCATCGGCTTTCTGGCCGCAAGCTATGAAATGGGGCTTCGCGTCGGACGCGGAAGCGGGTGCGCCTTGCGGGTCGCGGCGCATGACGACCATCCCTTGTCGCGGTTCACCTGCCCGCCGCTGACCACCGTCGGACACGAATACGATCTGGTCTCGAATCAGGGCGTCGAGGCGCTGTTCGAATTGATCGAGACGGGTGGCCGGCTCGAGCGCCGGACCGAGACGCTGTTCCCGGCGCGCCTTGTGCTTCGCGAATCGGCGTAAGAAAAAAGTTTCCCCGCGTAAAAAATATTCTTGACTCGGCGCGCGAAGTGAATATAAATTGACGCAGCGTTAGCGCCCAAACTACGCTGACCGCGAAACCTGACCCGAGGGAGGACCCGAATGTATCTCAAGAACGCACTCCGTGCGGCCACTGCCATGTCGCTGATTGCGGCCGGCGGCGCGGTCGCGGAAACCATCACCATCGCGACGGTGAACAACGGCGACATGATCCGTATGCAGGGTTATACCGACGACTTCACCGCCAAGACCGGCCACGAGGTCGAGTGGGTGACGCTGGAAGAGAACGTGCTGCGCCAGCGCGTGACCACCGACATCACCACCAAGGGCGGTGCCTTCGACATCATGACCATCGGCATGTACGAAACCCCGATCTGGGGTGCGAACGGCTGGCTGGTTCCGCTCGATGGCCTCAGCGCCGAGTATGACGTGGACGACATCCTGCCGGCGATGCGCGCCGGTCTCAGCCATGACGGCACGCTCTATGCGGCGCCGTTCTACGGCGAAAGCTCGATGGTCATGTACCGCACCGACCTGATGGAAAAGGCCGGTCTGGAAATGCCCGATTCGCCGACCTGGGACTTCATCCGCGAAGCCGCGGCCGCGATGACCAACCGCGACAACGAAATCAACGGCATCTGCCTGCGCGGCAAGGCCGGCTGGGGTGAAGGCGGCGCCTTCATCACCGTGACCGGCAACTCGTTCGGGGCGCGCTGGTTCGACGAGAACTGGAACGCCCAGTTCGATCAGCCCGAGTGGAAGAACGCGCTCGAGTTCTTCGTGGGCATGATGGCTGAATCCGGTCCTCCGGGCTATGCCACGAACGGTTTCAACGAGAACCTGTCGCTGTTCCAGCAGGGCAAGTGCGGCATGTGGATCGACGCGACCGTCGCGGCGTCCTTCGTGACCAACCCCAACGACAGCCAGGTCGCAGACAAGGTCGGCTTTGCGCTGGCGCCGAACGCCGGCATGGGCAAGAACGCCAACTGGCTCTGGGCCTGGGCGCTGGCGATCCCGGCCGGTTCGCAGAAGGTGGATGCCGCCAAGGCGTTCATCGAGTGGGCGACCTCGAAAGAGTATATCGAGCTCGTCGCGGCCAACGAAGGCTGGGCCAACGTGCCCCCGGGTGCCCGGACCTCGCTCTACACGAACCCCGAGTACCAGAAGGTGCCCTTCGCGCAGAAGACGCTTGACTCGATCAATGCGGCCGATCCGCAGAACCCGACCGTCAAGCCGGTGCCCTACGTCGGCATCCAGTTCGTGGCCATCCCGGAATTCGCGGGGATCGCGACCGAGGTCAGCCAGGAGTTCTCGGCGGTCTATGCAGGCCAGCAGTCGATCGACGAGGCGCTGGCCAAGGCGCAGGCCCTGACCAACGACGCGATGGAGGCCGCGGGCTACCGCTAGGTTCCTCCCAGGCCAGAGGGCGGTTCCTGCCGCCCTCTGGCAACTTGAATGACAGTCCTTCCGCAGTTTCGTCGCAGGCTTTCCGACAGCCAACAAAGGAAGTGCATCCGATGGCAACCCAGCATTCCCGATCCGCCGCCCGACTGATGATGGCGCCTGCGGTGTTCCTGCTCTTGGTCTGGATGCTCGTCCCGCTGACGATGACGCTGTATTTCTCGTTCAAGAAATACCTGCCGCTCAGGGGCGACTCGCTCGAGGGCGGCCTCGACTGGGTCGGGTTCGAGAACTACGCGCGGTTCGTCACGTCCAGCTCGTTCTGGCCGTCCGTCTGGACAACCCTGTATCTGGTCGGCGGAATCATCGTGATTACCGTCGCGCTGGGCATACTACTGGCCATACTTCTGGATCAGCCGCTGTGGGGGCAAGGGGTCGTTCGGATACTTGTGATCTCGCCCTTCTTCGTGATGCCCACGGTTTCGGCGCTGGTGTGGAAAAACATGTTCATGGACCCCGTCAACGGCCTTCTCGCCCATCTCTGGCGGGCATTCGGCGCCGAACCGGTGGTCTGGCTTAGCGACACACCGACATTTTCGCTGATCCTCATCGTGTCCTGGCAGTGGCTGCCGTTTGCGACGCTGATCCTGCTGACGGCAATTCAGTCGCTCGACACCGAACAGATGGAAGCGGCCGAGATGGACGGCGCGCCGGTGCTGAAGCGTTTCTGGTTCATCGTTCTGCCGCACCTGAGCCGGGCGATCACCATCGTCGTCCTGATCCAGACGATCTTTCTGCTGTCGATCTTCGCCGAGATTTTCGTGACGACCGGCGGCGCCTTCGGCACGCGGACGCTGACCTACCTGATCTTCCAGCGGGTCGTCGACAGCCAGAACATCGGCCTGGGCTCTGCCGGCGGCGTCTACGCCATCATCCTCGCCAACATCGTTGCCATCTTCCTGATGCGCATCGTCGGCAAGAACCTGGACGCGTGAGGAGGTAAGCACATGGCCCGCGCAGTCACCACGCAACGCAAGACGATCAACACCGCCGCCGCCTGGATCATCGGCCTGCTGATCTTCTTTCCGATCCTCTGGACGATCCTGACGAGCTTCAAGTCCGAGGCGCAGGCGATCAACGACCCGCCGCTGTTCCTGTTCTTCGACTGGACGCTCGAAAACTATTCGGTCGTGCAGGATCGCTCGAACTACATGCGTTTCCTGTGGAACTCGGTGATCATCGCCGGCGGCTCGACGCTTCTTGGCATCCTCGTCGCCGTTCCCGCCGCCTGGTCGATGGCCTTCGTGCCGTCGAAGCGGACCAAGGACATCCTGATGTGGATGCTCAGCACGAAGATGCTGCCGGCGGTGGGCGTGCTTTACCCGATCTCGCTGATCTTCGTGCAGCTCAACCTGCTCGACTCGCGCTTTGGCCTGGTCGTGGTGCTGATGCTCATCAACCTGCCGATCATCGTCTGGATGCTTTATACCTACTTCAAGGAGATCCCCGGCGAAATCCTTGAAGCCGCGCGGATGGACGGCGCAAGCCTGAGGTCAGAGATCCTGTACGTGCTGACGCCGATGGCGGTTCCAGGAATCGCCTCGACCGTGCTGCTCAACATCATCCTGGCCTGGAACGAGGCGTTCTGGACACTGAACCTGACGGCTGCCAACGCGGCCCCGCTGACGGCCTTCATCGCCAGCTATTCCAGCCCCGAGGGCCTGTTCTTCGCCAAGCTCAGCGCGGCCTCGACGATGGCCATCGCCCCGATCCTGATCCTCGGCTGGTTCAGCCAGAAGCAACTCGTGCGCGGCCTCACGTTCGGCGCGGTCAAGTAAGGGAATCGAGACATGGGACAGATCACGCTTGAAAAGGTCAGCAAGAGCTTCGGCGACGTAGAGGTCATCCCGCCCCTGGATTTGACCATCGAGGACGGCGAGTTCTGCGTCTTCGTCGGCCCGTCGGGCTGCGGCAAGTCCACGCTCTTGCGGCTGATCGCCGGGCTCGAGGACATCACCTCGGGCACGATCCGGATCGACGGGAAGGACGCCACCGACATACCGCCGGCAAAACGCGGCCTGGCGATGGTGTTCCAGTCCTACGCGCTTTACCCGCACATGTCGGTGCGCAAGAACATCGCCTTTCCGATGCGGATGGCGAAGGTGCCGCAGGATGAGCAGGAGCGGCGCATCCAGCAGGCCGCGGCGGCGCTGAACCTGACCGACTATCTTGACCGGCGCCCGGGCCAGCTGTCCGGCGGCCAGCGCCAGCGCGTCGCCATCGGCCGCGCCATCGTGCGCGAACCGGCGGCGTTCCTGTTTGACGAGCCGCTTTCGAACCTCGACGCGGCGCTGCGCGTGGGGATGCGGCTGGAGATCAGCGAACTGCACAAGCGGCTGGACACGACGATGATCTACGTCACCCACGACCAGGTCGAGGCGATGACCATGGCCGACAAGATCGTGGTGCTGCAGGCCGGTGTGATCGAGCAGGTGGGCAGCCCGCTGGAGTTGTACCGCACCCCGCGCAACGTCTTTGTCGCCGGCTTCATCGGCTCGCCCAAGATGAATTTGATCGACGGCGCCGAGGCGAAAAAGCACGATGCCGCCACGATCGGCGTCAGGCCCGAGCATATCGACGTGGCCGACGGCGACGGCGGCAGCGTCTGGCAGGGCACGGTGGGGGTCGCCGAGCATCTGGGTTCGGACACGTTCTTCCACATCCACGAGACCGGCCTGGCCGAAACCATCACGGTGCGCGCGCCGGGCGAGGTCAACTTTCGCCACGGCGACAAGATCGGCCTCAATCCGCGCGCCGAGCAGATCCACAAGTTCGATGCCCAGGGGCTGCGGATAGAATGAGGCGGCTCGAGGGCAAGGCGGCGCTGATCACCGGCGCGGCGCGCGGGATCGGGCGCGCCTTTGCCGAGGCTTACCTCCGCGAGGGCGCGCGCGTGGCGATCGCAGATATCGACGTCGGGCGCGCGCGCGCCACCGCGGACGAGATCGGCGCCGGCGCCATTGCGGTCGATATGGACGTGACCCGCCAGGACAGCATCGACAATGCGGTCGCGGAAACGGCGGCGGCGCTCGGCCGGATCGACATCCTGATCAACAACGCCGCGATCTTCACCGCCGCGCCGATCGTCGAGATCGAACGCGCGGACTACGCCCGCGTCTTCGACATCAACGTCGCGGGCACGCTGTTCACGATGCAGGCCGTGGCACGCCACATGATCGAGCGCGGCGTCCGGGGCCGGATCATCAACATGGCCAGCCAGGCCGGCCGCCGCGGCGAGCCGCTGGTCGCGGTCTACTGCGCCACCAAGGCGGCGGTGATCTCGCTGACCCAGTCCGCCGGGCTGAACCTGATCCGACACGGCATCAACGTGAACGCCATCGCGCCCGGCGTCGTCGACGGCGAGCACTGGGACGGCGTCGACGCGTTCTTTGCGAAATACGAAGGCAAGGCCCCCGGGCAGAAGAAGAAAGAGGTCGGCCAGGCGGTGCCCTACGGCCGGATGGGCACGGCCCAGGACCTGACGGGCATGGCGGTGTTCCTGGCCAGCGACGAGGCCGAGTACATCGTCGCGCAGACCTACAACGTTGATGGTGGCCAATGGTTGAGCTGATCCCCCTGTCGCTTGCGACCCTCGACAAGCTGCCCGCCGGCGTTCGCGTGCCGCGTTACGACCGCGATGCGCTGTCGCCGGGCATCGTGCATATCGGGCTGGGCAACTTCCACCGCGGGCATCAGGCCTGGTACCTGCACCGGCTGTTCGACGAGGGCCGGAACCGGGACTGGGCGATCATCGGGGCGGGCGTCCGCGCGAACGACGCGACGATGCGCGACAGGCTGTTGGCGCAGGACTGCCTGACCACGCTGATCGAGCTGGACCCGTCCGGCACATCGGCCGAAGTCACCGGCTCGATGATCGGCTTCGTGCCGGTCGAGGAGGGCAACGCCGCGCTGATCGCGCAGATGGCCGACCCGGCGATCCGCATCGTCGCCCTGACGGTCACCGAGGGCGGCTACTTCATCGACCCGGCTGGCGGCGCGTTGGACACGGCGCACCCCGATATCCGCCACGACGCCGCGAACCCGGACGCGCCGCGCACCGCGTTCGGCGCGATGGTCGCCGCGCTGAAGCTCAGGCGCGACCGCGGCCACGGGCCGTTTACCGGACAGAGCTGCGACAACCTGCAGGGCAACGGCGCGATCCTGCGCCGGGCGGTGGTGTCGCTGGCACGCCTGTCGGACCCGGCGCTTGCCGACTGGATCGACGGGAACTGCAGCTTTCCGAACTCGATGGTCGACTGCATCGTGCCCGCAACCGGGCCGAAGGAACTGGCGCTGGCGCGTTCGCTCGGGATCGACGACCAGGCGCCGGTGACCCACGAGAATTATCGCCAGTGGGTCATCGAGGACGATTTCTGCGCCGGCCGGCCCGACTGGGACCGCGTCGGCGCGATCTTCACCGACCGGGTCCACGACTACGAGGCGATGAAGATCCGCATCCTCAACGGCGGCCACCAGCTGCTGGCGAACCCGGGCGAGCTGCTTTCGGTCGAGACGATTTCCGGCGCGATGGAGCATCCCGCGATCCGGGGGTTCTTTCTGAAGGCGGAAATCGGGGAAATCGCGCCACAGGTGGCGGCGGTTCCTGAAATCAATGCCGCGGAATACGTCAGGCTGATCGAACGCCGGTTCTCCAACCCGGCGATCGTCGACACGACGCGGCGCGTCGCCTTCGACGGCTCGTCGCGGCATCCGGGCTTCATCCTGCCGATCATCCGCGAACGCCTGGCGGCCGGCCGCCCGGTCGACGGCCTGGCGCTGGCAGAGGCGCTTTGGGCGCGGATGTGCCTGGGCGAGCGCGAGGACGGCACGGCCATCAAGGCGAACGATCCGCACTGGGACACGCTGAGTGCGGCGGCCGGCGAGGCCCGCGCCCGGCCGCGAAGCTGGATCGAGCAGCGCCAGTTCTACGGCGATCTCGGCGGGAACGACGCTTTCGCGCCGGTCTTCGAGCGCTGGCTGGCGAAGATCCACGCCGACGGCACGGAGGCCGCGCTGCGCGAATATGCGGCGGGCGGCACGGGCGCCTGAAGCAATTCCCAGCAATGCCGATCCGGCGAAGCGTCGCGAAATTGCGCTGGGAAAACAGGATAGAGCGCATTTCGTGACTCGAAGATCGCGGAATGCGCCATGGCGGCAGGGACGGCATTCCGCGCGGAACGGACCGGCGCATGGCCGTCACGACCGGCCGCCGCGAACCCGGCCGCCAGACGCGGGGAACCGGATTTCAGCGACCCGTCAAAAGGCGCGGCAACGGCGTCGGCACCAGGCCGACCGCGGGCACGGCGAAATCCGCCGTCCGATTGGGGCGGGGCGGTACGCCTGCTGTCGCGGCGTTAGCGGACATGGCCTGACGCTGTCATTGCCCGTGGCGAAAGCCGCGTCGACGCGGCTTTCTTGCGCGCGGTCGACCGCGCGTGTGCCGCCTGTCGACAGGCGGCTGTTATGGCCCGTCGACGGGCCATTCGCGCGTCTGGGATTGCCGCCTGCTGGCGCGTGGCCCCGGCCTGATGCATTCTGCGAAGAGCCTCCCGGACGCCGCTACCGGCCGGTCCAGCGAGGTGAACAGAGAAAGGGCCGATGGAAGCGGGCACGAGCCAGATCCCGAGCGTCGTTGATGCGTGCGGCGACCGCACCGTCGCCACGGCTGGTGCCGACGACAGGCGCAGCGCCGGAGAAGAAAGCTGATGGGCCGCAAGATCGCCAAATACGCAGCCGCGGTACTGGCGCTTCTTGCCGTGCTCGTCGCCTGCCAGCAGGTCAGGCACTCGGGCGGCCCGGCCCTGGCGGCGGCGGTGCCCGGCGGGCTTCGTCTTGCGACCTACAACGTGCACTACATCCTGCTGGACCAGTCCGAGGGGCGCTGGTCGGCGGGCAACTGGGAAAACCGCAAGCGGCCGCTCGATGCCACGTTCAAGGCGCTGGGTGCCGATATCGTCGCGTTCCAGGAGATGGAAAGCTTTGCCGGCGGGGACGACGACAGCGTCAATCTCGCCCGCGCCTGGCTGCTGGGCCAGAACCCGGATTTCGCCGCCGCGGCGACCGGCGACTGGCGTGCGTTTCCGTCGACGCAGCCGATCTTCTACCGCACCTCGCGGCTGGAGCCGGTGGACCAGGGCTGGTTCTTCTTCTCGGATACGCCCGGCGTTATCTATTCGCGCACCTTCGACGGCTCTTATCCCGCCTTCGCCTCGTGGGCCGACGTGCGGGACCGCGACAGCGGCGAGGTCTTGCGGATTCTGAACGTTCACCTGGACTATTCGAGCCGCGGGAACCGGCGCAAATCGACCGAACTGATCGCGGCCCGCGTCGAGGGCTGGCTGTCCGAGGGCCGCAACGTCGTGCTGGCCGGCGACCTGAACGCGCGCCGCGGCTCTTCGGTCCACATCCGGCTTGCGGCCGCGGGGCTGGATTTCGTGCCGGTTCCGGGTGCGAGCTATCACTTCGACCGGGGGATCAACCTGTTCGGGGCGATCGACCATATCGCCCTCGCCCCCGGCGTGGCGCCGGCCGGCCCGGCGATCGTGTTCCGCGAAAAGCTTGGCGAGGTCTGGCCGACGGACCATTACCCGGTGGTGGTGGATATCGCGACCGGCCGCCCGTGACGTGCCCGGCGGGCGGCATGCAGCCCTGTGCCACGCGAAATCCGGCCGCGGGGCGGTCGGAATCGCCGTCGGCGCGCATCCGATCGCCGGCTCCGGCAAGCGTGCCACCGCGGGGGCGATGTTCACCGGCAGCAATCGCGCGGTGACGCGCAAGGCGGATCAGAACGGCGGAAATGCCTGTTCCGCGGTCATCGGCCTTGGGATGAGACCCTGCTGGAAGGCGTAGGCCGTGAGCGCCTCGATGGATGTCCGGTTGGCCTCGAGCCCGTAAGGCAGGGGGTCGCCCACGATCGCGGCTTGCGCGATGTCCCGTTCCGCGCCCTTGCCCGTCGCCGTGCCGGACAGCACGGCCTCGACATAGGGCCGGCGCGCGTCGTCGAACGCCCTGTAGAGCGCCCTCACCAGGCCGGGCGCGTCGCGCAGCAACTCTTGCTTGATGGCGAGCGTGGCGTGCATCGGAAAGACCCCGTCCCTTTCATAGACTTCGCGGTCACGCCGGGCGGCATCGGGGAAAAGCTGGCGCAGGTCCTCGGGCAGTTTCGGCGCGGTTTCGTTCCAGCCGGCCGCCGGCGATCCGGCGCGGCCGATCCCGGCAATGCCGGTCAGCCCGGCGTCGATCTCGCCGGCGGCGATCATGCCGGCCAGCGACTTGCCTTCCGGCACGTGTTCGACGTTGGCCGGCAGTTTCAGGGTGCGGACATGTTCTTCGTCGTCCACCACCCAGGTGATCTTGTCGATATCGACACCGTACTCGTTCTGCAAAAGCCCGCGCTTCCAGACGCCTGTCGTCACCGAGTAGGCACGCACGCCGACCTTCCTGCCCTCCAGGTCCTTCGGCGACACGATCCCGGAATCGGGCCGCACGACCAGGCCCTCGTGGTGAAAGCGCCGCACGAAAAAGACCGGCAGCGCGACGATCGGCACGCCATGGGCCCTTGCGATGACATAGCTCGTGGGGGCGAGTTCGCAGATGTCGAATTCCAGATCGCGGATCATCCGGCGAAACGCCGCGACCTGCGGTTTCACGTCGATGAATTGCAGGTCGGCCCCCGGAACCCGGATCCGGCCGGACTTGATCGGAGCCGTGAACGGATAGTCGCGAATGCAGCAGCTTAGCGTGCGAACCATGGTCGAGGTCATGCGGCAATCCTTTCGCGCCGGCGGCAAGACGGTCAAGCCCTTGCCGAAGATGTTCCGCCGGGCTTGCCCGGAAACCAACCGCGTCGCCCGGACAATGCGAACGGAATGTCCCGGGCTGCGCAAGCCCGTGCGCGGACGGGTCGGCCGAACCCACCAAGGCCGGCTGGCGCGGATATTGCGCAAGCGTGCTGCAGACACGGGAATCGTCGTGGCCATGGCAGGTGACGCCCTGGATCGCCGTTGCCCTGCCGGCCCCGGCCCCGTCCATTGCCGCCAACAGGGCCGCGACCTCGGGGGTGCGCCGCCTGGGCCGGTCCGGCCGTTCTCCGAAGATCGGCGCGCCGCGGGCGTGAGGGCCGGGTGATGCGGTGCCGTTCTCGTCGCGGCGCGGAATCGGGCCGTGCGCCGCCCCAAGATGGAGTGTCCGAACCCCGGACCGGCGCATGATGTTCGGGTGTCGTGCGGCGAGGGCACAACATGTGCGCGAGTTGCCGCGGGAGGGCGACAACCGCGGTTTCCGACGATTGTTTCCGGATCGACGCAAACGGCGGCGATCTGGGGACATCTATTCCAAAATCTTTAGTTGACAGAGGGTTAATGCATGAAGCACACAAATTTCATTGGCCGACTCGTGAATCTCGTCTAAGGTCAAATCCGATCCGGTGTGACCGCCGTTCCGTCCGGGTCGGGTATGCGTAGCGTGATGCAGAATTTGGGGGTAGGAACGTGCGCTTGATTGCAACTTCGATTACGTTCGCGGTTTTTGCGGCGACTGGAGCTTCTGCGCAGCAGGCCGAACTGGCCGCGATCGACGCCCAATTGGCGAACAACCTGGATTTCCGTTCCGCCGCCTTCAGGGTGTGCCTGAACGCGCCGGTATGCGAGGTCGACGGGGTGCGGCTGGAAGGCGGGCGCCTGGAAAGCGGGGCCGACGCCTGGCAGGCGGCCGATCTCTACTGGGACCCGGTCGACGGTATCGGCGTGACCGGGGGCGGCCAGAACGACGAGATCGACGTGAACGAGCGCGTCGTCGTCACCTTTTCCGGACAGCGCCCGGTGCAGGGCATCTGGGTCAGCGACGTGTTTTCGGGCGAGCATCGCCGTTTCGGCGGGTCCTCGGTCCGCGGAGTCGACGAGGAATACGCGCATGTGCAGTTTTCCGTCTCCGGCGCGGTCGTGGGCGACATGCGGATATCCGCCGAGAACCGCCTGCCTTGGCAGGCCTTCAACAACCATATCAGTTCGCGGTTTCAGGGCGACGGCGACCTGCGGCGCCGGATCGTCGTGAACAAGCGCATGCTCGAGCTGATCGTGCCCGGCAGCGATCCGGGCGCCGACGTCCTGATCACCGCGCCGATCGACGGCGAGGTCGAGAAGGAGAAGCTGGACATTTTCGAGGGCGTGCCGACGGTCGAGATCGACCTGACGGAAATCCTCGCCGCGCTCGAGGGCGCGCCGCTTTACGCCGCCGGTACGCTGAACGCCAATCGCATCGTCGAAATCCTCGAGCGGCCCGAGCTTCTGGACGAGATGACCGCGCATGCGCGCCGGCACAGGGTGCTCGGAGACCGGGACAACGGCGAGGTCGCCGGCATGCTCGACAGCCCGGTGATGGCGGACACGCTGACATTTCAATCGCCGCTTGACACCAGCAACGACTTTTCGATCGCCGGTGTCGTGTTCTCGGAGTGATGGGGGATGCGCAGGGAAGGGATAAGGTCCCCCGCATGGTTTGTAAGGACGCAGTGGTCAGTTCGTGCCGCGTCGGAAAGGAATGGGTGCTAAGATGAAGTGGCGCAAGGGTCGACTGTTCAAGACGGTATTCTGGAACGTCCTTCTGGGTTCGGCGATCGTGTCGAAGGCGACCGCATCGGTCGTGTATTTCGGCCCGCCGCAGGCATCCGATCTGGCGTGGCAGGATTTCCGGCGCGAGGTCGAGAACAAGCAGAGCGCACCTGCATTGCCGCAGGGCATGCTCGACATGCTGGCCTCGGTCGAAACCACGGCGCAGCTGCGCGAACTGATCTGGGCGTCCTACGAAATCACCGATCCTGCGCTTTATCCGCAGCTCGACGATTTCTGGGGCCGCGTCGTGGCCGAGCGCGGGGAAATGGACCTGCTGCAGCAGCTTGCCGCCTACCGGCACACGCTGCCCGGGTCGCAGCCGATGACCCGCAACGGCTATCTGCAATCCTGGCTCTGGAAGGCCCACCACAGCGGCGGCCACTACGACTGCGGCGGCGGCAACGGCCCGAACACCAGCCCGCCGGGCGGAGGCTCCTGCTAGAACGGTTTCCCGCGCGGCCGATCGGGCGAGGCATCGCGACATCGCGCCGAGCCAATTGGACGGCGCGCAGTCCGCCGGTCGGACCCTGCGGGATGCGCCCAGGGGCGCTTTCCGGCTGGTCCGATCCGCGAACCTGCCGCGCAGCCGTGCAAGCCTGTCGATCCCTCGCCGGTCGCAGCGCGAAATCCGCAAGACGGGCGGCATGCCCGCTGCCGCAACAGCCGCATATCAGCAAATCCCGCCGCCTTCCGGGCCGGCAACCGTGCCGATGATATAGAAAGTGTCATCGACATTGGCGACCCAGTCGCGCATGGCTTCGTTGAGGGCGTCTTTCAGGGTTTTTGAACCGGCCTCGACCGGTACCACGGTCGCCCCCAGCAATTTCATGCGATACACATTGGCAGCCTGGCGTTGAATATCTTCCGAGCCCATGTACACCACGCACTCCAGCCCGAGTCGCGCCGCGACCGTGGCCGAGGCCACGCAGTGCTGACCCGCACCGGTCTCGGCGATGATGCGGCTCTTGCCCATGCGCCGCGCCAGCAGGGCCTGGCCTATCGTATTGTTGACCTTGTGCGCGCCGGTGTGATTCAGGTCTTCGCGTTTCAGCAGGATCTGTGCGCCGCCAGTACGCTCGGACAGGCGTTTGGCATGGTACAGGGGTGAGGGACGACCGACGTAATGCTGCAGTTCATAGTCAAGTTCGGCGAGAAACTCCGGGTCTTTCAGGTATTTTTCATAGGCGGCCTGCAACTCTTCCAGCGGTCCCATCAGTGTCTCGGCGACGAAGCGGCCGCCATAAGGTCCGAAATGGCCATTGCTGTCCGGTAAATGGTTGTCCCTGCTCTCAGGGAGCTTATCCGTTCCGGCGATTCCTCTAGCTGAAGACTGCATTATTGACCTCATTGATGAATGATTTAATCCTGTCCGGATCCTTGATGCCCTTTGCAAGCTCAACGCCGCCGCTGACATCTACTGCATAGGGTCTGACCTGCTCGATTGCCGATCGGACATTATCAGGGTTTAGGCCTCCTGCCAATATAAGCGGTTTTTCCATATTTTCCGGGATCATGGACCAGTCAAACGTCTGCCCGGTCCCGCCGGCCAGATCCTTGTGATAGGCATCCAGCAGTAGCGCCCTGGCGCCGGGATATTGCCCAATCTGTGCCGTCAGCCCGGCCGCGTCCCGGACACGTATGGCCTTGATATAGGGCCGCGAGATGGTGGCGCACTCCGCATCGGTTTCATCCCCGTGAAACTGTATCAGATCCAGCGGACAATCCCGCAGGATGTCGGTGATGTCG
>JBFKQC010000087.1:0-15317 GCA_041627895.1 Rhodobacter sp.
CCGGCGATCGCTCGCCGATCCTGTCGAAAACGCCCGTCGAGGGCGTTTTCGTCAACTGCGGCTGGGGCACCGGCGGCTTCAAGTCGATCCCCGGCTCGGGCTGGGCGATGGCCGAACTGATCGCCAGGGGCGCCTCGCCGCTCGCCGCCGAATTCGGGCTCGAGCGCTTCCGCGAGGGCCGGTTCATCGACGAAAGCGTCGCGGCCGGGGTGGCGCATTGATGCTGGGGGGCGCAAAATTCTTCGAAGAATTTTGTCAAAAGTTTTCGAAAACTTTTGGCCCCCGCGCGTGCCGGGACGCCCGGTCTTCGGGAAAGCGGTACGCGCGGCGCGCTTCGGCGCGCGTTTCGGACGAAATCGCGGCCCTGTCGGACAAATACATGTGGACAACTCGGCCTGCATCCCTACCAGATGTTGTGGCCTTCTACGCCGCCCGTCATACTTGCACCCACCCCAGTCGCAGCTATCGAGGTGCAAGACCATGATCCGTCAACTGGTGACGTCCCTGGCCCTTTCGGCCGCGCTTCTGGCGCCTCTGCCCGCCGCCGCGATCCCGGACGGCAACACGATGAAGCTCAGCTTTGGCGGCTTCGACGTCTACGGCACCTATACCAAGCGCTCCTGCGCCGCGCAGACCTTCCTGCGCTCCGCCCGCGGTGAGCGCATCGGCTTTTCGATCTACTGGGTGCCGGGCCGGTCGCTTTACGTGATGACCAAGCATCGCGGCTATGCCCGCGCCGGCGGCCGGCAGCAGGTGCAGTTCCGCTTTCCCGGCGGAGAGGCGATGGCCTTCGCCATGAAGCGCAGGGGCGAGCGCGTGCAGGCCGATATCGGCTTCGGCGCGACCGCCAGGAAGCTCTACAAGCTGATCGAGGCGAACCGCAGCCTCCGCATCGAGCTTCCGGGCGTCGGTGATGCGGTCGATGTCGACCTCTCGCGCCGGCGCGAGCTGGAATCGGCGATGCGCCACTGCCGCGACTGGCTGAAATCCTGAGGACCCGAAATGCTGCACTGCAGTACCGACGCAATACCGACGTAATACCGACTCGATACATATGCCCAGAATCCGGCCCCAGACATGCTGATCCTGCACTGCCCCTGTTGCGGCGTCGACGCCGACGAAACCGAGCTTGCCGCGGGCGGCGAGGCGCACCTGAAGCGCTTTGGCCCCGGCTCGGAAGACGCTGATTTCGAAGGATATCTTTTCCTTCGCGAGAACCCGAAGGGCGTGCATTTCGAGCGCTGGCGGCACGTCGCGGGCTGCGGCAAGTGGTTCCACGCCGCGCGCTGCACCGTCACGCTCGAGGTTTTCGGCACCTATCCCGCGCAAACCCTTGAACCGCCACGGGAAATTCTCGATGCGATCGGCGCGAAACGGCCGGGCTGGTCGTGGAGGACGCTGTCATGAGCACCCGTCTCGCCACCGGCGGCCGCCATATCGACCGCGCCCGCGCCGTGGAATTTTCCTTCAACGGCAAGCGGTTATCCGGTTTCGCCGGCGACACGCTCGCCTCGGCGCTTCTGGCCGGCGGCCAGACGCTTGTCGGGCGCTCGTTCAAGTACCACCGCCCCCGCGGCATCGTGGCCAGCGGTCCCGAAGAGCCCAACGCCCTGGTAAACCTCGGAAAATCCGGCCGGTTCGAGCCCAACCAGCGCGCCACCACGACCGAGCTTTTCGACGGGCTCGAAGCCACCAGCCAGAACCACTGGCCCTCGCTCGAATTCGACGTGGGCGTGATCAACAACCACCTCAGCCGGTTCTTCCCGGCGGGGTTCTACTACAAGACCTTCATGGCGCCCCGCGCCGCCTGGAAGCACATTTTCGAGCCGATCATCCGCCGTTCCGCGGGCCTGGGAAAGGCGCCGAAGGACCGCGACGCCGACATCTACGAGCATTTCCATGCCCATGTGGACGTGCTGGTGATCGGCGGCGGCATCGCCGGGCTGGCGGCCGCGCGCCAGGCCGGCGCGGCGGGCGCGCAGGTACTGCTGGTCGAGCAGTCGCCGCACTGGGGCGGCCGCGCGCCGGTCGACGGCGCAGAGATCGACGGAATGGACGCTGGGGATTGGGTGAAGAACACCGTCGAAGAGCTTGAAGGAATGGAGAATATCCGCCTGCGCACCCGCGCGATGGGGGCCGGGGTTTACGACCACGGCTATGCGCTGGTCTACGAGCGGCTCTCCGACCACGCGCCCGAGGATGGCCGCCCGCGCCACCGGCTGTGGAAGGTCCGCGCGCGCCAGATCGTCACCGCCACGGGCGCCATCGAGCGGCCCCTGTCCTTTGCGATGAACGACCTGCCGGGCGTGATGCTGGCATCGGCGGTGCGCGACTATGTGGTCAACCACGCCGTCTCGCCCGGCGACCGCACGGTCGTGGTGACCAACAACGACGACGCCTACCGCACCGCCATCGCGCTGAAAGAGGCCGGGCTGGAAGTGCCGGCAATCATCGACGCAAGGCCGCAGGCGCAGGGCCCGCTGATCGAGGCCGCGCGCGGCCTGGGCATCCGCATCGAATTCGGCCGCGCGGTCGCCAAGGTCAGGGGCAGTGCGCGGGTCGAGGGCGTGGCGGTCGCCACCCAGGCGGGCGAGGGCGCGGTGCTGGAGGATATCGCCTGCGACGCCGTGGCGATGTCGGGCGGCTGGTCGCCGGTCGTGCATCTCTGGTCGCATTGCGGCGGAAAGCTCGTTTGGGACGAGGCGCATCACCACTTCCGCCCGGACCCCGAAAAGGCCCCGACCGGCGCCGATGGCGCGGCATTCGTGCGCGCCGCGGGCACCGCCAACGGCGCGATGACGACCGCCGAGGCGCTGGCCGACGCCGACGCGCAGGGCCGCGCCGCCGCCGAGGCCACGGGCCACACGAAACGCCGCAAGGCCGTGCCCAGGGCCGCGGCCGAGGACTTTGCGCCGATGGCGCCGGTCTGGATGATGCCGCAGGGCGCCGACATCAAGCTGCGCCAGAAAATGTGGCTGGACTACCAGAACGACGTGAAGGTCTCGGACGTGCAGCTTGCCGCGCGAGAGGGCTTCGAATCGGTCGAGCACACCAAGCGCTACACCACGCTCGGCATGGCGACCGATCAGGGCAAGCTCAGCAACATCAACGGCTTGGCCGTGCTGGCCGGCAGCCTGAACGAGCCGATCCCGCAGGTCGGCACCACCACCTTCCGCCCGCCCTACACGCCGATCTCGATGGGTGCCATCGCCGGCGAGGCGCGCGGCGAGATCTTCCAGCCGCTCAGGCGCACCCCGATGCACGACTGGCACGAGGCCAACGGCGCCTATTGGGAACCCGTCGGCCACTGGCGCCGGCCTTATTGCTATCAGCGCGACGGCGAAGGCATCGAGGACGCGGTGCATCGCGAGGTCCGCAACACGCGCAACAATGTCGGGCTGCTGGACGCCTCGACGCTGGGCAAGATCCTGGTGAAAGGACCCGACGCCGGCAAGTTCCTCGACATGATGTACACCAACATGATGTCGACGCTGAAGCCGGGGCGCTGCCGCTACGGGCTGATGTGCACCGAAAACGGGTTTCTGACCGACGATGGCGTCGTCGCGCGGCTCGACGAAGACACCTTCCTTTGCCACACCACATCGGGCGGCGCCGACCGCATCCATGGCCACATGGAGGAATGGCTGCAGACCGAGTGGTGGGACTGGAAGGTCTACACCGCGAACCTCACCGAGCAGTATGCCCAGGTCGGCGTGGTCGGCCCGATGGCGCGCGAGGTGCTCGAACTGATGGGCGGCATGGACGTCTCGGCCGAGGCGCTGCCGTTCATGGCCTTCGCGGACGGCGTGCTGGCCGGCTTCAACGTCCGCGTCTACCGCATCAGTTTCTCGGGGGAAATGTCGTTCGAGATCGCCGTCGACGCGCACAAGGGCCGCGCCTTCTGGGACGCGGTGCTGGAGGCCGGCGCCGAGTTCGGCGCGATGCCCTACGGCACCGAGGCGCTGCACATCATGCGCGCCGAGAAGGGGTTCATCATGATCGGCGACGAGACCGACGGCACGGTGATCCCGCAGGACCTGGGCCTGGATTGGGCGATCTCTAAGAAGAAGGCGGATTACCTCGGCAAGCGCGCGCAGGAGCGGTCGCACATGACCGATCCCGACCGTTGGCAGCTGGTCGGGCTCGAGACCGAGGACGGATCGGTCCTGCCCGACGGCGCCTACGCGGCGGCCGATGGCGAGAACGCCAACGGGCAGAAGAACGTGCAGGGCCGGGTGACCTCGACCTACCATTCGCCGACGCTGGGCAAGGGCATCGCCATGGGGCTGGTGAAACGCGGACCCGACCGGATGGGCGAGGTGCTGGCGTTTCATGGCACCGGCGGCAGGACCTACAGGGCGAAGATCGTCAGCCCGGTGTTCTACGACCCCGAGGGGGAGAAGCAGAATGTCTGAGACCGCCGTCTCGCCGCTTGCCGGCGCCGTCTACGAGGGCTTTGCGCGGGTCGCCGATGCCGGCCCCCGCGGCATGATCACGATCCGGGGCGATCTGGCCTCGACCGAGGTGAAGAACGCCGCGACCGGCGTCGCGGGCGTCGATTTCCCGGGGCGGGGCGAGGCCAACTGCGTGGGCGAAAAGGGCATTCTCTGGATGTCGCCCGACGAAATTCTGGTGCTTTGCCCCTACGGCGAGGTGGCCGAAACGCTGGCGACGGTCGAGGCGACGCTCGCCGGCAAGCACCACCTCGCCGCCAACGTGTCGGATGCACGGGCGCTGATCACCGTGACCGGCGTCGACGCGCGCGAAGCGATCGCCAAGCTGACGCCGGCCGATGTCTCGCCCGCCGCGTTCCGGCCCGGGCAGGTCCGCCGCACCAGGCTTGCGCAGGTCCCGGCGGCGTTCTGGATGACCGGCGAGGAAAGCTTCGACGTGATCTGCTTCCGCTCGGTCGCGCGCTACGTCTTCGGCATCCTTCAGGCAGCCGCGATACCGGGCAGCGAGGTCGGGTACTTCTGACCCCGCGGCCGGGCGCGCGCGCCTATTGCGCCCCCTCCGGCAACGGCAGGCGCAGGCTTTCGAGGAAGGTGATCACGTCGGCCTGGTCGCTGGCCGGCAGCGCGGTGAAAGCGTCGATCACCGGGTTCGCCTCGGAGCCCTCGGAACGGTGCAGCAGGATCGCTTCCGTCAGCGTCCGGGCGCGGCCGTCGTGCATCCACGGCCCGCTGTCGTTCACGCCCCACAGCACGCGGGTGACGAAGACCGGCGGCGCTATGGCCAGCCCCGCGACGTCCGAGCCCTGCGGCGCCGGGTCCTGCAGCGCCACGCCCATCGCGTGCTGCCGCAAGTCCGAGAACAGCGGCACGTCGACCGATCCGTCGGCGTTTGCCGCAAGCCGCGGAAACACGTGCGGCAGGATCGCCGGGTCGCGGGCCAGGTTCAGGTCGATCTGGTAGTTCCCGGCCTTCAGGTCGTCCGCCTCGACCATGTCCAGCACCGGCTGCATCGCCGCCCAGACACCGGTGGGCGTGGCACCCGCGGCATTCAGCGCCGCCTGCACCGAGGCGTCCGAGACGACCTGCGGAAACAGCGTCTCGAAGGCCGCGAGCGGCTCGACCTCGACGCCGGGCGGCAGGGCGTTGACCAGCGTCGCGGTCTCTGCCGGGCAGTCGTCGGGCGATCCGACATCGGGCACCGGCGGCGTCACGATCGTCAGCACCGGCCGGGTCAGCGTCAGCGAGGTCGCGTGGCACGAGGCGCACATCCGTTCCGATCCGGCGGGCAGGCCGGCCGCGGACAGCGCCGCGGCGGACCCGTCGAAGACCGCCAGCCCCCTGGCCACCGCGGCCTCGTCGCCGGCGGGGATCTGCTGCACCGGCGGGCGGGTCATCGCCACATAGGCCGTCAGCGCCGAGACCGAGCCCAGCGACACCTCCGACGCCTTGCCGTCGAAGTCGCAGTCGAAGCTGCCGACCTTCTCGACCGCCTGCAGGCTGAAGTGGAAATCCAGCGCGTCGCGCACGAAGTGCCGCACGCTCGAGGCGATGCCCTTCCACTGGAACGGCCGCACCACGAGGTCTGCCGAAACCCCGGTGACACCCGAGGTGTCGTCGCTGAACGTCCCGGCGCCCGCGTCGAAGCTGGTGGCGAAGGTGCCGAAATCGAGCCCCTTCGACGACAGCGCGATGCGCGCCAAGGTCCCGGGCGTCTTCTGCGCGACCAGCCGCGCCGCCTCGGCCTGCGCCGCAAGGTCATAGGTCATCTCGGTCGCCAGCGCGTTGGTATAGCCGGTGCCGAAGACATGCGGCGGATTGCGCACCAGCATCACCGCGCGCGCCGGGTATTCCGAGTTGATGAAGGCGTTGGTGGAAAACCCGCCGGCGCCGCCGGGCGTGAAGGGCTTGCGCACCATGCCGGAGCCGGACTGGCCGGGTGCGGTGTAGGTGCCGATCGAGCTGTGGCAGTCGTAGCAACTGGTCGCGCCCAGCCCGTTGAGCTTGATGAACGGGTACTCGTAGAGATAGCCCAGTGCGGCGTCCTGGCGGGCCAGGCTGGTCATCGGCGCGGGCCAGGGATAGGGCCAGAACGCGTGGCGCTGAAACGCGCGAGGCCCGTCATGGCCCTCGCCCAGCCCGTCGCCCGTGGCCTCCGGCCCGGCCGGGGTGAAGGGCACGTTGAAATACTGCTGCCCGGATTCCAGCACCTTCGACAGCGGATAACCGCCCGCGACCAGCGTCGACTGGTCGATCTCCAGCGCCGGGTCGAAGGCGTTGTCCTGCGCCGTGGCGGGCAGGGCGAGGATCACAAGCGCGAGCGCGGCGGCGGCACGCGGCGAAGGGATCGGTCTGCGGGTCATGGTCTGGTCCTGGAAAATGGGATCGGGATCGGGAAAGGATGTGGCGAAGGCACTGAAACGAATGCGGGTCCGCGCAGGGCGCGGCGCCCGGCAGGCAAGGCCCTGCGCCCCGGCTTCGGGGTCAATGCTAGCAAAGACGCGGTTGTTCGAAAGTCTTGCAGGTGACGTTCTGGTTGTGCACGCGCCGCCGGGCGCCGGATCCGGGCTTTCCCCGGGCCGGGGGACGCTTTGCCCTTGACCTTGCCCCGTCCGGCCCGCCATCAAGCAGCAGATTTCATGAACTGCCAGAATGGGGGGACCTGACATGGCCTTCGAACTTCCCGACCTTCCTTATGCCCACGACGCGCTGGCCGCCGGTGGCATGTCGAAGGAAACGCTCGAATACCACCACGACCTGCACCACAAGGCCTATGTCGACAACGGCAACAAGCTGATCGCCGGCACCGAGTGGGAATCGAAGAGCCTCGAAGAGATCGTCACCGGCACCTACCAGAAGGGCGCGGTGGCGCAGAACGGCATCTTCAACAACATCAGCCAGCTTTGGAACCACAACCAGTTCTGGCAGATGATGGGACCGAACTCGGGCGCGATGCCGGGCGAGCTGGAGCGTGCGATCACCGAGTCGTTCGGTTCGGTCGACAAGTTCAAGGCGGATTTCACCGCCGCGGGCGTGGGCCAGTTCGGCTCGGGCTGGTGCTGGCTGGTGAAGAACGCCGACGGCTCGCTGGCCGTCACCAAGACCGAGAACGGCGTGAACCCGCTCTGCTTCGGGCAGACCGCGCTGCTGGGCTGCGACGTGTGGGAGCATTCCTACTACATCGACTTCCGCAACAAGCGCCCGGCCTACCTGGAGAACTTCCTGAACAAGCTGGTGAACTGGGAAAACGTGGCCTCGCGCCTCTGATCCCCTTCGGCATCGCACGACAGGCCGCCCCGCGCCGGGCGGCCTTTCCCTTGCCTGCCGCGATTGGGGGATTCCGTCGGGCGCGGCTGTCTTGTATAGAGGGACAAGACAAAGACAGAGGCGGGATGAGCAGTCTTCGTCCGATCGTTCTGGCGCTGGCCCTTGCCACGGCGTGGGCCTCGGGCGCCGCGTCCCAGGGCCTGACGGCGCTGGCGCGCGTCGATGCCGCACGCTCGGGTGTCGCCGACGCGGATGGCGGCGGCGTGGAACTGACGCTCGCGCTGTCACAGCCGGTGCCCTACCGGGTCTTCACCCTCGATGCGCCGCGCCGGCTGGTGATGGATTTCTCCGAGGTCGCCTGGGCCGGGCTCGACGCGACGGGTTTCGTGCAGACCGACGCGGTGGCCGAGGCCGCCATGGGCGGCTATCGTCCGGGCTGGTCGCGGCTGGTCCTGGCGCTCGCCCGCCCGCTTGCCATCGAAAGCGCCGGGATGCAGACCGCCGAAGGCGCGGTCGTCACCGTGCGTCTCGGCGAAACCACCGCCGAGGCCTTCGCCGCCCGGTCCGGCACGCCCGCCTCGGCGCTGTTCTCGCTGCCCGACCCGGTAAAGCTGGCGCCGCCCGCGCGGCGGCAGGACGGCTCGCGCCCCGTCGTCGTGGTGCTCGACCCCGGCCATGGCGGCATCGACCCGGGCGCGGAACGCGGCGGCGCGGTCGAGGCGGAACTGATGCTGACCTTCGCGCGCGAACTGCGCGAAGAACTGCTGCGCGCGGGCGGCTTCGAGGTGATGCTGACCCGCGACGAAGACGTGTTCGTGCCGCTGGAAATGCGCCAGTCCATCGCCCGCGCCGCCGGGGCGGACGTGTTCCTGTCGCTCCATGCCGACGTGCTGGCCGAGGGCCGCGCCTCGGGTGCGACGATCTACACGCTCAGCGAGGACGCCTCGGATGTCGCCTCGGAAAAGCTGGCCGAGCGCCACGACCGGGGCGACCTGCTGGCGGGCGTCGATCTGACCGAACATGACGACGTCGTGGCCAGCGTGCTGATGGATCTGGCGCGGATCGAGACCGCGCCGCGCAACGACCGGCTGGCCGATGCGCTGGTCGCGAACCTGCGCGACCATATCGGCGACATGCACAAGCGCCCGCGGCTGGAGGCATCGTTTTCGGTCCTGAAGGCGGCCGACATCCCCTCGGTGCTGATCGAGCTTGGCTTCATGTCGTCGGAACGCGACCTGGAAAACCTGCTGTCGCCCGACTGGCGCGCCAGTGCCGCCGAGGGTATCCGCGCGGCGCTGCAGGCCTGGGCGGTCGAGGACGCCGCCGAGGCGGCACTGCTCAGGCAATAGACGGCGCGGCCCCGCGAAACGCGGGCCGAAGGCCGCAGGCGACAGCTTTCCGCCGAGGGATCTACGCCGCGTCGCCCCCCGCGCGCCGCCGTGCCAGCCAGATCGTGTGGCCGGCGCAGTCGGGGTCTTCGGGCATATAGTCCAGCACGTCGAATCCCGCGCCGTCCAGCAGCGCGCGGTATTCCTCGGGCGCCAGGCTCGCGTGATAGACCGGCTCGCCCTCGACCTCGCCCACCGGTTCGCCCGCGCGCGGGCCGGCGGTGAACATCAGCGAGCCGCCGGGAACGGCATGGGCGGCGAAGACCGGGAACATCGCGCGCTGGTCCTCAGGCGAGAGGTGAAAGAACGAGTTCCACGCCAGCACCGCGTCGAACCTGCGGCCGAGGTCGAGCCCGCGCATGTCGGCCTCAACCGCCTCGGCGCCGGGGATCGTGACGCGAAACAGCGCCAGCATCGCCGCGGCGCCGTCGACGCCGGTGACGCGCGCCCGCCGGTCGCCGAGATAGCGCGCGATCGGGTTGCCGGTGCCGCAGCCCAGATCCAGCACCCGGCGCGGCGGCGGGGTGCGGGCCAGCATCCGGTCCAGCCAGCGGCGTTCGTACAGCGTCTTGTCGCGCCGCCGGGCGAACCCGGCCGCGACTCGCTCGTAGGTGGGCAGGATGTCCTCGGGGCGCATGGGGCTGAGCTAGGGTGCGCCGCGGCCGGCCGCAAGGCTCACCGGAATGTGACCGCGGGGGCGGCGCAAAAGCGCCGAACCGCCGCCGCGTCAGGTTTTGACCCGGCATGGCGCGCGGCGTATAACCGTAGGTCAATCGAGGGGTCACACATGCTGCGTTTCATCGCGTCGTTCTTCGGCGCAATCTTCAGCTGGATCACCATCGGACTGGTGATGTTCGCGCTGGTGGTGGGCGCGATCTTCTGGATGTATGGCCGCGACCTGCCGAACCACGAACAGCTTGCGCAATACGCCCCGCCGACGATCAGCCGGATCTATTCCGGCGAGGGCCGGATGATGGACGAGTTCGCCCGCGAGCGCCGGCTGTTCGTCCCGATCGAAGAGGTTCCCGATCTCGTCAAGCAGGCCTTCATCAGCGCCGAGGACAAGAATTTCTACACCCACAAGGGCTATGACCCGCGCGGCATGGCGGCCGCGGCGCTGGACGCGTTGCGCGGCGGGCGGCTCAGGGGCGCCTCGACGATCACCCAGCAGGTGATGAAGAACTTCCTGCTCAGCTCCGACCGCTCGGCCGAGCGCAAGATCAAGGAACTGATCCTTGCTTCGCGGCTCGAGGACACGCTGTCGAAGGACAAGATCCTCGAATTGTACCTCAACGAGATCTTCCTGGGGCAGAACAGCTTTGGCGTCGCGGCCGCGGCGCAGAGCTATTTCAACAAGTCGCTGGCCGAGCTTTCCGCGTCCGAGGCCGCGTTTCTCGCCGCCCTGCCGCAGGCGCCCGGCAGCTATCATCCGGTGCGCGCCAAGGACCGGGTGACATCGCGGCGCAACTTCGTGCTGAAGGAGATGTACGAAAACGGCTATATCGCCAGGGCCGATTACGAGACCGCGCGCGACGAGCCGCTGCTGACCGTGCAGAACGGCGATTACGAGCCGTTCCGCAACTCGCTGCCGCCGCGCGACTACTTCTCCGACGAGATCCGCCGCCAGCTGTCCCGCGACTTCGGCGAAGAGGAATTCTTCGGCGGCGGGCTGAGCGTGCGCGCCACGGTAGATCCGGAACTGCAGAAAGAGGCCGCGATGGCGCTGCAGGAGGGACTCGAGGATTTCGACCGCTCGCTGGGGCAATGGCGCGGCACCGGCGTGACGCTGACGCCCGGGGAGATGGCCGACGAGGCCGCCTGGCGCGAGGCCCTGGCCGCCGCGGACGTCGCGCGCGACATCGAGCTTGACGGCAAGTGGTATCCGGCCGTTGTGCTGGAGATCGGCGACCGGCAGATGCGGCTGGGGATCGAGGACTGGCAGGCGGGCGATCCCGACCCCGTGGTGCCGCGCGACGACATCGCCTGGATGAAGGGCAGCTTCTTCGACAATTTCGAGACCGGCGACGTGGTCCATGTCCGCGCGATGACCCGCGATGCCGACGGCAGCTTCATCCGCTGGACGCTGCGCCAGGTGCCCGAGGTGCAGGGCGGCTTCATGGCGATGGACGTGCATACCGGCCGCGTTCTGGCGATGCAGGGCGGGTTTTCCTACCAGCATTCGGTGTTCAACCGTGCCACGCAGGCGACACGGCAGCCGGGCTCGTCCTTCAAGCCCTTCGTCTACGCCACCGCGCTCGACAGCGGGTTCTCGCCCGCGACGATCGTGATCGACGCGCCGATCGAGGTCGACACCGGGGCCGGGGTCTGGCGCCCGACCAACGCGTCGAACCAGTTCTACGGGCCGACGCCGCTAAGGACCGGGATCGAGCGGTCGCGCAACCTGATGACCGTGCGGCTGGCGCAGGAAATCGGCATGGAAACCGTCGCCGGCTATGCCGAACGCTTCGGGGTCTACGACGAACTGCAGCCGTTCCTCGCCAACGCGCTCGGCAGCCAGGAGACCACGCTGTTCAAGATGGTCGCGGCCTACGCGATGTTCGCCAATGGCGGCGAGCGGGTGGAACCGACGCTGGTCGACCGGGTGCAGAACCGCTGGGGCGAGACGGTCTATCGCCACGACCGGCGCACCTGCGAGGATTGCCAGTACGCCGCGCTCGAGCCGGGCATGGCGCCGCGCATCACCTCGAACCGGGAACGCGTGATCGACGCGATCACCGCCTATCAGCTCACTTCGATGATGCAGGGCGTGGTGCAGCGCGGCACCGCCGCCGGCAAGATCAGCCTGGGCGTGCCGGTGGCCGGCAAGACCGGCACCACGAACGACGCCAAGGACGTCTGGTTCGTGGGCTTCACCTCGAACATCGTGGCGGGCTGCTACATGGGCTACGACCGCCCGCGCTCGCTGGGCCGCGGCGCCTCGGGCGGCGGCATGTGCGGGCCGGTGTTCAACCGGTTCATGGCGCGGGCCACCGCGAAATACGGCGGCGGCAGGTTCGCCGTGCCGCCGGGCGGGCATTTCATCAAGATCGACCGCTATACCGGCGCGCGGCTGCCGACCTCGGCCGACGGGCCGCACGTGGTGGCCGAGTATTTCCGCGACGGCGAAGAGCCGCTGTTCGGCGTGATGTTCGATGGCGGTTTCGCCATGGGCGCGAACCTGCCGCTGTTCCTGCCGGGCGACGACGACGGCAACGCCGTGCGCACCTCGGATGGCGAGGTCGTGGTGATCCCGAAAAAGGCGGATTTCGGCACGCTCAGCTCGGGCGGGCTGTACTGACCGCGCCGGGCGGGGCCGGTTGCCGGCATGTTCCTGCCGAGGCCTGAGACCTGTTTTTTCTACATATTTCAGCTGTTTCGCCGGATTCGCGCCGGGCTCGGCGAAACCCCGCTGAGCGCCGCGACCGCCGCCTGAAATTCGCCTCATTTTCGGCACAGACTCTGCCAATGCGAGCTGGAAGGGAGGAAACCGCCTTGCACCGCGAGGACAGCGATACCGCAACGACACCGGACCCGGCGGGCAGCGTCCTGACCTGGCGTTGCCGCAGGATGCGAAGCCTGTTCCAGGGGCCGGTTTCCGCCGCGAACGACAATCCCGCCCGGGGCGCGGCGCGGCGCGAGGCGGCAGGCAGGGACGGCGGAGAAATCTCGCGCCATGCCTGGCTGCTCGACGCGCTGCAAGAGCTCGGAACCTACGCCAGGGCCGAAGGGCTCGAGCAGTTCGAACGGGAATTGCGGCAGGCGTCCGACGCCCTGTTGCGCGATCTGCGAAGACTGGCGGAAAGATCGGGTCGCGGCGGCGGCCGGCCCTGACACGGCGCGCGTCTTCGCCGGGCCACTCGGCCTTGTCGCGGTTCCGCGGCGTTGCTATCACCTTCGCCTGACCGCCGAAGCCGAGGGTTCCGCCAATGCGTGCCGAAACGCAGAACACCGTCGATGCCATCCGGAAATCGCTGGGGCTGCTGCGCCAGCGGATGGAGTTCGACACCGCGCAGCACCGGCTCGAAGAGTTCAATGCGCGGGTCGAGGACCCGACGCTCTGGGACGACCCGGAAAAGGCGCAGAAGCTGATGCGGGACCGGCAGTCGCTGGTCGACGCGATCGACACCTACGAGGGGATCGAGCGCGACCTGAACGACAATGTCGAACTGATCGAACTGGGCGAGGCCGAGGACGACGCCGAGATCGTCAAGGACGCCGAGGCGGCACTGAAGCGGCTCGCCGGGCGTGCGGCGAAAAAAGAGATCGAGGCGCTCTTGAACGGCGAGGCCGACGGCAACGACACGTTCCTGGAGATCAACGCCGGCGCCGGCGGCACGGAAAGCTGCGACTGGGCGGCGATGCTGGCGCGGATGTACGTGCGCTGGGCCGAAAAGAAGGGCTACAAGGTCGAACTGCAATCCGAAAGCCCGGGCGACGAGGCCGGGATCAAGTCGGCCGCCTACAAAATCTCCGGGCCCAACGCCTATGGCTGGCTGAAGACCGAGAGCGGCGTGCACCGGCTGGTGCGCATCTCGCCCTTCGACAGCTCGGCCCGGCGGCACACCTCGTTCTCGTCGGTCTGGGTCTATCCGGTGGTCGACGACAATATCGAGATCGAGGTGAATCCGGCGGATATCCGCGTCGACACCTACCGCTCGTCCGGCGCCGGCGGGCAGCACGTCAACACCACCGACTCGGCCGTGCGGATGACCCATGTCCCGACCGGCATCGTGGTGACGTCATCGGAGAAATCGCAGCACCAGAACCGCGAGATCGCGATGAAGGCGCTGAAGTCGCGGCTCTACCAGATGGAACTCGACCGCCGCAACGCCGCGATCACCGAGGCGCACGAGGCCAAGGGCGAGGCCGGATGGGGCAACCAGATCCGCAGCTATGTGCTGCAGCCCTACCAGATGGTGAAGGACTTGCGCACCGGCCACGAGACCTCGGACACGCAGGGCGTTCTCGACGGCGATCTGGACGCCTTCATGGCCGCCACCCTGGCGCTGGACCTCTCGGGCAAGAGCCGCGCCGAGGCGACCGCCGAGGACTAGCCGCAAGCTGCCATATCGTGCGCTTCCGCGCGCTCATTTCCGGAAATCGGCGAGGCGACGCGATCTGTCGACGGCGGGCCTGCCGGTGCCGTGGCGTCTGCGTATTTGCGACGAGAAGAAGCCCGGGACCCCAGGCCTGGCGGACCTGGCGGCATTCCGGGCGCGCGGGGCGGCGCGTTCCGGACGTCTGCGGTCTTGATCCGGGTCAAGGATCGGCGATGATCCGCCCGTTAGCGTCATCACAGGGAGGACAGCGCATGGACGAGACGGCATCGCCGCCGCCGCCGTCGCCCTTGCCCGAGATCGGCAAGGTGACCGCCTACGAGCTCTTCGCCAGCCTCCGCGCCGGTTGGTGGGATTTCCGCCGCGCGCCGGGCTTCGGGCTGTTCTTCGGCGGCGTCTACGTCGCCTGCGGGCTGGCGCTGGTCAGCTTCGGCGCGGGGCATGTTGCCTGGGTGCTGATGCTGTCGCTGGGCTTTCCGCTGATCGGGCCCTTCGCGGCGGTCGGGCTTTACGAGGTTTCGCGCCGGATCGAGGCGGGCCTGCCGCTGCGATGGGGCGAGGTGCTGGGCGTGGTGATCAGCGAGAAGGACCGCCAGATCCCCTGGGCCGGGGCGATCATCGTGATCTACTTCCTGTTCTGGACCTTTCTCGCGCATATGATCTTTGCGCTTTTCATGGGGCTTTCGGTGATGACCCACGCGACCTCGTCGCTGGACATCTACCTTACCGCCAACGGGCTGGCGATGATCGGGGTCGAGGTGGTGGTCGGCGGGGTCTTCGCCTTCGTGCTGTTCGCGCTGACCGTGGTCAGCCTGCCGTTGCTGCTGGAGAAAGAGGTCGATTTCATCTCGGCGATGATCCTCAGCCTGGCGGTGGTCCGGAAGAACCCCGCCGTGATGCTGCTTTGGGCCTTCGTGATCGCGGCGTTTCTGTTTCTTGGCATGTTGCCCTATTTCCTGGGGCTTCTGGTGGTGCTGCCGGTGCTTGGCCACGCCACCTGGCATCTCTATCGCCGCGCGCTCTACGACCCGGTGTGACGGCCTTTTCGCCGGGTCATTCGCCGGCGGATCGCGGACCTCGATCGGCCGCGGCGCCGGTTTCGCGCGGCAGGCCGCGCCAGGCGATCGCGGCGGACAGCGCCGCCAGCGCCGCCG
>JBFKQC010000088.1:0-14174 GCA_041627895.1 Rhodobacter sp.
AGCGCGCCCATGTCCAGCGCCATCAGCCGCTTGTCACGCAAGCTTTCGGGCACATCGCCGTTCACGATGCGCAGCGCCATACCCTCGGCGATCGCCGTCTTGCCGACGCCGGGTTCGCCGATCAGCACGGGGTTGTTCTTGGTCCGGCGCGACAGGATCTGCATCGCGCGGCGGATTTCCTCGTCGCGGCCGATGATCGGGTCGATCTTGCCTTGTTCGGCGGCCTCGGTCAGGTCGCGCGCATATTTCTTCAGCGCGTCATAGCCTTCCTCGGCGCTCGCCGTGTCGGCGGTGCGGCCCTTGCGGATGTCGTTGATCGCCGAATTCAGCGCCATCGCGGTGACGGCGCCGGCGTCGAGCGCGTCCTTGGCCCTGGACTTCACGACCGCCAGCGCGGTCAGGATGCGCTCGACCGCGACAAAGCTGTCGCCGGCCTTCTGCGCGATCTTCTCCGCCTCGTCCAGCACCTTGGCGACCTGGCGGTCCATGTAGGTCTGACCCGCGTCGCCCGAGACCTTCGGCAGCTTCGACACCGCCAGGTCCACGGCTTCGCGGACGCGCTCGGACGATCCGCCGGCACGCTTGATCAGGTTGGCGGCAAGCCCCTGATCGTCGTCCATCAATGCCTTCAGCAGGTGTTCGGGGGCCAGTTGCTGGTGGTTTTCCCGCATCGCGATCGTCTGGGCGGCCTGCAGGAAGCCACGCGACCGCTCGGTGAACTTCTCCAAGTTCATCGGTCTCTCCTTATCACAGCGCCCGCTGATCCGATGCCCGCCCTGCGGCACACCCATTCGCAAGCCTTTGAGCGTAGATGGGAATATCACGCGGGCGTTGCAAGGCCGCGCGGTTGACGCGATCTGCCGCATCGGTCAGAGGTGGCCGCGACCGTCGCGTTGAAGAGAGGCCCGGATGCCCGATGACCGCCTGATCGTTGCACTCGACGTGCCCAACGCATTGGCAGGGCTCGAACTTGCCGACCGCCTGGGCGACGCGGTGTCGTTCTACAAGGTCGGTCTCGGCATGCTGACGGGCGGCGGGCTGGCGCTGGCGAACGAACTGAAGCAGGACCGCGGCAAGCGCGTCTTCCTGGACATGAAGCTGTTCGACATCTCGGCCACGGTCGAGGCGGCGGTGCGGGGGCTGGCCGCGTTCGATCTGGATTTCCTGACGGTGCACGGCGACCCGCACGTCGTGCGCGCCGCCAAGGAAGGCGCCGGCGGCAAGCCCCTGAAAATCCTCGCCGTTACGGTGCTGACCTCGCTGGACCGCGCGGACCTGGACGAAGCGATGATCGTGCCGGGAGACATCGCCGGCATCGTCGTCGAGCGCGCCCGGCGGGCGCTGGCGGCCGGCGCCGACGGGGTGATCGCCTCGCCGAACGAGGCCGCCGCGATCCGCGCGCTGCCGGAGGCCGCGGGACGGCTGATCGTCACGCCGGGCGTGCGGCCCGCGGGGGCCGAGGCGGGCGACCAGAAGCGCGTGGCGACGCCTGCCGGCGCCATCGCGGCGGGGGCGGATCACATCGTCGTCGGCCGGCCGATCTGGCGCGCCGACGATCCGAGGGCCGCAGCGCGCGCGGTGCTGGCAGAGCTTTCCGGGGCCTGAATCCGCCCCGGATTCCGACGTCGGTATAACGTCGGTATTACGTCGGTATCGCGTAGGTGAATTCTCCGCCACGGCGCGCAATACGGGACAGGATGGGCGGTGCCGCCCACCCCGCTCGCGCGGCAGACGGGTTCGCCCTATTCGGCCGGCAGCATCCGCGTATAGGCCAGCACGTCGACCGATGCCTGAAGGTCAAGCGCCCCGAGCGAGATCATCTCGACCCCCGGATGCCCGTTCCTGATCTTGTGCAGCACCTCCCATGGGTTTGCGTTCGCCTCGGTTCCGACATAGGCCGGCGCGTCCGCGTCGCCCCAGTCCAGCGCGCGCCCGTCGAAGCCGTGGCAGGACGCGCAGGTGGTCTGGAAGATCGCCGCGCCGTTGCCCGGATCGCCGCTGACCTCGCCGGTGTCGAAGTCGATCACCGCGTTCATGTCGTCGAGCCCGCGCTCGAGGAACACGGCCAGGTACTCGGCCTGCTCGTGCGGGATCATCGCCTCGGTAAAGCCGTGCGGCGCGGCGCGCAGCAGCGCCTCGACCTCGGCGGCACTGCCCTGATAGCCCATGACCCCGGCGATGCCGGTCTTGTAAGAGCCCGAGCCGTACTTGCCCTCTGCGCCGCGATAATCCCAGCCGTGGCAGGACTTGCAGCGCCAGGTGGTATCGCCAGTGCGCTCGTTCGAGGCCGGCCAGGCGGGATGCGTACCGTCCGGCGGGTCGAGGCCCTGCGTCGCAAACCAGTTGTCGTACAGCCGCCCGCCGCGGGTAATCGCCCAGGCGATAGTGGGTTCGGCAGGCGCGCCGAAGATGAAGTCGGCGTGATAGGCCTCGTCATTCATGTGGCCGTGGGTATCGAACATGTGCTGGGCGCTGGCCGTGCCGGCGCCAAGGCAAATAAAGACGGCGGCCGCCTTGATTGCGGTCAAGCTCATGGGAACCTCCCTTCCCAGGTTGCCGCGCGCCTCTGGCAGAAGAATCACGCCGCCTCGCCCGGCCGTCCATGACATGGCTCAATGGCAAGCCGCACTATTGATGTGCCGCGATGGCGCGGATTCCGGCGCGGATCACCGTCTGGCAGGTCTTGCCGGGGACTGACCGCGTTTCGACCCGGCCTTTGCCGGGGCCGGGCACCGGCATACCCCCCGGTCAGCCGGCCTTCGGCGCGCCTTGCGCGTCGCGGCCGAGGCACGCCGCCAATGCGGCAAAGCTGGCCCGGCTGTCACCGGATTCGCGTTGCGCGATGAAGGCGTCAAGCCTGGGAAACGCCTCGATCGCCGCGTCCACCGAGGCGTCCGACCCGGCGGCGTAAAGCCCGGCCCGGACCATCATCTCGGACCGGTCGTAGACCCCGAGGGCCTGGCGCGCGGCGAGGATCAGGGCGTTCTCGGCCTCGCTTGCCGCCGCCGGCAGCGACCGCGACACCGATCGCAGCACGTCGATGGCCGGGAACCGCCCACGCTCAGCGATCTTGCGATCGAGCACCACATGGCCGTCGAGCACGCCGCGCAGGATGTCGGCCACCGGTTCCTCCATATCGGAACCCGCCACCAGAACGCTGAACACGGCGGTGATGTCGCCGTCATGTCCCGCACCCGGGCCCGCGCGCTCGCACAGCGAGGTGATCAGGTGCGTCGTCGAGGGCGGGTAGCCGCCGCGCCCCGTGGCTTCGCCCGCGGCGGTCGCGATATCGCGGTGCGCATCGGCGAAACGGGTGACGCTGTCGGCGAGGAACAGGACATGCCGGCCCTCGCTGCGGAAGAATTCCGCGACCGCCATCGCCGCCCAGCCGCAGCGCCGGCGGGCCATGGCGGACATGTCCGACGTTGCCGCGACCACGACCGCGCGGCGCATGCCGGCGGGGCCGAGGATGTTTTCGACGAACTCCCGCACCTCGCGGCCGCGCTCGCCGATCAGGGCGATCACCACGACGTCGGCCTGAAGCCCCAGCGCGAACCGCGCCAAAAGCGTCGTCTTGCCGACGCCCGAGCCGGCGAAAAGGCCGATCCGCTGCCCGCGCACCACCGGCAGCAGCGTGTTGAACGCTGTCATCCCGGTTTCAAGCCGCGCACCGAGGCCGCGGCGCTCGGTCGCGATGGGCGGCGCGGATCGCAGCGGAAACCCGCGCTCGCCGCGCAGCAGCGGCGCGCCGTCGAGGCTGCGCCCGTAAGGGTCGATCACCCGGCCGACCCACGAGGCGTGCGGCGCCAGTCCGTCCTGGCCCAAGAGCACCACGCGTTCGCCGATCTGCAGACCCTCGGCCGAGCCGTCCGGCAGAACGGTTACCGCGTTGCCGTCAAGCCTCAGCACCTCGCCCAGCACGGGCGGTGCCGAGGGCTGCAGTATTTCCACCAGATCGCCCAGCGCGGCCGTGTCCGAAAGCCCTTCGACCCGGACCACGCCCGAGCCGAGCGCGGCGACCCGGCCGACCGGCCGCACCGGGCGAATTGCCCGGATTTCCGCGGTAAGTGAGTCCAAGCCGACCCCGGGCATCGCAAATTCCCTCCTGCCAACAACTTTTTCTAAACGAATCAGAGTTAAGCCTTGGTTGAAACCTCGCGGGAGAAACCCCGATGTACGACCGGCTCGAGATCTTTCAGATGGCCTTCGGCCTCGCCGGCCATGCCAATGCGCGCCAGGCCCGGATCGCCGGAAACATCGCGAACGCCGACACGCCGGGCTACCGCGCCAGAGACATCGCGCCTTTCGCCGAAACCTATCGGGCAGACAAAACCGGCGAAGGCATGCGCGCCACGCGCGACGGGCACGCGTTGGCCGCGCCGGACGGAACGCAACGTTTCACCGAAACCGACCGCCCGGGCCCGTCTGCGCCGAACGGCAACACCGTCTCGCTTGAAACCGAGATGATGAACGCGGTCGAGGTGCGGCGCTCGCACGACCTGGCGCTAAGCGTCTACCAGACGTCGCTCGGCATCCTGCGCACGTCGCTCGGGCGGCAGCGGTAAGGGCGCGGGATGAGCGGTTTCAGCGATATCCTGTCCGCCTCGGCCAGCGGCATGAAGGCCCAGGCGACGCGCCTGCGACACGTTTCGGAAAACATCGCCAACGCCGACACCCCCGGCTATCGGCGCAAGACCACGCCGTTCCGGCAGGTGCTCGACGCCGGCCGGGCGACCGGCATGGTCGAGACCGGCGGTGTCCGGCTCGACCGGCGCGACCTGCCGAAGATTTTCGACCCCGCCCACCCGTTGGCGGACGAAACCGGCCACTACGACGGCTCGAACGTCGATCTGGTGGTCGAGATCGCTGACGCGCGCGAAGCGCAGCGCAGCTACGAGGCGAACCTCAGAATGTTCGACCAGGCGCGGCAGATGTCGTCGCGCCTGCTCGAGATCCTGCGCAGATAGGAGCGACCTGAATGGAGCTGAAATCCTCTCTCGCCGCACAGGCCTATGCGGCCACGCGCCCTGCCACCGCGCCGAAACCGGCGCCCGGCGGGCAGGGCGCCGCCGAAGGTTTCGCCAGGCTGGCCGGCGATTTCGCCGAAACCCTGCAGCGCGGCGAGGCTACCGCCAAGGCCGCGATGACCGGCGGCGCGGACCCGCACGCGCTGGTCCAGGCGCTGGCCCAGACCGAACTGGCGGTCGAAACGGCGGTGACGGTCCGCGACAAGGTCGTCGAGGCCTACCAGGAAATCCTGCGGATGCCGGTGTAGCGCGGATGATGGACGAGATGCTGTTCTACGACACGCTGCGCCAGGGGCTTTGGGTCTCGGTGATCATCTCGACGCCGATTCTCGCCGTCGCGCTGATCGCCGGCCTGACGATCGGCATCTTCCAGGCCCTGACCTCGGTGCAGGAGATGACGCTTACCTTCGTGCCGAAGCTGGTGGCGATCGTCGCGGTCTTCTGGGTGTCGATGGGGTTCATGACCGAGACGCTCACGAGCTTCTTCAAGGCACAGCTGGTGCCGCTGATCGCCGGAGGCTGAGACGATGGAGACACCGGGATACACCTCGCTCGCACGCCAGTCGGGCCTGATGCGCGAAATGCAGACGGTCGCGAACAACATCGCCAACCTCTCGACCACGGGCTACCGGCGCGAGGGGCTGGTGTTTTCCGAATTCGTCGCCGCGCTTGAACCGGGCGAGCCGTCGCTGTCGATGGCGCGCACGCATGCGCGGCACATCGACACCGTGCAAGGCAGCCTGACCCGAACCGGCGGCGATTTCGACTTTGCCGTCGAGGGGCCGGGCTTCTTCATGGTCGAGACGCCCGGCGGCCCGCTTCTGACCCGCGCCGGCGCCTTTACGCCCGGCCCGGAGGGAGAGCTTGTCGCACACGACGGCGCGCGGCTTCTCGACGCCGGCGGCGCGCCGGTCTTCGTTCCGCCCGATGCGCGCGCGGTCGCGCTGGCCTCGGACGGCACGCTTTCCGCCGACGGGCGGCCGATCGCGCAGATTGGCCTTTTCCTGCCGGCCGATCCGGCCGACCTGTCCCGGCGCGGCGGCACCCGCTTTGCGACCGAGGGCGACGTGCTGCCCGCGGAGGGGGCCGTCTTGCTGCAGGGCTACGTGGAGACCTCGAACGTCGATCCGATTTCCGAGATCGCGCGGATGATCGAGGTGCAGCACGCCTACCAGATGGGCCAGCAGTTCCTCGACAAGGAGGACGAGCGCATCCGCACCGTCCTGCAGACCCTCGGCCGGTAAAGGAGAGCCGCAATGCGAGCCCTGAAGATCGCCGCAACGGGCATGAGCGCCCAGCAGATGAGGGTCGAGGTCATCTCGAACAACCTCTCGAACATGAGCACGACGGGCTACAACGCCCGCCGCGCCGAGTTCGCCGACCTGCATTACCAGCAGATGACCCGTGCCGGCACGATCAACGCCGCCGACGGAACCGTGCTGCCGACCGGCGTGCAGCTCGGCCTCGGCGTGCGCCCCGCCTCTGTGACCGTGCAGCTGTCGCAGGGCTCGCTGGCCAATACCGGCGGCGATCTCGACCTGGCGATCGAGGGCGAAGGCTATCTCGAGGTCACGCTGCCCTCGGGCCTTGCGGCCTATACCCGCGACGGCGCATTGAAACGCACCGGCGAGGGGCTGATCGTCACCTCCGACGGCTTCCCGGTGGTGCCCGACATCGTGATCCCAGACGACACCCGCTCGATCTCGATCAACGCCGAGGGCGAGGTCTACGCCTATTTCAGCGACCGGACCGAGCCCGAGCTTCTCGGCCAGTTCACGCTGGTCGACTTTTCCAACGCCAAGGGGCTCGAGGCGATCGGCAGCAATCTCTTCACCGAGACCGCGGCATCCGGCGCGCCGATCGTGGGCATCCCCGGAGAGAGCGGGCTGGGGACGCTGCGCCAGGGCTACCTGGAGGACAGTTCGGTGGACGCGGTGCGCGAGATCACCGAGTTGATCGAGGCGCAGCGCGGCTACGAGCTGAACGCCAAGGTGATCACCGCCGCCGACCAGATGCTGTCGGCGACGACGCAGGTGCGCTGATGCGGCTGCCGGCGGCCCCCCTTGCACTCGTCGTCGCGGCAGCGCTTGCACCCCCTGCCGCGGCCGAGACCCTGGTGGCGGCGCGCACGATCCGCAGCCAGGCGATCCTGACGCCCGCGGACCTGGCCGTGATCGAAAGGACGGTTCCCGGAACCCTGGCGCATGCCGACGAGGCGGTCGGGCTCGAGACCCGCGTCGTGCTCTATGCCGGCCGCCCGATCCGGCACGGCGATGTCGGCCCGCCCGCAATCGTCGAACGCAACCAGATCGTGACGTTGGTCTACAGCCGCGGGCCGCTGACCATCGCCGCCGAGGCGCGGGCGCTCGGCCGTGCGGGTGCCGGCGACATACTGCGGGTGATGAACCTCGCGTCGCGGACCACGGTCAGCGGCGTGGTCCATGCGGACGGCACCGTCCGTGTCGGCGGCCCGGACCTGGGCGCCATCAGATAGGGGCGAAGGGCGATGCGCATTGCAGACTGGATCATACTCTGGTCGCTGACCCTTGCGGCGGCCTGCGGACGGCTGGAGCAGGTCGGCAAGGCGCCGGATTTCACGCCGGTCCGCACCGGCGACGAATACCACGCGATGATGTCGCGGCCGCTGCCGGTCACGCTGGAGCCGCGCCGCGCCCTGGACAATGCGTCGCTGTGGAGCGGCGCGCGCGGATCGCTGCTGGGCGACCGGCGCGCGATGCAGCAGGGCGACATCCTGACCGTGGTGATCGAGATCGACGACAAGGCGGAAATCTCGAACAGCACCAACCGGTCGCGCAACGGGTCCGAAAGCCTCGGCATCCCGGACTTCTTCGGCATTCCGCAGCGCGTGGACGGTACGCTGCCCGACGGCGCCTCGCTGGCCAACGCCGTTTCGGCGAATTCGTCGAGCAGCTCGTCCGGCGACGGCTCGGTCAGGCGCAACGAGAAGCTGACGCTGCGCGTCGCGGCGACGATCACCGGAGTGCTGCCGAACGGGGTGCTGCAGATCGTCGGGCGCCAGGAGGTCCGGGTGAACTTCGAGATGCGCGAACTGCTGGTCACAGGCTACGCCCGGCCTGCCGACATTTCGCGCCAGAACGAGATCACCTATGACAAGATCGCCTCGGCGCGGATCTCCTATGGCGGCCGCGGACAGATCACCGACGTCCAGCAACCCCGGTACGGCCAGCAGGTCGCCGACATCGTGCTGCCGTTCTGAGGCGCGGGGGCGATGCTTGGCAAACTGCTTCCGGTCCTGCTGGCACTCGTCGGCCTCGGCGCCGGTGTCGGCGGCGGGCTTGCGCTGCGTCCGCCGCCCGAGATGGTCCACCTCGAGAATCCCTGCGGTGACCTGCACGAGGCCGGCGAGCATGTCGAGGACCGGGCCGAGCCCGCGGCGGCCGACCCCGCTTCGGTCGACTTCGTCAAGCTCAACAATCAGTTCGTCGTACCCGTCGTGGACGGCGGCCGCGTCGGCTCGCTGGTGGTCCTGTCGCTCAGCCTCGAAGTGTCCGCGGGGCGGACCGAGGAAATCTACCAGTACGAGCCGAAACTGCGCGACACTTTCCTGAAGGTGCTGTTCGATCACGCCAGCATCGGCGGGTTCACCGGCAATTTCACCCAGGCGGCGCGGATGAACGCGCTGCGCAAGGCGCTGCTCGAATCGGCGAAATCCGTGCTGGGCGGCAACGTCACCGACGTTCTGATCCTCGACTTCATCCGGCAGGACGCCTGATCCAGGGCTGGCGCCGCCGCGGGCCGCCTGCCCGCTCTGCGGCCTATTCGCGGTCGCGCCGCGGGGTCTGTGGGCGCGCCGCGAGGCGGCCTAGCACCTCTGCGCGGCCGAACGCACGCCTTGCCCGGACCTTGCAGGCTTCGGCCTCGGCGGCGGCCTGCGCCAGGGCGGTGGCCTGCGTCCGCTCGCGCGCTTCCGCCCAGATCTCCCAGCGGTCCTGCGCCCCGGCGCGGCGCGCCGCATCGGGCGCCGCCCTGCGCCGCACTGCCGACCGTTCGTCCCTGAGCCCGGCGAGCCCGGCCGCCGCCGCCCTGCGGTCGGCCTCTGCCGCCGCCAGGCGGCCGAGTTCGGCGTCGCGGATCATCCGCGCCAGTTCGGCAAGGCGCGCCAGCCTGCCGCTCATGGCCGCCCGCCCGCGGCCTTGCCGCGCATCACCTCGGCAAAGCGGATCGCCGCGGCGACGGCCTGATACTGCTCGGGTGGTATCTCCTGTCCGATCTCGACCGTCGCGTGAATCGCGCGCGCGGTCGGCGGATCGCGCCGGATCGGCACGCCCGCCTCGGCGGCGATCTCGCGAATCCGGGCGGCGACCTCGTCGACGCCCTTTGCGACGCAGACCGGCGCCGCGCCGGGCAGGCGGCTCCATTTCAGCGCGACGGCATAATGCTGCGGATTGACGACCACAACGTCGGCCCCGGGCACGTCGGCCAGCATCCGGTTCATCGCAATGTCATACCCGCGCTGGCGCCGCTGCTGTTTCACGTGCGGGTCGCCCTCTGTCTGCTTGGATTCGTCGGTCAGTTCCTTGCGCGACATCCGGTTCTTCCGGATGTGCTCCTGAAACTGCCACAACAGGTCGACCGCCCCGATGGCGGCGGCAATGACCAGGACGATGGCGAGGAATTCCACCGACAGCCGCCCCAGCGTGCCGAGCGCCACCCTGGGGTCGGTCTGGGCGGACGAGATCACCTCGGGCAGGCGCCAGAGCAGCAGCAGGAACAGCACCAGCGAGTAGACCATGAGCTTGACGAAGCTCTTGGCGAACTCGAACAGCCCCGCCCGGCCGAACTTGTTCTTCGCGTTCGACAGGACCGACAGCCGGTTGAGCCTGGGCTGCAGCTTTTCCGGCGCGACGACGAAAGCGCGCTGGGCGATGATCGCCAGAAGCGCGGCAAGCGCGGGGACCCCGAACCAGGGCGCCAGCGGCCAGGCGATCTCGGCCGCGAGCAGCGCGCCCATCGGGGCGGCGCCCTCGCGGAACCAGATCGGCGCCAGGCTGTCGACCCGGCCGAGCAGGCCGGCCATCGCCGATCCGAGGGCCGACAGCGACGTCGCCCCGATCGCCAGCGCGACAAGAAGAAGGCCGCCATAGGCGGCGGCGGTCGTCAGATCGGTGGACTTCGGAACTTCGCCACGGCGGCGGGCGTCGTCGAGCTTTTTCTGTGTCGGTTCGTGTGACTTCTCGGCGCTGTCTTCTTCCTGGCTCATCCCCCGCCTCCGTAGGGATTGACCAGAAAGCCGTTCAGCCCGCGGACCCAGACCGACAACAGCAGCGGCAGCGACAGGCACAGCAGGACCAGCCCCCCCGCGGTGATCGCCGGCGCGCCGACAAACGCAACCATGAGCTGCGGCATCGCCTTGTTGATGACGCCGAGCGCCAGGTTGTAGATGAACGACGCGATCACGAAGGGCGCGGCAAGCGAAAACGCGAGCGCAAAGGCGTCGGCCGCCCGCCCCACGCCCCATTCCGACAGAACCGCCGGCGTGGGCAATACTCCCGGAGGAAACACCGCGTAGGACCCGATCAGCGTTTCGCTGAGACGCACGTGCAGGCCCGTCATCACCGCCAGCGCCAGCCCGCTGACCACCATCGTGTGCCCGATGGCCGGCAACGGCTCGACCGCGGTCAGCCCGAAGATCTGCGACAGCGACGTGGACTGCGCCGCGATCGACCCGGCGATCTGCAGCGCCAGCACGAAGAACCGGACCGCAAGCCCTAGGGCGAGACCCACCACCGTCTCGGACACCAGCACGACCACAAGACCCCCGCCCTGCGCCGCCACCTGCCCGACCGCCGGTGCCACCGCAGGCGCGACGATCAGCGTGAAGGCCAGCGCGACGGCCAGCCGGATCCGCACCGGGATCGAACGCTCGCCGAAGGCCGGGAGCGCCGCCATGGCGGCGCCGATCCTGAGGAACACGACGACGCCGGCGAACAGCGTCTCGCGGCCGATCTGCAGCAGGTCCGCCAGCGCCGCCGTCATGCGGCGACCATGCCGACCACGGAGGGGCGCGCCTCGGTGCCGATTTCCTCGAACGAGAAGACGGGGTTCTGGATGCCCTTGGCGCTTAGCACCGTACGCAGAAACCGCCGGCGGCGCGTGCTGGTCACCAGCGCCGGGTAGATGCCGTCTTCGCCGGCGCGGGCCAGCCGGTCGCTGACCGCATTGGCCAGGCGGTTGAAATCCTCGGGCGGCAGTGCGATGTCGCTTTGCCCGCGGTCGCCCTCGATCTGGTAGGTCCGAAAGCGCTCTTCCCATTCCGGCGCGAGTTGCACTAGCGGCAGGGTGCCGTCGGCGCGCCGGATTTCCGAGATCAGCTGGAACCCGAGCCGCTGGCGCACATGCTCGCAGATCGCCTCGGGCGTGGCCTGTGCGCCGCGCGCCTCGGCGATGGCCTCGAGGATCAGCGGCAGGTTGCGGATCGACACCCGCTCGTCCAGCAGAAGCCGCAAGATCGTCAGCAGCAGGTCCACCGGCACCTTGTCGGGCACCAGTTCGTCCAGCATCCGGCGATTGGCCTCGGCGCGTTTCGGGTCGCTCAGGTTGGAAAATTCGTCAAGCAGGCGGCGCAGCGCCTTCAGGGTCAGAAGCCGCGCAAAGTTCCGCTTCATGACCTCCAGCAAGTGCGTCGCCAGCACCTCGGTCGGCGTGACGATCGTGGCCCCAGCCAGCGCGGCCTCTTCCTGCGCATCGGCGCCGATCCATCGTGCCGGCGCGCCGTAGACCGGTTCCCTGACGTCCTCGCCGGGCGGCAGCCCGCCGGCATCGCTGCCGAGGATCGCCAGCATCCGGTCGCCGTACAGCCGGCCGCGGGCCTGCTCGACGCCGTGGATCCTGACAACGTAGCTGCCGCCCGGCAGGCCGGCATCGTCGGTCAGCCGGATCTCGGGCAGGATCAGCCCGAAAGCGGTGGCGATATGGTTGCGCATGTTGGCGATCCGGGCGTCCAGCCCGGTCGCGGGATCGAGGACCATCGACACCAGGTCGGGCGCGAACTCGACATGGATGTCGTCGAGATCGAGGATGTCGCCGAGCGAGGATTCGGCGCGGCGGGTCTCGGCGGGGGCCTGTGCCGCGGCCGCCTGACGCGCCTCGGCGGCCAGTGCCGCGCGCCGCCCCGCCCAGGCCGCGAGCGACAGGGCGACCGCGCCGGCCAGGAACGGCAGGAACGGCAGGCCGGGGACCAGTGCGAACAGCCCCATCAGCACGGCGACCGTCGCCAGTGCCGCCGGGAACCGGCCGAGCTGGCTGAAGAATGCCAGGTCGGTCGACCCGGTGGCGCCGCCGCGGGCCAGCAGCAGCGCCGAGGCGATCGAGATGATCACGGCCGGAATCTGGCTGACCAGCCCGTCGCCGACGGTCAGGATCGCGTAGGTCTCGAAGGCGCGCGACAGCGGCATGTCGTGGAGGCTGACCCCGATGATCAGGCCCATCACCAGGTTCAGAAGCGTGATCAGCAGCCCGGCGATGGCGTCGCCCTTGACGAATTTCGAGGCGCCGTCGAGCGAGCCGAAGAACGTCGTCTCCTGCTGCTCGCGCTCGCGGCGGGCCTTGGCCTCGGCGTGGTCGATGGCCCCGGCCGACATGTCGCTGTCGATCGCGAGCTGCTTGCCCGGCATGCCGTCAAGCGCGAACCGCGCGCCGACCTCGGCCATCCGTGCCGCGCCCTTGGTGATCACGATGAAATTGACGATCAGCAGCACGCCGAAGACCACGAGCCCCAGAAACACGGAGCCGCCCATCACGAACATCGCGAAGCCCTCGATCACGTTGCCGGCGGCCTGGGTACCGGAATGGCCCTCGCCGATGATCAGCTTGGTCGACGAGACGTTGAGCGAGAGGCGCAGCATGAGCGAGGCCAGCAGCACCGTCGGAAAGGCCGAGAAGTCGAGCGGGCGCTCGATGAACAGCGTGACGGTGAACATCAGGATCGCCAGCGCGAAGGACGCCGCCAGGCCGATGTCCAGCACCCAGGCGGGCATCGGCAGGATCATCATCACGATCACCGCCATCAGCGCGAGCGCCAGCAGGATCGTCGGCTGGAAGACGGTGCGCAGGTCGAGCGTCATCTCGTGGCCGCCCGCTCTTGGCCGCGGCCCACGACGCCCGGACGTGCCGGGGCGCGCCGGGTGGCGTGAAATCCCCGGACGGGCCAGGGAAAAACGGCGGCGAGATCGATCATCGGAAGTGACGCAGTTCTTGCTATGTTCCTGTGCGCCAGATTACCGCCCCGGGGATTGAGAAATCGTAACCGCGCCAGCGGCGAACCGCGTCGCCGCCGCACCGGAAAGGCGCCCTGACTGCGCGTGCTGCCGAAGCGTTCGGGCGCCGACAGCGACGCGGCGATCGCCGCGCCTGCCTCAGCGGCCCTCTGTCTCTGCGAGCAGCGTGCCGAGGATCCGGCGCGCCTCGGCGCTCCGGGTCAGGAAACCGCGCGACCGCGCCAGCGGACCGGCCGGGTCGGCGCCGCCGCCGGTTCCGCCCGCGGCGAGGCGGGCGGCGGCGATCCGGGCCTCGCTGTTCGGCCCGGCGACCTGCGGCCAGTCCTGCGCGCGCCAGGCGGCGCGCCCCGCGGCGTCCTCGTCGCCGAGACGCAGGAATATCTCGCGCGCGCGGCCATGTTCGCCCGCCGCCTCGTGGACCTCGGCGCGCAGCAGCTGGGCGTCGGCATCCGTCAGCCCGGCCAGATAGCCCATCGCCAGATCGGGGCGCCGTTCGGCGAGAAAGCCCTGCGCGAACAGAAACCGGTCCTCGGGGCTCGGCAGGTCGGTGTCCTCGGCCAGGACCTTCCGCGCCGCCGCGGGCAGGCCGAGGCCGATCAGCCGCCGCGCCACGTCGCGGCGCAGCCCGGCGGCCTCGGCGCTGCGCCCCAGCGCCAGCGGATCCGACAGCGCCGCTTTCAGGAACACCTCGTCCGGCGCGTCGGCAGTGGCGAGCGCGATGATCTCGATGCGCAGCGCAAGGGCCGTGTCGGCGGCGAGTTCGTCCCTGGCGAGCGCGTCCGCGATGGCCTCCTGCGCGGCGCGCAGGTTCCCGCCATGAGCGTCCGCGCGGATCGCCGCGCGGACAAGGTTCCGGCCAAGCGCCGTGCCGCGCGCCTCGACCGCCATC
>JBFKQC010000089.1:0-13774 GCA_041627895.1 Rhodobacter sp.
CAGAAAGGCCGCCGCGCGCACCATCGACGGCCTCTGGAGCGCCATCGGAAAGCTGGTCGACTGCTTCACGCCGCAAGAATGCGCGAATTACTTCGCCGCCTGCGGATACGATGCAGACTGATCGAAAAACGCTCTAAAAGTAATTTACCAGATTAACGCAGTCATCAGGTTCAGAGAATTCTGGCCTGGAGAGAGCAATTTTGGGCACCTAGCGCCGGAGTCGGTGCTCAGCCCTTAGCCCATAACCCTCTAATATAACGGAAAAATCCGGCCGCAGTCGGATCGGGAGAAAGCTTTTGTGAGGGCAGGTGGCGGAGAGACAGGGATTCGAACCCTGGGAACCCGTGAAGGCTCAACGGTTTTCGAGACCGCCCCGTTCGACCACTCCGGCACCTCTCCGCGAAGGGTCTGGGTGGGCGATTTAGGCGATGGCCCGAAAAGGCGCAAGCCATTTCTCGGCGGGTCCGGCGGCGGCATTTCGCGGAATGCGGGCGCGCGCCCTTCCAATGCGGGCGCGCATTGCGTACCTAATGCGCAAGTCCCCCGTATGACGGATCACCCATGAGACCACTCCTTTCCGCCGCGGCCGCCCTCTGGCTCTCTGCCGCCGCCGCGCTTGCGCAAGGCGTCGCGCCGATCGACACGCTCTATCGCGCGCTCGGCCTGCCCGAGATCATCGCGATCATGCGCGACGAGGGCATCGACTATGGCCGCGAGCTGCAGGCCGACCTGTTCGGCGGGCGTGGCGGGCCGCATTGGCACAGGCTGGTCGACGAGATCTACGATGTCGATCGCATGCAGGCGGTGGTCCGCAACCGGCTGGACAGCGAACTGGCCGCCGAGAACCTGGCGCCGATGATCGCGTTCTTCACCTCGGAGAAGGGGCGCGAGATCGTGGCGCTGGAGGTCTCGGCGCGCCGCGCGCTGCTGGACGAAGGCATCGAGGAGGCCAGCCGCGAGGCGCTGGAGGCCCTGATCCTCGACAGCGATCCGCGGCTCGAACTTCTGCGCGACTTCGCCGAGGCGGGCGAGCTGGTCGAGAACAACGTCGTGGGCGCGATGAACTCGAACTATGCCTTCTATACCGGGCTGGCCGCGGGCGGCGCATATCCGGGGGACCTGACCGAGGAGCAGATCCTCACCGACGTCTGGAGTCAGGAGGAATCGATCCGCGCCGAGACCGAGGAATGGCTGTATTCCTACCTGAACCTGGCCTACCGGCCGCTGAGCGACGAGGATCTCGCCGCCTATACCGCGTTCTTCCGGACCGAGACCGGCGTGACGCTGAACCGCGCGATCTTCGCCGCCTTCGACGAGATGTTCACCGCGGTCAGCCTGGCGCTGGGGCAGGGCGCCTCGCGGTTCCTCGCCGGGCAGGAACTGTGACGCACGGCGCCCGAACTGGCGCTGCGCACGGGCAAATCGCCCTTGACTTGCGCGCGCGATGCCCCGATAAGCCGCGTCTCTAGCGAAAGCGCTGTTCGAGGCGGGCCGACCGGCCCGAAACGCCCGGCTCCGGGGGCCACAGGACGCGGAACAGAAGGAAGAAAGCGATGTTTGCGGTCCTCAAGACCGGCGGCAAGCAGTACAAGGTGGCCTCGGGCGATGTGCTCCGGGTCGAAAAGCTGGCCGCCGATGCGGGCGAAACCGTCCAGTTCAACGATATCCTGATGGTCGGCGACACCGTCGGCACGCCCCTGGTCGAAGGCGCGGGCGTGCAGGCCGAGGTGATCGACCAGATCAAGGGCGAGAAGGTGATCCACTACGTGCGCCGCCGGCGGAAGCACTCGTCGAAGCGCACCAAGGGCCACCGCCAGCAACTGACGCTGCTGCGGGTGACCGAGATCCTCGAAAAGGGCGCCGACAAGTCGGGCGTCAAGGCAGCCGTTGGCGCGGGCTCGGTTTCGGCCGCCGCCGTCGCCGCCGCCGCGCCGAAAAAGGCGAAGAAGGCCGAAAAGCCCGCCGCCGAGGCGAAGCCGGCAAAGCCCGAAAAGCCCGCCGCCGAGGCCAAGGCCAAGCCCGCGAAGGCCGAGGGCGGCGATGACCTGAAACAGCTCTCGGGCATCGGCCCGGCGCTGGAGAAGAAGCTGCACGAGGCCGGCGTGACGACCTTCGCGCAGATCGCGTCCTGGGGCGCCGACGAGATCGCCGAGTTCGACGAAAAGCTCAGCTTCAAGGGCCGGATCGAGCGCGAGGGCTGGGTCGAGCAAGCCAAGGCGCTGACCGAGAAGTAAGGAGAGACACCAATGGCACACAAGAAAGCAGGCGGTAGCTCGCGGAACGGCCGCGATTCGGCGGGCCGGCGCCTTGGCATCAAGCTTTTCGGCGGCCAGCACGCGATCCCGGGCAACATCATCGCGCGCCAGCGCGGCACCAAGTGGTGGCCGGGCGAGGGCGTCGGGATGGGCAAGGATCACACCATCTTCGCCACCGCCGAGGGCCAGGTGACCTTTCACAAGGGCCTGAAGGGCCGCACCTTCATTTCGGTGCTTCCGGCGCAGACGGCAGCAGAGTAGGCCGACACCTCTAGGCGGATGAATTCGGGGGATCGGCGCAACGGCCGGTCCCCCTTCTCTTTCCCGGCATTGCGGGGCCCGGCCACCCGAAAGGAGCCATTCCGATGGGGATCACGGGAAAGGACCTGATCGCGATGGGCTTTCCGCCCGGGCCCGAGCTTGGGCGGGCGCTGGCGCATATCAACCGCGAGAGGCTGGAGGGCGAGGCGCTTGCGGCCTATGTCGCCGCGGTCAAGCCGAAACCGGTCGTCAGGCGCGACCTGCACCGCAGGCCCGCGCCCTATGCCCGCAACATCGAGGCCGAGACCGAAGACGAGGTCGAGAACGTCGACGCGGTCCTGCGCTCGATGGACCGGCTGATGCGCACGCCGACGCTGGTCGAGGGCGCGGTGATGCCCGATGCCTGCCCGGCCGGCCCCGAGGGCACGATCCCGGTGGGCGGCATCGCGGTGGCGCGCAACGCCATTCACCCGGGAATGCACTCGGCCGATATCTGCTGTTCGGTGATGCTGACCGAATTCGAGGCGGCCGAACCGGCGGACGTGCTGGACGCCGTGCACGCGGCCACGCATTTCGGCCCGGGGCGCCGTGAGGCGTCGCGGTCCTTCGCGCTGCCGTCGGACCTGGCCGGGGCGATGCGGGCCAACCGGTTCCTCGACAACCCGAAAATCCTCGCCATGGCCGAAAGCCATCTGGGCACCCAGGGCGACGGCAACCATTTCGCCTTTGTCGGCCGGTCCGAGGCGACCGGGCGCACCTGCCTTGTCACGCATCACGGCTCGCGCGGGGTGGGCGCCGCGCTGTACAAGCTGGGAATGGCCGCGGCCGATGCGCATCGGCGCCGGCACGCGCCCGCGGTCCTGCGCCAGAACGCCTGGATCGACGCCGACAGCGACGAGGGCCGCGCCTATTGGGAGGCGCTGCAACTGGTGCGCGCCTGGACCCGGCTGAACCACACGCTGATCCACGACGCCACCGTCGCGGCGGCCGGCGACGCCCGCGACCGGTTCTGGAACGAGCACAATTTCGTCTTCCGGCGCGGCGATCTTTATTATCACGCCAAGGGCGCGACGCCGGTCGAGGCGGCGTTCCTGCCCGACACGGATGGGCGCCAGATCGTGCCGCTGAACATGGCGGCTCCGATTCAGATCGTGCGGGGCGAGACGTCGCCCGCCAACCTGGGCTTTGCGCCGCACGGCGCGGGCCGGAACCTCAGCCGGACGGCGCACAAGCGGCGCCACGGCGAGCGCCCCGAGGCGGAAGTCTTCGCCGAGGAGACCGAGGGGCTGGACGTGCGGTTCTACACCGGCAACGTCGACGTCTCGGAACTGCCCTCGGCCTACAAGCCCGCCGAAACGGTGGCGGCGCAGATGAAGGCGTTCGGGCTGTGCGACGTGATCGACGAGATCACGCCGCACGGCTCGATCATGGCCGGCGACTGGGAACGCGACGCGCCCTGGCGGAAGAAGCGGCGCCGGGGATGAGCGTCGCGGTCGCCACGTTCGCGGTCTTCGCCGCCAGCCAGATCGGCACGCCGGGGCCGGCCAACATGGCGCTTCTGGCCACCGGCGCGCGCTATGGCCTGGGCCGCGCGCTGCCCTTCGTGGCGGGCGTCGCGCTTGGCAAGCAGTTGATCATCTGGCCGATCGGCTTCGGCCTGATGGAACTGGCCGACCAGGCGCCGGGCATCTTCACAACGTTGAAATGGGTCTCGGCGGCGTATATCTGCTGGCTTGCGTGGAAGATCGCCAACCTGCGGCTGAATCCGGCCGCAGCGGACTCTCGCGCGCCGGGCTTTGCCGCGGGGCTACTGGTGCATCCGCTGAACCCCAAGGCCTGGGCGATGATCACCGCGGGCTTCACCAGCTTCGTGGCCCCGGGCACCTCTGCGCTGACCGCCACGGCGGTGATCGCGGCGGTTCTGCTGGCGATCCAGGCGGTGTTCCACCCGATCTGGGCGGGTCTCGGCGCCGCGATCGCGCGCAGCCTCGCGGGAACGCCTGCAGAGGCCTATCTGATGTGGACGCTGGCGGCCCTGACCGTCGCGAGCGTCGGATTCGTACTCGCTTCGGGAGGAGGCGCATGAGGATTGACCAGTTCAACGGTCAGACCGTAGTCGAGACGGCGCGGCTGACGCTGCGGCCCTTGCAGATGACCGATCTGGCGCTGCTGGAGTTGTACGCAGGGGACGAGCGCGTGGCGCGGATGACCACTTCGGTGCCGCACCCGCTGCCGCCGGGCGCGGTCGCGGCGTTCATCGCGCAAAGCCAGGCGCCGGACCGGGCCGAGGATGTCTGGGCGATCGACGGGCAGGTCGCGGGGCTGCCGGAACTGGTCGGCGTGATCGGGCTGGAGCGGATGGACCGCGAGCAGTCCGAGATCGGCTATTGGGTTGCCCAGCCGTTCTGGAACGCCGGCATCGCGTCCGAGGCGGTCGGCGCCGTCGTCCGTGCCAATCCGCATTCGGCCCGCACCCTGTTCGGCTCGGTGTTCCAGGACAACCCCGTCTCGGCGCGTGTGCTGACCAACGCGGGCTTTGCCTATCTCGGCGATGCCGAGGCCTACTCGGTCGCGCGCGGCGCGATGGTGGCGACCTGGACCTATCTTAGAAAGCTCGATTGAGACGCTTGCCTGCGAAGCCGATCAGGCGAGGCGCGGCGAATTTGCGCCCTGGCACGGCAGGGGCTTGACCCGCAGGGAGGGGCGGCGTTTCCGTTTCACCGGATAACCGGATAACCGGATAACCGGATAACCGGATAACCGGATAACCGGATAACCGGATAACCGGATAACCGGTCAAGACATTGAAAATCAACAATAAAAAATATCGTTTCGCGTCAAGAGAACGTTGATCGGTAAACGAAAATCCAAAACCGAAGGGCCGGACGCCATGCGACGAAGCTTGAGCCTGTCCCGCCGATCCAGTAACCGCCTTCCGACAGATTGAGGCACCTGCGATGAAATTTCTCGATCTCGCGAAAGTCTACATCCGGTCGGGCGCCGGCGGGGCGGGCTGTGTCAGCTTCCGCCGCGAGAAGTTCGTCGAATACGGCGGTCCGGACGGCGGTGACGGCGGCCGGGGCGGCGATGTCTGGGCCGAGGCGGTCGATGGGCTGAACACGCTGATCGACTTCCGCTATCAGCAGCACTTCTTCGCCAGGAACGGGCAGGGCGGCATGGGCCGCCAGCGCACCGGCAGGGACGGCGCCGACGTGGTGTTGCGGGTGCCGGTCGGCACCGAGGTCCTCGACGAGGACGAAGAGACGGTGATCGCCGACCTGACAGCGGTGGGCGAGCGGGTGCTGCTGGCGAAGGGCGGCAACGGCGGCTTCGGCAACCTGCACTTCAAGTCCGCCACCAACCAGGCGCCGCGCCGTGCCAATCCCGGCCAGGACGGCGTCGAGCGCACGCTTTGGCTTCGGCTCAAGCTGATCGCCGATGCCGGGTTGCTTGGCCTGCCAAACGCCGGCAAGTCCACCTTCCTCGCCGCCACGTCCAACGCGCGGCCGAAGATCGCGGAATATCCCTTCACCACGCTGCACCCGAATCTGGGCGTCGTGGGCGTCGACGGCACCGAATTCGTGATGGCCGACATCCCCGGCCTGATCGAGGGTGCGCACGAGGGCAAGGGCATCGGCGACCGGTTTCTCGGCCATGTCGAGCGCTGCTCGGTGCTGCTGCACCTGGTCGACGGCACCTCCGAGGACGTCGCGGGCGATTACCGCACGATCATCCACGAACTCGAGGCTTATGGCGGACACCTGGCCGAAAAACCGCGCGTCACCGCGCTGAACAAGATCGACGCGCTGGACCAGGCGGCGCGGGCCGAGACAAAGGCGGCGCTGGAGGCAGAGGTCGGCCGGCCCGTGCTGCTGATGTCGGGCGTGTCGCGCGAAGGGCTGACCGAGGTGCTGCGCGCCGTGCGGGCCGAAATCGACGAGGACCGCCGGCGGCTGGCGGCGGCCAAGGAAGAGGTCGAGCCGTGGCATCCGTGAGCGGGGCGAAGCGGCTGGTCGTCAAGATCGGCTCGGCGCTGCTGGTGGACCGGGTCAGCGGCGCGCTGCGCGCCGACTGGCTGCGCGCGCTGGCGATGGACGTGGCCGAGGCCAAGGCGCGCGGGTCGGACGTGATCCTGGTCTCGTCGGGGTCGATCGCGCTGGGACGCGCGGCGCTCGCCCTGCCGGCGGGCACGCTGGCGCTGGAGCAATCCCAGGCCGCCGCCGCGGTGGGCCAGATCAGGCTGGCGCGCGCCTACGAGGAGGTGCTGGCGCCGCACGGGCTGACCGCGGCGCAGGTGCTGCTGACGCTCGAGGACTCCGCCGACCGGCGGCGCTATCTGAACAGCCGCGCGACGCTCGAGCAGCTTCTCAGGCTCGGCACCGTGCCGATCGTCAACGAGAACGACACCGTGGCAACCGATGAGATACGCTATGGCGACAACGACCGGCTGGCGGCGCAGATCGCGGTGACCGTGGGGGCGGACGTGCTGGTGCTGCTCAGCGATGTCGACGGCTTCTATTCCGGGGATCCGCGCGTGACCGGCGACGCGAAACGCTTTGACGTGATTGAAAGAATCACTCCCGAGATCGAGGCGATGGCGGGCGACGAGGGGTCCGGCCTGTCGAAGGGCGGCATGAAGACCAAGCTTCTGGCCGCGCGCACCGCCACCGGCGGCGGCTGCGCCATGGCGATCACCGAAGGCTCGGTGCTGCGGCCATTGCAGGCGCTCGACGCCGGCGCGCCGTCGACATGGTTCACCGCCGATCTCGACCCGCAGGCGGCGCGCAAGCGCTGGATCGCGGCGATGAAGCCCAAGGGCGAGATCGTGATCGACGCCGGTGCGGCGCGGGCGCTGAGCCGGGGCAAGTCGCTGTTGCCGGCGGGCGTGACCGCGGTCAACGGGCGGTTCGGCCGCGGTGACCCGGTGGCGATCACCGGACCCGACGGCGCGCTCGGCAAGGGGCTTTCGCGCTATACCAGCCAAGAGGCGGCGGCGATCAGGGGCCGGCAATCGGGTGACATAGAGGCGGTTCTGGGCTATCCCGGTCGCGCCGCGCTGGTGCACCGCGACGACATGGTCACCTGAGCGGGCCCCGGACGCCCGGGCAGGGCCCGAGCCCGGGACTCCGGGGACGACCCGGGTCCCCGTAGGAGAGGATGCGATGAAGAACCTGACCGACATTCCCGCGCTTATGGCCGAGATCGGCGCGCGGGCCAGGGCCGCGGCGGCCGAACTGGCCTTCGCGCCCGCCGAGGCGAAGGTGCGTGCGCTCGAGGCCGCGGCCGATGCGGTCTGGGCACGCCGCGCCGAGATCGCCGCGGCGAACGGGAAGGACATGGAATACGGCCGCCAGAAGGGGCTGTCCAAGGCGATGCTCGACCGGCTGATGCTGGACGAGGCGCGCATCCAGGGCATCTGTGACGGCCTGCGGGCCGTCGCGTCGCAGGACGATCCGGTGGGCCAGGTGATCGCCGAATGGGACCGGCCCTCGGGGCTGCACATCCGCCGCGTGCGCACGCCGCTCGGCGTGATCGGCGTGATTTACGAGAGCCGCCCGAACGTCACGGCGGATGCCGGCGCGCTGTGTCTCAAGGCCGGCAACGCGGTGATCCTGCGCGGCGGTTCGGAAAGCTTCCATTCGTCGGGCGCGATCCATGCCTGCCTGGTCGAGGGGCTGCGCGCCGCCGGGCTGCCCGAGGACGCGATCCAGCTTGTGCCGACCCGCGACCGCGCCGCGGTCAGCGAGATGCTGCGCATGACCGACGCGATCGACGTGATCGTGCCGCGCGGCGGCAAGGGCCTGGTCGGGCTGGTGCAGCGCGAGGCGCGGGTGCCGGTCTTCGCCCATCTCGAGGGCATCGTGCACATCTACATCGACCGTGCCGCGGACGCGCAGAAGGCGCTGGACGTGGTGATCAACGCCAAGACCCGGCGCACCGGCATCTGCGGCGCCGCCGAATGCCTGCTGATCCACGCCGATGCCGTCGACACCATCGGCCAGGGCACAATCCGCGCGCTTCTGGACCTGGGCGTCCGGGTCCACGCCGCGCCGCCCCTGACCGCGATCGAGGGCACCGAGGAGGCGACCGAGGCCGACTGGGGCCGCGAGTACCTGGACATGGACATCGCCGCCCGGGTCGTGCCCGACATCGACGCCGCGATTGCGCATATCCGGCGCTACGGCTCGAATCACACCGACTGCATCGTCACCGAAGACGACGCGGCGGCGGCGCGGTTCTTCGAGCGGCTCGATTCGGCGATCCTGATGCGCAACGCCTCGACCCAATTCGCCGATGGCGGCGAGTTCGGCATGGGGGCCGAAATCGGCATCGCCACCGGCAAGATGCATGCCCGCGGTCCGGTCGGCGCCGCGGAGCTGACGAGCTTCAAGTACCTGGTCGAGGGCGACGGCACCGTCCGGCCCTGAGCGCGACGGGGCAGGCGCCCGCGCGCGCGGGCGCGATCCCGCGAGGAATTCGCGGGAAGATCCGCGCGGTCAGAACCGCGCGTCGATCGCGGTTTCGCCCAGATCCATCGCCAGGCTGCGCCCCGCGGCCCGCAGCAACAGCGGCAACAGCAGGAACTGCACCTCGGCCGCGCCGATCGGGTTGCCGCCATTGGGGTTCAGCAGGCTTTCCCACAGGCGCTGGTCCAGCCGCAGGTTGTCGGCCCGCGCCGCGATGCGCCATTCGCCGGCCTCCTGCGTCACCGCGATCTCGCCGCCACGCGGCAGCGCCGTCTCGAGGCAGAGCAGCATCAGGAAGACCAGCTTGACCTCGGGCCGGCGCAGATCGCCCTCGGCCCGCCAGTCGATCCGCAGCCGGCCGCCGCGGGTCATGTCGGCGAGGATGCCGCGAATCTCCGCCGCCCCGAGGCGCTGGTCGTCGCCGGCCAGCCCGAAGGCCACCCGGAAGAACTTGATCCGGGCATTGGCGTTTTCGACGCTTTCGGATATGAGCGCGATCTCGGGGCCGATCGACCCGCCCGACATCTCGAGCAGTTCGACCCCGTTCGAGATCGCGCCGAGCGGCGAGATCAGATCGTGGCAGATGCGTGATCCGAGCAGCGCGGCCAGGTCTTCGGGCGACGTCATCGGGCGGCTCCGTGCGATGGAGGATGCATGACCGATCTGAACGCGATGCTGGAACCGGGGATGCTGGTGCGCCACCCCGACGAGCCCGGCTGGGGTCTCGGCCAGGTGCAGTCGAACATCGCAGGGCGCGTGACCGTCAATTTCGAGCACCGCGGCAAGGTGGTCATAGATGGCAGGCGTATTGCACTCATAGCGGTCTTCGATAGCTAAACATAAACCGGAGCTTGCGCCACCCATGGTTAACAAAATCCAAACGCGACGGCAGGGGTCCTGACGTGGACAATCCGTTGACAGACCCCGGCCCCTGTGCCCGGTCCTTGCCCGGGGCGGCGGCGCTGTGGCGCCGGGCATGAGCGCGGGCGCGCCCGACTTCCGGCTGCGGCTGGCCGGATGCGAGAGCGAACTGCGCGCCGCCCAGCGTCTGCGCTATGCCGTCTTCGTCGAGGAACTGGGCGGCGACGGGCCGCTGGTTGATCATGCCCGGCGGCTGGAACGCGACCGCTTCGACCCCTATTTCGACCACCTGTTGCTGCTGGACATGGCCCGCGCCGAAGACGACCGCGTCGTCGGTGTCTACCGGCTGTTGCGCGCCGATCAGGCGGCGCGCGCCGGGCAGTTCTATTCCGAGGACGAGTACGACCTTGCGCCGCTTCGCGCCTCGGGCCGGCGCCTGCTGGAACTGGGCCGGTCCTGCGTTCATGCCGATTATCGAGGCGGCACCGCGATGTACCAGCTCTGGAACGGGCTGGCGGATTACGTCAACCGGCACGGCATCGAGATTCTGTTCGGCGTGGCCTCGTTCCACGGCACGGACATCGACCGGCTGGCAGAGCCGCTGTCGTTCCTGCATCACCGCCACCTCGCCCCGCCGGAACTGCGGGTGCGCGCACGCCCGGAGCATTTCCAGCGCATGGATCTCCTGCCGGCGGATGCCGTCGACCGCCGCGCGGCGCTGGTGGCGACGCCGGCGCTGATCAAGGCCTATCTCAGGCTCGGCGGCTTCGTGGGCGAGGGCGCCTTTGTCGACCGCGCCTTCAACACCACGGACGTCTGCCTGGTGATGGACACCGCGCGGATGAACGCGCGGCAGAAGGATCTCTACGTACGGAGCAGGACGTGACCACCTGGCGCAGCGCGGACGAGCCCGCCGCCGCGCCGATCCCGTGGCACGGCTGGCTGCGCGTCGCCGCCAAGGGCACGGTTCTGGGCGCGCTGGTCTTCGGCGGGCTGGCCGTTCTGCTGCTGGTGCGCCTGGCCGAGCGTCCGCTTTGGGGCCAGTCCCGCCCCTGGACGCCCTACATCGCCGTCTTCGTCTGCCGCTCGGCGCTGCTGGTCTTCGGCATCGGCTATCGCACGCGCGGGCGTCTGTTGCGGGGCGCCGGGGCGGTGGTCGCGAACCATTCGTCGTGGCTGGACATCTTCGCGCTGAACGCGCGCAAGCGGATCTACTTCGTCTCGAAATCCGAGGTCGCGGGCTGGCCCGGCATCGGCTGGCTGGCGCGCGCCACCGGCACCGTGTTCATCGCCCGCGAGGCGCGAGAGGCCGCGGTACAGAAGCGCATCTTCGAGGACCGCCTGCATGCCGGGCACAAGCTGTTGTTCTTCCCCGAAGGCACCTCGACCGACGGCCGGCGCGTGCTGGCGTTCAAGTCGACGCTGTTCGCCGCCTTCTTCACCGAGCCGCTGCGGCACGAACTGGCGATCCAGCCGGTCACGCTGCGCTATGTCGCGCCCGCCGGCGCCGATCCGCGGTTCTACGGCTGGTGGGGCGACATGGGGTTCGGCCCGCATCTGTTGCGGGTGCTGGCCGCGCCGCGCCAGGGGCGGGTCGAACTGACCTATCACGCGCCGCTCAGCGTGGCGGCGTTCGGCGACCGCAAGGCGCTGGCGCGGGCCTGCGAGGACGCGGTGCGCAGCGGGCTCGGGCCCGGCGCGGAAGTGCCGGAAACGGGTGGCTGATAGCGCAAGCCGACCCTCGGTGGGAAGGCCCCGCGCCCGGGATTCTTCAAGGCGCGCACGACGCGCCAACGCAGGCCCTCCCGGCGCCATCCGGGGCATGTGTGCGTTTCCAGCGGGGGCCATCTTGCTTTAGTCTGGGGCCGCAACAGCCCCAGGGCCCGTCATGGCGTGGTCAGTCTTCGAACGGCATTTCGTCTGGACCTCGAGCGAGGCGAGCATCGCCGCCGGCAAGGTCTCGGTTCTCGCGCTGGCAGAGGCGGCGGCCTCGGTCGCGGTCTATTGGTGGATCGCGGCGGCGTTCGACACCTACCTGCACATCCTGATCAGCGTGATCGTGGCGCCCTTCGTGCTGCTTCGGTCCGATCCCGCCGTGGACCGCGCGATCGAATGGTACGGCGGCTATTGGGACGCCGTGTTCGGCGACGCCAGGCCGCCGCGTCACGGCGTCGCCGTGGCCGCCGCGTCCGGTCTTTGCGGGGCGCTTGCGGTGGTCTGGCTCTGGCCACCGCAGGGGGCAGAGGATGCGGCCGTCTTCCGCGCCGTCGCCACCGTGCTGGCGGCCGCGGCGCTCGGGCTCGCGGCGGGCGGGCGCAGCGGCGGCCTGGCCGCCGGGTTCGCGGCGGTTCCCGTCGCCGCGCCCGGCGCCTGGGGGTGGTTGGCGGATTGGTTCGGCGGACCCTATGGCCTGACCGACGTGCTGATCCTGGCGGGACTGGCGATCGCGTCGCTCTGGGCCATCGCGCTTGCGATCGGCATCGGCATGCTCGTGATCTTTCCGCTGGCGCTGATGCTTCGCGCCGGCGCGACCCGCGTCGTGGCCTCGTTGCGGTACCTGCCCGCGGGCGTGAACGACCTGCCGAGGAACTGGGCGCGGACCGTGGCCCAGACCGACATTCTCCTGTTGCCCGAACTCGTGCCGGGGCTCAACCGGTCCCGGCCCGACATTTCGCCGGGCGCGCTTGCGCGGCGCGAGTTCTCCACGAACCAGATCATGACCGGCGATGCGATCTATGGATTTCTGTTCACCGCGATCTATCTCGGCGTGCTGTTCCTGCCCTCGGTCCTTTGGCGCTATTCGCTGAAATCCACGGCCTGGCTCTATCTGCCGCTGGTCTACCTCGCCGCCCTGCCGCGCTGGTTCGCCGACCCCGGCGAGCGCATGGTGCGGCTTCGCACCGCGCCGTCGATCCTGGACTGGCTGGGGATCGGCTATGCGGTGCTGTCGATTGCCGTCGCGGTGCTGGCCGCCGTCGACCTGGCGGCGCTGCTGACCGAGCGGTTCGGCGGCGGGGCCGAGGGCGTGCCGCTGCCCCTGAACGTGCTCTTCGTGCTCGATTTCTCGCGGATGCGGGCCTGGGACTGGCTGGCGCTGGCCACGGCGGTGCTGCTGCTTGCGGATGCCGAGTGGCGCAGCCGGCTCAGGAACCGGATGCAGGCCGGCGGCGCGGTTTCCGCCGACGGCTGGCAGCCGCGCGCGCTGGTGGCGCTGGCGCGGCTGCGGGTGATCCTGGTGCTCGGCTGGATCGGCAGCGCGCTTTACTGCTCGGTCGGCTGGCTCAGGGCGCGGGGCGACCTGCCGGGATGGGCCGAAATGCTGGTCGGCTGGTGCCCCTGCGCCTGCGCGGCGATCTAGCGCCGGAAGGCGCGCGGCGAAAACGTGTCGAAGATGCCCGGCTCTGGAAATCGTTCGAGCGGCTTTCGCGGCGCGGCTTCGTTTCCGGGGCGCGGATGTCCGCGCCTTGCCGACGGCAACCGCCCCTGACGATTGCCGCCTAACCCATCGCCGCGACCAGCGCGCCAAGCGCGGCCGCGGGATCGCCCTTGTCCCAGATTTCCGGCCCTACGCCGAAGAAGTCCACGACCGGCGCCAGGTCGGCCATCCGCCCGGCATCCAGCGCACCCTCGGCGACCACCGGCAACTCGATCATCTCGGACCACCACGCGAACAGGTCGCGCCCGGCATGGCGGCCGTCGCCCAGCGGCGTCGCCGCCACCGGCCCGAAGGCCACGTAATCGGCCCCGGCCTCGCCCGCGGTCATCCCGTCGTGCCGCGAGGTGCCGCAGAACGCGCCGACGATTGCATCCTGGCCCAGCGACTTGCGCGCCGCGCGGACCGAGCGCGCGCCGTCGGTCAGGTGCACCCCGTCGAGGCCCAGCCGCGCCGTCAACTGGATATGCCGCTCGATCACCAGCGCGATGTCGCGG
>JBFKQC010000090.1:0-13521 GCA_041627895.1 Rhodobacter sp.
CTGACGCGCGCGGTCCGGACCGCGCGGCTCGCCGTCGGCGACGGCGGCGGCACGCTGGCGGCGCCGCCGCAGGCCACCAACCTCCGGCTCTACGGCGACGCCAACCCGATGGAGGACGCCGCCTTTCCGGTGAAGATCGAGACCCTGCGCGAGATCGACGCCTTCGCGCGCGGGCTGGACCGGCGAGTCGTGCAGGTCTCGGCCACGCTCGCCGCGTCGATGCAGGAGGTCGAGATCCTGCGCCCCGAGGGCATCCTGGTGCGCGACGCGCGGCCGATGACCCGGCTGAACGTCAGCGTCATCGTCGAGGAAAACGGCCGGCGCGAAAGCGGCGGCCACGGCGGCGGCGGGCGGATCGGGCTCGACGGCCTGATCGACCGCGGCAACTGGGAGGCCACCGCGCGCGAGGCGCTTCGGATCGCGCTGGTGAACCTCGCGGCCGAGCCCGCGCCGGCGGGCGTGATGGACGTCGCGCTGGGCGCCGGATGGCCGGGCATCCTGCTGCACGAGGCGATCGGCCACGGGCTGGAGGGCGACTTCAACCGCAAGCAGACCTCGGCCTTTGCCGGGCTGATGGGCGAACGGGTGGCGGCGCCCGGCGTGACGGTGCTGGACGACGGCACGATCCCGGACCGCCGCGGCTCGATCACCGTCGACGACGAGGGCACGCCGTCGGGCCGCAACGTGCTGATCGAGGACGGCGTGCTGGTGGGCTACATGCAGGACCGCCAGAACGCCCGGCTGATGGGAACCAGGCCGACCGGCAACGGCCGCCGGCAAAGCTATGCGCATATCCCCATGCCGCGGATGACGAACACCTACATGCTTGGCGCAGATGCAAAGCCCGAAGAGATCGTGGCCGAGGTCAGGGACGGCATCTATGCCGTGGGCTTCGGCGGCGGCCAGGTGGATATCACCAACGGCAAGTTCGTGTTTTCCTGCACCGAGGCCTACCGGGTGAAGAACGGGCGCGTCGGCGCGCCGGTCAAGGGCGCGACCCTGATCGGCGACGGGCCGACCGCGCTGAACCGGATTCGCGCCATCGGCAACGACATGGCGCTCGATCCCGGGATCGGCAATTGCGGCAAGGCGGGGCAATGGGTGCCGGTGGGCGTCGGCCAGCCGACGCTCTTGATCGGCGGGCTGACGGTGGGCGGCTCGGCCGCCTGATCGCGGGCGATTCGCCGCGGTACAGGTTGCGCGGTCAACCTTGACCTCGCACGGCCGCGCGGTTTCACAACGATATTTCAACAGCTTATCTGATTTTTCGCGAGTTGGAGGCAATCTTCACCAAGTGTTAACCCGTTGCCCGCCATTGTCGGCTCTGCAAGACGACGGAGCTGGGATGGCTGCGAATTCACTCCCTTCACCCCACCCCCTCACCCCACCCCGAAGCGAGGAAGATTGGGTCTCCTGGTTCCGTCTCTTGCGCTCGCGCCGCGTCGGGCCGACCACGTTCTACCGGCTGATGGCCGAACACGGCGACGCCCGCACCGCGCTCGACGCGCTGCCCGAGGTGGCGCGCGCCGCCGGGGTCGAGAACTACGCGCCCTGCACCGCCGAGGCCGCCGCCGCCGAGTGGACGGCCGGACGTCTGGCCGGCGCCCGGCCCGTGGCACGGGGCAGCCCCGGCTATCCGCAGGCGCTGAACGACCTGTCCGACGCGCCGCCGTTCCTCTGGACGCTCGGCGATGCGTCGCTGCTCGGCCGGCCGATGGTGGCGCTGGTTGGCGCGCGCAACGCCTCCAGCCTCGGCACGCGGATGGCCCGCGCCCTGGCCGAGGGGCTGGCGGGCGAGGGCCTGGTGGTGGTCTCGGGTCTGGCCCGCGGCGTGGACGCCGCCGCCCACGCCGCCGCGCTGACGAAGGGCACCGTCGCGGTGATGGCCGGCGGCGTCGATGTGGTCTATCCGGCGGAAAACGCCGTGCTGGCGCAGGAGATCACCGAGACCGGGCTCAGGCTGTCGGAACAGCCGATCGGCATGCAGCCGCAGGCGCGGCACTTTCCCGCCCGCAACCGGATCATCTCGGGGCTGGCCCGGGCCGTGGTGGTGGTCGAGGCGGCGGCGAAATCCGGCAGCCTGATCACCGCGCGCAACGCGCTGGATCAGGGCCGCGAGGTGTTCGCGGTGCCCGGCCATCCCTTCGACGCGCGCGCCGCCGGCTGCAACTGGCTGATCCGCGACGGCGCGACGCTGGTGCGAAATGCCGCCGACGTGATCGAACTGGTCGCCGCCCGGCAGGTCCAGCGCGCCATGGCGGCCGCGGCGCCTCAGGTGCCGCCCGCCGCGCCGGAAACCCGCAGCCTGGCCGAGACCGCGGCGCTGCACAGCCGCATCCTGGAACGGCTCGGCCCCAGCCCGCTGGCCGAGGATCAGCTGATCCGCGACCTGAACGCACCGGCCGGCAAGGTCGCGCCGGAACTGGTGGCGCTGGAACTCGAGGGCAAGATCACCCGCCAGCCCGGCGGGCTGCTGGCGCTGGCCTGAGGCGCGCCGCGCGGATCCCCGGCGGAATCCGTGGCCCGAACCCCGCCGGAACGGCGGCAGAAACCGCCCCACAGCCGCACCGAAAGCCGCGCATTGACATTCCCCGCCCCGGCCCCACATCTTGCGCCGCCATAACGCGCACTTGTGACTCGAAAGGTAATTGATGCCCGTCGTCGTGGTCGAATCGCCGGCAAAAGCCAAGACAATCAACAAGTACCTGGGCCCCGGCTACACGGTTCTGGCCTCTTACGGACACGTGCGTGACCTGCCGGCCAAGGACGGCTCGGTCGACCCGGACCATGGATTCGCCATGACCTGGGAGGTCGGCGCCGACAGCCGCCGCCACGTCAAGGCGATCGCCGACGCGCTGAAGTCGGACGGCGAGCTGATCCTCGCCACCGACCCCGACCGCGAAGGCGAGGCGATCAGCTGGCACCTCGAGGAAACGCTGCGCAAGCGCAAGGCGATCAAGGCCGGCACCGCCGTCAGCCGCGTCGTCTTCAATGCGATCACCAAATCCGCCGTCACCGAGGCGATGAAGCACCCGCGCCAGGTCGACGAGGACCTGGTCGAGGCCTACCTGGCCCGCCGCGCGCTGGACTACCTGGTCGGCTTCAACCTGTCGCCGGTGCTGTGGCGCAAGCTGCCCGGCGCGCGCAGCGCGGGCCGGGTGCAATCGGTCTGCCTGCGCCTGATCGTCGAGCGCGAGATGGAGATCGAGGCGTTCCGGGCGCGCGAATACTGGACCGTCAAGGCGGTGCTGACCACGCCCCGCGGCCAGGATTTCGAGGCGCGGCTGACGGTGCTGGCGGGCGAAAAGCTCGACCGCTACGACATCGAGAACGGGACCCAGGCAGAGCTTGCCGTGCGCGCGGTCGAAAGCCGCGACCTGACGGTGAAATCGGTCGAGGCACGGCCGCAGAACCGCAACCCCTCGGCGCCGTTCATGACCTCGACCCTGCAGCAGGAGGCCAGCCGCAAGTTCGGTTTCGGCGCGCGCCAGACCATGAGCGCGGCGCAGCGGCTCTACGAGGCCGGGCTGATCACCTACATGCGCACCGACGGCATCGACATGGCGCCCGAGGCGGTGATGGCCGCGCGCGACGCGATCCGCGACCGCTATGGCGCCGCCTACCTGCCGGACAGCCCGCGGATGTACAAGAACAAGGCCAAGAACGCGCAGGAAGCCCATGAATGCATCCGGCCCACCGACATGGGCCTGGGCCCGCGCGAGGTGCCGGTGTCGGACCCCGACCAGAAGCGGCTTTACGACCTGATCTGGAAACGCACCATCGCCAGCCAGATGGCCGCCGCCCGGCTGGAACGCACCACCGTCGACATCGCCAGCGCCGATGGCCAGGTCGAGCTGCGCGCCACCGGCCAGGTCGTGCTGTTCGACGGCTTCCTCAAGGTCTACGAAGAGGGCCGCGACGACGCCGTCGTCGACGACGACGACCGCCGCCTGCCGCAGATCACCGAAGGCGAGCCGGCCGCGAAGCAATCGGTCACGCCCGAACAGCACTTCACCCAGCCGCCGCCGCGCTACACCGAGGCGACGCTGGTCAAGCGGATGGAAGAGCTTGGCATCGGCCGCCCCTCGACCTATGCCTCGATCGTCACCACGATCCAGGAACGCGAATACGTCCGCAAGGACAAGGGCCGGCTGATCCCCGAGGACAAGGGCCGCATCGTCACCGTCTTCCTGCTGAACTTCTTCCGCAAATACGTCGGCTACGAGTTCACCGCGCATCTCGAGGAGGAACTCGACGACATCACCGCGGGCAGCCGCGACTGGCAGGAGGTGCTGGCCCGGTTCTGGCGCGACTTCAAGGCGCATGTCGACGAGACCAGCGATCTTCGGATTTCCGAGGTGCTGGAAAAGCTCGACAAGGCGCTTGAAAACCAGCTCTATCCGCCGCGCGAGGATGGCGGCGACCCGCGCGTCTGCCCGCTTTGCGGCGAGGGCCGGCTGCACCTGAAGACCTCGCGCTCGGGCGGCTTCGTGGGCTGCGGGCGCTATCCCGAGTGCAACTATACCCGCCCGATCGGCGGCGATGCTGCGGAAAACGGCGACCGGGTGCTGGGCGAGGACGGCGGCGACGAGATCACGCTGCGCTCGGGCCGGTTCGGTCCTTATGTGCAGCGCGGCGAGGCCACCGAGGACAACAAGAAGCCGCCGCGCGCCAGCCTGCCCAAGGGCTGGGCGCCCGACGCGATGGACCTGGAAAAGGCCTTGATGCTTCTCAGCCTCCCGCGCGAGGTCGGCCCGCATCCCGAGGACGGCGAGACGGTGGAGGCCGGGATCGGCCGCTACGGTCCCTACGTCCGGCACGGCCGCATCTATGCCAACCTGCCCGAGGCCGACGAGGTGTTCACCATCGGCATGAACCGCGCCGTCGAGGTGCTGGCGCAGAAGGCCGCGAAATCCGGCGGCAGGCGCGCCGCCGCCAAGCCGCTGAAGGAATTGGGCGACCACCCCGAGAAGGGCGGCGCGGTCAACGTCATGGACGGCCGCTATGGTCCCTACGTGAAATGGGAGAAGGTCAACGCCACACTGCCGAAGGGGACCGAGCCCGGCGACGTCACGATGGACGTGGCGGTGCAGCTGATCGCCGAGAAACAGGCCAAGGGCGGCAAGGGCGGGCGGCGGAAGAAGGCGGGCTAGCGCGGCGCCGTGGCCGGGCTACCTGAAGGGAACACCGCGCATGATCGCCTACGTCACCGTCGGTGCCGATGACATCGCTCTTGCGAAACGCTTTTGCTCGGCGTTCCTGCCAGCGCTTGATTACGCGTTGCAGGAGGGACCCGAGGGCCTGAGCTATGCGCTGCCCGTCACGCCGGGTCAGTCCGCCGCTCTGCCGGATTTCTACGTCAAACCGCCTTTCGATGGACGTCCCGCCTCGGCGGGAAACGGTGCCATGGTCGCGTTCGAGGCGCGGTGTCGACAGCAGGTTCGCGACCTTCACGCCGCCGCGCTTGCCGCGGGCGGCTCTGACGAGGGCCAGCCGGGTTTCCGCGCATCATACGGAGCCCGGTTTTACGTCGGCTACCTTCGCGACCCGCAAGGCAACAAGATCGCTCTGTTCTCCAGCAATCCGGACGAACCCGGGCGCGACGGCTGACACGGGCAGCGCCGGCGGCATGGGCCGGTCGCCGCGGCGCGGCAATTGACTTCGCAACGTCGCCGCGCGAGAACACCGGCGACACCGGCAACACGAAGAGGGTTCGGCATGAAAAAGGTCTACGGCAGCGCGGCGGAGGCCCTCAAGGGGCTGTTGCACGACAACATGCTGATCGCTGCGGGCGGCTTCGGGCTTTGCGGCATCCCCGAGAACCTGATCGCGGCGATCCGGGAAAGCGGGGTCAAGGACCTGACCGTGGTGTCGAACAATGCCGGCGTCGACGATTTCGGCCTCGGGCTGCTGCTCAAGACCCGGCAGATCAGAAAAATGATCTCGTCCTACGTGGGCGAGAACGCCGAGTTCATGCGGCAGTATCTCTCGGGCGAGCTGGAGCTGGAATTCAACCCGCAGGGCACGCTCGCCGAGCGGATGCGCGCCGGCGGCTGCGGCATTCCCGGCTTCTACACCAAGACCGGCGTCGGAACGGTGATCGCCGAAGGCAAGGAGCACAAGGACTTCGACGGCGAGACCTACATCCTCGAACGCGGCATCGTCGCCGACCTGGCGATCGTCAAGGCCTGGAAGGCCGACGACACCGGCAACGCCGTGTTCCGCAAGACCGCGCGCAACTTCAACCCGCCTGCGGCGATGTGCGGGCGCACTTGCGTGATGGAAGTGGAAGAGATCGTGCCGCGCGGATCGCTCGACCCCGACAGCATCCACCTGCCGGGCATCTACGTGCACCGCCTGATCCAGGGCAGCCACGAAAAGCGAATCGAACAGCGCACCACGAGGGCGGCGTGATGCCTTGGGAACATGACCTCGATTTGCCAAAGGGCACAATGGAACGTGCCAATGCCGCGATCCTCGGTGGAAAGGCGCTCTTGCGGGATAATTCCCCCGGCAAGCATGACAACGATCCTGCTATGGTTCTGCGCGCGGCAGATCCTGTACTCAGGTGCGCATTTGATGTCGAAAGCGATGACATGTTCGATTCGATGACCAACGCCATGATGGCGGATGTGGAGGAATAGCCATGCCCTGGGACAGAAATCAGATGGCCGAACGCGCCGCCAAAGAGCTCGAGGACGGCATGTACGTCAACCTCGGCATCGGCATTCCGACGCTGGTGGCGAACTACGTGCCCGAAGGCATCGACGTGACGCTGCAATCGGAAAACGGGATGCTGGGCATCGGCCCGTTCCCGACCGAGAACGAGGTCGACGCCGACCTGATCAACGCCGGCAAGCAGACCGTGACCGAGCTGGCCCGCACCAGCTATTTCGACAGCGCGCAAAGCTTCGGGATGATCCGCGGCGGCAAGATCGCGCTGGCGATCCTCGGCGCGATGGAGGTCGACGAGAAGGGCGACCTGGCGAACTGGATGATCCCGGGCAAGCTGGTCAAGGGCATGGGCGGGGCGATGGACCTGGTCGCGGGCGTCGGCCGCGTCGTGGTGGTGATGGACCACACCAACAAGCACGGCGAATCGAAGGTGCTGAAGGAATGCACGCTGCCGCTCACCGGCAAGGGCGTCGTCGACCGGATCATCACCAATCTCGGCGTGCTGGACGTCACCCACAAGGGCCTGCACGTCGCCGAACTGGCCCCCGGCGTCACCCGCGCCGACATCATCGCCGCCACCGAAGCGACCATTGTCTGAACCCGAGATCCGGCTTGAACGCGACGCGAAACGGGGGCGCTACGTCGCCCGGATCGACGGGCACGAGGCGGAACTGACGTTTTCCGTGCTGTCGCCCGCGCTGGTGATCGCCGACCACACCGGCGTGCCCGACGCGCTGCGCGGCACCGGGATCGGGGCGCGGCTGGTCGAGCGGCTGGTGGCCGACGCCCGGTCCGAGGGTTTCCGGGTCGTCCCGCTCTGCCCCTTCGTGAACCGCCAGCGCGCGCGCCATCCCGGCTGGGCCGACGCCTTTTCCGCCTGAGTTGCCAGCCGGCCGGCCCCCTGCACCGGCGCCGCGCCTCCGCGGCTTTTTTCCGTTGCCAAATCCGAAACGACTCCACATTTCTGCCCAAGTTTGTCTCTACCACCGCGCCGGAATGGCCATGAGCAGCACCAACCCGATGCAGGGCGGACCCTCCGCGCCGCAGGACGCGCCGAAAGCCGCGCGCCGGTATCGCGATATCGCGATCCTCGGTGGCCTCTTCGCGCTGGTGATCGCCGGGCTCGTCAGCCTCGCCGCGGCGACCGGCTGGGAAGAGACCATGGCGCAGATCGCCCGGCTGAGCTGGGTCGAGGTCGCCGCGCTCCTGGCGCTCAGCCTGGTCAATTACGGCTTCCGCGGATTGCGCTGGCACCTCTTCGCCCGCCGGCTCGGCCTGCCCACGGGGCTGGCGCAGGATCTGCGCCACTTCCTCGGCGGTTTCGCGATGAGCGTGACCCCGGGCCGGGTGGGCGAACTGGTGCGGATGCGCTGGCTCCGGCGCGAGACCGGCTGGAGCTTCGAGCGCACCGCGCCGCTGGTGCTGGTCGACCGCGCCTCGGACCTGGTGGCGATGGCCCTGATCCTCGCCGTCGCCGTCACCATGTCGGCCGCCGGCATCGCCGGCGCCGCGCCGGTGGTGCTGTTGTCGCTGATCGCGGCCTATGTCGCGACGCGGCCGCGGCTGTTGTCGGGTCTCGCCACCCAGACGTTCCGCGCGGTCAGCATCTGGCCGCGGCTCTTCGCCCGCATCCGGTCCGCGGCGCGTTCGCTGGCGCGGTTCTCCAATCCCTGGATCATGACCGGCGCGTCGCTGGTCGGCGTCGTGGGCTGGCTGGCCGAGGGCTATGCCTTCTACCTGCTGCTGGTCTGGCTCGGCGCCGATGTCGGGTTCTGGACCGCCGTGGCGATCTTCGTCTTCTCCACGCTGGCCGGCGGCCTGACCGGCGCCCCCGGCGGCGTCGGCGGGGCCGAGGCGGCGATGATCGGGCTTTTGATGCTGGAACACGTGCCGCTGGAAACGTCGCTGCCCGCGACGCTGATCATCCGCGTCACCACGCTGTGGTTCGCCATCGCGATCGGCCTTGCCGTGTTCCCGTTCGCCGAGCGGATCAGCAGAAGGACGAAAGATGCGCTGGAAAGAGGCTGACTATTCCGGCTGGGGCCGCGCGCTGCGCGCGCATGGCCGGCTTGCCCGTCCCGAGCGGCAGGCGTCGCTTGCCGCCCTGCTCGCGGACGAACCCGCCCCCGCGATCGGCAACCGCCGGTCCTACGGCGACGCCTGCCTGAACGGCGCCGGCGCGGCCGTCGACATGACGCGGCTTGACAAGTTCCTGGACTTCGACGCGGAAACCGGCGTTCTGACCGTCGAGGCCGGGCTGAGCGTCGGGGAAATCGCGCGGATCATGGCGCCGCGCGGCTGGCTGCCCGCGGTGATGCCGGGCACCGGGTTCGCCACGGTCGGCGGCGCGATCGCCAACGACGTGCACGGCAAGAACCACCACAATGCCGGCTCGTTCGGCCAGCACGTCCTGGGCGTGACGCTGATCAACGCCCGCGGACGGCAGGAGGTCACGCCCGGGGACGCGCCGGAACTGTTCCGCGCGACGATGGGCGGGCTGGGCCAGACCGGCACGATTGCCACCGCGACGCTGCAACTCAAGCGCTGCAAGGGCGACATCGTCACCGTGACCGAGCGCCGCGCGGCCAACCTCGACGCGTTCCTGCCGCTCATGGACGGCTCGGACGCAACCTATAGCGTGGGCTGGATCGACGCCACCGCGACCGGCGACGCGCTGGGCCGCGGCATCCTGGAAGAGGCCGAAACCGGCGCCGGGCTGGTGCCACCGCCGAAGCGCTCGAAGAAGGTGCCGTTTGACGCGCCGTCCTTCGCGCTGTCGGCGCCGGCCGTGCGGCTGTTCAACGCCGCCTATTTCCGCCGGGTGCCCGCGCGCGGGCGCAGCGTGGTCAAGCCGATCGGCGAGTTCTTCTTTCCGCTCGACCGGATCCACGACTGGAACCGGCTTTACGGCAAGCGCGGCTTCCACCAGTTCCAGTGCGTCGTGCCGCTGGCCGAGGCGGCGGCGCTGAAAGACATGCTGACCCGGATTTCCGCCGCCGGGCTGGCCTCGCCGCTGGCGGTTCTCAAGCGGATGGGACCCGGGCGCGCGGGGTACATAAGCTTTCCGATGGAGGGCTACACGCTCGCCGTCGACTTCCGCAACCAGGACGGCGCGGGCGCGCTGATCGCGGCGCTCGAGGACATCACCGCCGCGGCCGGCGGGCGCATTTATCTGGCCAAGGACGCGCTGGCGTCGGGCGAGCGGGTGCGCGCGATGTATCCCGAGCGCGCCGCCTGGGCCGAGGTGGCCGCGGCCTGCGACCCCGGGGGCGCGCTGGCGACCGACCTCGTGCGGCGGCTCGGATTGAGGGAGACGGCATGAGCGAAACCTGGATCATCCTCGGCGCGACATCGACCATGGCGCGGGTCTTCGCCCGCGCGGCGGCGGCCGACGGGCACGGATTGCTGCTGGCGGGCCGCGACATGGCCGAACTGGAGGCGCTGGCGACCGATTGCCGCCTGCGCGGCGCGCGGCTGGCCGAGGCGGTGGCCTTCGACGCGCGCAAGCCCAAGGGCTTCGCCGCGATCGTCAGGCGCGCCGAGGCCGAGGACGGCGCGATCTCGGCGGCGGTCTTCGTCGGCTCGATGCCCGAGCAATCGGCGATCGAAGCCGATCCGGCGCTGGTCGACGGCACCGTGACCGACAGCTTCACCGGCCCGGCGCGGTTCCTGACCATGCTGGCCCCGGTGATGGAAGCCCGCGGCAGCGGCACCGTGGTGGGCGTCAGTTCCGTCGCGGGCGACCGTGGGCGGATCGGCAACTACGTCTACGGCGCGGCCAAGGCGGGGTTCACGACCTACCTTTCGGGGCTGCGCAACCGGCTGGGCCGCAAGGGCGTGCACGTGGTCACGGTCAAGCCAGGCCCGGTGGACACCGCGATGACCTGGGGAATGGAAGGGCTGCCGTTCATGACCACGCCCGAGGCCGTGGTGCGCGACATCCGCCGCGCGGTGAAACGGCGGAACAACGTGATCTACACCGCGCGGATCTGGTGGCTGATCATGCTGGTGATCCGGTCGATCCCCGAACCGCTGTTCAAGAAGATGTCGATCTGAGGCACGCAAGGCCCGGCGAATGCCCGCGCCGGCAAGCCGCTGCCGCGGCGCAACCGCCGCCCGCCGCCCCGGTCAGCCGAACCACTGCTGCCACAGCCCCGCGGCGTAGAACATGATCGCCAGCATGATCATGATCAGCCCCAGCCCGTGCCGGTCGCGCATCGCAAAGACGATCGGGTCGTAATCCTGCCGGCCCTTGTAGCCCAGCCAGACCATCCGCCAGAGCCACAGCGCCAGCGGCACCGCCGAGACCCAAAGCAGCCAGCGCGTCGGGTAAAGCTCGATCGCGTGTTCGCTGAACGAATAGAGCACGAAGACAAAGACCGACGACACCGCGCCCAGGACAGCCACGTTCAGCAGATCGCTGCGATCCGCGCGCCCATAGCCGCGGCCGGGCAGCGGCTCGTCGTTCTCCGCCAGCGTCACCTCGGTCAGCCGCTTGACGCAGCCGAGGCAAAGAAAGGTCGGGAAGATGAAGACCAGCAGATAGCCCGAGACGTAGACGTCGACGGCCATCGCCCCGCCGATCACCCTGAACGTGTAAAGCGCCGCCAGCGTGGCGATGTCGATCCAGCGCAGGCGCTTGAGTTTCAGCGAATAGGCCAGCGAGGTCGCCATGTAGACCGCCACGACGGCGACGAAGGCCCAGCCCAGCACCGCGCCGATCCCCAGCGCCGCCAGCATCAGCCCCGCGCAGGCCGCCATGCCCACCTTGATCGGCACCGCGCCGCTGGCGAAGGGGCGGCGATGCTTGGTGGCGTGCAGCCGGTCGGCCTCGAGGTCCAGAAGATCGTTGACGATGTAGATCGACGAGGCCGCCGCCGAGAAGGCGGCGATCCCCAGCAGCACCATCAGGAACGACCCCAGCCCGAAGCTGTGCGACGCGATCAGCGGCACCAGCAGCAGCGCGTTCTTGACCCATTGGTGCGGCCTGAGCGCGCGCGCAAGGTCGCGCTTGCGCCAGCGCCCGGGCAGTTCGGTCACGGCCTTGCCGCCCTCTTTCAGCGCGCGCGCCTCGCCCGGCAGGTCGCCGACGATCACCGCGCCGTCGGCCCGGTCCCAGACGGCGCGGTCGACGGGCTCGTTGCCGGCATAATCGAAACCGTTCTCGCCGAACGACCCGACCAGGGCCTCGGCCTTGGCGGCGCCCTTCAGGTTGCGGTCCGTCGTCGAGGCGAAGACCCGCCGCGAAAGCCCGTGGTGCTGCGCCAGCGCCGCGACCAGCGGCGTGTCCGAGGCCGAGGCGAGGATCACCTCGCGGCCCTCGGCCTGCGCGGCGCGGGCGTAATCCGCGACCGCCGCGTTGACCGGCAGCAGGTCGGTGCGCAGCCCGGCGATCCCGGCTAGTTCGCGCTTCAGCACCTGGCGGGTGCGGAAATGCGCGGCACAGGCGCGCAGCACCGCCAGCGGGTCCTTGCCGAGCCCGGCCCAGAAGCATTCGAACAGCATGTCCGTGCGCAGGAACGTTCCGTCGACGTCCAGCACCAGCGGTTTCGGATCAGCCATCGCCCGCGTACCCCGCAAGCGAAAAGGCGCAGCCGTCGGTGATCAGTTCCGGCGGGGTCAGGCACATCCCGCGCGCCACGCGCCAGGCCGCCAGCACCCGTGGCACATAGGCGCGGGTCTCGGCATAGGGCGGCACGCCGCCGTGGCTGGTCACGGCGTTCTCGCCGGCGTTGTAGCCCGCCAGCACCAGGATCGGGTCGCGCCCGAAATTGCCCATCAGCCAGTCCAGGTACGCGACTCCGCCCCTGATGTTCTGCCCCGGATCGGTCAGGTCCTGCACGCCGAAGCGTTCCGCGGTGTCCGGCATCAGCTGCATCAGCCCGTGCGCGCCGGCATGGCTGATCGCGTCCTTGCGCCCCGACGATTCGGCGCTGATCACGGCCAGCACCAGCGCGGGCGAAACCTGGGTGCCGATCGTGGCCGACAGGATCTCGGTGCCATAGTCGGCCAGGATCGACTGCAGCGCCTGCACCCGCGGTTCCGGCACGCCGGGGCCGCCGTCGATCATGCGCACCGCCTCGGCCAGGCGTCCGGGCCCGGTGGCGGCCATCTCGGGCGAGACCGCCTCCCAGAACCAGGCATAGGGATCGCTGTCCCGGGGTGCCTCGGCGGCCGCGGGCTCGTCCGCGGGCCGCGGCGCCCGGGGCACGATCTGCACGGTGATGCGCTTGCCGGCACCCGGCGCAGGCACCTTGACGCGCTTGAAGGTGAAATCGGCGAAGGGCTCCGGGCCGTCCGCACGCCCGATCCCGGCCGCGCCCAGTACCGCGGCGGCCGCGAGACCCATGATGAAGGACCGCGCCATGCGCACGCCTGCCCTGCTCTTTCCTGCCTTTTCCATCTCTTCGCAAACTCGCGGACGTTTGGCTAGGCAAAGCCGGGGGAGCGGCCCGGATTTCCTGCCGAAAATGTGACAAATTAACCAGTTCCGCCCGGGCGGATCGGCGGGAAGCAGCTGATTTCACAGGCTTTCCGCCCACCCCGCACTGCGCCGCGCCAAATCGGGCCCGACACGAAAATTGTACGACCACGGTCAAAATCTCGCCCTATTGGAACGGCCTACTGAGCGCATGCCGAGACGGGCAAAGGGAGCGAATTCCCCGCGCTTGTGGAGGTAAACCAAAGCAAGCGTGAGAGCTAACGGAGAGAGAAATGAAACTGTTCAACCTGATCAACCACTTCGCCCGCGACGAAGACGGCGCCGTGACCGTCGACTGGGTCGTGCTGACCGCCGCGATCGTCGGCCTCGGCATCGCCGTGCTGACCACGGTCGGCGGCGCGACC
>JBFKQC010000091.1:0-13037 GCA_041627895.1 Rhodobacter sp.
CCGTTGTGTCCACGACACCGCAGTGTCGCTGTACGCATCCCGAATATCGGGTAGGCTTGCCGTATGGAACCCGCCTCGCTGATCACCGCCTTCGTCACGCTCTTCGTGGTCATCGACCCGATCGGCCTGACGCCGATCTTCGTCGCGCTCACCCAGGGCATGACGCCGGCCCGGCGCCGCTCGATCGCGCTGCGCTCGTGCCTGGTGGCGGTGGGGCTCTTGACCGTCTTCGGCCTCTTCGGCGACGCCGTGCTAGCCTTCGTCGGCATCTCGATGCCCGCCTTCCGCATCGCCGGCGGAATTCTGCTGTTCCTGACCGCGCTCGACATGCTGTTCGAGCGCCGCACCAAGCGCCGCGAGGGGCAGGCGCACGAGGACGACCCGGCCGACGACCCGTCGGTCTTTCCGCTCGCCGTGCCGCTGACCGCCGGCCCCGGCGCGCTGGCGGCGATGGTGCTGCTGGCGGGTGCGCCGGGTGCCGACTGGCCGCATGTGCTGGCGATCCACCTGGTGATGCTCGCGGTCGTCGCGGTGGTCTTCGTGTTCTACCTCGGCGCGGGGCTGATGGAACGCGCGCTAGGCCCGGTGGGCATCAATGTGGTCACCCGGCTGCTGGGCATGCTGCTGGCCGCGCTTTCGGTGCAGTTCGTGCTCGACGGTCTGCGCGCCTTCGGGATCACGTCCGCGTAAGACACCACTGGCATTGCGCGCCGATTTCCCTATCTTCTGATCAAGGCGGAGGAATGCATGGACAGCTGGGAAACCGGACGACTGATCTATCTCGTGCTGCTCGGCAGCGTGATCTTCTTCTATTTCGTCGTCGCCAACCGGCCGAATCTGGGCCAGCTGGCGCGCCACGGGCTGCTCTGGATCCTGATCTTTCTCGGCGCGGTGGCGGGGTTCGGTCTGTGGAACGATATCCGCAACGAGCTGATTCCGCGCCAGTCGGTGGCGATGAACGGCGCCAGCGTCGAGGTGCCGCGCGCCTTCAACGGGCATTACTACCTGACGCTCGAGGCGAACGGCACGCCGGTGACCTTCGTCGTCGATACCGGCGCCAGCGACATCGTGCTGAGCCGCGAGGACGCCCTGCGCGTCGGGATCGACCCCGAAGCGCTGGTCTATTCCGGCCGCGCGCGCACCGCCAACGGCACGGTGCGCACCGCCAGCACCCGAATCGGGACGCTGGCGCTCGGCCCGATCGTCGACCGCGACGTGACGGTCTGGATCAACGACGGCGACACCCACGATTCGCTGCTCGGCATGTCCTATCTGCAGCGCTTCGACACGCTGCAGATCGTCGACGGCCGGCTGATGCTGCGCCGCTGAGGCAATTCCCGGCGAAGCGCCGCGAAATTGCGCGCGGAACACAGGATTGAGCGCAGTCCGTGAATCGCAGAACGCGCAGTCTTCTCTGACACGGGGTCAGGCTCCGCAGCACCGCGCCGGCCGCGAATGGCCCTGGTCGGACGTTGCCGCCAACAAACGGACGAAAAGGCCGGTCGCCGCATCGACCGGCCTTTCCCTGCGCCCGCCCGGCGGGACGCTATTTCATCATCGCCATCCCGACCGCGGCGTCGGTGGTGAACAGGAAATCGTCCTCGCCCTGGTGGCAGGCGATGCATCCCGCCTCGGCGTTCTTGCCCACCAGCCCCGCCAGCGCCATGCCGGCCGGGTTCTTGTCGAGCGAGCCGTCGGGCAGGTACTTGACCCAGAACCAGTTCTGCGTCTCGTCGTCATACCCGGCCTCGCGCTGGAACATCACCGTGACCGCGCCCAGATGCTTGGCCGGATCGCCCAGCACCTGGTCGATCTCGACGCCTTCGGGTCCGTAATTGCGCTTGACCACCAGCGCGCCGGTATGCCCGTTCACCGTGGCAGAGGTGTAGAAGGTTTCCAGCATCATGCCGTGCGGCGCCACGCCGTCATAGGGAAACGCCATGATCATGCCCTCGCCCACGAGGCTCATCTCGTCCATCACCGCCCACAGATCGGCGGCATAGGCCTGGTCCTCCTCTCCGCCGAACATCATCTCCTGCGCGGCCGCGGCGCCGGCGGACATCGCGATGGCGGACATCGCGGCCACCGCAACTGACTTGATCCGCATTTTGCATCTCCCTTCCAGTTTGTGTCCCGTGGTATGCACTCTATGCGAGGTGCGACAATTTGCCGTTCACCATTGGGTAAAGCCCGCGTCACGATGGCGTGACGTATCGGTGATCGAGGGTGATTGGACGCGGGGCGGACCGCGCGGCGAGGCTCTGGAGGCCAGAGAACCAAGGAGGCTGAAGATGAACCTGCGCATCGTCCTGCTCGCCGCGCTCGCCGCCGGTCCGGCCCATGCCGCGGCCGGCACCTGCGTGATCAACGGCACCGAGCACCGCTATCTCTTCGTGGCCGAGGCCGAGGGCGGCCCGCGCCTGGTCGCCTGGCTCGACCCGGGCGGCGAGTTGTGCAGCGCGGCCGGAACGGCCGCCGCCGGCGGCGGCGGCGTTGTGAGCGTGTTCGTAAGCGAGGCCCACGAGGAAGGCTGCTCGCGCCTGGTGCCGGGCGCCGAACCCGAGACGCTGCTGCGCTACGTCGATTTCGACCGCTGCCACTGGTCGAGCCACGACCGCTAGGATGCCGGAGCCGCCGCGCCTGCCGCCGCCAGACCTGCCGCCGCTCCGCGGCTCGCTCGCGCGGACGGCGCTGCGGCTGGCGGCGCTGGTCCTGTTCGCCTACCTCGTCCACCTCGCCGTCGACGCGGTGATGACCCGGACCGAGGCGATGCCCGAAGGCACCGGGGCGCTGGTGCGCATCGCGGTGCTGACGGGGGTGCTCGCGGCCTACGCGCTTCTGATCGCGATCCCCTTCGTGCCGGGGATCGAGATCGGCATCTCGCTGATCCTGATGCGCGGCGCCGACATCGCCGGCTTCGTCTACCTCGCCACGGTGGCGGGGCTGGCGCTGGCCTATCTCGCCGGGCGGCACATGCCCTACCGCTGGCTCAGGCGGGTGTTCCTCGACCTGCGCCTGACCGCCGCCGCGCGGCTCGTCGAGCGGGTACAGCCGCTTTCGCCGCAGCGCCGGCTGGAGCTTCTGCGCCAGGCGCTGCCGTCCCGGTTCGCGGCGCTCGCCATCGACTACCGCTACCTGTTGCTGGCGGGACTGCTGAACATGCCGGGCAGCGCGCTGATCGGCGGCGGCGGCGGCATCTGCCTGGTGGCCGGTCTGACGCGGCTCTTCACGCCGCAGGCCACGCTCGCGACGATCGCGCTGGCCGTGCTGCCGTTCCCGCTGGCGATCTGGATCTGGGGGCCGGACTTTCTCGGCTAAGCACCCGGCGCCGCGGTCCCGGCAGATCTCCGCGCCCGGGCAACCGGCGCAACGCCCGGCCATCGGCGTGATCACCATCCGCCGGCCACGCCCGCCCGGAGCCGGAGGCGAGGACGGGCGCGCACTGCGCCCTCTGCCGCCAAGGGCGGCGGAGGGCCCCGTTTGCCGGGCCGCGGCCCGGGCGATGCCGCTGGACGACCCTATTGCGCCGCGCGGCGGCTTTCCATCGCCCCCCGCATCGCTATGCTCCGCGCGACTCAAGATCGCCGAGGCGCCATGGACCCCCTTGTCATCTTCACCCCCTCGGGCAAGCGCGGCCGGTTCCCGGCCGGGACGCCCGTGCTCAGCGCCGCGCGCCAGCTCGGCGTCGACCTCGACAGCGTCTGCGGCGGCCGCGGCATCTGCTCGAAATGCCAGATCACGCCCGGCTACGGCGAGTTCCCGAAACACGGCGTCACCGTGGCCGAGGGCGCGCTCAGCGAATGGAACGCGGTCGAGGAGCGCTATGACCGGGTGCGCGGGCTGAAGGCCGGCCGCCGGCTCGGCTGCCAGGCGCAGATCCTCGCGGACGTGGTGATCGACGTGCCGCCCGAAAGCCAGGTCCACAAGCAGGTGGTCCGCAAGGCCGCGACGGTGCGCGACATCACCATGGACCCGGCGACGCGGCTTTACTACGTCGAGGTCGAAGAACCCGACATGCACGAACCCTCGGGCGACCTGGAACGGCTGAAGGCCGCGCTGGCGGGCCAGTGGCAGATCGACACGCAGGCGCTGAAGATCGACCTTGCGGTCCTCGCCCGGCTGCAACCGGCGCTGCGCAAGGGCAAGTGGGCGGTCACCGTCGCGCTGCACCAGGGCCACGCCGACGCGCATGAACGCATCCTCGAAATCTGGCCGGGCTTCTGGGAAGGGCGGCTTTACGGGCTCGCGATCGACCTTGGCTCGACCACGATCGCGGCGCATCTCTGCGACCTGCGCAACGGCGAGGTGATCGCCAGCGCGGGCGTGATGAACCCGCAGATCCGGTTCGGCGAGGACCTGATGAGCCGGGTGAGCTATGCGATGATGAACCCCGGCGGCGATGCCGAGATGACCGCGGCGGTGCGCGAGGCGCTGAACGCCCTGGCCCGGGACATCGCCGCCGAGGCCGGGATCGAGACCCGCCAGATCGTCGAGGCGGTGTTTGTCTGCAACCCGGTGATGCATCACCTGCTGCTGGGCATCGACCCGGTGGAACTGGGCCAGGCGCCGTTCGCGCTGGCCACCTCGGATGCGCTCTCGCTCGACGCGCGCGAACTGGACCTCGCGGCCGTCAATCCGTCCGCGCGCGTCTACGTGCTGCCCTGCATCGCGGGCCATGTCGGCGCCGACTGCGCCGGCGTGGCGCTTTCCGAGGAACCGAACAAGTCCGACGACCTGGTGCTGATCGTCGATGTGGGCACCAACGCCGAGATCCTGCTGGGCGACAGGCGCCGGGTGCTGGCCTGTTCCTCGCCCACCGGCCCGGCCTTCGAGGGCGCGCAGATCAGCGCCGGCCAGCGCGCCGCGCCGGGCGCCATCGAACGGGTCGAGATCGACCCGGCGACCAAGGAACCGCGGTTCCGGGTGATCGGCAGCGATCTGTGGTCCGACGAGGCCGGTTTCGCCGAGGCCACCGCGGTGAGCGGCGTCACCGGCATCTGCGGGTCGGGCATCATCGAGGCGGTGGCCGAGATGCGCGCGGCCGGGATCGTCGACACGTCCGGCCTGATCGGCTCGCCCGCGCAGACCGGCACCGGGCGCTGCCTGCCGGAAGGCCGGACGCATGCCTACCTCCTGCACGATGCCAGCGCCGAGGGCGGGCCGGAAATCCGCGTCACCCAGGGCGATATCCGCGCGATCCAGCTTGCCAAGTCGGCGCTCTATGCCGGCGCGCGGCTGCTGATGGACGAGCTTGGCGTCGACCATGTCGACCGCGTGGTGCTGGCCGGGGCCTTCGGGGCGCATATCTCGCCGAAGCACGCGATGATCCTCGGCATGATCCCCGATTGCCCGCTGGAGCGGGTGACATCCGCCGGCAACGCCGCAGGCACCGGCGCGCGGATCGCGCTATGCAACCGCGCGGCGCGGGCCGAGATCGAGGACATGGTGCGGGCGATCCACAAGGTCGAGACCGCGATCGAGCCGCGGTTCCAGGAGCATTTCGTCGCCGCCAACGCGTTGCCGCACGCCTCGGCGCCGTTTGCCGAACTGCGCAAGATCGTGGACCTGCCGCAGGTCAGCTTCAACACCGGCGGCGACGCCGAGGGCGGCGGGCGCCGGCGGCGGCGCCGGGCCTGAGGCGCGATGCCGCGCGAGGACCGCTGGCTGCTCGGTCTCGGGGCGGCGGCGGCGGTCTGCGCCGCGATCCTCTCGGCGGCGGGCCACCCCGCCTTTGCGCGCTTTCTCGGCCCGCTGCCGCCGGTCCCCGTCACGATCGCGGCGGCGCTTCTGGCGCTCGCGGTGCAGCGCCTGCTCCGGCGCGCGGGCTGGCTGGCGCGGCCCCTGCGGCCGGTCCCGCTCGCCCGGCTTGCCCTTGTCGGCACCTGTCTCGCCGCGCTCACCATCGCCACGGACATCGCCGCGCCCTATCCGGCCGCGATCAACGTCGCGCTGCCCGGCGCGCTGCTGTTCTATCCCGCCATCGGCCTTGTCGCCGAGGTGGCGTTTCACCTGCTGCCGCTGGCGCTGGTCCTCGTGCCGGCCGGGGCGCTGCGCCTGCCGCGGCGCCCGGCGCTGATCGCCGCCGCCTGCCTGGCCGCCGCGGTCGAGCCGGCGTTCCAGATCGCCGCGGGCTGGGGCGGCGGCCCGACCTGGCGCGACGCGGTTCTGGCGGCGACGCTCTTCGCCCTCGGCCTGGCGCAGGTCGCCGCGCTGCTGCGCCACGGCTTCGCGGCGATGCTCTGGCTTCGGCTGGTCTATTACCTGCACTGGCACATCCTCTGGGGCGCCGCGCGGCTGGAGCTGCTGTTCTAGCGCGGGATCACCGCCTGCGGTGCCGGGGCGGGAACAGGCCCTCTGCCGGCGAGGACCGGTATCAGCAAATCCGCGCCATCGCCGACCCGCGGGGTGGCGAGGCGACGTCCGTTCGGTGCGCTTGATCTCGCGGTTCCCGCGTCACTTCGGACCGAAGCGCTGACCTCACCCGATCGCCACCCCACCGGGGCGGGTCGGCGATGGCGCGGCGGCCTGCGGCCTTGTTCCGCGCCGGGCAGACAGCTCGAGCCGCAGGAAGCGGCCGAGGCTGCCGTTCCAGCGCGGGATCACCGCCTGCGGTGTCGGGGCGGGTTTTGGCCCGGAACTGCCGTTGCCCGCCAGCGCCACCCCGCGCGAACAGCGGCCGAAGGCGGCCGCGCGAGCACCCGGCCGCACTTGCCCTCACGGCGCGATCCGCCCAAGCTGGCGCAGGCCCCGCCGACACAGGAGACCGCCATGGACCACCACCGCGCAGGATCGCGCCCCTCGCGCCCCGGCCCGGCCGAATATTTCACCGGCCGCGTCCGCATGGACCCGCTGCACGAGGCGCCGGACCCGGCCCGCGTCCGCGCCGTGGCGGTCACGTTCGAGCCCGGCGCCCGCACCGCCTGGCACACGCACCCCCTGGGCCAGACGCTGATCGTCACCGCGGGCCGCGGGCTGGCGCAGGCCGAGGGCGGCAGGGTCCGCGAGATCCTGCCGGGCGACGTGATCTGGTTCGCGCCGGGCGAACGGCACTGGCACGGCGCCGCGCCCGAGACGGGCATGACCCATATCGCCGTGCAGGAGGCGCTCGACGGCGTCTCGGTCGCCTGGGAAGACCACGTCACCGACGCCGAATATGCCGGCGGGTCCTGAGCCGCACCGTATGCTCGGTTAACGCACCGCTAACGCGCCCGCGGTAGAACCCGCCGCGAAGCTTCCGCGCCCGGGGTAGCGCCCGGCGCGTCAACGACACTCCGCTCCGCAGGTGCCCCGACGACGGGTGCCGGGACGGTTTCGGATCAGAACGGCGCGCGGGTGACAGACGCGGGCCGGGAACCGATGGATATGTCGACCGGCGGCGCCGCCTTTCACCGCAACGCCCCGCGACCCCGACCGAAAGAGATGCCCTGCCCCACCCGCCGAGGTTGATCGCCGCGGGCCGGTCTGCTTTGCTTCGGCAAGGATATGTCCCAACGACGGATCGAGGGCGCCGCCATGCAGAGGATCGCAATATTCTTCGACGGCACCGGCAACGAGATCGGCGACGGCGAAACCAATGTCCTGCGGCTTTACAAGGCGCTGGTGAAAGACCACGACCAGCTTGCGCACTACATCCTCGGCGTCGGCACCGACGACGGGCAGACCGTGGTCATGCGCCCCTTGCAAAAGCTGATGCACGTGCTCGGCCTCGCCTTCGGCTGGGGGCTCGAGGACGACGTGCTCGGGGCCTACCGCTATCTCTGCCGCAAATACCGCAGCGCCGGGATGCGCGCCGCCGAATTCGAGGCCGCGAACCCGGGCAAGTCGCCCGACCACCCGTTCGACGACGACCGGATCTATATCTTCGGCTTCTCCCGCGGCGCCTATGCGGCCCGCGTGCTGGCCGGGTTCATCCACAATTTCGGGCTGGTGGCGCCGGACGACCTGCACCTGATCGTGCCGGTCTTCCGCGCCTACCGCCGGATTGCCGAGTGGGAAAAGGGCGTCACCGACGACGCCCGGTTCAAGGCGCTCCGCCAGTTCGGCAAGGTGCTGAACCCGGTCCAGCCGCCGATCCGGGCGCTTTGCCTGTTCGACACCGTGACCTCGATGATCCGCCTCGGCTGGCCGCTGCACAACCTCAAGAAGCATCAAAGCCTGTTCGAGCTCGGCACCCACGCCAATGTCTGCCAGAACGGATCGGTGCGGATCGTGCTGCACGCGCTGGCGATCGACGAGCGGCGCACGTTCTTCCGCGCCCTGCCGTGGGAGACCGGCCGGACCTACTACGGCAACCGGTTCAAGCGCGACGGCACCGCGCGCAGGCAATACGTCGCCCAGCGCTGGTTCCCGGGATTTCACAGCGATATCGGCGGCAGCCCGCGCGAGGACCGGGCGGGCATCGGCAAGATCACGGCGCTCTGGATGCTCGACGCCCTGGCCGATGCCGAGGCGCAGGCCGACGACGAGGACCGGGACGTCGCCCGGGCGCAGGGCGCCCCGCGCCCGGCGCGGCACCGCCCGGGGCTGGCGCTCTGGCCCGGGCATCTCGAGGTCCACATCCGGGGCGGGGTCCACGAAGGCTATGGCAGCACCAATCCGGGCGGCTACGAGTACTCGAAGCCGGACCCGCTGGCACCCTTGCACGATTCGGTCTTCGGCAGCGGCTGGATACCGCGCGCCTCGTGGCTGTGGCTGCCGCTGGAGGTGCTGATCAAGTCGGTCACCCGGCGCGAGCCCGGCCCGCCCGAGTGGTTCCGGCGCGGGTTGCTCTACTACCTGCCGCTTCTCGAGCCGCGGACGATCCCGCCGGGCCACGAGGTCGACGGCAGCGCGTTCCAGCGCCGCGAGGCGACCGGCTACGACCCCGAGAACCTGCGCGGCCGGACCGGGTGACGGCTCAGGGCATCGGCACGTCGGTGACGTATTTCGGCACCTGATAGCCCCTCTGCACCGCCGGGCGCCCGGCGATCCGGACATACCAGTCGCACAGGTTGGGGTAATCGCCGAGGTCGATCCGTTGCCACTCGAACCGGGAAATCCAGGGCCAGCACGCCATGTCGGCGACCGTGTAGTCGCCGCGCCCCTCGCCGGCGATGAAGTCGCGCCCCTCCAGCCGGGCGTTCAGCACGCGATAGAGCCTGTGCGCCTCCCTGGAGAACCGTTCCTCGGCATAGGGCGCCTTGCCGGGGTTGTGCTTCACGAAATGGTGCACCTGGCCCAGTATCGGACCCAGCCCGCCCATCTGCCACATCAGCCATTCGAGGCAGCGCCAGTATTCCGGGCCTTCCGGCAGAAAGCGGCCGTGCTTGTCCGCGAGGTAAAGCATGATCGCGCCCGATTCCATCAGCGAAAGCCCGGTGTCGCGGTCGACGATGGCGGGAATCTTGTTGTTCGGCGACAGTTTCAGAAATTCCGGCGCGTGCTGGTCGCCCCTGTCGATGTCGATGGCGTGGACCTCGTAGGGCACACCCAGCTCTTCCAGCATGATGGACACTTTGCGCCCGTTGGGCGTGGTCCAGGTGTAAAGGTCGATCACGTTGGCCCCCGTCGCTTGCCTGGCCCATGCCCTGCCGCAGCCGGGCCGGGATGTCCATGGGCGCGGTCGTCGCGGGCGCCGCGCCGCCCGGCTCAGATCGTGGCGTTCACGTTGCCGCCGTCCAGCAGGATGTTCTGGCCGACGATGAAGCCGGCGAACTGCGAGCAGAGAAAGGCGCAGGTGGCGCCGAATTCCTCGACCGTGCCGTAGCGCCCGGCGGGGATCTCGGCCCAGACCTGTTTTGTCGCCTCCTCGCGGCTGATGCCCTGGTTCTTGGCGATCATCTCGTCGATCGCCAGGCGCCGCGCGGTGTCGTGGCTGCCGGGCAGCAGGTTGTTGATCGTCACGCCCTTGGCCGCGACCTGCCGCGAGGTGCCGGCGACGAAGCCGGTCAGCCCCGCCCGCGCCGCGTTCGACAGCCCCAGCACCGGGATCGGCGCCTTCACCGATTGCGAGGTGATGTTCACCACCCGGCCCCAGCCGCGCTGCATCATCCCCGGCACCGCCGCCTGCATCAGCGCGATCGGCGTCAGCATGTTGCCCTCGAGCGCCGTCACGAAATCCTCGCGGTCCCAGTCGGTCCACATCCCCGGCGGCGGGCCGCCCGCGTTGGTCACAAGGATGTCGATCTCGCCGGCCGCATCCAGCACGCGCGCCCGGCCGGACGCGTCGGTGATGTCGGCCGCCACCGCCGTGACCGCCACGCCGAACTCGGCGCGGATCGCCTCGGCGGCGTCGTCCAGCGCCCCGGCGCCGCGGGCGTTCATCACCAGATCGACGCCCGCCCCGGCCAGCGCCCGCGCACATCCCAGCCCCAGCCCCTTGGACGAGGCGCAGACCAGCGCGCGCCTTCCCTCGATGCCCAGATCCATTGTTGCGCCTCCCCTGTCCTCAATCGGTCCCGCCCGGCATAAAGCAAGATGACCCGCGCTGGAACCGCTTGGCGAGGGTCATCCTGACCTAGCACCGTCGCGGGCCGGGCGAAACGGCTCGAATCGCGCGCCGCCGCCCCGCCGGGCGTTCGGCGAGGGGCGCCAATCCGCCGATGCGGCGGGAAATGTGGCGGCATACGAAACAAATTCGTGCATCAATTAACGAAAATTGAGCCGATCGTTGACGCAGCGGGGGCTGCGGGCGTAGCGTCGGTTTCACTATGGCGGGTGGGGTGCGCGCCGGATGGTCCATGGGGTGGGCCGCTGATCGCGTAGCCGAAACCAGTAACATAGTAGGCTGCCGAGCAATGAGTGTTCTTGGGTTCAACGACAGCGCCGCAGCGCATGGGCTGCGCGTTTACCGCGCAACCGATTTCCGTGTCACCAACGGGGCGAATCTGGGCGATCCGATTGCGGAGGCGTCCGAGGTGATGCTGGACGACGTCTACAACCTGATGCCCGAGGCGCGGCGCTGGCGGCTGTCGCTGGCCACGGCCGAGGGGCTGAAGCACATGACGGTGGCCGAGGGCTCGCAGCTCGGCACCGTCGACGGCGAGGTGCATCTCGACGCGTCGGTGACGCTCATGGCGCCGGACGGCTCGATCGTCGAGGCGCTGGTGCTGGTCGAACTCGAGCGCGGCACCGAGCTGATCTCGGCGACCTACCTGCTGCCGCTGGCCGACCTGCGCGCGCGGACCGATTACGCGCTGGTCGAGGTCGGCACCGGGGACGCGCGCGCGCGGTTCGCCGCGCTGGCCTGCGTCAGCTTCATGCGCGGCACGCATATCACGCTGGCCACGGGCGAACAGCGCCCGATCGAGGACCTCGAGGTCGGCGACCGGGTGCTGACCCGCGACAACGGCGTGCAGCCGGTGCGCTGGATCGGGCACCAGACGGTGCGCGCCACGGGCGCCTTCGCGCCGGTGATCATCTCCCCGGGCGCGATGAACAATGCCGGCGAGTTGCGGCTTAGCCCGAACCAGCGGCTGTTCGTCTACCAGCGCGAGGACAAGATCGGCGCCGGCCGGCACGAGGTGATGGTGCGCGCCGAGTTGCTGGTGAACGGCGACACGGTGGTGCGCGGCGACGGCGGCTATGTCGACTATTACCAGATTCTGTTCGACACCCACGAGTTCATCTTCGCCGAGGGCATCGCCACCGAAAGCCTGACCATCGACGACCGGACCAGCCCGGCCCTGCCGCGCGACGTGCAGACCAGGCTGGGCCTCAGCCCGGCCCCGGCCCCGGGGATGCGGCCCGACCCGGTGGACCTGGACGAGACCATGCTGGACGCCGCCATCGCGGCCGACATCCTGCGCGTCGCCAGCCGGCTCTGACCGCCGCCGCGCCCCGGCCTGTCGCCCGCCCCTGGGGGGGTGGCGATCCGGCCGGCTGTTCGGCGCGCTTTACCCCCTTTTCCCCGGACCCACCCGGACAGGCGCGCCGTTGTCCCGGCCCGGGGAACGCCGACGTTCCGAAGATCGCCGAATGCCCCGGATTTCCGGCAAGCCCGATCAGGTTCCGGCGCTCCCCCCGCCCGGAAGGCCCGGAATTTGGCCATTGCGCCGAACCGGTGTAGCCTGAGGGCGCATTTCAAGCCGGAGACATTCAGATGAACCGTAACGAAGCCCAGGCATTCCTCGCCCACTTCCACGAAACCCGAAAGCGGAACGACCCCGAGGCGACGCTCGCGCTGTTCCACGAGGACGCCACGTTCTCGATCGCCGGAGAACCGCACGAGCGCTCGCTTGCCGTGCAGGTCGGCGGCCGCGAGCTGACACAGGTCGCGCAGGCGCTCGTGACGCAGTGGGAATGGCAGAACGTCGATTTCCGGACGATTCTGGCCGACGGCGACCTGATCGTCGTGCGCTACATCCTCACCGTCCGCCACGTTCCGACCGACCGGACCGTGACCTCTGATGTCGTGGATTTCATTACCGTCACGGACGGCAAGGTCGCCGACATGCGCCAGTACATCGACACCGCATACCTTGGCGCGGTGGCCCGCGGCGAGGCCTGACGCGCCCGATTGCCCTTCGCCGCGCGCGCGCCTATATCGCGGCGCATGCTGGATAGACGCACCAACGCCCCTGACCTGCCCGCCGAGATCGCCCGCCGGCGGACCTTTGCGATCATCTCGCACCCGGATGCGGGCAAGACCACGCTGACCGAGAAGTTCCTGCTTTACGGCGGCGCGATCCAGATGGCGGGGCAGGTGCGCGCCAAGGGCGAAGCGCGGCGCACGCGGTCGGACTTCATGCAGATGGAAAAGGACCGCGGCATCAGCGTGTCGGCCTCTGCGATGTCCTTCGACTTCGAAAGCTGGCGCTTCAACCTGGTGGACACGCCCGGGCACTCGGACTTTTCCGAGGACACCTATCGCACGCTGACCGCGGTCGATGCGGCGATCATGGTGATCGACGGCGCCAAGGGGGTCGAGAGCCAGACCCGGAAGCTGTTCGAGGTCTGCCGCCTGCGCGACCTGCCGATCCTGACCTTCTGCAACAAGATGGACCGCGAAAGCCGCGACACGTTCGAGATCATCGACGAGATCCAGGAGATGCTGGCGA
>JBFKQC010000092.1:0-12854 GCA_041627895.1 Rhodobacter sp.
CCGTGCCGCCACCGCGGCGATCCGCGAGCGCGAGAAGCGCCGGGCGATCGGCCTTCGCTACCGCGCATCCCGCTGACACCGATCCGCCGCGCCGCCCCCCGGCGCGGCGGACCTGCATTCACGCCGGCGCCCGCAATGCGGCCGATCGGGGCGATTCCGCCGGAAGGCGCTGTGCCCGGAAATGCGGCGCCGCCCCCTCCCGCCGGCGCATCGGCGCGCGGTTATCTTTGTCGCCGCCACGAATAACGTGCTATTCTGCCGCATCATTTGCCAGGGAGGACCTGATGACGCTGTACCGCGACGCGCGACCCTGGGACCGGGCGGACCGTTTCGTCTGCCACACCGGGATCGAGACCGACCTGATATTCAACAAGGGCCGCGACCTGCCGGGATTCGCCGCCTTCCCGCTGCTGGAGACGCCCGAGGACCGGGCGCTGCTGCGGGGCTGCTACGACGCGCTGGCGGCGCTGGCGCACGAGCACGGCGCCGGGGCGATCCTTGAAAGCCCGACCTGGATGGCGAACCGCGACCGTGCCGCGGCGCTGGGCTATGACCCCGGCAGGCTGGCCGCGGCGAATCGCGACGCGATCGCGCTGATGGCCGAGATCCGCGGCGCCCGGGGCGGGGACGGCCTGCCCCTGGTGATCAGCGGCAATGTCGGCCCGCGCGGCGACGCCTACGCGCCGAAGGACCAGATGACCGCGTCCGAGGCCCGCGACTATCACGCCGAGCAGATCGAGTGGCTTGCCGGCACCGAGGCCGACATCGTCTCGATCTACACCGTCGCCTACACCGCCGAGGCGGCCGGGTTCGCCCGCGCCGCACGCGATATCGGCATGCCCGCGGTGGTGTCCTTCACGGTCGAGACCGATGGCAGGCTGCCCGACGGAACACCGCTGGACCGCGCGGTGGCCGAGGTCGACGCGGCCAGCGAGGCCTGGTGCGACCACTTCATGCTGAACTGTGCGCATCCCGACCACTTCGCCGGGCGCCTGCCCGACGGCGCCTGGCGCGTCCGGCTTCGCGGCATGGTGGTCAACGCCTCGCGGATGAGCCATGCGGAACTGGACGAGGCCGAGACGCTGGACGACGGCGACCCGGACGAACTGGGCCGGCAGATCGCCGATCTGCGCCGCGCGTTTCCGGCGCTCCGGGTGATCGGCGGCTGCTGCGGCACCGACATGCGCCACATCGCCCGGATGCTGGCCGAAACCGTCGAGGTGGCGGCGTGACCGCGGCGGGCGCGGACCTGGCGGGCGGGTGCCTGTGCGGCGCGGTCCGCTATCGCGCGGGCGCGCCGCCTCTCTGGGTGACGGTCTGCTACTGCCGGTTCTGCCAGCGCGCGACCGGGTCGGACCGCATGGTCGAGCCGATCTTCGACCGTGCCGTGTTCGCCTTCGACCGGGGCACGCCCGCCGTCTATGCCCAGGCTTCGGAGGGCAGCGGCAAGAGGGTCGAGGTGCATTTCTGCCGCGACTGCGGCACCAAGCTGGCGCTGACCTTCGAACGCTGGCCCGACCGGCTGGGCATTTGTATCGGCACGCTGGATGCGCCGGGCGCGATCGAAGTGACGGCGGCAAACTCCAAGCACATCTTTGTCTCCGAGGCGCGGCCCGGCACGATCCTGCCCGCCGGCGTCCCGGTCTATGACCGCCATGCCACGGAAAACGACGGGACGCCGATCGCCCCGACCGTCCATGCCGCGCCCGTGATCGTGGGCGCCTGACCGGCGGTCAGGGTTTCGGCGCGGCCTGCAGAAGCGGCATCACGTCGGCCATCTCGGGCCCCTTCTCGCGGCCCGTCACCGCCTTGCGCAGCGGCATGAACAGCGCGCGGCCCTTGCGGCCGGTCCTGTCCTTGACCGCCTGGGTCCAGGCGCCCCAGGTCCCGGCGTCGTAGGGCGGCGGCGGCAGCATCGCCAGCGCCTCGGCGACGAAGGCGCGGTCGGCCTCGTCGACCAGCGGTTCGGCCCTGCCGCGGAACACGTCCCACCACCCGCCGATCTCGGCGCGGGTGGCGATGTTCTCGCGCACCACGTCCCAGAACCGCGGCGCAAGGCCCTCGGGCACGCCCGCGGCGGCGATCTCGTCGGCCACCGCCGTGACCGGCAGCGTTCCCAGATGCCGCGCGGTCAGCGGATAGAGGTCGGCCTCGTCGAACTTGGTGGGCGCCGCGCCGAACTGGCCGATGTCGAACCCCGCGACCAGCTCGTCGACCGAACCGCAAAGCTCGACCGGCTGCGACGAGCCGAGCCGCGCCATGAGCGACAGAAGCGCCATCGGCTCGACCCCCCGCGCGCGCAGGTCGCGCAACGACAGCGTGCCGAGCCGTTTCGACAGCGCCTCGCCCTGCGGGCCGGTCAGCAGCGAATGATGCGCGAACGCGGGCGGCGTGCCGCCCAGCGCCTCGATGATCTGGATCTGCGTCGCCGTGTTGGTAACGTGGTCCGAGCCGCGGACGACGTTTGTCACGCCCATCTCGGTGTCGTCCACGACCGAGGCGAGCGTATAAAGCACCTGCCCGTCGGCGCGGATCAGCACCGGGTCCGAGACGCTGGCGGCGTCGATCGAAATGTCGCCCAGGATGCCGTCGGCCCACTCGATGCGCTGCTGGTCCAGCTTGAAGCGCCAGACGCCGGGCCCGCGCTCGGCACGCAGCCTGTCGCGCTCTGCCCCGGAAAGCGCCAGCGCGGCGCGGTCATAGACCGGCGGGCGACCCATGTTGAGCTGTTTCTTGCGCTTGAGGTCCAGCTCGGTCGGCGTCTCGAACGCCTCGTAGAACCGGCCCGCCTCGCGCAGCCGGTCGGCGGCGGCGGCGTAGCGGTCGAGCCGGTGCGACTGCCGCTCGACCCGGTCCCAGGTGAGGCCCAGCCATTCGAGATCTTCCTTGATCGCGTCGACCAGATGCTCCTTCGAGCGTTCGGGATCGGTGTCGTCGATGCGCAGGATGAAGCGGCCGCCGGCCTTGCGGGCGATCAGGTAGTTGAACAGCGCCGTGCGCAGGTTGCCGACGTGAAGATAGCCGGTGGGCGAAGGCGCGAAGCGGGTGGTGGTCATCGGGGCAACTCCTCGGCGCGATGCTCTGTCACAGGGCCGCGGCCTTGTCCACCGGGCGAACGGGTTTCGGCCGGGATGAAAGCGTCTGCCGGGGCCGCCGGTCCGTTCAGGTGGGCTCGACCGGCCAGTGCGTGGCCAGATCGCGCAGGCCGGCGCGGATCAGGTCGCGCAGCACGTCCTCGTCGATATCGGAAAGCTTGTTGAGGTAAAGGCAGGACTTGCCCTTCCTGTGCTTGCCGAGCCGCGCCAGCAGGTCGCCGAAGTCGCCGTATCCGGGCATGATGTAAACCGAGAGATCGGCCTTGCGCGGGCTGAACCCGGTGGCGAGGAAATCGCCCTCGCGCCCCGAGGCATAGCGGTAGTGATAGCGCCCGTAGCCGACGATGGTCGGGCCCCACATCACCGGGCGGAACCCCGTGACCTCGCGGAAGATCGCGTCGAGCCGCAGCCCGTCGGCGCGGCGCGTCGGATGTTCGACCGCGTTCAGGAACGCATGCACGTCGGCGCCGGTCGGCTGGGTCTTGTTCGCGGACATCGCCGCGCGATCCTAGCCCAGCGGCAGCGCCCGACAAAGCCCCCTTTCCCTCGGCCGCGGGTCCCGCCATATCTGGCCCATGGACCATCCGAACGCCCCCTGGACCGCGCCCGACCTCGCCGCCTTCGAGGCGATGGCCGAGGCCGCGCGCGACGCGCTGCCCGAGCCGTTCCGCGCCGCGGCGCTGCTTGTCGCGCTGCGGATCGAGGATTTCGCGCCCGAGCACATCCTCGACGAGATGGGCTATGGCGACCCGTTCGAGCTGACCGGGCTGTACGACGGTGTGCCGCTGACCGAGAAATCCACCGCCTGGCAGGAAACCCGCCCCGACACGATCTGGCTGTTCCGCCGCCCGATCCTGGACGAATGGGCCGAGCGCGGCGACCAGCCGTTGGGCGCCTTGATCGCGCATGTGCTGGTGCACGAACTGGCGCATCACTTCGGCTGGTCCGACGACGACATCGCCGCGATCGACCGCTGGTGGGAGTGAGCGCGCGGCCGGCGCCGCGGCATGTCGGCGCGGCGCCCCGGGCGCCAGCGGTTCGCACCATGGCCGAGGGCGAGGATGTTTGACGGCGCTGCCTGTTGGCGCTAACGGGTTGCCAGAGCCGCAACCGGACCTGACCCATGCGCACCGACATTCTGACGATCACGCTGAACCCGACGGTGGATTTCGCCACGACCGCGCCGAAGATTTTCCCCGAGGTCAAGCTCAGATGCACCGAGCCGCATATCGACCCGGGCGGCGGCGGGATCAACGTCGCCCGCGCGATCCGCCAGCTTGGCGGGCAGGCCACGGCGCTGGTGGCGATCGGCGGCGCGACGGGCGCGCATCTGTTGCAGCTTCTGGCGCTGGAAGGCGTGCCGACCGTGGCGTTCCAGGGGCCCGGAGAGACGCGGCAGAGCTTTTCCGTCACCGACATGGCCAGCGCCGAGCAGTTCCGTTTCGTGATGCCGGGGCCGAGTTGGAGCGAGGCGGACGTGCGGCGCGGGCTGAACTCGGTCGACCAGGCGATCGGCGACGGCACGCTGGTGGTGCTGTCGGGCAGCCAGCCGCCGGGCGTGGCCAAGGAGTTCCCGTCGATCCTGGCCGAGCACGTGACCGGGCTGGGTGCGCGGCTGATCGTCGACACCTCGGGGCCGGCGCTTCAGAACCTGGTGCAGGAGCCGCACGAGGCGATCGACACGCTGCGGATGGACGGCGAAGAGGCCGAAGAGCTTGCCGGCCGCAGCCTGCCGGAACGCGCCGACACCGCGGGCTTTGCGCGCGAACTGGTCGACAAGGGCGTCGCGCGGAACGTGATCGTGGCGCGCGGCGCCGACGGGTCGGTCCTGTCGAACGCCGAAGGCAGCTGGCACGCGGTCGCGCCGCGGGTGAAGGTGGTCAGCAAGGTCGGCGCGGGCGACAGCTTCGTCGGCGCGTTCACGCTGGCCGAGGCGCGCGGCGAGCCGCGCGAGGAATGCCTGCGCCTCGCGGTCGCCGCGGCCAGCGCGGCCTGCACCACCGAGGGCACGCGGCTGTGCGAACCCGAGATGACCGAGCGCCAGCGCGCCGCCTCGGCGCTCGAGCGGATCTGAGCCGGTGCCGGGGGCAGGCGCATGACCGCCGCCGCGCGGGATTTCGACGTCGCCGGGTCCGAGGCCCGCAGGCTGTGGCACGAGATCGCGCGCACCGGCGAAGACACGGTCGCGGTGGCGCGGGCAAGCTACGCGAGGCCCGGCAAGGCGCGCCACCGGCTGAACAGCATCGCCTGGCTGGCCTTCGACGCACAGTTCTGCCGGGACGCGCGGCTGCTGGCGGTCGAGGCGCTGGGCGACCGTTCGTCCAAGGTCGTCGAGGCCGCGGCACGGGCTCTAGCCTGGGGCTGGGACGTAACGCTGCTGGCGCCAATGCGCGAAGCGGAGGCAAGGGCGTCCGGCGCCGCGCGCGCCGATATCGCGGCGGCGATCGCGGCGGCCGAGGCCGGCAATCCGAACCTGTTTCTCGACCGCACCGGCGGCGGCCGGCTGCGGCTGCACGTCGCCGACCACGACTGGCGGGCGTTGCGCGGCGGGCTGGTCCGCACGGCGCGGCCCGACCAAGCCGCGACCCTGGCCGAGATCGCCCGGACAACCGGCGCGAGCGGCCGCGCACCGACGCAGGAAGAGCTGCGCGCGGCCTGGGACAACGGGCCGACCTGCTGGATCGCGGGCGAGCCGGTGGCGGGCTTTGTGGTCGCCCGCGCGGCAGGCGGCGCCCTGACGGTCGAAACCGTCGCGGCCACCGATCCCGGCACCCGGCGCACGCTTCTTGACTTCGCCGGGGCCGAGGCGCGGCGGCGCGGGCTCGCCCCGCCGCGGCAACCGTGAAACAAGCAGGCACGGACGCCGGCCGCACGACCTGCCGCATGCCGCCCCGGCGGCACGTCGCAGCCCGCGCCGAGCGCCCCCCCGGGGCGCGAGAGGAAACGGCGTCGTGCCAGGGGCACGACACCGCCAGGTCACGGCTGCCCGCGGTCGCGCCAGCGGTTGACGATCGGATAGCGCCTGTCCAGCCAGAAGGCGCGGCTCGTCAGCCGCACCCCGGGCGCGGACTGGAAGCGCTTGTATTCGCTGATGTAGATCAGGTGTTCGACGCGCTCGACCGTGGCCCGGTCGAATCCCATCTGCACGATCTCGTCGGCCGAGGCGTCGCTGTCCACCAGCGCCTCGAGGATCGCGTCCAGGATCTCGTAGGGCGGCAGGCTGTCCTCGTCCTTCTGGTCGGCGCGCAACTCGGCGCTCGGCGGCTTGTCGATCACCCGCGCCGGGATCACCGCGCCGGGCGGCGCCTTCATCCAGGGCCGGTGGTTGGCGTTGCGCCAGCGGCAGGTCTGAAACACCCGGGTCTTGTAGAGATCCTTGATCGGGTTGTAGCCGCCCGACATGTCGCCGTAGATCGTGGCATAGCCCACCGCCACCTCGGACTTGTTGCCGGTGGTCACCAGCATCTCACCGAACTTGTTCGACAGCGCCATCAGCAGCAGGCCCCGCAGCCGCGACTGGATGTTCTCCTCGGTGATGTCGGCCTTCGTGCCCTCGAACAGTTCGGCCAGCGTCTGGGTCACCGCGGCGCGCGGGCCGGAGATCGGGATCGTGTCGAGCCGGCAGCCGAGGTTCCGCGCGACCGCTTCGGCGTCCTCCAGCGAATGCGCGCTGGTGTATTCCGAGGGCAGCATCACGCAGCGCACGTTCTCCGGCCCCAGCGCATCGGCGGCGATGGTCGCGGCGAGCGCCGAATCGACGCCGCCGGACAGCCCCAGCAGCGCCTTGGTGAACCCGGTCTTGGCCCAGTAGTCGCGCACCGCCTCGACCATGCAGCGGTAATCCTGTTCCCATTCCCCCGGCTGCCGCGCCTTCTCGCCGTGCTCGACGCGCCAGCCGTCGTGCCCGCGGGCCAGGTCAACATGCACGATGGCCTCGTCGAAGGCCGGCAGTTGCACCGCCAGTTCGCCGCCGGGGTTGAGCACGAATGAAGCGCCGTCGAACACCTGGTCGTCCTGCCCGCCGACCATGTTGAGATAGATCAGCGGCAGCCCGGTCTCGACCACGCGCGACACCATCACGGTCTGGCGGATATCGAGCTTGCCCCGGTAATAGGGCGAGCCGTTCGGCACCAGCAGGAATTCGGCGCCGGTCTCGGCCAGGGTCTCGGGCACGTCCTCGTGCCAGGCATCCTCGCAGATCGGCGAGCCGATCCGGGTGTTGCCCACCGAATAGGGCCCGCCCAATGGCCCGTGACTGTAGATCCGCACCTCGTCGAACACGGTCTCGTTTGGCAGGTGATGCTTCAGGACGCGGCTTGCGACCTTGCCGTTCCGGCAGATCCAGTAGGCGTTGTAAAGCTCGTCGTCCTCGGCATAGGGCCCGCCGATCGCCAGCGCCGGGCCGTCGGCGCAACGCGCGGCGAGCGCCTCGATCGCGGCCATCGCGGCGCGGTGGAAGGCGGGCTTCATCACCAGGTCCTGGGCGTTGTAGCCGGTGATGAACATCTCGGTCAGCGCCACCATGTCGGCGCCGGCCGCCCTGCCCGCCTGCCAGGCGGCGAAGGCCTTGTCGGCATTGGCGGAAAGCGCCCCCACGGTGGGGTTGAGCTGTGCCAATGTCAGGCGGAAACGGTCGCTCATCGCTCTCTCTCGTCCAAGTCAGAAGCGTCTTACCAGAACCGGCCGCGGGGGAAAGCCATGGCCGGGCAAAAACCGTTGTCAGCCCGGCGGGCGGCCACTAGGATTGGCGGACACCGGGACGGGATCGGCCCTTGTCCAGGCAGATGGGGAACATCGTGCAGAGATCTTCGGCAGTTATCGCGGGTCTGGCGTCGCTGGCGCTGGCCTCGGGCGCGGCCTGGGCGCAGGGCGACGTGGTGCTCAAGCAATACGAGGACGGCGGCGTCTACGAGGGCACGTTCAAGGACGGCAAGCAGCACGGCATCGGCACCTACCGGCTGCCGAACGGGTACGAATACACCGGCGCCTGGGTCGAGGGCGAGATCAGGGGCCAGGGCGTCGCGCGGTTCCCGAACGGGTCGGTCTACGAGGGCGCCTTTGCCCGCGGCAAGCCCGAGGGCTTCGGCAAGATCACCTTTGCCGACGGCGGCACCTACGAGGGCGACTGGGTCGACGGGCGGATCAACGGCACCGGCGCCGCGGTCTATGCCAACGGCGTGCGCTACGAGGGCGGGTTCCGCGACGCGATGCACCACGGGCTCGGCCGGATGGAAAGCCCGAACGGGTACATCTACGAGGGCGAGTGGGCCGACGGCGTCAAGGAGGGCCGCGGCAAGATCACCTATCCCGACGGCGCGGTCTACGAGGGCGACCTGGTGCGCGGGGTGCGCGAGGGCGCGGGCAAGCTGACGATGCCCGACGGGCTGGTCTATGACGGCCAGTGGGCCGAGGGCCAGATCAACGGCACCGGCACGCTGACCCAGCCCAACGGCGACGTCTATGCGGGCGAGCTGGTCAACGGCGAGCGCCAGGGCGAGGGCCGCGTGACCTATGCCAACGGCGACGTCTACGAGGGCCAGTTCCTGAACGACCGGCGCCACGGGACGGGCCGGTTCACCGGCACCGACGGCTATCTGTACGAAGGCGACTGGGTCGCGGGCCGCATCGAGGGCGAGGGCCGCGTGACCTATCCAGACGGCTCGGTCTACGAGGGCGAATTCCGCGACGACCTGGCCGAGGGCCAGGGCAGGATCGTCTATCCCGACGGCGCCACCTACGAGGGCGAGTGGAAGGCCGGCGTGATCGAGGGCACCGGCGTGGCGCGCTATTCCAACGGGCTGGTCTATGAGGGCCAGTTCAAGGACGCGCGGAACCACGGCATCGGCACGATGACCTTCACCGACGGCTACGCCTACGTGGGCGAGTGGAAGGACGGCCAGCGCTCGGGGCAGGGCAAGGCGACCTATGCCGACGGCACGGTCTACGAGGGCCAGTTCCTCGACGGACAGCGCCACGGCCAGGGCACGATCACCATGCCGGACGGGTTCGCCTATACCGGATCCTGGGTCGACGGCGAGATCGACGGCCAGGGCCGCGCGACTTATGCCAACGGCGATGTCTACGAGGGGATGTTCGTGAAGGGCAAGCGCCAGGGCGAGGGCACGATCATCTATGCCGGCGGCCAGCGCGCCACCGGCACCTGGGACGCCGGCGTCCTGGACGAGGGCACCGCGGAGATCACCGGCAGCGACGGGAACTGAGTCGGGCGCCGTGATATGGCTCGGCTTGCGGCACGACGTCGCGGCGGGCGGCGCGCGCGGTGCGGGCTGTCCGGGTGACGCTGCATCTCGGGGTGATTGCCGGGGGCTGCCCTTGTTGGGTGGCGGCGCCGCCAGTCGACATCGTCCGGGGGGAAGACCCCTGCGGTTCCCGGCCGCGTCTGGAACCCGCGGGCCGGAGCGATCTGAACCGTCCCTGCACCCTGGTCAGGTGGCCTGCGGGACCGGATCGTCTGGGCGCGCGGGATTTCTGCCCCGCGCCGATGTGCGCACGGGCGGGGTTATAGGCGGCGCAGGTTAGCGTTCGGTTTACCGACCGCGCGGTGGGTCCGGCAGGTCTGGCCATTCGCATCCGCCTGCCCCATGGTCGCCGCAGATGGAGCGCGCGATGCCGAAACCCGTGATCTACCATATCCCGGTCTGCCCGTTCTCGCAGCGGGTCGAGATTCTCTTGCGACTGAAGGGGCTTGAAGGCGCCGTCGAGTTTCACGTCATCGACATCACCAGGCCGCGGCCGGACTGGCTTTTGGCGAAGACGCGCGGCACCACGGCATTGCCGGTGATGGACCTCGGCGGCGGGCGGGTGCTGAAGGAAAGCCTGGTGATCCTGCGCTATGTCGAGGAGGCCTTCGGCGCGGCGCCGGTCGCCCGGCGCGATCCCTACGAGCGTGCGGTCGAGCGGATGATGATCGCGCGCGAGGGGCCGTTCACCACGGCGGGCTATCTTTACGTGATGAACCGCGACCGGGCGAAGACGGCGCAGATGCGCCAGGAGCTGCTTGACCACCATGCCTGGCTCGACGACTTCCTGCGGCTCCACAATCCCGGCGGCCCCTATCTGTTCGACGGGTTCGGGCTGGCGGAACTGGTCTATGCGCCGATCTTCATGCGGTTCTGGTTCCTCGGCTATTACGAGGGGTTCGACCTGCCCGAGACCGACGAGTTCGCCCGCGTCCGGCGCTGGCGTGCGGCCTGCCTGGCGCATCCGGCGGCGCAGCAGGTGTGCCACGACCAGATCGTCAAGCTGTACTACGATTACGCGATCGGCGCCGGCAACGGCGCGCTCGCCGCGGGGCGGCGCGTGTCGAGTTTCACCTTCGAGCCGGATTGGCGCGACCGGCCGATGCCGCCGCGCGACAAGTACGACCGGATCGCCACGGACGCCGAGCTTGGCCTGGTGTAAGATCAACTCGGCTTCGCCGCGCAGACCGTCCTGGGGGCCGCCCCCCCACCCCCCGGAAATATTGCATAACCAAAGACGAATGCGCGTTGCGAGGGAGAAGCCGGGGGTTTTCTTTTCAGGAAAGCGGGGTATGATCGCGGGCGATGTCGAACAACGGACATATCGCATTGATGGCCGCGCACCGCGCGGGCCCTTTCCTTGCCGCTCTCCTGCTCCTTAGCCGCCTCTGAGCGTGCCGTTTCTGGCGCGACCGCTCAGGGGATGACGCCGCGCCAATCGACCAAACGGCCTAAGGACAATTCAAATGGACAAGATCAACCTGCAGGAAAAGCTGGGGCTTTTCGATACCCACTGGGATCCGCACGTGGTCGCCAGTTACAACGACAACGACGTGATGGTGGTGAAGTTCAAGGGCGAATTTCCCTATCACAAGCATGAAAGCACGGATGATTTCTTCCTCGTCCTCGACGGCAAGGTAACGATGGATTACGAGGCGCATGACCCCGTGACCTTCCGCGCCGGAGAACTCGTGGTGGTGCCAAAAGGGGTCGTGCATCGGCCCCGGGCCGCCGAAGAGGTCAAGGTGCTTTTGATCGAGCCGAAGGGCGAACCCAATACAGGCGACAGCGGCGTTCCGCCGGCGCCGAAACCGCATATCTGAGGACAAGACGATGTCTGAAAAAGACGTTTCGCCAAAGGCGAACAAGGATCGCGTGCTGATCTTCGACACCACCCTGCGCGACGGCGAGCAATCGCCCGGCGCCACCATGACCCACGAGGAGAAGCTGGAGATTGCGCAGCTTCTGGACGAGATGGGCGTCGACATCATCGAGGCCGGCTTTCCGATCGCCTCGGAGGGCGATTTCGCGGCCGTCAGCGAGATCGCCAAGCAGACCCGGAACGCGGTGGTCTGCGGCCTTGCGCGGGCGAACTTCAAGGACATCGACCGCTGCTGGGAGGCGGTGCGCCACGCACGCCGGCCGCGGATCCACACCTTCATCGGCACCTCGCCCTTGCACCGCGACATCCCGAAGCTGACGAAGGACGAGATGGCCGAGCGGATCCACGACACGGTGACGCATGCGCGCAATCTCTGCGACAACGTGCAATGGTCGCCGATGGACGCCACGCGGACCGAGTGGGACTATCTCTGCCGCGTGGTGGAGATCGCGATCCGCGCCGGCGCGACCACGATCAACATCCCCGACACGGTGGGCTATACCGCGCCGGTGGAATCGGCCGACCTGATCCGGCGGCTGATCGACACGGTGCCCGGCGCGGACGAGGTCGTTTTCGCCACCCATTGCCACAACGACCTGGGCATGGCGACGGCCAACGCGCTGGCCGCGGTGGCGGGCGGGGCGCGGCAGATCGAGTGCACGATCAACGGCCTCGGCGAGCGCGCCGGAAACACCGCGCTGGAAGAGGTGGTGATGGCGCTGAAGGTGCGCCACGACATCATGCCCTGGCACACCGGCATCGACACCACGAAGATCATGAACATCTCGCGCCGGGTGGCGACGGTCAGCGGCTTTCCGGTGCAGTACAACAAGGCGATCGTCGGCAAGAACGCCTTTGCCCACGAAAGCGGTATCCACCAGGACGGCATGCTGAAGAACGCCGAGACGTTCGAGATCATGCGGCCCTCGGACGTGGGGCTGGCCGAGACCAACATCGTGATGGGCAAGCATTCGGGGCGCGCCGCGCTGAGATCGAAGCTGAAGGATCTGGGCTATGAACTGGCGGACAACCAGCTGAACGACGTCTTCGTCCGCTTCAAGGCGCTGGCCGACCGCAAGAAGGAGGTGTTCGACGACGACCTGGTCGCGCTGATGCGCGACGCAACGGTCGAGCATTCGAACGACCGGCTGCAGGTCAAGTTCCTGCGGGTGATCTGCGGCACGGAGGCGCCGCAATCGGCCGACCTGACGATGAGCGTCGACGGCGTGGACAAGCAGGTGACGGCGACCGGCGACGGGCCGGTGGATGCCACTTTCAACGCGGTCAAGAAGATCTTCCCGCACGATGTCGACCTGCAGCTTTACCAGGTGCATGCGGTGACCGAGGGCACCGATGCGCAGGCGACGGTCAGCGTGCGGCTGGAACAGGACGGGCGGATCTCCACCGGACAGGCGGCGGACACCGACACCGTGGTGGCCTCGGCCAAGGCCTATGTCACGGCGCTGAACCGGCTGCTGGTTCGGCTGGAAAAGACCGGGCCGGATGCCGACGTCAAGGAGATCAGCTACAAGGACGCGGGCTGACCGGCGGGTCGGCGATGCGCCGTCATGGCGCCGGGCGACCGGCGCCATGACGGCCGCCGCCGCGGTGGCGCGC
>JBFKQC010000093.1:0-12642 GCA_041627895.1 Rhodobacter sp.
CAGAAAGGCCGCCGCGCGCACCATCGACGGCCTCTGGAGCGCCATCGGAAAGCTGGTCGACTGCTTCACGCCGCAAGAATGCGCGAATTACTTCGCCGCCTGCGGATACGATGCAGACTGATCGAAAAACGCTCTAAAAGTCCGCAAAGGGCCGTTGCGCGCGGCTGGTGTCGACTTCATGCAGAGCGTAATTCACCTTCGGCGATCCCAAGGTTTCTTCCAAAGCGAAGAAGCCCGCCTACTCGTATAGCCTGTGGTAGAACTGCGCGATCTCCGCACGTGGCGCGGCACAGGTTCCATTCGCGCCGCGCTCCTGCCAGGGGCCACACGGGCATCCCTGCCGCCGGATTTTGATCGCCGGGCTGTCCTCGGCGCGGTAGAATTCGTAGGCGGCTCCGGGACCGCCTCTAGGTGCGACAGGCGTCAACAAAGCATCCATCGCCTCATAGAGGCGCCAGCCTTCAGCGGTTTCGACGTGAAGAGCCCGCCGCTCTTCCAGCGTTGTCGCGATACTCGCGATCAGTGTCAGAGAGTGCGTGTGATAGTGGCAAACCGAGCCATGCGCGATGTCCACCGGCCGCCTACCGGCAATGTCGTAGGCGTAGTGCGCCCAAGTATACGAGATCGGATTCGAGCCCGAGGCAACAGTGACGTTGTGCCTATACCATCTGAATTGGTCGATGCTCGCCCCGCGCCGAGGCTGCGCCTTGATTGCGCCATTGGCGAAGATCAACTGGTAAAGCCCGGCGATTGCATGGGTCTCGAGGCGTTCCAGGGCCCTAGTAAGCCCGCCAAATCCGTCCGGCATCAGATCTGGGTTGTGTTGAAGAACGAAATAGAGATTGAGGATGTCGCGCACCGCGTGCAGGTGCTGATTGAGTACCGAATGTTGATCGCTATGGGCGATTCCAACACCGCGCGAGTGGAACCAATAACACGGATGGAACCGTGCCCGTTTGGCGCCGCAATAAGTGAACTGCGAACGGACTCCGCCCGTCTGCGGCCCGTATGGCATGTCGAGGCTGCGGGAAAACATGAGCGCGTGACGCATCAGCCCCCGCGCCGTTCTGCGGTCGCCTTTTAGCGCGTAGGCTTGTGCGGCCGAGGCGAAGAAGTGCGCATATTCCACCTGTTCCATCGCCTGCGCATAGAAGTCGCGATTTTCCCATACCAGCGCGCCGTTGCGACCCACGGCGTTGGCGACCAAGTAGTCGATTTGGTTGTATAGCTGCTCGCCATAGACGTCCGGGCTCTCGCCGTAGGCATCACGCAGCTTGCGCATGAATGGCAGCAAGAGATGTGGAAGCACCTCCGCGTTTTTTTGCTGGGCGACGAGGCGCCAGCGAAAAACACCCGTGATGCGCACAAAGCGCCCGTCACTGCGCTGCGCGGTGTAGCTGACCCCTTCCAGACAGTTGTCCGGGTTCGGGTCACAACGGTTATCAGCGAGATAGGCCTCATATTCGGAGACGGCATCTGCGAAGAGCGGAGCGGGTGCCACTACCGCGGCCGCCAGTACGGTCGCAGCCACTCTGGCTATGGTATCGAGGATACGAGTCATATCTGCCCCCGGCGTTACGAACGGACAGGACTAGACTGCATAAATTGCTCGGCAAGAACACCTTGAGCAACTCTGCTGTCCACGCGGTCCGTATGCGATGCCCTCATTCAGGTTTTTGAATTGCTGCGCGATGCACGAACGTCCGGAATGAGAAAGCGGCAGTGAAGCGTGAAAGAACCTGCCCAATGTCTCCTGTGGGCCGTTCTCCGATGGCCCCAAAGACCTTTAACCCCGCCCCCCCGATTCGCTCCGCGCCGGCGGCACCGACGCAATACCGACGAAATACATACGTAATACTGACGTCGGAATCCGCCCCGTTCGGCGGGGTTAACGGACCGTGCGGTGGTGCCCGGAAGTGTTGCGCGAAACCGCCCTATGCCGGGCGCTGCCTATGGCCCCGACATCTGGTGGCCGGGTCAAGCGCGTTCGGAATACTCCATGGTTTCGGTGTTGACCACGATATCCTCGTCGGGCCCGACGAAGGGCGGCACCATCACGCGGACGCCGTTGTCCAGGATTGCCGGCTTGAACGAGTTCGCCGCGGTCTGGCCCTTGACCACCGGCTCGGTCTCGACGATGCGGCAGGTGACCTTCTGCGGCAGCGTGGCGTTCAGCGCCTCGTGCTCGTAGTACTCGATGTGGACGATCATGCCGTCCTGCAGGAACGGGCGTCGGTCGCCGAGGATCTCGGCGGGCAGTTCGATCTGCTCGTAGGTCTCGCTGTCCATGAAGACCAGCATGCCGTCGGTCTCGTACAGGAACTGCTGGTCCTTCTGTTCCAGCCGTACGCGTTCGACCTTGTCGGCCGAGCGGAAGCGTTCGTTCAGCTTCGAGCCGTTGCGCAGGTTCCTGAGCTCGACCTGGGCAAACGCGCCGCCCTTGCCGGGCTTGACGTGGTCGACCTTCACCGCGGCCCAGAGCCCGCCGTTGTGCTCGAGAACGTTGCCCGGACGAATCTCGTTTCCATTGATTTTCGGCATGTGTCAGAACCGTGGCAGAAGGTTGATCATTTGGTGGCGATCCCTATATCTTCGAGGCAATGGGGAGGCAAGGCGACTAGATACAGTATGTGCAGCATCGGAGCTATGCGTCTGACGCATACCAGCCATTCCAAATGGGAAATACCGAATCGCGCCGAACCGGTCATAGTGGCCGCCACGCCAGAAAACACAAGAGCAAGAAAACAAGGACGACGAAATGAGTGATTTCGTTGACGGCACCGCGTTCAACTTCGAGCAGGGCCAGCGTGCGCGGAAACTGTTTGCCGCCGTCGTGCTCGCCGCGTTGGACGATGCGATCGCCGACGACAAGAAATACGGCAACGGGCCCGAGCAGATCGCGCGCTGGGCGCGGTCGCGCGACGGGCGCGAAGTGCTGTCCTGCGCCGGGATCGACCCGAACGAGCGCGTGGTCCAGGGCCTGATGGCCTTCGTGGGCAAGGGCGTGCGCACTTCCGTGGCGCTCAGCCGCGAGGAAAGCGAGCGGCGCAATGCCGCGCTGCTGGCGCAGCAGCAGGCCGAGGCCGCCTGACGCCACAGAACGGACTTCAGGGAAAGCGCGCCCCCGGGGGCGCGCTTTTTCGTGCCGCGCACCGGGTGCAAGCCGTTTTGCGGGATGCCGGTGGCCATCGCCAGTGCCGCCAAGGCTGCCGCAAGGCCCGGCTGCACGGCCGGGTTAGGCGGCATGTTCATGCCGGCAGCCCCTTTTCCCCGCCGCGCGGCGCCGGTAATTTCGGGACGGACGAGGCAGGCGGGGCACGATGACCAAGGCGATCATGATCCAGGGGGCGGGCTCGAACGTGGGCAAGTCGCTGGTCGTCGCCGGTTTGGCCCGGGCAATCCGCAACCGGGGCCTGTCGGTTGCACCGTTCAAGCCGCAGAACATGTCGAACAACGCCGCCGTGACCGCCGACGGGGGCGAGATCGGCCGGGCGCAGGCATTGCAGGCCCGCGCCGCGGGACGCGCGCCGGTGGTCGACATGAACCCGGTGCTCCTGAAACCCGAGACCGATACCGGCGCGCAGGTGATCGTGCAGGGCCGGCGCCTTGCGACCCTGAAGGCGCGGGACTATGGCCGCGCCAAGGCAGAGCTGATGCCGCGCGTGCTGGAAAGCTTCCGGCGGCTGGCCGCGGGGGCAGAGATCGTGCTGGTCGAGGGCGCCGGATCGCCGGCCGAGATCAACCTGCGCGCCGGCGACATCGCCAACATGGGATTCGCCGAGGCGGCCGGCCTGCCCGTGGTGATCGTGGGCGACATCGACCGCGGCGGGGTGATCGCGCAGCTGGTCGGCACCCATGCGGTGCTGTCCGGGGACGACCGCGCGCGGATCGTCGGCTTTCTGGTCAACAAGTTCCGCGGCGACGCGACGCTGTTCGACGCCGGCGCGGCCGAGATCGCGAAACGCACCGGCTGGGCGGCGCTGGGCGTACTGCCGTGGTTCGCCGGGGCCTGGAGGCTGCCGGCCGAAGACATCATGGACATCGCGCCGTCCCGCGGCGAGGGGATCAAGGTGGCGGTACCCCGGCTGAACCGGATCGCGAATTTCGACGACCTCGATCCGCTGGCGGCCGAACCGGGCGTGGCGGTCGAGATCGTCGAGGCCGGACACCCCCTGCCCGGCGACGCCGATCTGGTGCTGATCCCGGGCTCGAAATCGACGATCGCCGATCTGGCGCAGGTCCGGGCCGAGGGCTGGGACATCGACCTGATGGCGCATGTGCGGCGCGGCGGGCATGTCCTGGGGCTGTGCGGCGGCTACCAGATGCTCGGGCGCGAGATCGCCGATCCGGAGGGGATCGAGGGCGCGCCCGGGCGTGTCCTGGGGCTGGGGCTGCTGGACGTGGCGACGGTGATGCGGCCAGAAAAACGGCTGGCCGAGGCCGAGGCGATCTATCGTCCGACCGGCGACCGGGTGCGGGGCTACGAGATCCATATCGGCGCGACGGGGGGCCCCGACTGTGCGCGTGCCTGGCTCGATGTGGACGGCCGCCCCGAGGGGGCGGCGAACCTGTCGGGCCGGGTGCGGGGCTGCTATCTGCACGGGATCTTCGCGGAGGACGCGTTCCGCGCCGCCTACCTGGCGGAGCTGGGCGCGCGGCCGGGCGGGCTCGACTACGAGGCGGCGCTCGAGGCCACGCTCGACGACCTCGCGGCGCATCTCGAGGCGCATATGGACGTCTCCGGCCTTCTCGCCCTGGCGGCCGAGGTGTAGGCGGGCCGGCGCGCGCGGCCGGTCCGGTCAGCCCCCGGCGGCAGCCTAATCCAGGTCCCGCATCGTCAGCGCGCGCTGGATTTCGCGGCGCACGAGGCGGCGGACATTGCGGGTGATCCGTTCGCCGAGAACGCCCTGAAGCTCTTCCCGGACCAGATCGGCGACCAGGAGGCGCAGCGCCTCTTCGTCGAGCGTCGCCGCCTCGTCGTCGGCAAAGGCGTTTTCCCTACCGTCTTCCGCAAAGTCCCGTGCGCGGTCTTCCGCGCCGTCCGGCACTTCGACCATCGGCGCGTCGCCGCTGAGGTCGACATAGTCCGCATCTTCCCACGCCGCGGACCCGTCGTCGCCATCGTCGCCATCGCCGATCTCGTCGAACGCATCGTCCTCGTCGTCGCCGACCGCATAGAGCGCCTGCATGGGGTCGTCGGCGACGGGTCGGTCGCCGTCCTCGACGCGATGCTCTGCGGTCTCTGCGGGCGTGTCTGCGTGGGTCCAGAGGCTTGCCCGTTCCTCGGGCGCGGCCTCGCCGGTCGCGGCGTGATCCGCCGGCCCCTGATCGTCCTCGTCCGGATCCGCGATTGCCTGCGCCTCGTCCGGATCCGCCCCATGTTCGGCCTCGGCGATGGCGCTGCCGTCCCGGTCCTCGTCCAGGCCGTCGGCGTCGTCCGGGGTCACGGATCGCGCCGCAATGGCGTCAGGCTCGGGCGTTTCCATCATCGACAACTCGTCCTCGCCGTCGGCGGAAGGCGGGGCACCTGGTTCGTCAGTGGCGGAGTATCCGGTATCGGGATCGGCGGTTTGCTGCGCCGCGTCTTCGTCGTGTTCGTCCGCGGCGCCGTCCTCGGCCGCCCATCTTGCCCCGACCTGTTCGGCGGTCTCCTGCGCCACCGAGGCGATCGCGGCGGCGAGATCGTGATGCCCCTCGCCGGCATCCATGCTGAGCGGCCGGGTCTCGTCGCTGTCCGGGCCCTCGCTGCCGTCGGGCTCCCATTCCTGCGGCTTGCGTCGCAGCGCGGCTTCGAGTTCGGCGATCCGCTGTTCCAGGGTCGGCTCGGCCGCGGGGCCGGCGCGGGCGGGCGCATCGGGTTCCGCCGCCGCCGGCCCGGAGTCTTCCGGGCGGGTATCGGCAAGCCCGGTGCCGTCGGCATCCGCGTCGCCCTCGGCGGGCCTTTGCAGTTCGGATGCGACCAGCGCGGCAACCTCGGCCTCGTCCGGGTCGGGGTCCGGCGCGTCCACGCCCGACAACTGCGCCTCGTCCGGTGCCTCTTGCACGTCGTGTTCGGCCCGGCCGATGCCATCGTCGGCCGCCGCCGGTTCCGGCGCCTGCCCGGTGTCGTGCCCGGTGTCGTGCTCGGCGAAATCAATCCCGCCCCAGTCGTCGGACCGGTCCCCTGCCTGCCCGGTTTCGGCCGCCTCCTGTGGGTGGCCGTCGCGGTGGCGCACGAAGACGTTGCCGAACGCCGCCGACTGCTCCGGCGCGTCGTCCCGGTCGTCGACGTGGTCGCTGGCCTGGTCCTCGGCCGGCATCGCGGCCTCGCCGGCGGGCTGGTTCCCGTCGTCGCCGTGCAGCGGCTCGTCGCCGGTTCGTTCCCAGCCGCTGAGGTCCAGCGGCCCGCCGTGCGGCTCGGCGTCGGCCTCGCCCGTCGCATGCGTGTCGTCGCCGGGCGCGGCATCGGCGGCGGCGTCCGGGTCCTGCCATTCCTCTTCCGCCTCGAAGGCCAGATCCACCTGCGGCTCGGGCGCGACATCCTCGGCCCCGTCCCCGGGCGCGGCGGCGGCGTCTTCGCCGCGGACGCGAAAGGCCGGGGTCAGAACGAACCGTTCGACAGGCGCCTCCTGCGACGCGGGCCGGCGTGTGGCACGGCCCGGCTTATCGGACACAAGCCGACGGATCGACGACAGCACGTCCTCGATATCCGCATTGCTGACGGGATCTGACATGCTCGCCCCTCGAATGCTTTATTATGGTTGCCGCGAATAGTAGACGGTCGAAGCCTACCGGACAACTCTTAGCGAGAGGTTAGTCGCGGTTGAGGACTTTCAGCACATCGTCCAGCCGGCGGCCCCTGCTGCTGAGCGCGTCGACGCCGTCCTGCGAGGCGGCATAGCGGTAGTAGGCCGCCGGGTCGTAGATCACCACGCCCAGCTTCAGATGCTCGGCGGTCAGCAGGCCCATCGCCGCCAAAAGGCTGTAGACGCTGACATATTGCTGCACTTCGGCGGTGATCAGGTTGGTGCGGGCATCCAGCAGGTCCTGTTCGGCGTTCAGCACATCTAGCGTGGTGCGCGCGCCCAGCTTGGCCTCTTCGCGCACGCCCTCGAACGCGACCTGGCTGGCGCGAACCTCGCGCCGCGCGGCCTCGGTCCGGGCGGCTGCGACCGAGAGGTTGGCCCATGCGACGCCGACCTCGCGCTTGACGTTGATCGCGCTTTGCAGAAGCGCCGAGCGCGACGCGTCGCGGCGCGCCATGGCCTGGCGGATCGCCGATTTCAGCGCGCCGCCCTGGTAGATCGGCATGTTCAGCGAGACACCGGCGCTCAGCGCAGCGGGCGCGCCGTTGCGCACCGACACGCCGCTGGAGGCGGCGATGCGCGGGCCGATCGCGGCCTCGGCGCGGGCCACGTTGGCGTCGGCGGCGTTGACGTTGCGCTGCGCCTCTTCGATCGAGGGATGGTTGCGCACGGCGACGGCCTTGGCGGCGTCCTCGGTGCGCGCGGTCATCGGCGGCGTTCCGGGCCAGCGCAGGTTGCCCGGATAGCGCCCGACCACCGCCTTGTAGGTTTCGCGCGCGATTTCCAGATCGCCGATCGCCGCGGCGAGGTTGCCGCGCGACGCGGCAAGCCGGGCCTCGGCGATCGAGACGTCGGTGCGGGTCACCTCGCCCACTTCGAACCGGTCCCGGGCGGCGCGCAGTTCCTGCGTGATCAGGCGCACGTTGGCCTGGCCGAGCGACACGGCCTGCGCCGCGCGGATCATCTCCATGTAGGCCCGCACGGTGTTCAGAAGCACCTGCTGCTCGAGATTCAGAAGCGCCGCGCGCAGGCCCAGCACGGTTTCCTTCGCCGCATCCTTGGCATAGCGGGTCCGGCCGTTGTCGAACAGCGTCAGTTCGGCGCTGATCCCGGCGGTGCTGGACCAGTTGTTTGCGCCGGGCAGGGCGGTGGGCGTGACGAAATTGCTGGACGCGACGAAGTTGATCACCGGCAGCAGTGCCGCCGCGGCCTGAACGACGTCTTCGTCGGCGGCGCGCAGCAGCGCGCGGTTCTGGTCCAGCAGGTTCGAGGTCTGGTAGGCCGAGACGAAGGCGTCGGTCAGCGTTTCCGCCCGCGCGGCCGAGACCGCGAGCAGCAGGGCGGCTGCGAGCCCCGTCAGGGCCCTGAACGTCGATCCCCCCAGCATTTCGTCCGACTTCCTTCTGCTTGGCGACTACCGGATATTCGGCGGATTCGGCCCGGGGTTAAAGCTGAAACACGGGGTGCCGGGCGAATCCCGGCAGCACCGGCGCCGTGGCGTTGAAGGCAAAGCGCCAGGCGACCCCCGCGCCGGTCTTCAGGCCGATGCGGCAGACGCCCAACTCGCCTTCCATAAAGATCGCGGCGATCCGGCCGCCGTCCTTCAACTGGTCGGTCAGCGCCTTAGGCATCACTTCGACCGCGCCTTCCAGGATGATCACGTCATAGGGGCCGTGCCGGGCGGCGCCTTCGGCGAGCGCGCCGGCGATCACGGCGACGTTGTCGGCACCCTCTTCGCCCAGCAGCGTTTCGGCCTCGCCGGCGAGGCCCTCGTCCTCTTCCAGCGCCACGACGGCCTCGGCCATGCGGGACATCACGGCGGACGAATACCCGAGCCCGCAGCCCACATCGAGCACCAGTTCGCTTGCCCTTATGTCCAGGGCGTCGAGCATCTTGGCCAGCGTCCGCGGCTCCAGCACGACACGGCCAGCACCGAGCGCGATCGGCCCGTCGCGATAGGCGGTTTCGCGCGCGGCATCCGGCACGAAGCGTTCGCGCGGGACATGCAGCATCGCCGCGATGATCGGGAATTTCGTCACGTCCGAGGGGCGGACCTGGGTATCGACCATCATCGTGCGCCGGGCGCGGAAATCTGCCATGGATGTGTGCCCTTCGGTCTGACGTTCCGGTTCGTCATGCCACAGAAATCCGGCCTCCACAACGCCGGCCCGCCGGGCGCGCAAGCGGGGTGCGCTCCAGGCCCGCGACCGCCCGGCGCGGCGCCCGCTCAGGCCGGTATCACCGGCCCCCGCAGCCTGCGCAATTCCTCGGCGGATCGCCGCACGACATCGGAAATCTGCAACAGCTGATCCGCAAGCGGGCTGGTCTTGCGCCACACCATGTCGATCGTGCGCGTCGGTTCGGGCGGCGCGAAGCGGGCGACCGACACCGCGGCAGAGCGCGTTTCCACCGCGACCGCCATTTCCGGGATCAGCGTCACGCCGATGCCGGAACTTACCATCTGCACCAGCGTCGACAGCGAACTGCCGTCCAGCCCGTCGCGCGGCAGCGCCGACCGCATGTTGCAGAACGCCAGCGCCTGATCGCGAAAGCAATGCCCTTCCTCGAGCAGCAGCAGCCGCATCTCGCGCAGTGCCTCGGCGTCGGGCACCGGGCGGTCCCCGTCGGATTCCGGGCGCACCAGCACGAAGCGCTCGGAGCCGAGCGCCACCTCGGTCAGCCACGGCTCGGACACCGGCAACGCCACGATTGCGGTGTCCAGCCGCCCCTCGCCCAGTTCGCGGATCAGCTTCGGGGTCAGCGTCTCGCGCACGTGGATGTCGAGCCCCCGGTAGCGGCGCGACAGCTTGCCGATGATCGTGGGCAGCAGGTAGGGCGCGATGGTCGGGATCACCCCGATCCTGAGCCGCCCGACCAGCCGCTCGCGCGCGGCGCGGGCAAGATCGCCAAGCTCGTCGACCGATTGCAGGATGCCGCGCACCCGCCCGGCGACCTCTTCGCCGAAGCCGGTCAGCCGGACCTGGCGCGCGCCGCGCTCGAACAACGCCATGCCCAGCTCGGCCTCGAGTTCCTTGATCTGCACGGACAGCGCCGGCTGCGAGATCGAGCAGGACTCTGCCGCGCGCCCGAAATGTCCGTGCCGGGCCAGCGCCTCGAAATAGCGGAGCTGTCTGAGGGTGAGGCCTGTCATAATTTCAGATTATAATTGTGATCAGAAAATGCAACTTAAACCAATGGAATGGATTTGCTATAGCACAGCTTGTAGGGAGGATGGCGAGTCGCTTCGGCGGGCGGCGCAGCGCCTTGCAAGGCGTTGGTGAATGCGCGCAGAACCTTCGGAACAAGGGCCGTGCGACCGGGTTCGCCGCTGCAACGCCGCGGGCCAGGAGGCACGCCGACCTCTGCGGACGAGATCGAACACCATAGCGAATATCGGAGACTGACATGGACGGAAACGACGCCCCGAACGCCGGCAAGTGCCCGGTGATGCATGCGAAAACCGGCGCAAGGTCGAACCGCGACTGGTGGCCGAACCAGCTGAACCTGAAGATTCTGCACCAGAACTCGGCGCTTTCCGATCCGATGGGCAAGGCGTTCGACTATGCCGCGGAATTCAACAAGCTGGACCTGGACGCCCTGAAAAAGGATCTCACCGCGCTGATGACCGACAGCCAGGACTGGTGGCCCGCGGATTACGGCCACTATGGCGGCCTGTTCATCCGCATGGCCTGGCACAGCGCCGGAACCTACCGCACCGGCGACGGCCGCGGCGGCGCCGGGTCGGGCACGCAGCGGTTCGCGCCGCTGAACTCGTGGCCGGACAACGGCAACCTCGACAAGGCGCGCCGGCTTCTGTGGCCGATCAAGCAGAAATACGGCAACCGCATCTCCTGGGCCGACCTGATGATCCTGGCCGGCAACGTCGCGATTGAATCGATGGGCGGCAGGACCTTCGGGTTCGGCGGCGGGCGCGAGGACATCTGGGAGCCCGAGGAAGATATCTACTGGGGCGCGGAAACCGAATGGCTGGCCACGAGCGAAAAGGCGAACAGCCGCTATTCGGGCGAGCGCGACCTGGAAAACCCGCTGGCCGCCGTGCAGATGGGCCTGATCTACGTCAATCCCGAGGGCCCGGACGGCAACCCCGATCCGATCGCCTCGGGGCGCGATATCCGCGAGACCTTCGCCCGGATGGCGATGGACGACGAGGAGACCGTCGCGCTGACCGCGGGCGGCCACACCTTCGGCAAGATGCACGGCGCCGGCGATCCCGCGCATGTCGGGCCAGAGCCGGAAGCCGCACCGATCGAGGCGCAGGGCCTCGGCTGGCTGTCGAGCTACAAGAGCGGCCATGGCCGCGACGCCATCACCTCGGGGCTGGAAGGCGCCTGGACGCCCAATCCGACCCGCTGGGACCACGGCTATTTCGACGTGCTGTTCAAGTATGACTGGGAACTGACCAAAAGCCCGGCCGGCGCAAATGTCTGGACGCCGAAGGACCTGAAGGAAGAAGACATGGCGCCCGATCCCGAGGACGCCTCGAAGAAGGTGCCGATCTTCATGTCGACCGCCGACATGGCCATGCGCATGGACCCGGTCTATCGCCCGATCTCGAAGCGGTTCCACGAAAACCCGGACGCGTTCGCCGACGCATTCGCCCGCGCCTGGTTCAAGCTGACGCACCGCGACATGGGGCCGAAATCGCGCTATCTCGGCGCCGAGGTGCCCAGCGAGGACCTGATCTGGCAGGACCCGGTCCCGGCCGGAAACGCCGATCTGAGCGATGCCGATATCGCCGACCTCAAGGCGAGGATACTGGGCAGCGGCCCGTCGGTGTCCGAACTGGTCAGGACGGCCTGGGCCTCGGCCTCGACCTTCCGCGGCTCGGACAAGCGCGGCGGCGCCAACGGCGCCCGTCTTCGACTGGCCCCGCAGAAGGACTGGGATGTCAACCAGCCGGCCGAACTGGCCGGGGTTCTGGACGCGCTGGCCTCGGTGCAGGCGGATTTCGGCAAGAAGGTGTCGATGGCCGACCTGATCGTGCTTGGCGGCTGCGCCGCGGTTGAAGCGGCGGCGAAAGCGGCCGGCCACGACGTGACCGTACCGTTCGCGCCGGGGCGCGGCGACGCGACGGCCGAGCAGACCGACGTCGAGTCGTTCGCGGTACTGGAACCGATCGCCGACGGGTTCCGAAACTATCTGAAGCGCGACTACAGCGTCTCGGCCGAGGAACTGCTGATCGACAGGGCCCAGCTTCTGACGCTGACCGCGCCCGAAATGACCGTGCTGGTGGGCGGCCTGCGCGTGCTGGGCGCGAACCACGGCGGTGCGGCGCACGGCGTGTTCACCGACCGGCCAGGGGCGCTGACGAACGACTTCTTCGTCAACCTTCTGGACATGCGCACCGCCTGGACGCCGGTGTCCGAGACCGCGGACCTGTTCGAGGGGCGCGACCGGGCGAGCGGCGAGGTGAAGTGGACCGCCACACGGGTCGATCTGGTGTTCGGCTCGAACTCGCAGCTTCGCGCGCTGGCCGAGGTCTACGCGAGCGGCGATGCGCAGCCGGCCTTCGTGCGCGACTTCGTCGCTGCCTGGACCAAGGTGATGAACCTGGACCGCTTCGACCTGGCCTGATCGGGATCGGCCGCACGGGCGTCGCGCGGGCGGCGCCTGTGCTTCAATCCGCCGATGCTTCGCACGCTCAAGGAACTGTTCCAGGTGCTGCAGCCGGCTGCGGCGCCCGACCCGCGTGCGGCCGAGCACACGCTGCAGCTCGCCACCGCGGTGATGCTGGTCGAGGTGATGCGCGCGGACGCCGACCTCGGCGAGGCCGAGCGGCAGGCCGTGATCGACGCGCTGCGGACCAAGTTCGCGCTCGCCGACGACGAGATCGACC
>JBFKQC010000094.1:0-12601 GCA_041627895.1 Rhodobacter sp.
GCCTCGACAATCTGCCCCGACGCGTCGCAAATGACTGCGTGGCCGACATGAACGCATTCGCGTAGCGGCCCGCGCCAAACCTCGACCAACTCGACTGCATTTGTCATGATTGGCCCCTCTCACGCCTGCGCGATTTCCCGCCATCGGGTCTTTCAAAAACCGCGTCAAACACGTTAGACTGTGCCCATCGAGATGAAAACGGTCATTGCTCGGTCAGGTGCGCTTCAGATGCGCCGCGGGGCGGACCAAAGAGGCAATGGCAGCTGGAGGCTGTGAAACACATGACATCACCCAAATTGGCCGCCAGTATCGGCGCGGCAATTGTCTTGGCAACCAGTATCGCCAATGCGCAGGACGAATCCACCAACCGGGTCGCCGCCCAGACAGATTGGAGCGTCTTCGTCGAATCCGACCCGAAGGAATGCTGGGGCGTGTCGAGCCCGAAAGAGACCATCAATTCCAAGGATGGCCGCGTCGTTGCCGTCAATCGGGGGGATATCCTGATGTTCGTGACCTATAGGCCCGGTGCCGGTTCTGCTGGCGAAGTGTCGTTTACCGGCGGCTACCCCTTCGCAGGAGGTTCGACCGTATCGCTCGAGATCAGCGGCAGCAATTTCGAGCTTTTCACCAACGGGGAGTGGGCGTGGTCAGCTTCGCCCGGCGAGGATGCAAAGATCATTACCGCGATGAAGCGGGGTGCGGACGCCATCGTGACCGGGCGGTCGTCGCGCGGAACGCAGACCAAGGACACGTTCTCGCTTCTGGGTTTCACGGCCGCTCTGGAGGAAGCCGAGAAGCGCTGTTCAGAGTAGCCACGGCAACGCAATTCTCGTGCGCCCCGGCTAGCCCCGGGGCGTTTTGCGTTTCTGTGGTTTCCCGCATCTGACGAATCCTGTAGAACCGGGCAATTCTGACAAGGACCAGAGCGATGACGGCCACCGCACCGATCACACAGGATGTACACACAATCCCACGGAAACTGCCGGATGGGCCCATGAACCTTGTCGGCATGACCCGCGTTGCGCTGCGCGAGGCCCTGATCGCGGCCGGCACGCCAGAGCGGCAGGCGAAGATGCGGGTCGGTCAGATCTGGCAATGGATCTATCAATGGGGCGTACGTGACTTTGACGCGATGACCAACTTGTCGAAAGCCTACCGCGCGGATCTGGCGGGGAAATTCGTCATCGATATCCCGGAAGTTGTGTCTAGACAGGTCTCTGCCGACGGAACGCGCAAGTACCTCGTGCGAATCGCCGGCGGGCACGAGGTGGAAACCGTCTACATTCCCGAGGCCGATCGCGGCACGCTCTGCATCTCGTCGCAGGTCGGATGCACGCTGACCTGTTCGTTCTGTCATACCGGGACGCAGAAGCTGGTGCGCAACCTGACCGCCGCCGAAATCATCGGCCAGGTAATGCTGGCGCGCGATGATCTCGGCGAATGGCCGGTACCGGGCGCGCCAAAGGACGAGACCCGGCTTCTCTCCAATGTCGTTCTGATGGGCATGGGAGAGCCGCTTTACAATTTCGAGGCGGTGCGCGACGCGATGAAGATCGCGATGGACGGCGAGGGGATTTCGCTGTCCCGCCGGCGGATCACGCTGTCGACCTCGGGCGTGGTGCCGGAAATCGCCCGGTGCGCGACCGAGATCGGCTGCATGCTGGCCGTGTCGTTCCACGCCACCACCGACGAGGTGCGCGACCGGCTGGTGCCGATCAACCGCCGCTGGAACATCGCGACGCTGCTCGACGCGCTGCGCGCCTATCCGAAGCTGTCGAATTCCGAGCGGATCACCTTTGAATACGTGATGCTGAAGGGCGTCAACGACAGCGACGCCGACGCGCGCCGGCTGGTCCGGCTGATCGCCGGCATACCGGCCAAGATCAACCTGATCCCGTTCAACGAATGGCCCGGCGCGCCCTACGAGCGGTCCGACTGGGACCGGATCGAGGCGTTCGCCGACATCGTCTACAAGGCCGGCTATGCCGCGCCGGTGCGCACGCCCCGCGGCGAGGACATCATGGCCGCCTGCGGCCAGCTCAAGTCGGCCACCGAGCGCGCCCGCAAGTCGCGCGCCGAGATCGCGGCAGAGGCGGGGCTGGACGGGGCCTGAGGCAGCGTCCGCGGCAAGGGCGATCCCGGCCGGGATCGCAACTGACGGGTGTTGCCGGCCCATGATACCAGATCCGGATGACCGGTTCTGGTAACACACCAGGTGTAGGCGAACGCTTTGTTAACCCGATTTTCGCGTTTCCCCCTCCCTACCGCCCTCGATCCTGCGCCGATTCGGTTAACAAGCCTATAATCCGGGCGAAGTCGGGGAACGGATCGGGCGCGCCCGGCATGACGGACATTCGCCGCCGGAGGCTTCAAGAGCTTCCGGAAGCGTTTTCTTTCTGGGAAATCGCCTTCCCGACCCTCGACCCCCGGCCCCGGTGTTGGGTTATTTCCGCCGCAGGTCAAGTTGTGCCGGACAAGCCCGGTCAGGTCCCGCCGCCTGCGGCCCGGCCGGCCAATTCCACCTCGGCCCGCAGCGCCTGCATCAGCCGTGCCAGCGTCGCGACGCTGCGCTCGTTGATCAGCCGGCCCCCGGCGTCGAACGCCTCGCGGCTGTTCGCCACCATCACCTCGGGTCCCGGGATCACCCGCGCCCGGAACGGATTGAGGCAGAGCCGCAGCGCCGACTGCGTGCGCTCGCCGCCGGCGCGGCCCGCCGCGGCGGACATGATCGCCACCGGCTTGCCGGCCCATGGCCCGCCCTTGGTGCGGCTGACCCAGTCGAGCGCGTTCTTCAGCACGCCCGAGACCGACTTGTTGTATTCCGGCCCGGAGATCAGCACGGCGTCGGCCGACGCGATCTGGTCGGCCAGGCGCTGCACCTCCGGCGGAATGCCGCCGGCCTCTTCCAGGTCGCCGTCGTAGAGCGGCAGGTGCAGCCCGGCCTCGGTGCAGTCCGCCGGGCCGTAAAGCCGCGCGGCCTCGTGCACCAGCATGCGGTTCGTCGACTTGCGGCGCAGCGCGCCGGCGATCAGAAGCAGGGAGTGCCGGGACATCGGGGGCCTTTCATCCGTCCCCTAGCCAGATAACCCGGCAGCCCCGGGGCGCAAGGTGTTGCCGCGATCCGCAGGGCATGATTGGCTCGCACCCGCGGCAGACGGAGGACGGCAATGCGGCACGGCGGGCAGATACTGGTCGATCAGCTGAAGGCGGAGGGCGTGCGGCGCGTGTTCTCGGTGCCGGGCGAAAGCTATCTGGCGGTGCTGGACGGGCTGTACCAGAGCGGGATCGAGAACGTCGTCGCCCGCCACGAGGGCGGCGCGGCGATGATGGCCGAGGCGACGGGCAAGCTGACCAGGCGGCCGGGCGTGGCGCTGGTGACGCGCGGGCCGGGGGCGACGAATGCCTCGTCCGGCGTGCATGTCGCGCGGCAGGACTCGACGCCGATGCTGCTGCTGGTCGGCCAGATCGCCCGCGGCCACCGCGACCGCGAGGCGTTCCAGGAGGTCGATTATCGCGCCATGTTCGGCCCGCTGGCCAAGTGGGTCGCCGAGGTCGACGAGACCGAACGGCTGCCGGAATACCTGAACCGCGCCTTCCACGTGGCGACGTCGGGCCGGCCCGGCCCGGTGGTGCTGGCGCTGCCCGAGGACGTGCTGAGCGCCGGGGCAGAGGTGCCGGCGCTGGCGCCCACCGCGCCGCCGCGCGCCGCCGTGGGCGGCGACGAGGCCGCCGCGATCCTCGGCCATCTCGGGCGCGCGGAACGCCCGCTGGTGATCGCCGGCGGCCCGGGCTGGAGCGCGAACGCCGCCGCCGATCTGGCGCGGTTCGCCGAGGCGCAGGGGCTGCCGGTCGCCGTGACCTTCCGCCGGCAGGACTATCTCGACAACCGCCTGCCCGGCTACGCCGGCGACCTGGGCGTCGGCGGCAACCCGAAGCTGGCGCAAAGGCTGCGGGACGCCGACTGCCTGCTGGTCCTCGGCTCGCGGCTGGGCGACATCGTGACCGGCGGCTACGAGTTGATCGACCCCGCCGCGCCGGGCAGGACGATCCTGCATGTCCATCCCGACCCCGACCTGCCGGGGACGGTCTATCGCACCGACCTGGCGGTCACGGCGCGGGCGCCGGATATGCTGGCCCGGCTGGTGCAGGCGCCGCGGGCGGGCGACTGGACGGGCTGGACCGCGTCGGCGCGGGCCGATTACGAGGCCTGGCAGCGCCCGCGCGAAACCCCGGGCGCGGTCAAGCTGGAGCGTGTGATCGGCTGGCTGTCGGACAACCTGCCAGAGGACGCGATCCTGACCAACGGTGCCGGGAACTATGCCGCCTTCCTGCACCGCTACTTCCGCTTCAAGCGGTTCGGCACCCAGGTCGCACCCACGAGCGGGTCGATGGGATACGGCTTTCCGGCCGCGATCGCCGCGGCGCTGGAGCATCCCGACCGGACGGTCGTCTGCCTGGCGGGCGACGGCTGTTTCCAGATGACGCTGAACGAGATGTCGACGGCGGTGCAGCACGGCGCGAGGGTGATCACGGTGGTCGCCAACAACGGGCGCTACGGCACGATCCGGATGCACCAGGAGCGGCACTATCCCGGCCGGGTCAGCGGCACCGACATGGCCAGCCCCGACTTCGCCGCGCTGGCGCGGGCCTATGGCGGGCACGGCGAGACGGTCGTGGACGGCGCCGAGTTCCCGGCCGCCTTCGCCCGGGCCGAGGCGTCGCGCGGGCCGGCGGTGATCGAGCTGAAGCTGGACCCGCGGATGCTGGCGACGGGCAGCGACCTACCGGGGTGACGGGCAATGTTTCGCATGCGAAACAATTGACCGTACGGTCTGATATTTACCTGTGTTTACAATACGTTAAAGTTCGATCCGTCGGCCACCTCTAGAGCGCGTTCCGCGATCTTCGATTCACGGAATGCGCTCTATCCTGATTTCCGCGCGCAATTTCGCGACGCTTCGCCGGATCGGCTTTGCTGGAAATTGCTTTAGTGCCCGCCCGCGGCGCGGATCAGGTCGGCCATCGCGGCATAGCCACGGGCCTCGGCGAGCCCGAGCGGGGTCGCGCCCGCGCGGTCGGGGATGTTCGGGTCGGCGCCGGCGTCGAGCAGCGCCCTGGCCGTCGCGCGGTGATCCGGCCCGCCGTCGCCGAGCACCACCGATTCGATCAGCGCGGTCCAGCCGAGGTTGTTGACATGGTCGAGCGGCGCGCCGGCGGCGATCAGGGTCCGCACGACCTCGGCATGGCCGAGATGCGCCGCAGCGATCAGCGCGGTGCCGTCGTAGACGGAAGTCACCAGATCGGCGCGGTTGCCGGCGGCGAGCGCGGCCTTCAGCATGTCGACGTCATCCGCCACGGCGGCGATGGTGACGGCGTCGTAGCGCGCGTTTTCCAGCGCATTCATGTCGGCGCCGGCCTCGGCCAGCGCGGCGATGGCATCCTCGTGGCTGGCAAACGCGGCGACGTGAACCGGGGTGCGGCCCTGACCGTCGCGGGCCTCCAGATCACCGCCAGCCGCGGCGAGGCGCCGGATTTCGGCGACGTCGCCGTCATGCGCGGCAAGGTGCAGGCCGTCGTAGCGGGCGATCTGGCCGGACGACGGCGGGGTCTGGGCGGAGGCGAGGCCGGGGAGGAGCGAGAGGAGGAGGATCGGAAGGCGCATCGGGCTGACCTGCTTGGTTGCGGATTGCCGCGACCATAGCGCCGGTCCGCGGCGATGGCTTTACGGCAAATCCGTGAAACACCTTCGCGCGCGCAGGCGGTCACGATCGCGCGATCAGAACTCCACCCCGATCTGTGCCTTCACCCCCGACCGGAACGGGTGCTTGACCAGTTCCATCTCGGTCACCAAATCCGCGATCTCGATCACCTCTTCCTTGGCGTTGCGGCCGGTCAGGACGACGTGGGTCATCGGCGGTTTCTCGGTGGTCAGGAAGGCCACGACCTCAGCCACGTCCACGTAGTCGTAGCGCAGCGCGATGTTGATCTCGTCGAGCAGAATCATGCGGTTCGCCGGATCGCGGATCAACTCCTTGGCCTTGGCCCAGGCCGCCTGCGCCATCTCGGTGTCGCGGCTCTTGTCCTGGGTTTCCCAGGTGAAGCCCTCGCCCATGGTGTGGAAGGCGCAGGTATCGCCGAACCTGGACAGGATCAGGTCGCGTTCGCCGGTGGACATGCCGCCCTTGATGAACTGCACCACGGCGCATTTCATCCCGTGCGCGATGCAGCGGAAGATCATGCCGAAGGCGGCGGTGGATTTGCCCTTGCCCTTGCCGGTGTGGACGATGATCAGGCCCTTCTCGTCCGTCTTGGTGGCCATGATCTTGTCGCGCGCGGCCTTCTTCTTGGCCATCTTGGCGGCGTGGCGGTCCTTGTCTTCGGTCATGTCCCCTCCGGCATCGGCGCGCGCCAGCTTAGCGGGACGGGGCAGCGGCGCAAGCACGATAACCCGGTGTTAACCCTGATCGGGCCAGGGTCGCGGCATGACCCGCGAGTTGCGCCTTTGGTGGGCCTGCCTCACGCTGATCGCCGCGGCGCTGGCGCTTGCGGCCTGCGACAGCCCCAGCATGGCGTTCCGCAAGCTGCCGGCGACGCGGGTCGAGGCCGGCGGCTTTACCTTCTCGGTGCGGCACACGGCCTGGGAGGCCGAGGTGATCCGGATGAATTTCGCCCCCGGCGTGCGGCGGCGCGACGTGCTGATCGGCGCGGTCGAGGCGATCGAGCGGACGTCGGGCTGCGCGGTGATCCCGCGGTCGGTGAAGGGCGACACCAACATCGTCACGGCCGACCTGCGCTGTCCGCAGGCGCCCGATGCACTGCGCCCGGAGCGGCCGGCGGGGCTGGACTGTGTCGGTCACGAGGCAGCGGGGCGGTTCGAGGACGGGGTCATCGAGATCGCCTGCGACGTGGTGCGGCGGTAGCCTGGGCGGCGGGCCATTGTCAGGGCAGCAGCGGCCAGACCATCGGGATCGCCAGCACGCTGACCGTGCCGACCAGCAGGTTGAGCGGCAGCCCGACGCGCAGGAAGTCGGCGAAGCGGTAGCCGCCCGGGCCGTAGACCATCATGTTGGTCTGATAGCCGATCGGCGTGGCAAAGCTGGCCGAGGCGGCGAACATCACCGCCACAACGAAGGGGCGCGGATCGTAGCCGAGGCCCTGCGCCAGCCCGGCCGCCACCGGCGTCAGGATCACGGCGACCGCGTTGTTGGTCACGGTTTCGGTCAGGACCGAGGCCAGCGCGTAGACCGCCGCGAGCGCAAGGATCGGCGGCAAGCCGGCGAGCGCCGGTGCGATGGCGTCCACGATCAGCGCGATCGCGCCGCTGCGATCCGCGGCCGCCCCCAGCGCGATCATCGCCACGATCAGGATCAGAAGCCGCCCGTCCAGTGCGCCGATCCCCTCGTCGGGATCGACGCAGCGGGCGGCCAGCACCACCGCCGCGCCGATCAGCACCAGCGGCAGGATCGGTGCCACCGACAGCGCCGACAGCACCACCACGGCGGCGAGGGTGCCGATCGCGAGCGGCGCCTTGCGGCGGCGGAACGCGCGTGCGGCGCTGGGTGAAAGGTTGATCAGCCCCGCCTCGGCCGCGAGCCGGGCGATGTCTTCGGCGGCGCCGTCGATCAACAGCATGTCGCCGACCGCGATCGGCGTCTCGTCCAGCCGGGCGGTCATTTCCTCGCCCTCGCGGTGCAGGGCCAGCGGGTAGACCCCGAACCGCCGCCGCCAGCGCAGATCGCCCAGCGTGCGGCCGAGGATGCGCGCGCGCGGTCCGACCAGCACCTCGACCACCGTGCTCTGGCGCGCCTGCGCCGGTTCCAGCCCGCCGATCCGAAGATCCGCCGCGGCGCCTTCGCGGAAGCCCATGATCTCGGTGTCGCGGGTCTTGAGCACCACGAGGTCGCCCGCCTCGAGGCGCACCCCGGCAAGCGCGCGCCTGAGCGATGCGTCACCGCGGATCACGTCGATCACCCGGCTGCCGCCGCGCCTGAGCACCTCGGCGTCGACCGCGGCGCCGATCAGCGGCGATTCGGGCGGGATGAACAGCTCGGCGAACCAGGCCCGCGGCTCGCGCGCGCCAAGCAGCACGCTGGCCGGATCGCGGCGCGGCAAGAGCCGGGGTGCGGCGAGCGCCAGATAGGCGGCGCCGGTCAGCGCGGCGGCGATCCCGACCGGCGCGATCTCGAACAGCCCGAAGGGTGGCAGGCCGAGATCGCGGGAAATGCCGTCGACCAGAAGGTTGGTCGAGGTGCCGATCAGCGTCAGCGTGCCGCCGAGAATCACCATGAACGACAGCGGCATCAGAAGCCGCGACGCGGCGATGCCGGTCTGCCGCGCGAGCCCGATCACCACCGGGATCAGCACGATCACGACGGGCGTGTTGTTCATGAAGCCGGACGCGACCGCGGCGGCGCCGAAGAAGAAGACGAGCGTGGCGACCGGATGGCGGCCGGCGCGGCGGCCGAGCCCCGCGACCACGGCATCCAGCGCGCCGGTGCGGATCAGCGCGGCGCTGAGGATCATCATTCCGGCGATGGTCGCCGGCGCGGGATTGCCGAGCGCGTCCAGCACCTCGCCGGTGCCGATCAGCCCCAGCGCCAGCGCCGCGGCGACGCCGCCGAACGCGACGATCTCGGGCGGCCGGATCTCCAGCGCCATGAACACGAAGACGAGCGCGACGAGCCCGAGCGCGGCGAAGGGTGCGATCTGGGCGGGAAGGTCGATCATCCCTGGCTGGCCCCGATAAGGCGACGCCGCGATTATCGGCTGCGCGGGTCCGGGTGCAACCGGAATTCGCCCCTGCGCTCAGGGGGTCCGGGCGGCGGGGCGCAGCGCGTCGATCCGGGCGCGGGCAGAGTTCGAGCGCGGCGCCCAGAGGCCGCGTTCGATGGCCTCGGCCAGCCGCTCTGCGATTTCGCGCAGCGCCGCCGGGTTGGCATCGGCGATGAAACCGCGGGTGGCGTCGTCTTCGAGGAACGCGGCCTCGACGAGGTCGAAGTGATGCCCGCGCACCGCGCCGGTGGTGGCGGCGAAGGCAAACAGATAATCGACCGTCGCCGCGATTTCGAAGGCACCCTTGTAGCCGTGGCGTTTCACGCCCTCGATCCACTTCGGGTTCACCACGCGCGCGCGCACCACGCGGCCGATCTCGTCGTCCAGCGTGCGGATCACCGGGCGCTCGGGGCGCGAATGGTCGTTGTGGTAGACCGGCCGCTCGCGGCCCTGCAGCGTGGCGACCGCGGCCGCGGCGCCGCCCTCGAACTGGTAGTAGTCGTCGGAATCGAGCAGGTCGTGCTCGCGGTTGTCCTGGTTCTGCACGATGGCCTCGGCCTGCGCGAGGCGCGCCTCGAAGGCGGCGCGGTCCTTCCGGCCGTCGGCGTCCGCGCCGTAGGCGTAGCTGCCCCATTCCAGGTAGGCCGCGGCGAGGTCGGCCTTGTCGGCCCAGAGCCGTTCGTCGATCAGCGCCTGCAGCCCGGCCCCGTATGCGCCGGGTTTCGAGCCGAAGACCCGGGCGGTCGAGTTCTCGCGCCTGGCCCGGGCGGCGGCGGGGTTCACGTCTTCGGCCTCGTCCAGCGCCATGACGGCGCGGGCGGCGCTGTCGACCAGCGCGATCTGCGCCGGGAAGGCGTCGCGGAAGAAGCCGGAGACCCGCAGGGTCACGTCGACGCGCGGGCGGCCCAGCGCGGTGGCGGGGATGACCTCGAAGCCGGTGACGCGGCGGCTGGCGGCATCCCATTGCGGTTTGACGCCCATCAGCGCGAGGCATTGCGCGATGTCGTCGCCGCCGGTGCGCATGTTCGCGGTGCCCCAGGCGGTGAGCAGAAGGCTGCGCGGCCAGTCGCCGTGGGTCTGCACGTGCCTGTCGATCAGCAGGCTCGCCGATTTCCACCCCAGCGCCCAGGCGGTCGGCGTCGGCACGGCGCGGCTGTCGACCGAGTAGAAGTTGCGCCCGGTGGGCAGCACGTCGGGCCGGCCGCGGGTGGGGGCGCCGGAGGGGCCGGGCTGGACGAAGCGGCCGTCGAGCGCGGTGAGCAGGCCTTGCGCCTCGGCCGGACCGCAGGCGGCGATGGCGGGGCGGATGGTGTCGTGGATTTCCGCGACGACGGCCGCCGCTCGCGGCCCGGGGGCCGCGTCGCCCCGCCCGCCGTCCCGCCCGCCGCCCCGCAAGAGGCGTTGCGCCAAAAGTTCCAGCCGCTCGACCGTGTCGCCATTGCTGCGCCAGGGATCGGCGCAGAGGCCGGCCAGCGCGGCGGGTCTTTCGGCGGCCGGCGCGGCCATGTCGCAGTCGAGCGGGTCGAGCGAGAGGCCGAGATCGGCGGCCATTGCGCGCAGGAGCGAGGCGTTCGGCCCCTTGCCGTCGCCGCGCGGCGTGCGGGCCAGCGCGATGGCGAGGTCGCGTTCCTGGTCGCCCTCGGGCGAGGTGCCGAAGACGTGCAGGCCGTCCCTGATCTGCGCCTCTTTCAGTTCGCAGAGATAGGCGTCGAGTTTCGCCAGGTCGGTCGCCTCGTCCTCGCCGGTCATCCCGGCATCGGCGTCGAGGCCGGTTGCGGCGGTGAGCGTGAGGATCTCGCGGCGCAGGTGCGAGATGCGGCGCGGATCGACGCCGGCGGCCTCGAAATACTCGTCGACCAGCGCCTCGAGGTCCTTCAGCGGCCCGTAGGTTTCGGCGCGGGTCAGCGGCGGCGTGAGGTGGTCGAGGATCACCGCCTGCGCGCGGCGCTTGGCCTGCGTGCCCTCGCCCGGGTCGTTGACGATGAAGGGATAGATGTGCGGGACCGGGCCGAGCACGGCCTCGGGCAGGCAGGTATCCGACAAGGCGAGCGACTTGCCGGGGAGCCATTCCAGGTTGCCGTGCTTGCCCATGTGCACGATGGCATGCGCGCCGAACTGGTGGCGAAGCCAGAAATAGAAGGCGAGGTAGTTGTGCGGCGGCACGAGGTCGGGCGAATGGTAGGTCTCGGCCGGGTCGATGTTGTAGCCGCGCGCCGGCTGCAGGCCGACGACGACGTTGCCGAATTCGAGGACGCCCAGCCTGAAGCGGCCGCAATCGACCTCGCCCGGCTCGTGGAACGGGTCGGCCTCGGGCCTGCCCCAGCGGTCCTCAATCCGCTGGCGGACCTCCCAGGGAAGCTGGCCATAGTCGATCTGGTAGTCGGACATCATCAACTCGGCCCCGCCGTGGCGCCCGGCGCGGTCGGCGAGCCAGTTGGTGGGGCCGGCGGCGAGGCGTGCCATCAGCGCGGCGCCGTCGGACGGGGCGCCGGTGACGGTGTAGCCGTTCCGCGCGAGCGTGGTCAGGGCGTTCGCGGTTGCCGCGGGCGTGTCGAGGCCGACGCCGTTGGCGAGCCGGCCGTCCCTGTTGGGGTAGTTGGCGAGGATCAGCGCGACCTTGCGGTCCTGCGGCGCCGTGCGGCGCAGGCGTGCCCAGTTCGCCGCCAGCCGCGCGACGAAGTCGATCCGGTCGCCGCGGGCGCGGTAGGCGGCGATCGGGCATTCGGTGGCCTCGTCGAAGAACGCCTCGCCCTTGAAACTGACGGCGCGCGAGAGAATCCGCCCGTCGACTTCGGGCAGCGCCACGTTCATCGCGATGTCGCGCGCGGACAGCCCGGTCAGGCCCCGGTGCCAGGCGTCTTCGCTGCCCGAGGACAGCACGACCTGGAACACCGGGGCGGCGTTCGAGGCCGCTGCGTTCAGCGGGTTGTCCGGGGTCCCGGCGCCGTGCGGCGTGCCGGTGGCGAAACTGGTGCAGTTCAGGATCGCGTCCGGCGGGGCCCGGGTGAAGAGCTCTGCCAGCGTGGCGGCGCTGACCGGGTCCTTCAGCGAGGCGACGAAGACCGGCAGCGGGTTCAGGCCCTGGCGCAGGAGCGCCCGGACCAGCCGGTTGATCGGGTTGAGCCCGGCGCCCTGCACGAGCGCACGGTAGAAGACCAGCGCGACGACCGGGGCGCCGGCGGCCCAGTTCCCGCGGATCGCCGCGAGGTCGGCGAGCGCGGTGCCGGGCCAGTAGAGACCGGCGCGCAGGAGCGGGCTGGCCGGCGGCGGCGCCGCGGCGCCGCGCCGTGCCGCCGGCCCGCCGTCCGCGCGATCGCGAGCGAGCATCCAGGCGGCGTAGCGCAGGGCGTTGGCGCTGTTTTCCGGCCCGCCCTCGACCAGGTAGGACCAGAGCGCGTCGTAGTCCTGCGGGTCGACGGTGCTGAGGTCGCGCAGTTCGGGGTCGGGCTTGTCGTCGCCCGGGAGCAGCGCGAGCGGAACGCCCGCGGCCTGGCAATGCGCGGCGTATTGCTCGGCGCCGTAGCGCCAGTAGCCGGTGCCGCCGAGGACCCGCGCGATCACCAGGCGGGATTTCGCGGCGCAGCGCTCGACATGCAGGTCGACCGACATCGGGTGGCGCAGATGGGTGAGGTTGGCGAGTCGGAGCGTCGGCGGGTCGGCCATTTCGGCGCGGGCCTCGGACAGCGCGGCCAGTTCGGTGTCGGCGGCGGAGAGAAAGACGACGTCCGCCGGGGTCTGGCCGAGGTCGACCGGCTCGCCGTCGTCAATGGCGCCGGGGGTGGCGGCGAGGAGGTGCATCAGCGGGTTTCGGATCGCTTGCGCGATCCGA
>JBFKQC010000095.1:0-11983 GCA_041627895.1 Rhodobacter sp.
AGTAACTTCGCGCGCCGGTCCCTTCCCGAAGAAGGGGCCCTCGCGTCCTACTGGCGATCAAAAGCAAGCGGAAGGGTGTCGGCCCTTTCGTGTCTATGCGCAGCAAGCTATTGAAATACAAAGCATATTTGACTGACCTTCGTCAGGATGTGAACTGACGCCGGGAATTCAGGCAGGGATCGGCGGGAAGCGCGGCCGCGAGCGCACTCACGGTCGCCAGGACAGCCAGTTCGCGATCAGCCGCAATCCCGCCGCCTGGCTTTTCTCGGGGTGAAACTGCGTACCGATCATCGTGTCACGGCCGACGATGGCAGTCACCGCGCCGCCATAGTCGCAATGCGCGTAGAGCTGCGAGGAATCATCCACAACCATCTGATAGGAATGAACAAAATAGGCATGATCACCGGTCCTGAGTCCGTCGAGAACCGGATGCGCGCGGTCGATGACCAGATCGTTCCATCCCATATGCGGCACCTTCAGCGCCGGGTCCGCTGGCGCGATCTTTCGCACCTCGCCGTCGATCCAGCCCAACCCGACCGTGTCCTCGTATTCGTGGCCGACCCGCGCCATCAGCTGCATCCCGACGCAAATGCCCAGAAACGGCCGTCCCTGCCGCTCCACCGCCTCGACCAGCGCCTCGAACAGCCCGGCCTGTCCACGGAGCGCGTTCATGCAGGCCGGAAACGCGCCGTCTCCCGGCAGCACGATCCGGTCGGCACGCGCCACGTCCTCGGCCCGGCCGGAGACTAGGATCCGGCCCGCGTCCACCTCGGAGGCCATGCGCTGAAACGCCTTCTCGGCAGAATGCAGGTTGCCGGCAGCATAGTCGATCAGCACCGTCAGCATCTTTGCCTTTCCGGCTCAAGTATCCCGGCACGAAAGCGGAGCACCGCTCCGGGTTCCCTCAAAGCGCGCCCTTGGTCGAGGGCACCTCGTCGCCCTTGCGCGGGTCCGGCTCGACCGCCTCGCGCAGGGCGCGCGCCACCGCCTTGAACGCCGCCTCGGCGATGTGGTGGCTGTTCAGCCCGTGCAGGGCGTCGACATGCAGCGTGATCCCGCCGTGGGTGGCGAGCGCCTGGAAGAACTCGCGCACCAGCTCGGTGTCGAAGCTGCCGATCTTCTCGGCCGGCAGCGCCGCGTTCCAGACCAGGTAGGGCCGCCCCGACAGGTCCAGCGCGGCGCGCACCAGCGCGTCGTCCATCGGCAGCAGGCAGGACCCGTAGCGCCGGATGCCGCGCTTGTCGCCGAGCGCCTGCCGCAGCGCCTGTCCCAGCGCGATCCCGGTATCCTCGACCGTGTGGTGATCGTCGACATGCAGGTCGCCCTTGGCCGCGACCTTGATGTCGATCAGCGAATGCCGGGCAAGCTGGTCCAGCATGTGGTCGAAGAACCCGACGCCGGTCGCCATGTCGTAGCGGCCGGTGCCGTCGAGGTCGATCTCGGCGGTGATCTCGGTCTCGGCCGTCTTGCGGCTGATCTTGGCGGTGCGCATCGGCGTTTTCCTTGCTGTCGCGGCGCCTTATAGGGGCGGCGCGCGACCATTCCAAGGCGCTGGCGCGGCGGCGGGTTGATTATTGGGCGAAGCGGGGCGAATGTGCCATCGCGGCCCGCCCGCGGCCGCCGAAAGGAGAGCGCCCATGACCACCTGCGTCTTCGTCCAGCTTCGCTGCCGCCCGGGCAAGACCTATCCGGTGGCCGAGGCGATCGCGCTGAAGGAAATCCATTCCGAGCTGTATTCCACCAGCGGCGAGTGGGACCTTCTGGTCAAGCTCTACGTCCCCGAGGGTGCCGATGTCGGCCATTTCATCAACGAGGAACTGCTCGACGTGCCGGATATCGAGCGCTCGCTGACCACGCTGACCTTCAAGGCGTTCTGACCGGCTCAGCCGCCGTCGTCGCGCCAGAGCTCCTCGGTCATCCAGGTCTCGAACCCGTCAAAGCCGATCCGCAGCGTCCGCACGCCGGACCGGGCCAGCGCGGTCTCGGCGATGTGCTGGCCGAGCGCGCGGTAGGCCTCGAACTGGTTTTCGTCGAACATCTGGTCGGCGGTGGATTCGTGCGGGAAGGCGGGCTTGCGGTTGCGGTATTCCTGGATCACCTCGTCCTCGTCGCCGGTAAACGACGACTTGAGGTACAGAAGATGCCCGGTCTCCTCGGTCGCGATGCCGCGCGCCGGGTCGGGCGGATAGCGGATCGTGCCCGTCGCCCAGTGCATCGCGCTGCGCCCGTCCGCGCCCAGCCGGATGCGGTCGACGTTCAGCGTGATGGTGATCCCGAGGTCGATCCGCGCATAGCGGATCAGCGTCGCCAGCCCGAAGAAATGCAGCCTGGGGTCGGCCTCGCCGTCGCCGATGATGATGAACCGGCAGCGCCGCCGCAACAGCTCGATCGCCGCCATGTTCTCGATATGCCCGCCATCCGAGAGGTAGAGCCATTTGTGGTTCTCGTCGAGGTGCGAGATCATCTCGTCCCAGAGCGCGCCGGGCGGCACGCGCCAGGAAAAGCTGTCCATCAGCGAGACGTAGCTGGTGCGCCCGTTCGGCCCCAGCCGGCGCAACAGCCGCTGGCCGGCCTTGACCGGCAGCCCCTCGGCCACGTCCAGGTCCAGCGCCGCGCCCGGCACATAGCGGTAGTCCCGCGCCGCCGAGCCGTCGGCCGGGGCGATCCGCAGGTGCGCCGCCGCCGCGTCCAGCGCCTCGATCCTGCCGTCGATCTCGGCATGCGGCGGGGTCTTGTGGCGCATCAGCGTGCTGATCGAGGCCCCGAGATAGCCGCCGCCCGAGACCGTCGACATGTAGTCGACGTGATCGAAGACGCCGCGCGCGTGCAGCGCCTGGGCGATCCCGAGGTTGATCGTCGCCGACCGGATGCCGCCGCCGGAAAACCCGATGCCCACTAGGTTGTGCGCCACCGTGGGCACCGGCGCGTCGCCGAGCGGCCGCGCCGCGATGTCGCCATAGGCCTGCGCCCGGCGCCTGGCGATCTCGCCCAGCTCTTCCGGAAACACGCCGTCGAAGAACGTGATGTGCTTGCGCTCGCCGGGGCTGTAACCCTTCTCGGCCAGGTATTTCTCCAGCCGGTCGGGATGCGGCACCCAGAACCCCAGCCGGATGTTCAGCAGCGTCAGGAACATCACCATCAGGGGATTGGTGGACCGGCCCATGTTCGGCGACGCGGCGGCGGCCGAGATCGCCATCGCGGTGCCCAGATCCATCTGCGGAAACACCGCCTCCATGTTCTCGCTCTTGCAGTACCCGGTCCGGTCGGATCCGGTGAAGCGCTTGGAGAACATGAAGAAATCGCTGTTGCGCTCGCGGATGCCGGTATCTGTGGTGGCCTGCAGGTTCAGCGCGGTGTTGATGATGTGGTAGGGCGCCGACGATCCCGCGTCGTAGTTGCAGATTTCCTGGATGTTGATGTCCTGCTCGACGCCGATATCGCCCCGCGTGTCGACGCCGATCAGGAAGGCCGAAGCCAGCCGGTCGCGGTAAAGCCCGTTGATCGAGGTCTGGTTCACGTCCGCCGCGAGCCAGCAGTAGACCGCCACTTCCAGCGCCACCGCGAGCACGAAATAGGCATAAAGCAGGTCCGGGAATTCCGCGAAGACCAGGATCGCGCCGCCCACCACGCCGACGATCAGCACCAGCATCAGAAGGATCAGGCCGAGCAGCTTGACGACGCCCGACCACTTGAACGACCGCCAGCCGATGATCAGCGTCACGAACAGGAGCACCGCGAAGACCAGCGGCAGCGCCACCAGGCCGAGCGTGATGTAGAGGTCGTAGTTCAGCCGCCCGAAATCGGACTTGTCGGTATAGACCAGGAATTCGACCACGAAGAGGATCAGCACCAGCGGCAGCAGCAGGCCCAGAAGCCCCACCGCCAGCACGCCGATCTTCTTGGCCCAGCCGCCCAGCGACGGCAGCACCCGGTTCGCCGCCACCAGCCCGCCGAGCATGCCGGCCAGCGTGGGCACGGCGATGGCCACCTCGCCCTCGCGCAGGGCGTGGAACGCCGACGACAGCCGCGGGAAGTTCTCGAACGCCGCGACCGCGATCACCGCCAGCAAGAGCGAGCCGAAGCGCCGCTCGAACAGGTCGCGCCGGCCGATCGAGCTGAGGTGTCCGGTGCGCAGCGCCTCGCGGTAGCGCCGCACCCGCGACATCCGCACCCCGACCGGGAACGCCACGATCAGCAGGGCCGCCGCGCCGAGCGCCCAGATCGTGAACCGCGTCGGGTTGCGCAGCTTCAGCTCGATCCTCTGCTTGTCGCGCAGCAGGGTCACCGTCGCGGCCACCGAGTCGCCGCTATGCAGGTCGGTTGCGACGACCTTGCCCTCGCCGAGCGTCCATTTCAGCCGGTCGAACTGTCCCTTGGCCCAGAGCAGCCGGGTCAGAAGCTCGCCAAGATCGGCGCGCAGCCGTTCGGGATCGTCCGGCGCGGCGAAGGCGCTTTCCAGGCTGGCGCGTTCGCCGAAGGTGCTGCGCACCGTGACCTTGACCGTGGCGTCGCCCGCGGCATCCGCGGTCTCGCTGGCGATCCATTCGAAGACCACCGCCTGCGGCTTCGAGAGATACAGGTGCGCCAGCGCCAGCGCGACCGAGAGCACCAGGAAGAACGGCAGCAGGATCAGGAAGTTGACCACCATGCCGCGGACCAGCACCGCGACGATGCGCAGATAGTCGGAGAACCCGCTTTCGACCATGTAGTTCGAATGGTTCCGCAGCCAGGTCAGGTAGGGCGATTCCGTCGGCCCGTCGCTCAGCGGAAAGGGAAAGTTGCCGGGCCTGATATCGGCCTTCGTCTTGATCTCAGCCATTGTCGGCCCCGCAATGCCTTTGTCGCAATCCTCCGGCCCGCGCAGGCCGCCGGCCGGCCGATAAATCCGCCTTCGAACGCCCCGCGCCGCGGGACATCCGCCCCAAAACAACCGGGGCGATAAGATGAGTGTAGCGATAAGTTTATGGCGCGTCGACAGGAACGATGCGGCGGGGCAGGGCGGTCAGCCGGCCAGGGGGTCAGCCGGCCAGGGGGCCGCGGACCAGTTCCGCGGCGATATCCGCATCCAGCGGGGTTTCGAACGTGTTCAGGATGAAGCCGAGCGTCGAATAGAAGCCCACCGTCGCCATCAGGTCCAGCACGCCCTCGCTTCCGGCGAGGTCGGTCAGGGCGGCGAGCGCCTCGGCGCTCAGCGCCTTGCGGTCGAACAGCTCGTCGACCGCGCGCGCCAGCACCGCGTCCTCGTGCGGCATCGCGTCGAGCGGGCCGCGCAGGGCGGCGATGCGGGCATCCTCCAGCCCGTACTTGCGCGCCCGCAGCACGTGCTGCGACCACTCGTAGGCCGATCCCAGGCGGACGCCGGTGCGCAGGATCACCACTTCCAGTCGCTGCCGGCCCAGCGTCGAGCGGTTGACGATGTGCTCGCGCAGATCGGCCCAGGCCCGCAGCAGGGCCGGGTGATGCGCCATGGTCTTGTAGACGTTCAGCCCGCTGGCGAACCCGCCGCGCATATGGGCGATCTCGTCGGGCCAGTCGGCCTCGGGCCGCGGCGGCAGGATGGCGCCGCGCTCAGCCGACATCGAACGGCTCGAAGCTGGATGCGCGCGAGCGTTTCCAGCGCATGTGATAGCCGAACTCGTCGACCTCGTCGCGCAGCAGGAAGCCTTCGGGGAGGTAGGGATAGACCTCTTCGCCGGTGACCATGTCGCGGTCGGCCTCGCGCATCAGCAGGTGGTGCGGCAGGAACTCGCCCGGGTGCGACAGCCCCGCCGCGCCGGTCATCTCGGCCAGCGCCTTCAGCGTGTTGTGGTGGAAGCGGTGGACGCGTTCGGACTTGGTGGTGACGTTCAGCGCGCGGGCACGCAGCGGGTCCTGCGTCGCCACGCCGACCGGGCAATGGTTGGTGTGGCAGGCCTGCGCCTGGATGCAGCCCACCGAGAACATGAAGCCGCGCGCCGAATTGGCCCAGTCGGCGCCGAGCGCCAGCGCCTTGGCGATGTCGAAGGACGTCACCAGCTTGCCCGAGGCGCCCAGCTTCAGCCGGTCGCGCAGGCCGGCGCCGCGCAGCGTGTTGTGGGCGAATGTCAGCCCCTCGACCAGCGGCATCCCCATGTGGTTGGCAAATTCCAGCGGCGCCGCGCCGGTGCCGCCCTCCTTGCCGTCGATCACGATGAAATCCGGCACCACGCCGGTTTCCAGCATCGCCCGGACGATGCACATGAATTCGCGCCGGTGGCCGATGCACAGCTTGAAGCCCACCGGCTTGCCGTCGGCGTTCTCGCGCAGCGTCCTGATGAACTGCATCATCTCCAGCGGCGTCGAGAATTCGGGATGCGCCGAGGGCGAGACGCAATCGACGCCCATCGGCACGCCGCGCGCCTCGGCGATCTCGGGCGAGATCTTGCGGGCGGGCAGCACGCCGCCATGGCCCGGCTTGGCGCCCTGGCTGAGCTTCAGCTCGATCATCTTGACCTGCGGGTCGGCGGCCTGGGCGCGGAACTTCTCGACGTCGAAACGCCCGCCGTCGGTGCGGCAGCCGAAATAGCCCGACCCGATCTCGTAGATCAGGTCGCCGCCGCCCTGGCGGTGATAGCGGCTGATGCCGCCCTCGCCGGTGTCATGCGCGAAACCGCCGATCTTCGCGCCGGTGTTCAGCGCCAGGATCGCGTTCGCGCTGAGCGCGCCGAACGACATCGCCGAGATGTTGTAGATCGAGGCGTCGTAGGGCTTCTCGCAATCCGGCCCGCCGATCCGGACGCGGAAATCGTGATCCTCGATATGCACCGGCACCACGGAATGGGTCAGCCATTCATAGCCCGCATCGTAGACCCGGGTGCGGGTGCCGAAGGGGCGCTTGTCTTCGACCCCCTTGGCGCGCTGGTAGATGATCGAGCGCTCGTCGCGGGAAAACGGCTCTTCGTCCTGGTCGCTTTCGATCAGGTACTGGCGGATCTCCGGCCGGATGCCCTCGAAGAAGAAACGCATGTGCCCGATGACGGGGTAGTTGCGCAGGATCGAGTGGCTGGGCTGCAGCACGTCGTAGAGGCCGAGCCCGGCGAGATAGCCGAAGCCCGCCAGCGGCACCAGGAACCACCAGGTCCAGGCCAGGCCGATCAGCGACAGGAGCGTCAGCGCCACCGCGCCGGCGAATACAGCGAACCTCGTCATCGCCAGTCCCCCCGCCAGGTTTCAGATCACGGCCGAAATCGCGCGGTCGAGCTTGCCGGTCAGCTCGTCCAGCTGGTCGTCCTCGATGATGAAGGGCGGCGCCAGCAGGATGTGATCGCCCCGGCGCCCGTCGATGGTGCCGGACATCGGGTAGCAGATCAGCCCCTCGGCAAAGGCCGCCTTCTTGATCTTGGCGGCGACGCCCCGGGCGGGGTCGAACGGGTCCTTGGTCTCGCGGTCGGCGACAAGCTCGATGCCGCGGAACAGGCCGCGGCCGCGGATGTCGCCCACGTGGCTGTGCTGGCCGAACCGGTCCTCAAGCCGCGCCGCAAGCTTCTCGCCCTGCTCGCGCACCCGCGGGATCAGCCCGCGGTCGAGGATCGCCGAGACCACCGCATGGCCGGCCGCGGCGGCGGCGGGATGGCCGAGATAGGTGTGCCCGTGCTGGAAGAAGCCCGAGCCCTGCGCGATGGCGTCGAAAATCTCGGCGGTGCACAGCATCGCGCCGATCGGCTGATACCCCGCGCCGAGGCCCTTGGCGATGCAGGCGATATCCGGGGCGACGCCGTCCTGTTCGCAGGCGAACAGGCTGCCGGTGCGGCCCATGCCGCACATCACCTCGTCGAGGATCAGGAGCACGCCGTGCCGGTCGCAGATCTCGCGGATGCGCTTGAAATAGCCGGGCGCCGGGGCCAGCGCGCCGGCGGTGGCGCCCACGACCGGCTCGGCCATGAAGGCCATCACGGTTTCCGGGCCGAGGCGCTGGATTTCGTCTTCCAGCGCGTCCGCCGCGCGCCTGCCATAGTCCTCGGCGCTCTCGTCGTCACGGCGGTAGCGGTATTCGTAGCACGGGTCGATATGGCTGACTTCCAGCAGCAGCGGACCGAACTGCTGGCGGCGCCACTCGTTGCCGCCGGCGCTGAGCGCGCCGATCGTGTTGCCGTGATAGCTTTGCTTGCGCGCGATCAGCCGGGCGCGCTGCGGCTCGCCCTTCTCGACCCAGTATTGCCGGGCCAGCTTGATCGCCGACTCGGTCGCCTCGGACCCGCCCGAGACCAGATAGACCCGGTCGAGCCTGCCCGGTGCATGCTGGATCAGCAGATCGGCCAGCCGCTCGGCCGGCTCGGAGGTGAAGAACCCGGTATGGGCGAAGGCCAGCCGGTCGAGCTGTGACTTGATCGCCGCGGTGATCTCGGCGTCGCCGTGGCCGAGGCAGGACACCGCCGCGCCGCCGGAGCCGTCGAGATAGCGCTTGCCGTCCGCACCGATCAGGTAGCAGCCCTCGCCGCCGACGGCGACGGGGGGGACGGAATGGCAGTGGCGGGCAAAGATGTGCGACATGGGCTGGTCCTCGTTCCCCTGGTTTGCGGGTTTGCGCGGCCTTCCGGGCCGAAGGACCCCTGGCCGCGTCGTCGTAGCATAGACCGCGGAACGCCGTGCCGCAAAGCGCGCCCCCTTGGGCGGCGTGCGGGCGGCCGCCGGGCGGGGGCGGAGGCCCGCACCGCCGCAGCGCGAGGGACTTGCGCTGCGGCGGGCCGGCGCCCGTTCGCGCGGATCACTCCGCGGCGATGGACGCCTCGGCCGCAATGGCATCGGCCAGCGCGGCCTCGAAGATCGCGAGGCCCTCTTCGATAATCGCGTCGGAGGCGGTCAGCGGCACCATGATCCGCACCGCGTTGCCGTGCATCCCGCAGGCGAGCAGGATCAGCCCGCGCTTCAGCGCCTGGCCGATCACCCGCTTGGTGAACGCGGCGTCCGGCGCAGCGGTGTCGAAGTCGGTGACGAACTCGACCGCCACCATGGCGCCCAGCCCGCGGATGTCCCACATCCGGTAGGGCGCGACGCGGGCGCCCATCTCGGCGAAGCGGGCGCGGAAGGTTTCGCCCAGCGCGGCGGAACGCGCCAGCAGGCCCTCGGCCTCGATCGCCTCGATCGCGGCCAGCGCGGCGGCGCAGGCCACCGGGTTGCCGCCATAGGTGCCGCCCAGCCCGCCGGGCGCCAGCGCGTCCATCACCTCGGCGCGGCCGACGACGCCGGCGATCGGATAGCCGCCGGCCATCGACTTGGCGACGGTGATCAGGTCGGGCGCGACGCCGGAATGCTCGACCGCGAACCAGGTGCCGGTGCGGGCGAAACCGGCCTGGATCTCGTCCGAGATCAGCAGGATCCCGTGCTTGTCGCAGATCGCCCTGAGCGCCTGCCACATCTCGGCCGGGACCGGGTGATAGCCGCCCTCGCCGAGCACCGGCTCGAGGATGATCGCGGCGACGCGGCTTGGGTCGGCGTCGGTCAGGAACAGGGTTTCCAGCCCCTTCAGCGCGTCCTCGACGGTCACGCCGTTGCGCGCATCGGGGAACGGCGCGCGGAAGATGTCCGCCGGGAAGGGACCGACGTCCTTCTTGTAGGGCGACACCTTGCCGGTCAGGCCCAGCGTCATCAGCGTGCGGCCGTGATAGCCGCCCGCGAACGCGATGATGCCGGGGCGGCCGGTGGCGGCGCGGGCGATCTTGACGGCGTTCTCGACCGCCTCGGCGCCGGTGGTGACCAGGAGCGTCTTCTTGGCGAAATCGCCCGGCGCCAGCGCGTTCAGCTTTTCGGCCAGCGCGACGTAGGGCTCGTAGGGCACCACCTGGAACGAGGTGTGGGTATAGGCGTCTTCCTGGCGCTTGGCGGCCTCGATCACCCTGGGGTGGCGGTGGCCGGTGTTCAGCACCGCGATGCCGCCGGCGAAGTCGATGTAGCGGTTGCCCTCGACGTCCCACAATTCGGCATTCTCGGCGCGCGCGGCGAAGACCGGCGCGGCGGATGCGACGCCGCGGGCGACGGCGGCCTCGCGCCGGGCCAGCAGCGCGGCGTTGCTTTCGCCGGTCGCGGCGGGGGCGGCCGCCCGGGTCCCGGTGGCCTGGGCCGTAGTCGCCATGGCCTCGGGCGCTTTGGCCTCGGGCGCCTTGACCTCGGGGGCGGCCTTCGGCGCGGCGGCCCTGGGCTGGCGCTTCGGCTTGGCGGCGGCAGGCTTGCGGGTCTTGGTCTTGGTGGTCATGGAATGCTCCGGCTGACACGAACGAATATTGATCATAATTTTCATAGAGCGCTTAAAATAATTGTCAACCGATTTCCCCCCGGAGGGCCTCTCGACCAGCCGGCGGCGGACCGAAGAACAGGTTAACCATCTGTAATCACGATATTTCTTTCCTGTTGACGCGGCCCTGCTTCCTGCGCTTAATATCTCAACCATTTGTTAAGCGAAGGAAACGGCGCGTTGGATATCGGCAGCAGGCTCAGGGCGGTGCGAGAGGCGCGCGGGTTGTCGCAGCGCGATCTTGCCGGGCGTGCGGGGCTGACCAACGGCGCGATCTCGCTGATCGAGCAGGACAAATCCAGCCCCTCGGTCGCTTCGCTCAAGCGCCTGCTCGACGCGATCCCGATGACGATGTCCGAGTTCTTCTCGGTGGTCGAGGAGATCGGGCCGCCGAAGTATTTCTACGGCGCCGACGAGTTCGTCGAGCTGTCGCCGCAGGATGTCGGGCTGGGCAAGGGCGCGGCGCGGGTGTCGCTGCGCCAGCTGGGCAATGCTTCGAAACACACGCTGCAGGTGCTGCACGAGACCTATCCGCCGGGCGCCGATACCGGGCCGGACCTTCTGAGCCACGAGAGCGAAGAGGCCGGCGTCGTGGTCTCGGGAATCGTCGAGATCACCGTGGCAGACCAGGTCCGGGTGCTGAATCCGGGCGACGGATACCTGTTCGACAGCCGCCTGCCGCACCGGTTCCGCAATATCGGCGACCGCGACTGCGTGATCGTCAGCGCCTGCACGCCGCCCACGTTCTGAATCGGAAAAATCCCAGTGAAAACAGCACACTTCGCAGAATTCGCGCCCTCGACGCCGCCTTGCAAGGGCGTCGGGTTCGGCGCGGATATTGTCGCGAACGCATTGACGGTTGCCCGATGTCGCGACCGTGTTAACGTGAGCGGACAATGATCCGGCCGGCGGCAACGCCAGTCCAGGAAAGCAAAAAACCTAACCAGGGAGACTGACATGAAACTCTTCAAACTGACGGCGATCGCCGCGGCAGCCGCGCTTTGCGGCCAGGTCGCGACCGCGCAGGAGCGGTTCATCACCATCGGCACGGGCGGCCAGACCGGGGTCTATTTCGTGGTCGGGCAGTCGATCTGCCGGCTGGTGAACCGCGGCACCGCCGAGCACAACCTGAAATGCACCGCGCCGTCGACCGGCGGGTCGATCGCGAACATCAACGCGATCAAGGCGGGCGACATGGATATGGGCGTGGCCCAGTCCGACTGGCAGTTCCACGCCTATAACGGCTCGTCGCAGTTCGAGGAAGGCGGCGCCTTCGACAAGCTGCGCGCGGTATTCTCGGTGCACGGCGAGCCGTTCACCGTGGTGGCGCGCGCCGACAGCGGCATCGCATCTTTCGACGACATGTTCGGCAAGCGCGTGAACGTCGGCAACCCGGGCTCGGGCCAGCGCGCGACGATGGAAGTCGTGCTGGAAGCCGTGGGCAAGTCGACCGACGACTTCGCGCTGGCGTCCGAATTGAAGCCGGCCGAGCAGTCGGCCGCGCTCGGCGACAACAAGGTGGATGCGATCATCTACACCGTCGGCCACCCGAACGGGTCGATCCAGGAAGCCACCTCGACCGTCGACGCCAAGCTGGTCAGCGTGACCGGCGACGCCATCGACAAGCTGGTCGCCGACAACCCCTACTACGCCAAGGCCACGATCCCCGGCGGGCTCTACAAGGGCAACGACGCCGACGTGGAAACCTTCGGCGTGAAGGCGACCTTCGTGACCTCG
>JBFKQC010000096.1:0-11587 GCA_041627895.1 Rhodobacter sp.
ACGACCGCGGCCTGCTGAACCCGCGCGGGCACCGCGACTTGCTGGACGACTTCGCCGGCGCGGGCGACCTGATCGCCGCGACGCGCGCCGCCTGGCGGGCGCGTGGCGAGGCGGAAAAGGCGCTTGCCGCCGCCGAGGCCGCGCTTGACGGGGTCCGCGCCGAAGAGGATTTCCTGCGTCATTCCGTGGCTGAACTGGACGCGCTGAACCCTGCCCCCGGCGAAGAGGCCGAACTCGACACCCGCCGCCGCCTGATGCAGGCGGCCGAGCGGATCCAGGGCGACATCGCCAAGGCGCACGAGGCGATGGGCTATGACGGGGCCGAGGGGCTTCTGGGCAACGCGCTGCGCTGGCTCGAGGACGTGGCCGAGCGCGCCGAGGGCCGGCTCGAGGCGCCGGTCGCCGCGCTGGGGCGGGCGCTGGACGAACTGGGCGCTGCCGAGCAGGGCGTCGCGCGCTGCCTGGAAGAGATGCGCTTTGACCCGGTCGAGCTGGAGGCGGCGGAAGAGCGGCTTTTCGCGATCCGCGGCCTGGCGCGCAAGCACGGCGTCGCGCCGGACGAACTGGCCGGTTTCGCCGAGACCCTGCGCGGCAAGCTGGATGCGCTCGACGGCGGCGCGGCGGACCTCGAGACGCTGGCGCGGGCGGTGGCCGACGCGGGCGCGGCCTATGACGCGGCGGCCGGGGCGCTGGGCGAACGGCGTCGTGCGGCGGCGGCGGAACTGGACCGGGCGATGGCGCATGAACTGGCGCCGCTGAAAATGGAGCGCGCCGCCTTCGCCACCGAAATCGCCGCGGCGGAACCCGGCCCCTCGGGCCGCGACGCGGTGGCCTTCACCGTCGCGACCAATCCCGGCGCGCCGCAGGGGCCGCTCAACCGCATCGCCTCGGGCGGCGAGCTCAGCCGGTTCCTCCTGGCGCTGAAGGTCTGCCTGACGAAGGGCGCCAGCGGCATCACCATGATCTTCGACGAGATCGACCGCGGCGTCGGCGGCGCGACGGCGGACGCGGTCGGTCGGCGGCTGAGCCGGCTGGCCGAGGATTGCCAGGTGCTGGTGGTGACGCATTCGCCGCAGGTCGCCGCGCGGGCCCAGCACCATTGGCAGGTCGCCAAACTCGTGGCCGACGAGACGACGCTGTCGACCGTCACACCGCTCGCCGGCAGCGCGCGGGTCGACGAAATCGCCCGGATGCTGGCGGGCGACACCGTGACCGACGAGGCCCGCGGCGCCGCCAAGGCGCTGTTGGCGGGTTAGGCCGGTGGGCGCCGCCGCAAGGGCCGGGCTGGCCTACTTTGCCGCCGTGTTCGCCGCCGGGTTCGTGCTGGGGACGCTGCGGGTGATGGTGGTGGTCCCGGCGCTGGGCGAGGTCGCGGCGGTGCTGCTGGAATTGCCGGTGATGCTGGCGCTGTCGTGGGTCGCCTGCCGCTGGCTGATCGCCCGGTTCCGCGTCGCGGCCCGGCCGGCAGAGCGCCTGGCGATGGGCGGCGTCGCCTTCGCCGTGCTGATGCTGGCCGAGGCGGGGCTGGCAATCCTCGGCTTCGGGCAGAGCCTTGCGGGATACCTGTCGGCCCTGACCGGCCTGCCCGGCGCGATCGGGCTGGCGGGACAGGTCGCCTTTGCCGCCATGCCGCTGGTCCAGGCGCGCGCCTGAGTGCGCGACCGCGCGCGCCGGCCCGGCGGCCGGGCGGCGGCAATCGTTGCCGGTCTCGTGGATGGGAACGCCGGTCGGGTGCCGGCTCATCGGGATGGCGGCGCCGCCAGGTGACGTGATCCGGGGACATGCGCCCCAGGTCCCGGCCCGGGCGCTACCCCGGACCGTCGATCGTTCGCGGACCGCCCCTGCCGTTTCACGGGCGCGGGGCCGGATTGTCATAGTCACGCGCAATCCGCGCGCGGAAGCTTCGGCGCAGGGTTCTATCGGGTCGCGGTTAAGGCGCCGTTAAGCCTGCGCGCGCCGCTCATCCGGGCGGCCTCTGCTTTCCGGGCGGATCATGCCGGCGGCGGGCCTCCGGCCTGTCTGGGGCGCAACCGGATCGCCCTGCCCTGCACCGCCGAAAGGCACCCAGCGGCGGGCTTGCACCTGCGCCCCGGCAAGGCCGGGTCGCGATATCCGAGACCAGGGCCCGTGCCCGGTGCGCCGTCCCCGGCCACCGCCCCTACCGGCGCGCCCGCGCCTTTTCGCGCATCGCGCGGTGGCGGGCGAGGCTGGCCTCCGGCCAATACTCGCGGCGGTCATAGTATTCCGCGACCGCCGGCACCCGGTCGCCGAGGTCGAGCCAGGGCAGCCGCGTCGAGGTGAAGATATGGATGTCGGGCGGACAGGCCGCCGGGTCGTCCAGCGTGCCGACCCGCACGAAGGCAAGCGCCCTTCCGTCGCCGGCGTAATGGCTCCAGACCGCGACGCGGCAGGCGGGACAGCGGGCGATCTCCTGCCCCTTGCCCGATGCCGACGGGGTCGGCACCTGGTCCGGCGCGCCGGACAGCAGTTCCACCCGGTCGGCCTCGATCAGCGCGTTCAGCGCAAAGGCCGCACCGGTCTCGCGCTGGCACCAGGTGCAGTGGCAGCAATGCACGAAAAGCGGTGTATCAGCCAGCCGGTAGCGCACGGCGCCGCAGGTGCAGCCGCCCTGCATCATGCGTCCTCCACGATCTTGCGGACGCAGGCCATGAAATCCTCGCCGCGTTTCTCGAAATCCGGGTATTGGTCAAAGCTAGCCGCGGCGGGCGCCAGCAGCACCGTGTCGCCCGGTTCCGCCTCTGCCGCGGCGCGGGCCACGGCGCGGGCCATCGTCTCGCAGATCTCGTGCGGCGTCGGGCCAAGCTGCAGCGCGAAGTCGCGCGCCGAGTGACCGATCAGATAGGCTTTGGCGACGGTGCCCAGATGCGGCTTCAGGCTGTCGATCCCGCCATCCTTGCCGAGCCCGCCGGCGATCCAGCGGATGTTGGCGAAGGCCTGCAGCGCCTGCGCGGCGCTCTCGGCATTCGTGGCCTTGCTGTCGTTGACGAAACGCACGCCGTCCCGCTCGGCCACAAGCTGGCTGCGGTGCGGCAGGCCGGCGAACGAATGGAACGCCTGCTCGATCAGCCTGGGCGCCAGGCCCAGCGCACGGGTGGCGGCGTAGGCCGCACAGGCGTTCTGGTGGTTGTGGCTGCCCGGCAGCCCGGCGATGGCGCGCAGGTCGACCGCGGCCGCCTGCCGGCCCTTGCGGGTCTCGGCCAGGAACCCCTTGCGCGCCGTGACGGACCAGCCGGGACCGCCGAGCTTGGCCGTGCGCGACACGCGTATCACCCGGTCGTCCTCGGCCGACAGCGCGACCTGGTTCGCCAGATACCGCCCCTCGGGCTCGTCGACGCCGATCACCGCGCGGTCCGGCGCGCCCTCGGCGAAAAGCCGGCGCTTGGCGGCGAAATAGCCGCCCAGCCCAGCGTGCCGGTCCAGGTGATCGGGGGTGAGGTTGGTGAAGACAGCAATATCCGGCGTCAGCGCGCGCGCCAGATCGGTCTGGTAGCTCGACAGCTCCAGCACCACGACCTCGCCGTCCTGGCCGGGGTCCAGATCCAGCACGCCGCGCCCGATATTGCCGGCCAGCTGCGTGGGCTTGCCGGCGTGGCGCAGGATGTGGTGGATCAGCGCCGCCGTGGTCGACTTGCCGTTCGATCCGGTGACGGCGATCACCCGCGGCGCGGTGTCGAAACGGTCCCAGTCGGGCGTCGCGAAGGAGCGGAAGAACAGGCCGATATCGTTGTCGACCGGCACGCCCGCGTCCCAGGCCGCGGCGATCACCGGGTTGGGCGCGGGATAGAGATGCGGGATGCCGGGCGAGACGATCAGCGCGGCGACGTCGTCGAACGCGCCCCGCCGCGACAGGTCGTGCAGCGCGAAGCCCTGCGCCTCGGCCGCGGCGCGCGCCTCGGCGCCGTCGTCCCAGCACAGCGGCTCGGCCCCGCCCGCGGCGAGCGCCCGCGCGGCGGCGAGGCCGGAGCGGCCAAGGCCCAGGACGGCGACCTTGCGGTCGCGATATCCGCGCACGGGGATCATGGCATGCCTTCCAAGCGTCGTCCCGCATCGCTAGCCTGTCCGGGGGGGCTTTTCCAGCCTCTTGCGCGCATCGGCGTGGCGCGGCGCCGGGTGGCGATTTGCCCTTCGCCGCCGCCACCGCGCCGCGGCCCCGGGTTCAGAATCCATGTCCGCAGACCCGGCCTTTCCAGACCGCTCCGGGCCGAACACCCTACCAGGCGATCCTTTTCCGCCGGCGGAAGAACCCGCCCGTCGGCCCGCCGCGCGGCAGGGTGGCGAGCCAGATCGCGGTGTCGGCGGCCTCTTCGGGCGTGCGGGTGGCGTTCGGCCCGCCCATGCGGGTCTTGACCCAGCCCGGGCACATCGCGTTGATCTTCACGTCGCCCTCGGCGGCGTCGGCGGCCCGCACCGTCAGCGCGTTCAGCGCCGCCTTGGCCGCGCCATAGGCGCCGCCGCCGCCCAACCCCTCGGCAAAGCTGCCCCAGCCCGACGAGACGTTGACGATGCGCCCGTAGCCGCGCCGCTCCATCCCCGGCAGGACCAGCCGCATCAGCTCGTAGGGCGCGGCGACCATCACCTGCATCGAGCGCGCGAAATTGTCGTGCGCGCCGAACAGCGGCACCTTTTCGAGGATGCCCGCATTGTTGACCAGCACGTCGATCTCGCCGGCGTCGGCCAGCGCGGCCTGGAACCGCTCGGGCACCTCGAGGTCGAGATGCACCCAGCGCAGGCCCAGCGCCCTGGCCGCCGCCCTGCCCTCGCCCGCCACCCGCGCGCCGATCACCACCTCGAGCCCGGCCTCGCGCAGCCCCGCCGCGATGGCGTACCCGATTCCGCGATTGCCGCCGGTGACAAGGGCGCGGCGCATCACGGCGCCTCGCCCGCCAGCGCCCGAAGCCGCGCCAGCGCGTTCTCGGCGTCGCCGAGCGGCACGAAGACGTGATCGTGATGGTGGCCCGCGACCAGGTTGCAGGCGATCCCCGCGTCGGCCAGCGCCGAGGTGACCGCCGCGCTCAGCCCGATGCCGTCCAGCGCCGAATTGACGGTGAGAGTGATCATCGCCATCGGCAGGTCGGTGGGCTGCCCGAGGGCCGCGGCGGTCTCGACCGGCAGCACGACCGACAGGCCCTCGCCTTCCAGGATCGTGGCCACCGCATCCGCCGGCGGATCGCCGTCGAGCGTGGCGAACACGAACGCGCCCGGGCGCCGCTGGGGTGCCACGCCGGCGATCATCGCATCGGTGTCGCGGACACGCGCCATCAGCGAGACCGCCTGCAAGGGCGGGCGAGCGGCTGCATCACCGCACCTTCAGCGTCGCCAGGCCGATCAGCGCCAGGATCAGCGAGATGATCCAGAACCGGATCACGATCTGCGGCTCGGCCCAGCCCTGTTTCTCGAAATGGTGGTGGATCGGCGCCATCAGGAAGACGCGCTTGCCGGTGCGCTTGAAATAGAGCACCTGGATGATCACGCTCAGCGCCTCGACCACGAACAGCCCGCCGACGATGGCCAGCACGATCTCGTGCTTGGTCGCCACCGCGATGGCACCCAGCGCGCCGCCCAGCGCCAGCGATCCGGTGTCGCCCATGAACACCGCCGCGGGCGGCGCGTTGTACCACAAGAACCCCAGCCCCCCGCCGATCAGCCCGGCGGAGAACACCAGGATTTCGCCGGTTCCGGGCACATAATGCACGTCGAGATACTGCGAGAAGTCGACCCGTCCCACCGCATAGGCGATCACCCCCAGCGTGCCGGCGGCGATCATCACCGGCATGATCGCCAACCCGTCCAGCCCGTCGGTCAGGTTCACCGCATTGGCCGCGCCGACGATCACCAGCATGGTGAACGGCAGGAACAGGATCACGCCCAGGTTCAGCAGCGCGTCCTTGAACACCGGAAACGCCAGCCGGAACGCCAGTTCGTCGGGATGCGCCATCGCCGCCCAGTAACCGGCGATCGCGGCGATCACGAAGCCGATCAACAGCCGCACGCGCCCCGGCACGCCCTTGTGGTTCCCCTGGCTGACCTTGGCGTAGTCGTCGGCAAAGCCCACCAGGCCGAAGCCCACGGTCACGAACAGGATCATCCAGACATAGGGGTTGTCGAGCCGCGCCCAGAGAAGGCTCGCCACGATCAGCGCGCTCAGGATCAGCAGCCCGCCCATGGTGGGCGTGCCCTGCTTGGTCTCCAGATGGCTTTCCGGCCCGTCGTCGCGGATCGGCTGGCCGCTTTTCTGGCGCCGTTTCAGCAGGTCGATCAACGGCCTGCCGAAGATGAAGCCGAAGATCAGCGCGGTAAAGAACGCCCCGCCCGAGCGGAAGGTGATATAGCGGAACAGGTTGAAGAAATCGCCGCCGTCGGAAAACTCGGTCAGCCAATAGAGCATTCAGCCACGCTCCCTGTCATCGGTCTGCAGCGGATGGCCCAATTTGCGGATCGCGTCAACAACGCGCGCCATCCGGCTGCCGAGCGAGCCCTTGACCAGCACCACGTCGCCGGCGTCGACCAGCGTATGGGCGCGGACGGCCAGCCGGTCGGAACTGGGCGCGTGTTCGCCGCGCTTCGTCTCGGGCAGCGCGTCGTGCAGCGCCGCCATGCGCGCGCCCACGGTGTGCACCACGTCGATCGCCGCGACGCTGGGCAGCCCGGCGAGGTTCGCATGCAGCGCCATCTCGCGCTCGCCCATCTCCAGCATGTCGCCCAGGATCGCCACGCGGCGGCCATGGGCGATGCGCCCGATCCCGTCGCGCGGGCGCGCCGCGGCAAGCACGTCGAGCGCGGCGGCGACCGAGGCCGGGTTGGCGTTGTAGGCGTCGTCGATCAGGTCAAAGCTCATCCGGTCGTCGACCGGGTCGAGCCCGATGCGCTCGCGCGTGCCGCGCCCGGCCGGCGGGCGCCACCGACCGAGCGCCGCGATCGCCAGCGCCAGATCGGCGTCCAGCGCCTTGACCGCGCCCAGCACGGCCAGCGCGTTCATCGCGAAATGCCGCCCCGGCGCGCCGATCTTGAAAACCACGTTCTGCCGCCACAGACGGGCGCGCGCCACGGTGGTGTCCTCGGCCAGGGTCACGTCCAGCAGCCGGTGGTGGCAGCCCTCGCCCCTGCCGAAACGGCGCAGGTCCGCGCCGGCGCGCCGCGCCGCCTCGGCGAGGATCGGCGCGGTCTCGATATCGCCGTCGATCAGCGCGGTGCCGCCCTCGCGCAGGCCCTCGAAGATCGCCGCCTTCTCGCGGGCGATGTCCTCGACCGAGGCGAAGGCCGCCAGATGCGCCGGTGCCACGGTGGTGACGATGGCAACGTGCGGGCTGACCAGCCGCGCCAGCGGCGCGATCTCGCCGGGGTGGTTCATGCCGATCTCGACGATGGCGAAATCGCTCGCCGCGGGCATCCGCGCCAGCGTCAGCGGCACCCCCCAGTGGTTGTTGTAGCTCTTCTCGGCGGCATGGACCCGGCCCTGCCCCGCAAGCGCGGTGCGCAGCATGTCCTTGGTCGAGGTCTTGCCGACCGATCCGGTGATGCCGACGACCCGCGCCCCGGTCCGGGCCCGCGCCGCTCGGCCGAGCCGTTCCAGTGCCGGCAGCACGTCGTCCACGATCAGAAGCGGCGCGCCGGGGCCGACGCCTTCGGGCACCCGGCTGACCAGCGCCGCCGCGGCGCCCCCCGCCAGCGCGTCGGCGACGAAGTCGTGACCGTCGCGCGCGTCCTTCAGCGCGACGAACAAATCACCCGGCTGCAGCGTGCGGGTGTCGATGGAAACCCCCGTGGCCCGCCAATTGGCGGTGGCGCGCCCGGCGGTGGCGGCGGCGGCCTCTGCCGCGGTCCAGAGCAGGCTCATACCAGCCGCCCGTCGAGCGCGGCGACGGCGACGCTGGCCTGTTCCACGTCGTCGAAGGGAAACACGTCGTCGCCGATGATCTGCCCGGTCTCGTGCCCCTTGCCGGCGACCAGCAGCGCATCGCCGGGCTGCAGCGCGTCGACGCCGCGCAGGATCGCCTCGGCGCGGTCGGGCACCTCGTTGGCCTCGGGACAGGCGGCGAGGATCGCGGACCGGATCAGCGCCGGGTCTTCGCCGCGCGGATTGTCGTCGGTGACGAAGACCACGTCGGCATAGGCCGCCGCCGCCTCGCCCATCATCGGGCGCTTGCCGCGGTCGCGGTCGCCGCCGGCGCCGAACACCACGATCAGCCGGCCCAGCACATGCGGGCGCAGCGCCTTCAGTGCCACCTTCAGCGCCTCGGGCGTGTGCGAATAGTCGACGAAGACCGAGCTGCCGTTCTCGCGCGTCGCCGCAAGCTGCATCCGCCCGCGCACGCCCCTGAGTTCCGGCAGCACCTCGAAGGTGCGCGCCGGGTCGCAGCCGCTGGCGATCACCAGCCCGGCCGCGGTCAGCACGTTTTCCGCCTGGAACCCGCCGATCAGGTCGAGCCGCACCAGCCGCGGCCGGCCGTTCCAGTCGAACCGCAGCTCCTGCCCGGTCGCGTCGTAGCGCTGCGCCCGGATCCGCAGGTTCGCCTCGGGTCCGCGGCCCACGGTGATCAGGTCCTGGCCCCGGTCCATCACGATCTCGGCCATCTCGCGGCCGCGCGGGTCGTCGAGGTTGATCACCGCCGCGCCGTCATCCGGCAGCACCCGGTCGAAAAGCCCCGCCTTGGCGGCGAAGTACTCGTCGAAATCGGCGTGATAATCCAGATGGTCCTGGCTGAGATTGGTGAACGCCGCCGCGGTCAGCCGCACCCCGTCCAGCCGGCGCTGGGCCAGCCCGTGCGACGAGGCCTCCATCGCCACATGCTCGATCTCGCGGCCGGCGATCTCGGCCAGTACGCGGTGCAGCGTGATCGGTTCCGGCGTGGTGTGCGCCAGCGGCGCCGCCCAGGCGCCTTCGACCCCGGTGGTGCCCAGGTTGACCGAAGGCAGGCCAAGCGCCGACCAGATCTGCCGGGTGAAGGTGGCCACCGATGTCTTGCCGTTGGTGCCGGTCACGGCGACGACGGTCTCGGGCTGGCGCCCGAACCAGAGCGCCGCCGCGAAGGCCAGCGCCTGGCGCGGGTCCTCGGTCAGCACCAGCGCGGCGTCCGAGCCGGCCAGCGCCTCGGCCGCGATCCTGGCCCCGTCGCGGTCGGTCAGCACCGCGCCCGCGCCCATCCTCAGCGCGTACTGGATGAACTCGGCGCCATGGGCACGGCTGCCGGGCAGCGCGGCGAACAGGTGGCCGTCCTTCACCGTCCGGCTGTCCACCGACAGCCCGGTGATCCGCGCCTCGCGCCCGCCCTGGGCGGCAAGGCCGAGATCGGCCAGAAATTTCACCTGATCGCCCATGCGGCCCCTTGCGCTCGCCCTCGGTCCGGCCCGTTTGCCCGGGCTACCGGCGCGGCGGGCAGGCCCCGATGCACGCGCCGCGTCAGTTCGAGGTCAGTGTTACTCCATTCACCGCCCCGGGTTCAATCTCGGGCCTGAGGCCCAGCAGCGGCGCGGCGCGGCGGATCACCTCGGCGGCCACGGGCACCGCGGTCCAGCCGGCGGTGCGGCGCGGCAGCACGCCCGAGGTCTCGACCGGCTCGTCGAGGCTGACGACCAGCACATAGGCCGGATCATGCGCCGGAAACGCGCTGGCGAATGTGGTGATCACCTTGTCGGTGTAATAGCCGCCCTTCGGCTTCGGCTTGTCGGCGGTGCCGGTCTTGCCCGCGACCGCATAGCCCGTCACGTCGCCGAAGCGCGCGGTGCCGCGGGTGACGACCTGGCGCAGCATCGCGCGCGCCACGGTCGAGACGTTTTCCGACACCACGCGCGGGCCGGGCTCGACCTGCTCGCGCCGCAGAAGCGTGGGCGTCACCCTTGTGCCGCCGTTCAGGATCGAGCCATAGGCCGCAGCCAGGTGCAGCGGGCTCGCCGACAGGCCGTGCCCGTAAGACACCGTGATCGTGTTGATTTCCGACCAGCGTGCCGGGACGAGCGGCCTGGCGCCGGGCGCCTCGACCAGTTCCACCCCGGTCGGATCGAAAAAGCCCAGCGCGCGCAGGAATTCCTGCTGCCGGGTCTGCCCGATCATCAGCGCCATGTTCGCGGTGCCGACGTTCGACGACTTGACGATAACGTCGGTGACCGACAGCCGCGGCCCGTAATTGTGGTTGCGGAATTCCTTGATCTTGTACTTGCCCCAGACCATCGGCGAATTGGCGTCGACCTCGGTCGTGGCGTTCACCAGGCCCAGTTCCATCGCCTGCGCCGCGGTGAAGATCTTGAAGGTCGAGCCAAGCTCGTAGACCCCCTGCACCGCGCGGTTGAACAGCGGGCTGTCCGACTGGTCGCCCGTGGTCAGCGGCACCGGCCGGTCGTTCGGGTCGAAATCCGGCAGGCTGGTCATCGCCACGATCTCGCCTGTGCGGATGTCCATCAGCACCGCAGCCGCGCCCTTGGCGTTCATCAGCACCATGCCGCCCTTCAGCACCCGCTCGACCGCGGCCTGCACGGTCAGGTCGATCGACAATTGCAGCGGCCGGCCCTGCTCGGCCGGGTCGCGCAGGAAGTGGTCGAACGCTTTCTCGACGCCGGCGGTGCCGATCACCTCTGCCGCATAGACCCCCTCGCGGCCGAAACCGTAGCCGCCGAGGATATGCGCCGCCAGCCGCCCGTTCGGATAAAGCCGCATCTCGCGCGGGCCGAACAGCAGCCCGGGCTCGCCGATGTCGTGCACCGCCTGCTGCTGCTCGGGGCTGAGCTTCTTCTTGATCCACAGGAACTTGCGATCGCCGGTGAAGTCCTTGATCAGGCGCTCTTCGTGGAGGTCGGGGAAGATTTCCACCAGCTCGCGCGCGGCACGTGCCGGGTCGACCATGTTCGGCGGCTGGGCGTACAGCGAATGCGTGCGCAGGTTGGTCGCCAGGATCCGGCCCTGGCGGTCGACGATGTCGGCGCGCGCGTTGACGATGCGGCTGGTCGAGGCGGTGGCGCGCGGCTCTTCGGGGTCCGAGGCCGCCATCAGCCCCATCCGCGCGCCGACCACGCTGAAGATGCAGAAGAAGAACACCGCCAGCACAACCAGCCGCCCTTCGGCGCGCTGCCGCGCCTTGTCGCGCATCTCTTCATGGCGCAGCCGGATGTTCTCGCGTTCGATCGCGTCGGGGTTCTCGCCCTTGGCGCGGGCCGACAGGATGCGGGCCAGCGGGCGCAGCGGCGTGCGGGTCATGGCACCAGCCCCTCGACGCGATAGCTCTCGGCCGGGTCGGGCAGCACGCCGATGACGTCGACCGGGTCCTCGATCCTGAGCACGGGATAGGCAATCTGGTCGACCCGGCCGAACTGTTCCGGCCGCAGCGGCATCAGCCCCAGCCGGTCGAAGTTCAGGCTGGCCAGGTCGCGCAGCCGGTCCGGGCGGTTGAGATAGGCCCATTCCGCGCGCAGCACCGAGCGCGTTTCCATCAACTCGCCGATCTGGTGCTGCAGCGTCTCGACCTCGTTCAGCGCGCGCTGGGTCTGGTAATTCTCGTTATAAGCCCAAAAGGCGAGCCCCATAACGGCCAGGGCCGACAGAATATAAACAAATGATTTCAATGCTTTCTTCCCTTCT
>JBFKQC010000097.1:0-11097 GCA_041627895.1 Rhodobacter sp.
CAGGTCGCAGACATGGGCCAAGGCGGGGGCGGGCAGGGCGGGGGCAGGCATGGCGCCACTCTGGCCTATCGCGCGCCGCGGTGCCAGTGGCGCCGCGCCCGGGGCGTCATTTCGGCGTCAGCACCGTGATCCCGACCGCTGCCGCGCGGGCAAGCTCGGGGTCCAGCGACATCGGGATGTACTCGCCGCGCCGCCACAATTCGCCCAGATCGTCGTAGTGCCGGCTCAGCGGGTGGCCCGACTGGCCCGTCGAGATCACGAAGACCGAGCTGTCGGGGTCGGAAAAGTCGTAGACGCCGCGATAGCCCGCGCCGTGGACGTTCAGGAACGGGTTCGGGCCGCGGCCCGACGTCAGGCCGCGCTGCAGCGTGTGATCGCCGCCCGAGGTCGACTGGCGGATGTTGACGATCCAGCCCAGCACCGGCACGTCGCCGAGAACCTGGTGATCGTGCGTCGCCACATGCGCATCGCCCCAGCGCAGCGATTCGAGCGAGCCGCCGAAGGTCTCGTCGATCCAGACCAGCGCGTCGTCCAGCGCCTGCCGCGCGATGTCGCCGCAGGTCTCGACCGGCGCCGATTGCAGCACGTCGCACCACGCCCCGGCGCCGAATATGTCGCGATAGACCCGTTCGACGAACAAGGGCTCGACATGGGCGAATTCGCGCGCCAGCGGCCCCAGTTCGTCGCGGATCAGCCGGTCCTGCAGGGCGCGCATCCAGGCCGAATAGATCAGCGGTTCCGGCCGGTGCTCGTTCATCTCGCCGTTCCAGTCGGCCAAGAGCCCGAGCGTGTCCTGGCGGCGGCGCTCGGGCGTGCCGGCGGGCGCGGCCTCGCCGGTGAACCACAAGTCCTTGGCCACCAGCGGCAAGAGCGCGCGTGCCGTGGGGCTGACCTCGTCAAGCTGCGCCTCGATGAAGCTTTCGCGGGTATGCACCTCGCGGTTCTGCATCAGGAACCGCCAGCGCTGCACCCGCTGGGTGTCGCCGTAGGTGTGGCTGACATGCAGCGGAAAGGGCCGCTCGACCACCTTGTTGTTGGTGTTGCCGAGGATGCCGCCGACCGGCGAGACGAATTCGGGGTTCTGGACATAGGGCATCCGCCCCTGCCAGCGGTTCTCGGCCACCCAGCCGGGGGTGGGGATCCGCCCCTGCGTCTGGTGCCGCGCATCGCGCTTCGGCATCGCGCCCACGGTCTTGAGCGCGATCGTCCCGGTATCGGCGACGACCAGGTTCTGGCTCGGCGCGACAAAGCCCTCTCCGGCGGCGATCCCTTCGGCGACGGTGCGCGCGCGCATCAGCGCCAGCGCGGCCGACATCGAGGTGTCGGCGGGCGACAGCACGGTCCAGGCCAGCGAGGTGACGTGGCCCTCGGGAGTGATCGGGCCGAGCCCATAGAGGTGGCCGGGCAGGACCGGGCCGTTCTCGGTCCACCTGAGCGTGATCGTGACCGCGTCCTGGCCCTTGACGTTGATGATCGAGGGGCGGCTGGTCATCGCCTTGTAGCCGTCGGGCGTCAGCACCTCTTCGGGATTGTCGGGGTTCAGCTTCTCGACATAGACGTCCTGGTCGTCGAGATGGGACGAGGTGATGCCCCAGCCGAAATCCTCGGACCGGCCCAGCAGCATCGCGGGCATGCCCGGGATCGTGCCGCCGATCACGCCGCCCGAGGACAGTTCCAGCCGCGCGAGATACCAGACCCCCGGCGCCGAGAAGCCGAGATGCGGGTCGTTGGCCAGCAGCGTGCCGCCCGAGGCAGAGCGCGACGGCGCCGCGGCCCAGGCGTTCGAGGCGCCGGCCAGCCCGCGCCGCGGTGCGGGAAACAGCGGATCCTCGGCGACGGGCGCGGCCTCTGCATGGCGCGGCAGCCCGGGGAACAGCTGCGCGTATTCCGGCAGCGCGGCGATCCCGGCGCCGGGCGCCTCGGGCAGGATGTCGGCGAGCCGCGCGTTCGGAATCAGCAGCGAGGTGCGCGCGCGCAGCACCTCGCGGTCGATATGGCCGGCAAGCTGCAGCCCCATCAGCTTGATGATCGCCAGCGAATCGGCTGCCTGCCAGGGCGCGATCTGGCTGGGAAACAGGAAGTTCTCGGGCGCGCCGCGGCCCATCGCCTCTTCGTTGACGCGCAGCAGCCAGGCGTTGACCCCGGCGGCATAGGCGTCGAGCGCGGCGCGCGTGGCGGCGTCCTGCACCTCGACCGACCGCACCGCCAGATTGTACAGGTCGAGCCGTCGCAGCAACTCGTCCGCGCGCAGCGTGCGCGCGCCGAACAGCTCGCTCAGCCGCCCCTGCGCGGTGCGCCGCAGCATGGTCATCTGCCAAAGCCGGTCCTGCGCGTGGGCAAAGCCGAGGCCGAAGAACACGTCCGCGTCGGCCCCGGCGAAGACATGCGGCACGTTGGCGTTGTTGCGCACGATCTCGACCGGGCCGGAAATCCCCGCGACCGCATGGGTCGCGCCGTAATCCGGCAGCGAGCGCGCGGCGAACCAGTAGACCACCGTCAGCGCCAGCGCGGCCAGCGCGATCAGCCCGGTGAAGATCCGCAGGAGCCAGCGGAATGTAGTGGCCATGGCGGCGATCCCGGTTGACGGCGAGGTTGGACCCGTTAGTTAGACTTCAGGTTTCCGGCACGCAATGGGGGAGGGCAGGCACATGGCCAAGGTCGCATTTCTGGGGCTCGGCGTGATGGGATATCCGATGGCCGGATATCTGGCGAAGGCGGGCCACAACGTGACCGTCTACAACCGGACCTCCGCCAAGGCCGAGGCCTGGGTCGCCGAGCACGGGCATGCCGCGGCCGCGACCCCGCGCGAGGCCGCCGAGGGCCGGGATTTCGTGATGGCCTGCGTCGGCAACGACGACGACCTGCGCGCGGTCTGCCTGGGCGCGGACGGGGCCTTTGCCGGCATGGCGGCGGGCGCGGTCTTCGTCGATCACACCACGGTGTCGGCCGCGGTCACGCGCGAGCTTCATGCCGCGTCCGCGGACATGGGCGTTTCCTTCGTTGACGCACCGGTTTCGGGCGGACAGGCCGGCGCCGAGAACGGCCAGCTCGTGGTGATGTGCGGCGGCGACGAAGACGCCTATGGGCGCGCGGCGCCGATCATCGACGCCTATGCCAAGGCCTGCCGGCGGCTCGGCGACAGCGGCGCGGGGCAGCTGACCAAGATGGTCAACCAGATCTGCATCGCCGGCCTGGTGCAGGGCCTCGCCGAGGGGCTGCATTTCGCCGAGAAGGCGGGGCTCGACGGCCGCGCGGTGGTGGACGTGATCGGCGGCGGCGCGGCGGGGTCGTGGCAGATGCTGAACCGCTACGAGACCATGCTGGACGACAAGTTCGACTTCGGCTTTGCCGTGGACTGGATGCGCAAGGATTTGGGCATCTGCCTGGCCACGGCGAACGAGAACGGCGCCAGCCTGCCGGTCACCGCGCTGGTCGACCAGTTCTACAAGGAGGTGCAGAAGATCGGCGGCGGGCGCTGGGACACGTCATCGCTGATGCGGCGCCTGCGCGCCCTCGACGGGTAGCGCCTGGCGAATCGTGCGCTTCCGCGCGCTCTTGCACTGACAGGCCGCCAGGCGACGCGCCATTTCCGCGTTGCGCCCCCGGACGGGTCGCGACATGCGACTTTTCCGACGAGAAGAAGATCAGGACCGCGAAAGCCGCCAGGCCGCGAGCCAGACCGCAGCCAGCGCAAAGCTCAGCACCGCGTTCCAGCTTGCCATCGAAAGCGCGAGGAATTCCCAGGCGACCTCGTCGCAGCGCACCAGCGGCGCATCCATGATCTGGCTCATCAGGTCGTCGACCGAAAGCCCGCCGATCTCGCCGGCCGAGCAGGTGGTCGGGCCCTGCCACCAGCCGCGCTCGACCCCGGTATGGTAGATGCCGATGCCGCCGGTCGTGGCGGCGGCCAGCGCGCCGAGAAGCGGCAGCACCGCGAAGGGCAGCGCGGTGGCCAGAACGCCGATCAGCACGGCCGCCCCGTGCGGCCAGCGCTGCCAGATGCACAGCTTGCAGGGCGCATAGCCCAGCGCCTGAAAGCCCCAGGCGCCCAGCAGCAGCGCGGCGGACCCGCCGGCGGCGAGCCAGATCAGTTGGCGGCGCGTGAACGTCACAGGTACCTCACCAGCAGAAATCCCCCCAGCAGAATTGCTACGAATGCCGTGAACATCAAGCCGAGCCGGCGCTCGATGAATTCGCGGATCGGGGCGCCGAATTTCCAGAGCAGCGCCGCCACGACGAAGAAGCGCAGGCCGCGGGCGACGACCGATGCGACGATGAACACCGGCAGGCTGAGCGCCGTTGCGCCGGAGAGGATCGTGATCACCTTGTAGGGGAACGGCGTGACGCCCGCGATCAGCACCGCCCAGGCGCCCCAGTCGTTGTAGCGTGCGCGGAACTCCTCGAAATAGACGTCCTTGCCGTAGAATTCCAGCACCGGGCGGCCGACGGATTCGAACAGGCCGTAGCCGATCCAGTATCCCAGCATCCCGCCCAGCACCGAGGCCACCAGGCAGACCGTGGCGATCAGGAAGGCGCGGTGCGGCGCGGCGATGATCATCGGGATCATCAGCACGTCGGGCGGGATCGGAAACACCGAGCTTTCCACGAAGCTGACCGCCGCCAGCGCCCAGAGCGCGTGCGGGCTTCGCGCCAGCGAAAGGGTCCAGTCGTAGAGCCGCCTGATCATGCCTGCCTCTTCTGCGCGCCCTTAGGCCACGCGCGCAGGGGGCCGTCAAGCGCGGGGCGGATTTTCCGGTGGACGCGCGGGCGCGGCATCGGCTAAGCGGAAAGCCGGTGGCCCGAGTGGCGGAACGGTAGACGCAGCGGATTCAAAATCCGCCGCCTTCACGGGCGTGAGAGTTCGAATCTCTCCTCGGGCACCAGATCAGCCGCGATGCGGCGCCCGGACGCCGCGATCCCGTGTCAGGCGGAAGTTGCAGGGCGTTTGTGCAACCGGCCTTTGGCGTGTGCCGGCCGCGCGGCGGCGCCGCGATTGCCCACTCGGGCTTGCACATTTCAGCCGCAATGTTGATAGAGTGAGCCCGGAAATCTCATCACGGGAGGACGACATGGGATTCAGGACTGTTCTCGCAGGACTTGCCGGCACCGCTTTGTCTCTGGCGCTGGCGGGCACCGCCGCAGCGCAGGAATACACGTTCAAGCTGCACCACCTTCTGGGCGCGCAGTCGCCCGCGCAGCGCAACATGCTGGAGCCCTGGGTCAAGGCGGTCGAGGAGAACGCGGGCGGCAGGGTCAAGATCGAGATCTTCCCGGCGATGACGCTGGGCGGCACCCCGCCCGAGCTGGTGCAGCAGGCCCGCGACGGCGTGGTCGACATCGTCTGGACGGTGAACGGCTATACCCCCGGCCAGTTCCCCCGCACCGAGGTGTTCGAACTGCCCGGCGTCTATCTCAACGACATCAGCGCGGCCAACCTCGCGATGTACGACATGTTCGAGGATGTGCTGAAAGAGGACTACAAGGGCCTCGAGGTCATGTTCCTGCACGTCCATGCCGGCCAGGCGCTGATGACGGTCGACAAGGAAGTGCGTTCGCCGGCCGATCTTGCCGGAATGAAGGTCCGCATCCCGACCCGCACCGGCGCCTGGGTGCTCGAGACGCTCGGCGCCTCGCCGCTGGCGATGCCGGTGCCCGAAGTGCCGAACGCGCTGGCCAAGAAGGTGGTCGACGCGACGCTGCTGCCGTGGGAGATCATCCCGCCGCTGAAGCTGCAGAACCAGATCAACTATTTCATCGAGGGCGCCGGGGGCACGCGGCTCGGCACCACGTCGTTCCAGGTCTCGATGAATCAGGCGCGCTGGGACGGCCTACCGGAAGACATCCAGAAGGCGTTCCGCGATGCGTCGGGCCGCGAATGGTGGGGCGAGGTCGGCAAGGTCTGGCGTGCCGGCGACGATTTCGGCATCAAGATGGCCACCGAGGCCGGCAAGACCCACATCCAGCTGACCGAGGAGGAAACCAAGGCGTTCCTCGACGCGCTCGCGCCGGTCGAGACGCGCTGGGTCGAGGAAGTCACCGCCAAGGGGATCGACGGCGCCGGGATCGTCGCCCGCGCCAAGGAACTGATCAGGGCGAACGCCGGCGACAACATGTAATCCATGAATGCCGCACAGGACAGCGGGACGAGGCTTCATGGCCTCGTCCTTCGCGTTTGCACCGCCTGGGCCGTGCTGGGCGGTGTTGTGCTGTTGGCCGTCATGGCGATCAACGTGGCGTCGGTCGTCGGGGTGGCGACGATCAACAAGGCATGGCCCGGCGACTTCGAGCTGACCGAGATCGGCGTCGCCATCGCCGCGTTTTCCTTTCTGCCCTATTGCCAGATCGCGGGGCTGAACGTGACGGCGGACATCTTCACCGCCCGCGCCTCGCGGTTCTGGCTGTCGCTGTTTTCGCTTCTGGGCGCGCTGGTGGCGCTGGGGTTCGGTGCGCTGATGCTCTGGCGGATGTATTACGGCATGCTCGACCAGCGCACATACGATTCCACCACCGCGATCCTGCAAATTCCGCTCTGGTGGGGCTATGCGGGATGCCTCGCCTCGCTTGCGCTGCTGGTGGTGGCGTCCTTCGCATCGGTGGTCGACGCGCTGTACGAGCTGAGGCGCAGGTAGCCGGATGGACCCGATTTCCCTGGGCATTCTCGGGCTCGTCGTCCTGGTCGCGCTGATCGCGATCCGGGTGCCGATCGCCTATTCGATGATCCTCGTGGGCGGCGTCGGCGTGATGATCGTCAACGGTCCGCTGCTGGTGTTCTCGCAGCTCAAGACGCTGGGCTGGGGCGTGTTCTCGAATTACGGGCTGTCCGTCGTGCCGATGTTCGTGCTGATGGGGGCGCTTGCCAGCCGCGCGGGGCTTTCCCAGGCGCTGTTCCGCGGCGCCAATGCCTGGCTGGGCTGGATGCGGGGCGGCACCGCGATGGCGGCGATCGCGGGTTGCGCCGGGTTCGGCGCGGTCTGCGGATCGTCGCTGGCCACCGCGTCCACCATGGGCCGCGTCGCGCTGCCGGAGCTGAAGCGCTACAACTACTCGGGCGCGCTGGCGACGGGCTCGCTGGCGGCGGGCGGGGTGCTGGGCATCCTGATCCCGCCCTCGGTCGTGCTGATCATCTACGCGATCATCGTCGAGGCCAATATCGTGACGATGTTCGCCGCCGCGATGATCCCGGGGATGCTGGCGGTGGTGCTGTTCATCCTGACCATCGCCGTCTACGTCGCGATCCGGCCCGAGGCCGGGCCAAAGCACGAAGGCGTCGATTTCCACGAATTCCGCGACGCCACGATCGGTGTGATCCCGGTGATGGTGATTTTCGGCCTGGTGCTCGGCGGCATCTACGGCGGCTTCTTCAACCCGACGCCGGCGGCGGCGGTGGGCGTGGCGCTGGTCTGGATCTACGGCGTCTTCAAGCGCACGATCAGGATCGGCGAGCTGGTGGGCGCGCTGAAAGAGACCGCCGGCACGACGGGCATGATCTATCTGATCCTGCTGGGCGCGGAACTGATGAAGATCTTCATGTCGCGGATCGGTCTGCCGCAGGCCACCGCCGACTGGATCGCGGGATCGGGCATGGAACCGATGCTGATCGTGATCATCCTGCTGGTGGCGCTGATCGCGCTTGGCTGCCTGATGGATTCGCTCAGCATGATCCTGCTGGTGATCCCGTTTTTCTGGCCGGTGCTGGTCGAGATCAACGGCGGGCTCTACATGCCGTCCGAGGGCTCGGGCTTTGGCATGTCGACGGAGGATCTGAAGATCTGGTTCGGCATCCTGGCGCTGATCGTGGTGGAACTCGGCCTGATCACGCCGCCGGTGGGCATGAACGTGTTCGTCATCTCGGCGCTGGCCCGGGACACGCCGATGATCGAGACCTTCAAGGGCGTGCTGCCGTTCTTCGGCGCCGAACTGATGCGCGTCGCGGTGCTGCTGGCGTTCCCGGCGATCACGCTCTGGCTGCCGAACTGGCTGAACAGCTAATGCAATTTCCAGCGAAGCCGATCCGGCGAAGCATCGCGAAATTGCGCCGGGCAAACGGGACAGAGCGCATTCCGTGACTCGAAGATCGCGGAATGGGCTTTAGCCTACGGCGTCTTCCGCGCATCCGCGGGCGCGCCGGCGGCGGGGCCAAGCACCTCGTCGAGCGCGTCGTGCTCGGCCACGAAATGCCCGGACGCGACCTCGGTCAGCCGGGGCACGTAATCGGTCTGCCCGGCGCGCAGCCGCGAGGGCAGGAACCTGAGCCGCGCCAGAGGGTCCAGCGCCGAGGGCAGCTCTCCCGGCAGCCTGATCCGCCGGCGCCGCCGCTCGACCGCCGGGTCGGGCACCGGCACCGCCGAGATCAGCGAGCGGGTGTAGGGATGGCGCGGGTCGTCGAACAGCGCATCGCGGTCCGCGAGTTCGACCACGCGCCCGAGATACAGCACCATGATCCGGTCGGCGACCTCGCGCACCACGCTGAGATCGTGGCTGATGAAGATCATCGACATGCCGAACTCAGCGCGCAAGTCCTTCAGAAGCTTCAGGATCTGCGCCTGCACCGAGACGTCGAGCGCGCTGACCGCCTCGTCGCAGACGATCAGCCGCGGGGTGTTGATCATCGCCCGCGCGATGCCGACGCGCTGGTTTTGCCCGCCCGACAATTCGTGCGGGTAGCGGTTCATCATCCGCGGGTCCAGCCCGACCCGGTCCATCATCGCGGCGACCTGGCGGCGGCGGTCGGAGGCGGGCAGGTCGGGGCGATGCGTCGTCAGCGGCTCGGCGATCGAGGCGGAAATCGTCATCCGCGGGTCGAGGCTCGCCAGCGGGTCCTGAAACACGATTTGCAAGTCCTTGCGGTGTTTCTTCAGGTGCCGCGCGTCGAGCCGTGTCAGGTCCTGCCCCAGCCAGGCCACGCTGCCGCCGGTGGGCGCGATCAGCTGCAGGATGGCGCGGGCCAGCGTGGACTTGCCGCAGCCCGATTCGCCCACCAGCCCCAGCGTCTCGCCCTCGGCGATCTCCAGGCTCACGCCGTCGACGGCGCGCAGATCCAGCCGCCGGCCGAAAAGCCCCCCCGGCACCCGGACCTGGAACCGCACCTCGACGTCCTTTGCCGCCAGGATCGTCGGGCGCCCGGCGGGCTGCGGCGCGCGCGCCCCCGGCCGGTCGAGCCGCGGCATCGCGTCCAGCAGCCTTCGCGTGTAGGCGTGCGCGGGGCGGTAGAAAATGTCCTCCGCCGCGCCGCCTTCGACGAAGGCGCCGTCCTTCATCACCTCGATCCGGTCGCACATCCGCGCCACGACGCCCATGTCGTGCGTGATCAGCGCCACCGCGGTGCCGTGTTCGCGCTGCAGATCGGCGATCAGGTCGAGGATGTCGGCCTGCACGGTGACGTCCAGCGCGGTGGTCGGCTCGTCCGCGATCAGAAGCTTCGGCGACAGCAGCATCGCCATGGCGATCATCACCCGCTGGCGCTGGCCGCCGGACAGCTCGTGCGGGAACTGGCCCAGCCGCCGCGCCGCGTCGGGCATCCGCACTTTGTCCAGCCAGTCGAGGCAATGGCGCCGCGCCGCCGCGCCGCGCTTGTCGGTGTGGATGGCCACCACCTCGGCCATCTGGTCGCCGATCCGCAGATGCGGGGTCAGCGCGGTCAGCGGGTCCTGGAAAATCATCGTCATCGCCCGGCCGCGCACCCGGTTCAGCGCGCGGGGGGCGAGGTTCAGGATTTCCTCGCCTTGCAGCCGCACCGATCCGGCCGCCCGCCCGTTGCGCGCCAGAAGGCCCATCGCGGCCAGGAACGTCTGGCTCTTGCCCGATCCGCTTTCGCCGACCACGCCCAGGCATTCGCCGGGCGCGATGGTCAGCGAGACGTCCCGCACCGCCTCGACCATGCCGTCGGGCGTGTCGAAGGTGACGGACAGGTCCCTGACGTCGAAGAGCGCCATTCAGCGGTCCTTTGGGTCGAGCGCGTCGCGCAGCCCGTCGCCGATGAAGAACATGCAGACGATGGTCAGAAGGAAGAACGATAGCGGATAGGCAAGCTGCCACAGCGTGCCGTAGCCCATCGTTCCCGCGCCTTCCGAGATCAGCGCGCCGAGCGAGGTGTTGGGTTCCTGCACGCCGAGGCCGAGGAACGAGATGAACGATTCCGCCAGGATCATCTCGGGCACCAGAAGCGAGGCATAGACGATGACGACGCCCAGGAGGTTCGGCAGGATGTGGCGCCAGATGATCATCGCGTTCGACACGCCGGCGGCGCGGGCGGCCTCGATGAACTCGCGGTTCTTCAGGCTCAGCGTCTGGCCGCGGACGACGCGCGACATGGTCAGCCAGCCGGTCAGGCCGAGGCCGACGAACAGCATGAAGAACGAGCGCTCGAAGATCACCATCAGCAGGATGATCACCAGCGTCGCCGGGATCGCCAGCAGGATGTCGACCCAGCGCATCATGAACCCGTCCACCCGGCCGCCGGCGAACCCCGCCACCGCGCCATAGCTGGTGCCGACGATCAGTGCGACGGCCGCGCCGATCAGCCCGACCAGAAGCGAGGTGCGCGTGCCCTGCAGGGTCCGCGCGTAAAGATCGCGGCCCAGATCGTCGGTGCCGAAATAGTGCCCGGATTCGATGCTCGGCGCGCCCAGCCGCCGGACGTCGCCCATCGCGGTCCAGTCGATCTCTTCGAACGACCATTGCGCAAAGAACGGCCCGATGGTGACGAAGGCCACCAGCGCCGCCAGCACCATGGTCGCGCCCACCGCGGCGCGGTTGCGGAAGAACCGCAGATAGGCGTCCTGCCAGAGCGAGCGGCCCCTGATTGCGGTCTGTGCGTCGAAAGGGCCGCCGAACTCGGTCATATGGGTGCCCCGCCCGGAAAAACCGGCGCTCCAAGGCCGCGAGGATCGCCCCCGGCCGCGGGGCGGGGGCATCGCCCCCGCCCCGGGGGTGCGGGCGCCGGCGATCCGGGCCTGCGGCCCGGGGAATGCCGATATGAAACAGGCATTTCGATCCCCTGCATCCCTAATACCTGATCTTCGGGTCGAGCCAGGCATAAAGCAGATCCGTGATCAGGTTGAACAGGATCGTCAGCGCGCCGTAGAGGATCGTCACGCC
>JBFKQC010000098.1:0-10956 GCA_041627895.1 Rhodobacter sp.
GCCGGCCGCCTGTCGACAGGCGGCACGCGCGCGGTCGACCGCGCGCAAGAAAGCCGCGTCGACGCGGCTTTCGCCATGGGCAATGACAGCTTCAGGCCGGACCCGGCCCCTCGACAGGACCGGTGCGGGGTTTGCTACACCCCGAGGCACCAGCGCATGATCGCCTTCTGCGCGTGCAGCCGGTTCTCGGCCTCGTCGAAGATCACCGAATGCGGGCCGTCCATCACCTCGGACGTCGCCTCGTCGTCGCGGTGCGCGGGCAGGCAGTGCATGAACAGCGCATCCGGCCTGGCCGCCGCCATCAGATCGGCGTTCACCTGGTAGCCGCGCAGCTGGTTGTGGCGCCGCTCGCGCGCGGATTGCGGATCGTGCATCGACACCCAGGTGTCGGTGACCACCAGATCGGCGCCCTCGACCGCCCGGTGCGGGTCGCGCACCGTGCGGTACATGCCGTCGAGCGCGCGCTCGGGATCGAGCGGCTCGGGCCCGGTGAAGGTCAGCTCGAAGCCGAACTGCTTCGCCCCGTGCGCCCAGGACGCGAAGACGTTGTTGCCGTCGCCCGACCACACCACCTTGCGGCCCGCAATCGGCCCGCGGTGTTCCTCGAAGGTCATCACGTCCGCCATGATCTGGCAGGGATGGGTCCGGTTCGTCAGGCCGTTGATCACCGGAACGCTGGCATTCTCGGCCATTTCCAGCAGCGTCGCCTCTTCGAAGGTGCGGATCATGATCAGGTCGACATACCGCGACAGCACGCGGGCGGTATCGGCGATGGTCTCGCCGTGGCCAAGCTGCATCTCGCTGCCCGACAGCACCATGGTCTCGCCGCCCATCTGGCGCACGCCGACGTCGAAGGACACCCGGGTCCGGGTCGAGGGCTTCTCGAAGATCAGCGCCACCATGTGCCCGGCGAGCGGCTGCTCGTCGTCGGGGCTGCCCTTCGGGCGCCCGGCGCGCGCGGCCTTCATCGCGCGGGCGCGGTCGATCATCGCGCGCAACTCGGCGGGGTCGGTCTTGTGGATGTCCAGGAAATGGGTCATCGGAGAACGCTTTTCTGCTGGCCGCGGGGCGGGGGCCAACGCCCCGGCCCCCCGGCGGGATATCTGCAGCCGGATGAACGGGCCCTAGGCCGGTTCCTTCGCGGCGACGGCGGCGGCGGCGCGGTCGAGCCGGGCCGCGGCCTCGGCGATCTCGTCGTCGGCGATGGTCAGGGGCGGCAGGATGCGGATGGTGTTTTCCGCCGCCGGCACGGTCAGCAGGTGCTCGGCATAGCCCGCCGCGACGACGTCGGCGTTCGCCGCCTTGCACACGAGGCCCAGCATCAGGCCCGTGCCGCGGACCCGCTCGAACACGTCCCCGTGCGCGGCGACCAGACCTTCGAGGCGCTGGCGCAATAGCCCCGCCTTGCGGTTCACCTCGTCGAGGAAGGCCGGATCGGCCACCGTCCCGATCACCGCCAGCCCGACGGCGCAACCCAGCGGGTTGCCGCCATAGGTCGAGCCGTGGGTGCCCGCGGTCATGGCCGAGGCGGCATCCTCGGTCGCCAGCACGGCGCCCAGCGGAAAGCCGCCGCCGATGCCCTTGGCGACCATCATGATATCCGGCTCGACGCCGGCCCACTCGTGCGCGAACAGCTTTCCGGTCCGGCCCATGCCGCATTGCACCTCGTCGAGGATCAGCAGGATGCCCTTCTCGTCGCAGAGATCGCGCAGCCCCTTCAGGCACTGGTCCGGCAAGGGCACGATGCCGCCCTCGCCCTGCACCGGCTCGATCAGGATCGCGGCCGTCCGCTCGGTGATCGCCGCGTGCAGCCCCTCGTGATCGCCCCATCGCACGTGCACGAAGCCGGGCAGCAGCGGGCCGAAGCCCTTTGTCATCTTCTCGGACCCGGCCGCCGCGATGCCGGCCGATGACCGGCCGTGGAAGCTGCCGGAAAACGTGATGATATCGACCCGCTCGGGCTGGCCCCGGTCGAAGAAGTGCCTGCGCGCCATCTTCACCGCCAGTTCGCAGGCCTCGGTGCCCGAATTGGTGAAGAACACCGTGTCGGCGAAGGTGTGCTCGACCAGCGCGTCGGCCAGCGCCTGCTGGTTCGGGATCTCGTAGAGGTTCGACGTGTGCCAGAGCCGCCCCGCCTGCTGGGTCAGCGCGGCGACCAGTGCCGGGTGGGCATGGCCGAGCGCATTGACCGCGATCCCGGCGCCGAGGTCGAGATATCGCGTGCCGTCCGCGGTGGTCAGCCACGCGCCCTCGCCCTTGACGAAGGCCAGAGGGGCCCGGTTGTAGGTCGGCAGGACGGACGGGATCATCGGCGGGCTCCTTCTGTGAGGACGTCATCAAGTGCCGGAACGGCGGCAGCGTGTCAATGAAGGGATCGGGCGCGCGGCACCGGCCGCAGCGCGGTCACGCGGGGCGGACGCTCAGCGTCGGCGTCGGAGCGGGATATGCGGATGCGCGATCATCGGGCACCCCTTACGCCGGATCGGACGGAATGTGAAGCCGTCCGATCGCCCCCGCGCGGCGCGCCGCGGCCGGGCGCATGACAACGGGCCCCGGCCCGCCGGACCGGGCCCCGAGGACGGAGCAGGCGAAGCGTCGGCATGCCGATCGTCGCGACATATGACTGGGCGCTTTTCACGACCAGCCGGACCCGGAGTGATCCGGAAGAGGACACGCGCGGCGGCGATCCGCTGGACAGCCTGGACCGGACGACGCCCGGTGGCGAAGCCTGCCAGGGCAACATGTGCTTCGCCGCGGAGCTTCCGACGCGCGACCTGACGGTCTCGGCATAGCACCGGATGCTCGTGCCTGATGGCGGCGCGGGGCTGCTGGCGCCGGCCAGGGCGCTGGTCCCGATGCCCGGCGTGCGGCGGATCCGGGGGGCTGTCCGGCGGGTCGCACGGCGGCTATCCGCCCGCCCGTTCCTGGGCGTGGCCGAGGCGCGGGCCGGGACCGGCGGCGCCGGGGCGGTCTGGACCTCCGCCGCGCCGCAGCCGGATCCGGACCCCGGGGAAAACGGCCGCGACGCGGCCCGAGCGCCATTGCGCCCGCCCCCGCGCTGGCCCATAGCGGCACCATGACCGGCCGCGCCCCCAACCCGCCCGTTGCCATCGCGCTGATGCTCGCCGCGAGCGTGTTCATCGCGGGCACGACGCTTCTGGCCAAGGCGCTGGGGACGGCGGCGCTGGGCGAGCCGCTGCATCCCCTGCAGATCAGCCACGGGCGGTTCCTGTTCGCCTTCATCGGCATAGCCGCGATCTCGTCGGCGCTGCGCCCGCCGCTGCGCAGCCGGAACCTGCGGCTGCACGCCGCGCGCTCGGTTTTCGGTTGGGCCGGCGTCAGCCTGATGTTCGCCGCGGTGGCGTTCATCCCGCTGAGCGACACCACCGCGATCAGCTTTCTCAACCCGGTCTTCGCGATGATGCTGGCGATCCCGCTTCTGGGCGAGACCGTGGGCCGGGTGCGCTGGACCGCGGCGGCCATCGCGCTGGCGGGCGCGCTGGTGCTGCTCAGGCCCGGGCCGGGCAGCTTTCAGCCCGCGGCGCTGCTGGCGCTGGCCGCGGCGGTGGTGCTGGGGCTGGAGATCATCTGCATCAAGCGGCTGTCGGGCCGCGAGGGGCCGCTGCAGATCCTGCTGATCAACAACGGTTTCGGGCTGGCGATCTCGACGCTGGCGGTGCTGGCCGTGTGGCAGCCGCCCACCGCGCAGCAATGGGCGGCGCTGGCCGGGATCGGGCTGCTGATGGCCTCGGCGCAGGGCTGTTTCGTCAACTCGCTGGCCCGGGCGGATGCCAGCCTGGTGGTGCCGTTCAGCTATGCCACGCTGGTCTTTGCCGCATTCTACGATCTCGCCGCGTTCGGCGTGGTGCCCGACGCGGTCTCGGTCGCGGGTGCGGCGATCATCATCGCCGGCGCGGCGCTGCTGGCCTGGCGCGAGGGGCGGCTCAGCGCGGCGTCAGCGAAAGCGTGAAGACCCCGTCGATCAACTCGCCCGCGGCGCCATCGGTCGAGATCGTGATCTTCATGTCCTCCGAATGCGACGGCGCAAAGCTGAACACGGTCACCGCGTTGAACCCCTCGATCCGCCCCGGGCTGGGCACGACCTGCACCGCGACCGGCGTCACGCCGCCGCTGTCGCCCGGCCGGAAGGCCCAGGTGACAAGCGGGCTGGACGGGTCGGAATTCGACGGCAGCTGCACCTCGATCATCCGCGCGGTGTCGATCGCCTGGGTCGAGCCGGTATGGCCCTGGGTGAAGATGTAGGGCCGCTTGGCGGGATCGTCGGCGAGGGCGGGGCTGGCCGCGACGAGCGCGGCGACGACAAGGCGGGTCATGGCTATACCGGGCATGATGCGGGGCTGACCGGATCGGCGGGGTTGTCCCGCTCGGCCGGATCGCCGGTTTTCGACAAGAGGATGGTGCCCATCATGCCGTTATCCTCGTGCGGCAGGATGTGGCAGTGATAGACCGTCAGCCCGGTGACGTCGGGGCGGAAATACATCCGCACCTTGACCGAGCCTCTGGACGGCAGGCGGATCGTGTCCCACCAGACCGGGTCTGCCACCGCCACGCCGTTCTGCTCGATCACCATGAACGGGTTGACGTGGATGTGGAACGGGTGCTGGAACACGTCCTTGTTGACCAGCGTCAAGTCCTCCCAGGTGCCGACCTTGACCGTCTGGTCGGTGCGCGTGGCGTCGAACTGCTTGCCGTCGATGTAGAATTTCACCGGCTTGCCCGAGATGTCGCCCGAGAAGACCAGCGTGCGGTCGGTCCCGTGCGGCGCGTCCGGCGGGATCGCCGGCGGCCGGACCAGCGCATCCGGCAGCCTGCCGTCCTGCGGCGCGCCGGCGACGGCCAGCGTGGCCAGCAGCTTTTCCGGCCGCGGCCCGCCGGGATGGCCCTGGTCATAGCACAGCGCGCGCACGCCATAGCGGCCGGGGGCGCCGCCCTTCAGGATGAACTCGGCGCGGTTGCCGGGCGCCAGAAGGATGCGGTCCATCCTGCGCGCGCGGGCGAACGGGATGCCGTCCTGGCCGATCTGCCACAACTCGTGGCCGTCGATCTGCAGGTCGAAGAACCGGTGCGGCCCGGCGGCCAGCACCCGCCAGCGCTGGGTCTGGCCCGGCGCGATGTCGATATCGGGCGTCAGCACGCCGTTGACCGGAAACCGGATGTCGGTCGGCACCGCGGGATCGGCGGTGAACGGCGAGAACCCGGTCGAGGGCAGCATGACCGCGCTCGGCGTCGCGCCGGTCTCGTCGAACAGCAACTCGTTGATCAGCAGCACCCGCTCGCGCGCCGCGGCGACCTCGGGCACCCTGTCGATGTCGCCCTCGATGATGAACGGCCCAGCGAGGCCCTGCCAGCCCTGGTGGCTGGTGGCGCCGTGCTTGTGCGGGTGATACCAGTGCAGTCCGGCGGGCTGCGGGATACCGGTTTCGGGGCCCGGAATGTCGTAGGTATAGCATTTGTCCTCGCCCGCCGCGACCGGCGTGATCACGTCGTCGCCGCCCGGGCCGGGATCGACCTGCAGCCCGTGGGTGTGAACGTTGGTGATCGTCAGGCTCGCCGGGTCGAAGCCCTCGACCGGGGGATTCTTCGGCACGCCCGCGGGCTTCAGCCGGTTCTTCAGGTTCCAGCGCAGCCGGTCGCCGGGCTTCAGCCGGTAGATGCGGCCCGGGAAGTCGTCGTTATAGGCCGCCATGGTCATCGCGATACCGCCGACGGTGACCTGCTTGAGCGCCATGCGCAGCTCGGTCTCCAGCCGGCCGTCCTTGCTGCGGGTCTCGGGCAGGTCGCGGAACGTCGGCCCGCTCGGCGGCACGGCCAGGCCGCAGTCGAGCGCCAGGGCGGGGTCTGGAATGATCGGGGCAAGAACGGCGGCGGCGGCACCGCCAAGCAAAACTCTGCGTCGCATGAACTGACCTTTTTAGAAATCGAATGCGCGAGCCTAGCACGGCACCCCGGTTTGGCAAACCGGGCTGCCTTGTTTCCCTCCGCGCGGGTGATTAGAGTGGCCGGCGGAGTTTCATCGGGACGGGCGGAACCGGCGCACGGCGCCTTGGCATGCGCCTGTCCCTGCAATCGAGGACGAGCAGGATGTCGTGGACCGACGAGCGCGTTGAGCTGCTGAAGAAGATGTGGGGCGAGGGCCAGTCGGCCAGCCAAATCGCCAAGGAACTGGGCGGCGTGACGCGCAATGCGGTGATCGGCAAGGTGCACCGCCTCGGCCTGTCGAACCGCGCCGGCAGCACCGCGCCCGCGGCCGCGCCCGCCAAGGCCGCGGCCAAGGACAAGGCCACCGGCGCCGAGAAGCCGGCCAAGGCCGAGACCGCGGCAGGCCCCGAGGCGGCAGAGGAACCGGTGCCCGCGACCAGCGTCGCCCGCAAGCCGATCATCCCCGCCGGCCAGCCGCTGCCGCCGCAGCCCTCTGCCAACGAGATCAGCCCCGAGGCGCTGGCCAGCGTCCGCGAGGTCGAGAAGAAGGCCAAGCGGATCAGCCTGATGGAACTGACCGAGCGCACCTGCAAGTGGCCGATCGGCGACCCGGCGACCGACGATTTCTGGTTCTGCGGCCTCGCCGTGCAGCCCGGCAAGCCCTATTGCGAGGCGCATGTCGGCGTCGCCTTTCAGCCGATGAGCGCGCGCCGCGACCGGCGGCGCTGAGCCTCACGCGCGGGATCATCGGCTTTTTACCGGCGGTGATCGCCGTTTCGCCGGATTCGTGAGCGCCGCGAAGGCTCGCGCAAACCCCTGACACGCAACACCTAATCCCGTCGCCCATGCGCCGCCGCGCGGGGCGCCGCGCTCACGCGTGGCTGACGGCCCTGTTTCATGCACGTGATTGCACCGCTGGCTAGCCTGATCCCGGGCCGCGCCCCCTGCGGGCGACCAAGTTCCGGATCGGGCGCGACCCCCACGTTGACAGCAATGAAAAGGGAAGGACCCAGCCATGAAGACGCTTGCCGCACTCGCCCTCGCCACAAGTCTCGCGGTCTCGGTCGGCACCGCCGCCAGTGCGATGACCGACGACGAGATGATCTCGATGGGGCAGAGCATGCTGACCGGCGCGCTCTACAACAGCCTCCGGTCGCACGGCTACGACACCGACGGGATCGAAAAGCTGACGCTCGGCGAGATCGTGATCCTGAACACCCTGCTCAACTCCGACGACAGCAAGTCCCAGCGCGACGGCCAGGTCAAGCTGATCTTCGAACGCGCGATGGCGCGCTGAGCGGCACCACGGCCGGGCGCGCGGCCACGGCGCGCGCGCCCGGCCCCCCACCTGAAAAGAAAGGTCGAGCCATGCATGCCCGTATTTCCCGCCGGACCCTCCTTGCCTCTTCCACGGCGATGCTGGTCCCCGGCGCCGCCGCGGCGCGCTTCGTCAGCGGCACGGACGGCTTCAGCTACGAAGTCACCCGCACCCGCGAAGAGTGGATCGAACTCCTCGGCGAAACGACGTTCCGGATCATGCGCGAGGGTCATACCGAGACCCCGAAATCCGATCCGCACTGGGACAGCCTCGCGCCGGGCAGCTATGCCTGCAGGGGCTGCGCGCTGAAGCTCTACGACGCGGAATGGAAGGTGGTGGTCGACATAGGCTGGCTGTTCTTCCGCCACAGCGAGCCGAACACGGTCCTGACGGCCGTCGACTGGCCCGAGGAGTCGGGCATGGCCGCCGAATTCTCGACGCTCGCCGGGATCGAGGTGCATTGCCGCCGCTGCGGAAGCCACATGGGGCACATCGTCTGGGTCGAGGACAAGCTGCTGCACTGCGTCAACGGCGCCGGGCTGAGCTTTACCGCCGCCTGAGGCGGCGACGGGCCGCGCTTTGCCGCCGCCTGAGGCGGCGACGGGCCGCGCTTTGCCGCCGCCTGAGGCGGCGACGGGGCACCGCCTGCCGCCGGGGCCCGGATCGCCGGCGGGACCGCGCGCGCGGCGCCACGGCGTCGCGGCCGGATCCCGCGCCCCAGGTCGGGCGCCCCGGCCGTCAGTTCCCCTGCAACAGGTCCAGCAGGCCCTTGCGGGCGCGGTTCTCGAGTTCCTGCTTCAGCACGTCCTCGACATTGCCCAGATCGTCGACCTTGACGCCCAGTTCCTCTTCGATCCGCGCCTTGACCGCCTCTTCGGCGGTGGTCTTCAGCTTCTCGACGTCGTCGGCCAGTTCCTGCTCGGCCAGCGCCTTCAGGTCCAGCCGGAATTTCGGGTTCGCCCAGGTTCCGGTGATCATCAGCGGCACGCGGATGCCGCCGCCCTGCTGGCCCTCCAGCAGCGCCGGCACCGCGCGGAAGTCGATGGTCTGCGCGCCGATCCCGAGCGAGCCCTTGCCCGACGCGGTCAGAAGCGGCGCGAGGAACCGCAGGTCCTCGTTCCGCAGCACGCCGTCGGTGACGGTGAAGCTCGCGGTGATCCCGTCGAAGATCGTCCGCTGCCCGGCACCGACATAGCCCACGTCGAGGTTGCGCAGCATGCCGACGAGGTCGAGCCCGCGCAATTCGCCCTTGCCGAGCTTCAGCGCGCCCTCGCCCGAAAGCGAGTTCATCAGCGTGTGCATGTCGTTTCCGACGCCCAGCAGGTTGACCGCCAGGTCGCCGGTGCCGATCAGCCGGTCGTAGCCGGCAAGCTCCTGCATCAGCGGCTGCAATGCCACGCCGCTGCCGGTCAGGCTGGCGCGCGCCGACAGCCCGCCGCGGCTGTTGACCACGACCGAGCCCCCCAGCGCCCCGCCATAGGCCGCCATCTCGCGGATCTCGGTCACGGCGCGGCCGCCCTCGAGCGTCGTGATCGTGCGCGTGCGGCCCAGCTTGGCGATGCCGAGATCGAGGCTTTCGGCAGCCAGCGCCACCTCGGCATCGACCGCCTGCATCGCGCTCACGTCGATCGGCTCGCGCGACCAGCCCGCCGCGGCGGCGGCCTCGCCCCCCGCGGCCGCGCCCGCCTCGGGACCGCCGCCGAACAGCGCCGCGAAATCCAGCGCCCCGCCCGCCAGGTCGGCGGTGATCTTCGGCCGCCCCGCCAGCGCCACGTCCACCGCGCCGGTCAGCAGGTTGTCGTCCAGCCGGATCGTTCCGCCGCGCAGGGTCACGCCGCCGGCCTCGGTGAATGTCACGTCGCCGCTGATCCCGGCGCGCCGGCCCAGGCCCTCGGGGATCGCGGGCGCGCCGAGCCCGGCCAGGCCGAACACCGCGGCCATGTCGGCCAGATCGGCATCCAGCCGTCCGCCCGCGGCAACCGGCGTCAGCCCCGCGCGCCCGTCGAAGGCGACCGACGAGCCGCCGATCCGCGCGTCCAGCCGCACCGGCACCGCGCCCGCGCCGAGGAACGCGGCAAAGCCGTCGATATCGGCATCCAGCGACACGCGCTGGCGGTTCAGCAGCGTCGAGATCTTCAGCGACGCCGCGCCGCGCAGATCCGGCAGCCGCACCGTGGCGTCGATGTCGGCAAGCTCGGTGCGGGTCCCGGCGGCATGGTCGACGAAGGTCACCCGCCCGCCCGAGATCACCGCCTCGTCCAGCGAAAACGCCGGCAGCGCATCGCTGCCGCCCGACGCGGCGGCGCCACCCTCGACGGCGTCGGCGGCCTCGACGCCCGCGAATTCCCAGTTGCCGCGCCCGTCGCGCGCGATCTCGACCAGGATTTCCGGCGCCTCCGCCTCGACCCGCTTGATCCGGATGTCGCCGCGGATCAGCGCGACGATGTCGACGCCCACCGACAGCCGCTCGGCCTTCAGCATCGGGCCGGCATCGGACCAGGGCGCATTGGCGATGGTGACGGCGCCGGTATTCACGCCAAGCTCGGGCCAGAGCGTCGGGCGCACATCGCCGCGAAGCGTCATCTCGCGGCCGGTGGCGGCCTCGAACTGGTCGGTGACCAGCCGGGCGATGCGTTCCGCCGGCAGAAGGAAAAGCGCGAACAGCGCGGCGATCGCCACGATCGCCAGCGCCCCGAAAACCCGAATGATCCAGCGCATGGCCCTGCTCCGTTTCCCCTGCACTCGGGGTCAGGATAGCAGGGCCGGGGTGCGCGGCAAGGGGAACCCGGCGGCAGCCGTCACCCGCGGCCTACCACTGGCCGGTCAGGAAGCGGCGGTCGAGCACCGGGCGCGCGCCGTCGGCGGCGGGCAGGCCCATGTCGCGGCGCTGGTCGGCGGTCAGGCGCGCCATTTGGCCGGCCTGGCGATAGCGCGCATCGGCGTCGACCAGCCGGGCCAGGATCGCGGCAAGGCCGAAGCGGCGGGCGGCGGGGCGGGCGGCAGGGTGCGGCGCGGAGCGGGTGGCGGGGCGGTCGGCGGTGCGGGTGGCGGTGGTCATCGTCTCGGTCCTTTCGTCCTTGGATGACCCCAGAATGCCGGGCCGGCGTCAGCCCCCCGTCAAAGCCGCGATTTCATCCCGTGCATCCCGCGTAAAATCTGCGTAATTTTGCCATCAAAACGGACTTACGGTGCCGGAAATTGCCCGAACGCCCCCCAGAACGCCCCCCAGAGCGCCCCAAAGTGACGCTGCACCTGAGCGGCCCTTTCGCCCTGATGGCGGCGGACGGCGCGGCGCTTGCCCGGCCGTCGATTCGCGGCCAGGTGGTGCTGGCCTATCTGGCCACGCGGCCCGGGATGCGGGCCACGCGCGAGGATCTGGCCGCGCTGATCTGGGGCGACCGGGCCGAGGACCAGGCCCGCGCCTCGCTGCGCCAGGAATTGTCGCTGTTGCGCAAGGCGCTGCCCAAGGGCGTGCTGGAAAGCGACCGCGGCAGCGTCTGGCTGGCCGCGGGCGCGGTCGCGATCGCCCCGGCAGAGCCCAGCCGCGGCTTTCTCGACGGGCTGTCCCTGCGCGGCGCGGCGCTGGAGGACTGGCTGCGCGAGGCCCGCGCCGATGACGCCCGCAGCCGCGTCGCCGGACACCTGGAGCGGGCCGAGGCCGCGCTCGGGACCGGCGACGGGGCGGGCGCCGCCGCCGA
>JBFKQC010000099.1:0-10877 GCA_041627895.1 Rhodobacter sp.
CCCTGACCAGCTTGTCAGCGGCATCCTTCGATGTTCCGGATTTCTTGTTCATCTTCGCTCCATAGTGGCTGCGATGAACCAGAAATCCTCCGTCGCTCAAACCCCGGAATCTGTCCGGTGGGCGCTGACGTCAGACACCGCCTATTATCCGCGCCAGTGCGGCCCGTCGACGGGCCGCGCAGGCGCTGCGTCGACGCAGCGCGCCCCCGACCGGAACGCCTGCAATGATCATTGACCACCCGCTGCTCGGCCCGCGCGATGCTGCCGAATTCGTCTACAAGGGCGACGCGGGCCTGATCGACCGTCCCGACGGTCTGGCGGCCCCGGACGAAGAGATGCACGATTACGCCTATCTGCGCGACAACCCCGCCGGCGAGCACCGCGAACTGTGGTATCACGAGCAGGGCGACCGGTCCTGGCTGGTCGTCATCCGCAACACGCTGACGCACGAGATCACCGGCGTGGAACTGGCCCGCGACGTGGCCCGTGCCCGGGGCCGGTCGCGATGAGCCAGCCGAACCGCATCGAGGGCGGCCTGATCGACCGCGGCCGCCGGATTGATTTCCGGTGGAACGGGCGCCGGCTGACCGGCCACCCGGGCGACACGCTGGCCTCGGCCCTGCTGGCCAACGGCATCCGCCTGGTGGGGCGGTCGTTCAAGTATCACCGGCCGCGCGGCATCTTCTCGGCCGGCTCCGAAGAGCCGAATGCGCTGGTTCAGCTTCGCGAGGGCGCCGCGCGGGAACCGAATACCCGCGCCACCACGGCCGAGCTGTTCGACGGGCTTGTCGCCACCAGCCAGAACCACCGCGGCCCGCTGGAATGGGACCTGATGGCGGCGAACGACCTGCTGTCGCCGTTTCTGAGCGCCGGGTTCTACTACAAGACCTTCATGTGGCCCAGGGCGTTCTGGGAAAGGCTCTACGAGCCCGTTATCCGCGCCTCTGCCGGGCTCGGGCGGCTGTCCGGCCAACCCGACCCGGACGCCTACGACCACGGGTTCCTGCATTGCGATCTGCTGATCATCGGCGCGGGGCCGGCGGGGCTCGCCGCCGCGCTGGCGGCGGGGCGCGCGGGCGCGCGGGTGATCCTCGCCGACGAGGATTTCCGCCCGGGCGGGCGGCTTGGTGCCGAGACCTACGAGGTCGCGGGCCGGCCCGGCGCCGATTGGGCCGTCGCCGCGGCGGCCGAGCTTGCGGGGCTGGCGAACGTCCGCGTGATGGCGCGCACCACCGTTTACGGCGCATACGATCACGGCATCTACGGCGCGCTCGAACGCAGGACCGATCACCTTGCCGACAGCGGCGGCAAGCCGCGGCAGGTGCTGTGGCGGGTCTACTCCAAGCGCGCGCTGCTGACCGCCGGCGCCACCGAGCGCTCGATCGCCTTCGGCAACAACGACCGCCCCGGCGTGATGCTGGCCGGGGCGGTGCGCGCCTATGTCAACCGCTTCGGCGTGGCGCCGGGTCGCAAGGTCGCGGTCTTCACCAACAACGACGACGGGCTGCGCACGGCGAACGACCTGCGCGCCCGCGGCGTCGAGGTGACGCGCGTGATCGACGCGCGCGCCGGCGACGTGGTGGTCGACACGCGGGGCCGCAAGGGTCTGCACACCGTGTTTCTGAACAACGAGCGTCACGTCGAGGCCGATTGCCTTGCGGTGTCGGGCGGCTGGTCGCCCAACGTGCACCTGACCTGCCACCACCGCGGCCGGCCGGAATGGCGCGAGGACATCGCCGGTTTCGTCCCCGGCGGCGGGTTGCCCCCCGGGCTAAGCGTGGCAGGCGCCGCGAACGGCACGATGACGCTCGGCGCGGCGCTGCGCGAGGGGCACGAGACCGCTGCCGCGCTTGCCCGCGACCTCGGCGCGGCGGGTGCCGCCGGCGCCGCGCCGGAGGCCCGCGACGAGCCGTTCGCGGCCTCGGCCTTCTTCCACGTCGCCGAAACCAGGCGCCGCGCCTGGGTCGATCTGCAGAACGACGTCACGGCCAAGGACGTGCGGCAGTCGCACCGCGAGGGCTTTCGCGCGGTCGAGCACCTCAAGCGCTACACGACGCTCGGCATGGCGACCGACCAGGGCAAGACCGCGAACATGCTCGGCCTCGCGATCATGGCCGAGGCCAGCGGCAAGACCATCCCCGAAACTGGCACGACGATCTACCGCCCGCCCTACACCCCCGTCGCCATCGGCGCCTTTGCCGGCCGCGCGCGCGGCAGGGATTTCCGCCCGTTCCGCCTGACCCCCAGCCACGACTGGGCCAAGGAGAACGGCGCCGATTTCGTCGAAACCGGCCTGTGGCTGCGCGCCCAGTGGTTCCGGCGGCCCGGTGAAAGGGGCTGGCGCGACAGCGTCGACCGTGAAGTCGAGATGACGCGGGCGTCGGTCGGCATCTGCGACGTGACCACGCTGGGCAAGATCGACATCCAGGGCCGCGATGCCGCCGAGTTCCTGAACCGGGTCTATGCGAACGCGTTCCTCAAGCTTGCCGTCGGCAAGGTCCGATATGGCCTGATGCTTCGCGAGGACGGCGTGGCCTATGACGACGGCACCACCGCGCGGCTCGGCGAGACGCATTTCGTGATGACAACCACGACGGCCAACGCCGTGACCGTGTTCCGCAACCTGGAATTCGCGCGCCAGTGTCTCTGGCCCGATCTCGACGTGCACCTGATCTCGACCACCGACGGCTGGGCGCAGTTCGCGGTCGCCGGGCCGAATTCGCGCGCGCTCTTGCAGCGGGTGGTCGACGATCTCGACCTGTCGAACGCGGCTTTCCGGTTCATGGCCTGCACCGCGTGCACGGTATTCGGGGGCACGCCTGCGCGGCTGTTCCGGATCTCGTTCTCGGGCGAACTGGCCTACGAGATCGCGGTGCCCGCGCGATACGGCGACGCGATGATCCGCGGTCTGATGGCCGCCGGCGAGGCGTTCGGCGCGGTGCCCTACGGCACCGAGGCGCTGGGGGTCATGCGGATCGAGAAGGGCCACGCCGCCGGGAACGAGTTGAACGGCCAGACCACCGCGGCGATGCTGGGCCTCGGCGCAATGGTGTCGAAGAAGAAGGACGCGATCGGCTCGAAGCTTTCCGAACGGCCCGAGATGACGCGTGAGGACGATCTTCGCCTCGTCGGTTTCCGCCCCGTCGACCGCTCGGTGATCCTGACCGCGGGCGCGCATTTCCTGACCGCGGGCGATCCTGCGGACATGGCGCACGACCAGGGCTGGATGACCTCGGTGGCCTGGTCGCCCGGGCTCGGCCACTCGGTCGGCCTCGGCTTTCTCAGGCGCGGTCAGGACCGGATCGGCGAGACCGTGCGCGCCTACAGCCCGGTGCGGAACCAGGATGTGCTGGTCGAGGTCTGCCGGCCGCACCACGTCGACCCCGAAGGAGTGCGCCAACGTGGCTGAGTTCGCATTCACCCTTGCGGCAGCGCCGACCCTCGGCGGCGCCGATATCGCGCCGGGTGGCAACCGGATCGCGGAACGCGACGATCTGGCGCTGGTCTCCGTCGCGATCCCGCTTGGCGGTGACCGGGCGCTTGCCGCCGCGCTGAGGAAGGGCTGGGGGCTCGCCGTGCCCGGGCCGCGGCTTTCGGCCGTGTCGGATCGGGCGCGCGCGATCCGCACGGCGCCCGATCAGATCATGCTGGTCTTCGCCCGGTCCGGTCCCGACGCGAACGCGACGGTTCAGGCGGCGCTGGCCGGTGCGGGCTATACCACGGACCAGACCGACGCGTGGGTCGCGCTCGAGGTGTCCGGCCCCGACACGCCGGCCGCGCTGGAACGGCTGTGCCCGCTCGATCTGCAGCCCGACGCATTCCCCGAGGGCGCGGCGGCGCGCACCGTGATGGAGCACATGGGCGCGATGATCCTGCGGCTCGGCGCGGACCGGTTTCTGCTGTTGTCCGCCAGTTCCTCGGCACGATCCTTCCTTCACGCGGTCGAGACGTCGTATCGCCACGTGATGCGCTGAATCCTGGGCCGGCAGGCGCCAGGGCCTTCCGCACGGCCTACGTCGCGCTCGTCGCGGTGCCGGGGCACCCCGGCAGTTCCGCCGCCAGGGCGGACCATTCGGTCTCGATCCGGCAGGCCAGGCGGTCGAGCGCGGCGGCGTCGGTGGGGCCGGCGATCACAGACAGGCGCAACCGCGTCGCGCCCTGCCAGTGCGTGGTGCGCACGAAGACCTGGCCCGAGGCGTTCAACCGATCGGCCAGCAACTGCGTCGCCGCGGACGTGTGCCGCCCGGCCCCGTTCAGCGCGCAGGCCAGCACGACCTGGTTCGCCTCGACCCGGTTGATCACCGACAAGCCCTCGACCCGGTCGAGCCGCCGGGCCAGCGCGGCGGCCAGGTCGCAATGCCCGCGCACCAGCGCCGCCACGCCGTCCTGCCCGAGCGCCTGCAGCACCGCCCAGGCGGCAAAGCCGCGGGCGCGGCGGCTGAGTTCGGGGTTGAACTCGGTCGGGTTGCGGCCGTCGGCGGGCGACTGGCTGAGATAGGCTGCCGACATGTCCATGGCGCGCCTGTGCGCCGCGGCGTCGCGGACGATGGCAAAGCCTGAATCGTAGGGGATCTGCAGCCATTTGTGCCCGTCCACCGACCAGCTGTCGGCGCGTTCCAGCGCGGCGGTCAGCGCGGCCTTTTCCGGCAGCACCCGCAGCCACAGCCCGAAGGCGCCGTCGACATGCAGCCAGGCGCCGTGGCGCTCGGCCAGGTCGGCCAGCGCCGCGAAGTCGTCGAAGCCGCCGGAATTGATGTGGCCGGCCTGGCCGATGACGATCTTCGCGCCCGCGTGGCGGTCCATCGCCGCGGCCAGCGCGTCCGGTTGCATCACGCCCTGCGTATCAGAGGGCACCCGCACCAGGTTCGCCTCGCCGAAGCCGAGATAGCGCAAGGCGGCATGGTTCGCGATATGCGCGTCGTCGCTGAGATAGATGCGCACCGCCGGCGCGCCCTGCAATCCGTCGCGGTCCAGATCGTGGCCGGCCCGCGCCAGCACCTCGCGGCGCGCCGAAGCGAGGCAGACGAAGCCCGCCATCGTGGCGCCGGTGACGAAGCCGACCGAGCTTTCGCGCGGCAAATCCAGAAGGTCCAGAAGCCACCCTGCCACGGCCTCTTCGGCCACTGCCGCGGCCGGCGCGGTCTGGTAGATCGCCGCGTTCTGCCCCCAGACCGAGGTCAGCCAGTCCGCGGCGACGCCGACCGGGTGCGACCCGCCCATCACCCAGGCGAAGAAGTGCCCGTCGGTGTTGCCGACGAGCCCCGGCTCGGCGGCGGCGATCAGCGCGTCGATCACCTCGGCGCCGTCGCGTCTCGCCTGGGCAAGCGGGACGCAGAAGCTTCGGCGCAGCGCGGCCACGTCCGCGGCGGGATGGATCGGGCGGCGCCGGCTGCGGAACGCGGCGCCATGGGCGGCGGCGCGTTCCAGGGCGGGATCGGGCAGGGCCATGTCGGGCTCCGGTCTCATCGCGGGTGCAGCCAGTTCGGCAGGAAGCTGTAGGCGTCGCGGTCCATCGCGGCGTCGAAGGCCACGCCCAGATCCGACAGCGTCGCCTTCAGGCTGCCGTCGTTGAACGCGTCGAAGGTCTCGGTCGCCCCGCCCAGATGCCTGCCGCCCACGAAGATCTGCGGGATCGTCGGAGTGCCGGTGATCTTCAGAAGCGCCGCGCGGATGTCGCCGCCCAGGTTGTCCGTCTGGTAGGCCACCGAATCGAGGTCGACCGAGCGATAGGCGATGCCCGCCGCGGCGAACATCCTGCGAACGGACCAGCAGAACTCGCACCATTCCAGCGCGAACATCACCACCGGCTGATCGGCGTCGGTGACGATCCGCTCGACATAGTCCAGCGCCTCGGGCCTGGCCTCGGCGGGCGCGGCCGCGGGCGCGGCCTGGCCGGTCACGTCGAAGCGATAGCGCGGGGTCGAGGCGGCGATGTTCATCTCTTCGTCGGTCATCGTCTCTTCGATGTCGGCGAACAGCGGCGTCGAAAGATAGCGCTCGCCGGTATCGGGGATCATCGCCAGGATGCGGCTGCCGGCGGGCGCCGTCGCAGCCACCTTCAGCGCCGCGGCAAAGGTCGCGCCACCGCTGGTGCCGCAGAAGATACCCTCCTTCGCCGCCAGATCGCGGGCGCATGCCAGCGCGTCCGACCCGGCCACCGGCTGGTAGGCGTCGATCAGGTCGGCGTCCAGCACGTCGCCGGCGAGCTTGGGGATGAAATCCGGGGTCCAGCCCTGCATCAGGTGCGGGCGGAAATTCGGATGGCTCGCCGCGGCGCTGCCGTCGGGGTTGCGCGCCTGCGCGATGCCGCTGGACAGAAGCTGCGAGTTGTCGGGCTCGGCCACCACGACGCGCGTGCCGGGGCTTTTCGCCTTCAGGACGCGGCTGACGCCCTTGAGCGTGCCGCCGGTGCCGAAGCCCGAGACCCAGTAGTCCAGCCCCAGCCCCTCGAAATCGGCGAGGATTTCCTCGGCGGTGGTGCGCGAATGGGTGTCCGGGTTGGCCTCGTTCTCGAATTGCCGGGTCAGGAACCAGCCGTGTTTGTCGGCCAGTTCGCGCGCCTTGGCGATCATGCCCGATCCCTTTTCCGACGCCGGCGTCAGGATCACCCTGGCGCCGAGGAACCGCATCAGCTTGCGCCGCTCGACGCTGAAATTCTCGGCCATGGTCACGACCAGCGGATAGCCCTTTTGCGCGCAGACCATCGCCAGGCCGATGCCCGTGTTTCCGCTGGTGGCTTCGATCACGGTCTGGCCGGGCTTCAGCGAGCCGTCGCGTTCCGCCGCTTCGATCACGCCCAGCGCCAGCCGGTCCTTGACCGAGCCCATCGGGTTGAACGCCTCGAGCTTGACGTAAAGCTCGACATGATCGGGACCCAGGTTGTTGACCCGCACGACGGGCGTCCGGCCCACCGTGTCGAGGATCGAACTGCAGATGCCGGTCATCCGGTGCGCTCCTCTCTCGCGCGCCTCCGCCGCCGGCGCGGAGCGGCGGTGGGCGCCGGGCGTGCGGTTCCGCTCGTCGGTGCGCGCCCGGGCCGGGCGGCGGTCGGCTATGGTGCCGTCAGAGTATGTCATGGCTTGTCCTTTCGGGGAATTGCGGCGCCGGCCGGTCAGACGACGGCCGGCAGCACGCAATGTGCGAAGACCACCAGCGCGCCGATCTGGCCGAGCCGGATCAGGACGCGGCGATAGGGCACGGTCTTGCGGCGCGGCCAGGGGCTGAAGGGGCCGAGAATGTCGCCCTTGGGCAGCGCGTTGGCGGGGAAGGTCAGCGTGTCGGTCATCGGATTCCTCTTTGCTTCGGTTGCGTTCTGATGCCCCCTTATGCGCCCCGCGCCGGAAACGGCTGTGAGCCCGCACCGCAAGGCGGCGTGAATTCGGCGTCAATTCCACGGATTTCCCGGCCTCGCGGCCGCCCGCGCGGTTCGGATTTGCGCTGGCGCCCGGATTGGCCGTACTCTTCGGCCGGGAGTATTCGCGCGATGATTTCGATCAGGCTTTTCGGCAAGCTGTCCGTCACGGGTCCTGACGGGCAACCGCTCGCGATCACCGGTGCCAAGACGCAGGGGCTGGTCGCCTATCTTGCGCTGAACACCGGCATGCCGCCGTCGCGCGACCGGCTGATGGCGTTGTTCTGGGGCGACCGCTTTACCGATCAGGCGCGGCAAAGCCTGCGCCAGGCGATCTCGAAGCTGCGCCGCCTGTTCGATACCGAGGATGCCGAGGCGGTGCGCACCGACGCAGACCGGGTCGGGCTGGATCCCGAGGCGGTCAGCGTCGATATCGACGCCTTCACCGCGCTCGCCGCCGATCCCTCGCCCGAGGCCGCGATTCGCGCGGTCGCGCTGATGGAGGGGCCGCTGCTGGACGGGCTTTATGGCCAGCAAAGCGATTTCGAGGACTGGATCGTCTCGGAACGCCAGCGTATCGCGACCCTGGCCTGCCGCGTGTTCGAGCGCGCGGCCGAGGCAGAGCTTAGGGCCGGCACGGTCGAGGCGGCGCTGGACACCGCGCGGCGGCTGGTGGCGATCGACCCGCTTCGCGACAATTCGCAGATGGTGCTGATCCGCATCCTCGCGCAATCGGGCGAGCGCGCCGCGGCGATCCAGCACTACAACGCCTATGCCGCGCAGCTGGAGGCGGAACTGGGCGTCGGCCCCGGCCCCGACCTGCGCCGGTTGGTGGGCGAGATCCGCGGCGAAAGCTTCATGGCGCCGGTCGAGACCGCCGCCCCGGACAGCGCCGCCCCTTCGCCGGCCACGCCGCCCGCCGCTAAAAGCGTCGAAGAGGGTCGCGCCGGCATCGCGGTGATCCCGTTCGGCACGATCGGCGAGGAACCCGGCCAGGACGTGCTGGCCGAGGCGCTGAGCCAGGACATCACCACCAACCTGTCGCGGTTTCGCTGGCTCGACGTCCATGCCAGCCCGGCGCTGGAGGGTCCGCGACTGACCGCCAGCGAGCTTAGCGCGCTCGGCAAGGACATGGGCCTGGACTACGTGGTGCACGGCTCGCTTCGCACCCATGGCCGCAAGCTGCGCCTGACGGTGCAACTGGCGGAGCCCGGCACCGCGCGCTATCTATGGGTGACGCGGTATGACCGCGAATGCGACACGCCCGACGAGGTGCTGGACGAGCTGGCCGAGACCATCGCCGCCTCGGTCGACGCCGAACTCGTGCGGATCGCCGGCAAGGCCGCGCGCGCGCTGGACGCCGGGGAGATGAGCGCCTGGGACTGCTATCACCGCGGCCTGGCGATCCAGTACGAATTCGCCGCCGAGACCAATGCCGAGGCGCAGCGCTTTTTCCGGCGCGCGGTCGAGATGGACCCTAATTTCGCTGCCGCCTATGCGCGGCTGTCCTATGCCATGGTGATCTCGGCGATCTATTTCGAGGCCGGCGATGTCGCGGCGCTGCTGGACGAGGCGCTGGATCTGGCGCGCAAGTCCTGCCGGCTCGACCCCGACGACGCGGTCGGGCGGTTCGCGCTGGGGCGGGTCTATCTGGCGCGCGGCGAATACGACCGCTCGCTGGCGGAACTGGAAACCGCGATCGCGCTGAACCCGAACATGGCGCAGGCGCATTGCGCGCTCGGCGATTCGCTGGCCTATGCCGGCGCGCTGGACGACGCGATCCCGTGCTTCGACGAGGCCGTGCGGCTTAGCCCGTCCGACCCGTACCGCTGGGCGTTCCTAGGCTATGGCGCGACGGCGCTTCTGTTCAAGCGCGACTTCGCCGGCGCCGCGGACTGGGCGGCGCGCGCCGAGGCGGTGCCGAACGCGCATTACTGGGCCACGGCGATCAAGGCCGCGGCGCTGGGGCACCTGGGCGCGCGCGACAGGGCAGCGCAGGCGCTGGCCGAGCTGCAGGAGCGGCGGCCGGGGATAACCTGCGACTTCGTGGCCGCGCGGCTGTTCTACCTGCGCGATCCCGAGCAGCTGGAAATCTATGTCGGCGGGCTGCGCAAGGCGGGGCTGGACTGACCGGCGCAGCGCATGGCCAGGGGCGGCCGCTCGGTCCATGCACCCGGCCGCGTCGTCAGCGCGAGGGCGCCCCGGCCCGGCAGGTATCTCGAAGGCAATCGGCGTCCCCTCCGGTCGGCCCGGCGGTCGCGTCGCGGGCGCCCTTGCGGATCAGCAGCGCCGCCGCCGGGCCGCGGCAGCGCAGGCGGCGGACATCGGCCGCGCCCGCCGCAAAGGCGGCGTCGCGCATCGCGTCGGGGTTCAGCAGGCGCCCGGTGCCGCGAAGCCGGATCGCCCGGCAGAGAAGCCGCGCCACAGGCCCGCCGGATCCGGTCTCGGCGCAGAACGCCGTCAGCAGGCTGCCGCCTGGCCGCAGCACCCGAAGCGCCTCGGCGAGCGCGCGCGCCGGGTCGGGCGTGGTCTCGAGCGTCCAGGCACAGGTCACCAGGTCAAACGTGCCCTGGGCGAAGGGCAGGGCCATCAGGCATCCCTCGACGCGGAGCGCCGGCAGGTCGGCGGCCTGTGCCAGCATCGGCGGGCACTTGTCGACCAGCGTCAGCCGCAGCCCGGGGCAGAGATCGCCGAGGATGTGCCGCGCCAGCGCCCCGGTGCCGCAGCCGGCGTCGAGCACGCGCATGCCCGGCGCGACCTGTGCCGCCAGCGCGCCCTCGAAGGCCGATTGCGCCTCGCCGCCGGCGAAGCTCAGCCAGCGGCGATGCGCCCGGTCATAGCGCGGCGCCAAACGGCGGTAGGCCGCGATGACCGGCGCGTCCGGCTCGGCCAGTGCCGCGGTCATGGGACCCGGACCGCCTGTGGGCCGGCGGGGATTGCGGTCGGGGGCGCCGCCGGGGCCGCGGCGGTCTCGACCACGCGCCGGGTCACGGGGCACCAGCGGAACAGCCGGTCGCGCGGCCCGAATGTTTCCACCGGGTTGCGGATCGCGTTCGGGAAATGCGGCGTGGACGGCGGCGCGGCACCGTGGCCCGCAAGGGCGGCGTGCAGCAGGTGCTCGCCGTGCCAGAGCGCAAAGACCGGCCGCCCGGCGCCGGCCGCGGCGGCGATCAGCCGCGCGAGGCGCTGGGCGAGGGCGGCGTCGCGGGCCTCCCAGTTCAGGACCGGTCCGCTGACCAGCCAGGCATCGCAGGCGGCGGGGCTGTGGGGCAGCGCGCCGTCATGCGCGGCGAAGGCCGAGACGCGCGCGATCGGGCCGAGCCCGGCCGCCAGCCGGTCGCGGAGCCGCGGCGCCAACCGGCGCGGATCGGCTGAAAGCGCGGGATAGTGGGCGCAGGCCGCGAGAATGCCGAGATGTGCCATGTGGTCAATCCTTTCGGGTACGCGGGGGCGCCGTTGCCGAAAGGCCGCGGCGTCCCGCCGTGCGTGTCTCACATCAGCTGCTGGCCGCCGGCTTCGAGAAAGC
>JBFKQC010000100.1:0-10184 GCA_041627895.1 Rhodobacter sp.
ATAAAGCAGATCCGTGATCAGGTTGAACAGGATCGTCAGCGCGCCGTAGAGGATCGTCACGCCCAGCAGCACCGCGTAGTCGCGCGACAGCGCCGAATTGACGTAGGACTGCCCCAGCCCGCCGGTCGAGAAATAGATGTCGACGAAGACCGACCCGGTGATCACGTAGACGAAGACTGGCGAGAGGTAGCTGACCACCGGCATCATCGCGGGCTTCATCGCGTGGCGCCAGATCACCTTGCGCATCGGCAGTCCCTTGGCCTGCGCGGTGCGGATGAAGTTCGCGTTCAGCACCTCCAGCATCGACGACCGGGTGATCCGGGCGATCGAGGCCATGTAGCTGGTGGAAAGCGCGATCACCGGCAGCACCAGGTATTGCCACTGCCCGCCCTGCCAGCCGCCGCCCGGCAGCCAGCCGAGATAGAGCGTGAAGACCAGGATCAGGATCGGCCCCATCACGAAATTGGGCAGCGCCTGTGCCGAGAACGAGAACCCCACGGCCAGGTAGTCGATCCAGGTGTTCTGCCGGATCGCCGCCAGCACGCCCAGCGAGATGCCCACCAGCGAGGCGACGAGGAACGACAGCACGCCGTAGGTCAGCGTGATCGGAAAGCCCTGCGCGATCACGTCGTTGACGTCGCGGTCCTTGTACTGGAACGACGGCCCGAAATCGAAATGCAGCACGATGTTCTTCAGATAATCCAGAAGCTGCTGCCAGTTCGGCTTGTCCAGGCCATAGCGCGCCTCGATATTGGCCAGCACCTGCGCGGGCAGGGGGCGTTCGGACGTGAACGGCCCGCCCGGCGCGGTCTTCATCAGCACGAAGCTGACGACGATCAGCACCAGAAGCGTCGGGATCGCGAAGGCGAGGCGGCGGAGGATGTAGCCGATCATTCGGGGGTCAGCGCGCAACCGGCGCCGTCCGCGCGGGACGGCGCCGGCATCGCGTCACTCGGCGATCTTGTAGAGATTGCGCGAGTACCAGTTCTGCTCGACGTTGTTCACCGGCCAGTTGCCCACGTCGTCGTCCAGCATGTAGACGCCCGCATAGTGGTAGATCGGGATCACCGGCATCTCGTTGGCGATGATCGTCTCGACCTCGGCGTAAAGCGGGCCGGGATCGGCGGCGGTCTTGGCCTGGGTCAACAGCTCGTCGACCCGCGCGCTCACGTACTTGCCGTCATTGTAGCCCGAATCCGGGTCCAGCAGGTCGAGGAAGGTCGAGGCCTCGTTGTAATCCCCGCACCAGGCGCCGCGTGCGAGCTGGAAGTCCTGGTTGCCGCGGGTTTCCAGGAACACCTTCCATTCCAGGTTGCCCAGCGTCGCCTCGACGCCCAGCTTCTGCTTCCACATCTGGGTCATCGCCACGGCGATCTTCTTGTGATCGTCCGAGGTGTTGTAGATCATGTCGAATTTCAGCGGGTTGTCGGGGCCATAGCCGGCCTGGGACAGCAGGTCGCGGGCCATCTCGTCGCGCTCGGCCTGGGTCAGCTTGGCCACGTTGAATTCCGGCGGCGTGAAGCCGGCCACCGCCGCCGGGGTGAACGACCAGGCCTGGGGCTGCCCGCCGGCGAGGATGTTCTCGGTGATGATCTTGCGGTCGACGGCCAGCGACAGGGCCTGGCGCACGCGCTGGTCCTTGAACGCGTCGGGTCCGGACGGGCTGAGGTTGAAGGTGTAGTAATAGTTGCAGAGCCGCGGAAAGCTGATCGCCTCGTTCGGGTATTCCTGCTTCAGCCGCGGAAACTGGCCGGCGGGCACCTCGGTGCGGTCCAGCTCGCCCGCCAGATAGCGAGTCAGCGCGACGCTCTCGTCGTTGATCACCAGGGCCACGACCTTCTCGATGATCGTCTCGGCGTCGTTCCAGTACATCGGGTTGCGCTCGCGCACGCTGCGCTCGTTCGGCAGGTGCTCGGTCAGCACGTAGGCGCCATTCGAGACGATGTTGCCGGGCCTGGTCCAGTCCTCGCCGTGGGCCTCGACCGTGGCGCGGTGCACCGGGAAGGTGGTGGCATGGGTGGTCATCTGCGGGAAATACGGCAAGGGCGCCGACAGCCTGACCTGCAGCGTGTGGTCGTCGGCCGCGCTCACGCCCAGATCCGTCACCGGCTTGTCGCCGGCGAGGATCGCGCTGGCGTTCTCGATCGACATCAGTTCCATGAACCAGGAATAGGGCGAGGCCAGCGCCGGATCGACGGCGCGCTGCCAGGCATAGACGAAATCGCCCGCGGTCACTGGATCGCCGTTCGACCACTTCGCGTCCTGGCGCAGCGTGAAGGTATAGACGTCCTTGGCGTCGTTGGCCTCGAAATGCAGCGCGACGCCGGGTTCCAGGTTGCCGTCCTCGTCCTGGTTCATCAGCCCCTCGAACAGGTCGCGCACGATCTCCGAGCCGCTGACGTCCTCGACCACCTGCGGGTCGACCGAGCTGTGCTCGTCCAGCACGCGATAGGTGAAGGTCTGGTCGTCGGCCAGCGGCTCGCCGGTCACCGGATGGGTGCCGGCGGCAATGACGGGCGTGGCGAGGAACGACGTGGCAAGCAGGGCGGCGGCAAGCGAAATGGTCCTGGTGTGCATTCTGGGGTCCTCCGTGAATTGGCAGTCCCGCGCTCTCGCAAGGGCAAGCATCCGTTCGATGGCCACGAGTATCGGGCCAATCCGGGGCAAAAAGCTAGTGCAACCCGCCATGACCCGGCGGAAGGCCGCAGGCCGGGCTCAGGCGGCGAAGACCAGGTCGGCCACGGCCAGCGCGCGCGCCTCCGGTCCGGCGATGTAGGCGCGGCAGCGGCGCCCGCCATCCGCGGCCGTGCCGCGCGCCTGCAGCACCACGCGCACCGCCTCGCCCACGACCAGCGGCCCCATGAACCGCGCCTTCAGGCTGTGCGGGACGGCGCCGGGCAGGGCGGCGGCACAGACCGGCTGGATGCACGAGACCAACAGCAGCCCCGGCACCACCGGGGCGGCGAGCCCCAGCGCGGCCGCCTCGGCCGGATCGCGGTGGATCGGGTTGGCATCGCCCGAAAGCGCCAGATAGGCGTCGACCGCTTTCTGCGAGACCGAGAACGCCCGCGAGGCGCCGAGGTCGCCCAGCGCGTCGAGCCCGCGGAACGCGGTCGGCCGGGCGTTGCGCACCTCTTCGCGCGCCACGCGCCGCAGCGCGGTGTCCAGCACCGTCTCGGCCCCGCCGCTTCGCAGCGCAAAGCGCAGTTCGGTCAGCGCGCCCTTGTCCTGCCGCTCCAGCCCGGCCTCCAGCGGCGCGCCGTCGGGCAGAGCCCAGGGCGCCTGCACGGCCTGGTATTCGTGCACCAGAACCTCGCCCGCCGCCGGCACGGGCATGCCGATGGCGGCCTGCGCCGCGGGATCGGCGAACAGCAGGGCAGGGGCCAGATACGGCCGCTCGCCCGCCGGCATGTCCTGCCCGGCAATCCCGGCGACCAGGGTGGCGAAAGCGGCGGATCTGGCGCCGTCGAGGCCCGGAATGCCCTGCACCGAACCGGCCTATCGCGGCGGCAGGCCGAAGATCAGCGAGGCGTTGATCCCGCCGAAGGCGAAGGAATTGTTCAGGCAATAGCGCGTTTCGATCGCCTGCGCCTCGCCCACCACCGGCCGCAGCCCGACCTTGGGGTCGTCCGCCGTGAAATTCAGGTTCGGCGGCGCAAGCTGTGCCCTGAGCGCGCCCAGCGTGACGATGGATTCCAGCGCCCCGGCCGCGCCCAGCGCGTGACCGTGCACCGGCTTGGTCGAGGACACCGCGACGCCACCGAAGGCATCGCCGAAGACCTCGCGCATCGCCGCGGCCTCCATCACGTCGTTGGCGACGGTCGCGGTGCCATGGGCGTTGACATAGCCGACCTCGCCCGGCGCGATGCCGGCATCGTCCATCGCCATCGACATCGCCTTGGCCGCGCCCACCGGGTCGGGGCGCAACAGGTCGCCCGCGTCGCTGGACGTGCCGTAGCCGACGATCTCGGCCAGCGGCTCGGCGCCGCGCGCCTCGGCCGCCTGCAGCGTCTCGATCACCAGGATGCCGGCGCCTTCGCCCAGCATCATGCCGTTGCGGTCGCGCGAGAACGGCCGGCAGAGCGTCGGCGACAGCACGCGCAGCATTTCCCAGGCGCGGAACACGCCCGAGACGACGCAGCCCTCGGTCCCGCCGGTGATCGCGCGCTCGATCATGCCGGTCTTGACCATGTGATAGGCCAGCCCGATCGACTGGCTGGCCGACGAGCACGCGGTCGAGTTGCAATAGACCGGCCCGGTCGCGCCCCAGGTCATCGAGATCCAGGACGCCGAGGCGTTGGTCATGATCTTCGGCACGCACATCGGGTCCATCCGCGTGCCCGCGACGGTGTAATTCCAGTAATTGTCGTCCAGCGTCTCGGCCCCGCCAAAGCCCGAGCCGACGATCACGCCGGTGGCATCGCCCAGACCGCCGGCCTCGAGCCCGGCCTGGCGAATCGCCTCGTCGGCGGCGATCAGCGCGAATTCCGCCACCCGGTCCTGCATCCGCGGCCGGACATGCACCTCGTGCGCGCGCAGCATGTCCTCGCCGATCCCGGCCGCGGTCTTGACCTTCTGGTCGTTCAGTCGCGGAAACAGGGTCTCGCGGACGCCGCTCTGGCCGTCGCGCGCGGCGGCCCAAAGCGTATCCGCACCCGCGCCGCAGGCCGAAAAGGCGCCAGCGCCCGTGATGACGACACGGTGCGAAACCATCAGGTGTCCGGTTCGGCGATCTTCTTGACGGCCAGTCCCAGGAGGTCCTGAACGGTCTTCAGGTCCGCCAGTTCGTTGTCGATCGAGATGTAGACCCCGTACTTCTCTTCGATCGCCATCAGGATCATCACGAAATCGGCGCTGGCGATATCCAGGTCCTCCAGCTTGGCGTCACGGGCAAGAACGGCACGGTCGACCATGGCCTCTTCGGCGACCAGGTCGAGCAGTTCGTCTTCCAGTTTCGTGTTGTCCACGACGTCATTGCGCATGCGGAGTCCCCGGGTCATAAGGTCGCCGGTATTAGAAGCAAATCGGGCAGGAAGGCAAGCCATTGACCCGGCTTCGGGACAAACCGGTGGTAATCGGCGTGCGGTCCTGCGCCTTTGTTGCGGCGTCGGCACTGATATCCGTGGTCCTGTTCCCGCTCTACCTGGTCCTGCTGCCGGCGCCGGTGCGGATCGGCTGGCCGGTGTGGCGGGCCTATGTAAAGTTGCAGCTTTGGCTGCTGCGCGTGATCTGCGGGCTCGGCTACCGGGTGGTCGGCGCCGAGAACCTGCCCGCGGGGTCGGCGATTCTCGCCAGCCGGCACGAAGCGATGTGGGAAACGCTGTTCCTGCCGGTGCTGTTCGACAACCCGGCGGTGCTGTTGAAGCAGGAAATCCTGCGCTACCCGCTGGCCGGGCCGGTCGCGCGCCGGCTGGGCTATATCGGCATCGACCGGACCGGGGCGCCCGAGCAGGCGCGCGAGGCGCTCGACGCCGCCCGTGCCGAGGCCGCGACCGGCCGCCGGGTGCTGATCTTTCCCAGCGGCACGCGCGACCCGCGGCACCGCTTCCGGGTGCAGAAGGGCGTGGCGGTGCTGTACCGCGCGCTGGGGTTGCCGTGCGTGCCGGTGGTGCTCGACAGCGGCGACTACTGGCCCTACCGCAGCTGGATGCGCCGGCCGGGCACGATCACCGTGCGCGTGCTGGAACCGGTCCCGGCGGGCCTGAGGACCACGAATTTCCTGCAACGGCTGGAGGCAGAGCTGGCCAGACCCGCCTGAATCCGGCCCTCCGGCGTCGCAATCGGGCCATTCGCCCGGCCCGGCAGCGGCTAAGCAGGAACCGACAGGGAGGCGCCGGTGCAGTTCGGACTGACCGAAGAGCAGGAGATGATCGTCGCGACGGTGCGCCGTTTCGTCGAGGCCGAGATCTATCCGCACGAGGCCGCGGTCGAGCGCACCGGCGAGGTGCCGCCCGAGGTCGCGCAGCAGATCAGGCGCAAGACGCTGGACCTGGGGTTCTACGCCTGCAACTTCCCCGAAGAGGTCGGCGGCGCGGGGCTTTCGCACCTCGATTTCGCGCTGGTCGAGCGCGAGCTCGGCCGCGGCTCGATGGCGCTGACGCATTTCTTCGGCCGGCCGCAGAACATCCTGATGGCCTGCCGGGGCGAGCAGCGCGACCGCTACCTCCTGCCCGCCGTGCGGGGCGAACGGATGGACGCGCTGGCGATGACCGAGCCCGAGGCCGGATCGGACGTGCGGGGGATGAAATGCAGCGCAAGGCGCGACGGCGGGGACTGGGTGCTGAACGGCACCAAGCACTTCATCTCCGGCGCGGATCACGCTGATTTCTTTATCGTTTTCGTTGCCACGGGTGTCGACGACACGCCGAAGGGACCGAAGAAGCGGATCACCGCCTTCCTGGTCGACCGGGGCATGCCGGGCTTCGAGGTGCGCCCCGGCTACCGCTCGGTCAGCCACCGCGGCTACAACAACTGCATCCTCGACTTCACCGATTGCCGGCTGCCGGATGCCCAGGTGCTGGGCGAGGTCGACGGCGGATTCACGGTGATGAACGAGTGGCTCTATGCCACCCGCCTGACGGTGGCGGCGATGGCGGTCGGCCGCGCGCGGCGGGTCTTCGATCATGCGCTGGCCTACGCCGCCGAGCGGCGCCAGTTCGGCCAGCCGATCGGGCGCTTTCAGGGCGTGAGCTTCCAGATCGCCGACATGATCACCGAGATCGACGCCGCGGACTGGCTGACGCTTGCCGCCGCCTGGCGGCTGGACCGCGGCCTGCCGGCCAATCGCGAGATCGCCTCGGCCAAGCTTTACGCCACCGAGATGCTGGCGCGGGTGACCGACCGGGCGGTGCAGATTTTCGGCGGCATGGGACTGATGGACGATTTCCCGATCGAACGGTTCTGGCGCGACGCGCGGGTCGAGCGGATCTGGGACGGGACGAGCGAGATCCAGCGCCACATCATCGGCCGCGAGTTGCTGCGGCCGCTGGGAGCCTGATTTGGTTTCGACGCCTTCGGCGCCGACCGGTTGGGGGCTCTGCCCCCAAACCCCCGGAGTATTTTCCCGCCAGATGAAGCAGGGGAACGGGTCCGGGGTCCACCCCCCATCCGGTGGGGACGGGGGGCTTCACCTGGCGCGGTCATCGGCTCTCCAGCCTGTACCGCGAAACCGGTCTGGCCGATTCAGGGTAAGGTTCCGTTACTTGATCTGGCCGGGAGTGCCTTTCCCGGGGCGTCCCGTTGCCGAAACCCGCGCAGCGGGCAAATGCTGATGCGCGACCTCGCCAGGCTTCTCCGTCCGCGCTCGGTCGCCGTGATCGGCGGCGGCGCGGTGGCGCGGTTCGTGGTCGCGAATTGCGGCAAGATCGGCTTTGCGGGCGATCTATGGCAGGTGCACCCGGAACGCGGCCCGTTCCGGCGCATCGCCGAGCTGCCCGCGGCGCCGGACGCGGCCTTCGTCGGCGTGAACCGTGCCGCCAGCGTCGAGATCGTGGGGCAGCTGGCCGCCATGGGGGCAGGGGGCGCGGTGGTCTATGCCAGCGGCTTTCGCGAGGCCGATGCGGAAACCGGCGACGGCGCGGACATGCAGGCCCGGCTGGTCGGGGCCGCCGGCGCGATGCCGCTGATCGGGCCGAATTGCTACGGCTTCCTGAACTATCTCGACGGCGCGGCGCTTTGGCCCGACCAGCAGGGCGGGCGGCGGGTGGATCGCGGCGTGGCGATCCTGACGCAAAGCTCGAACATCGCGATCAACCTGACCATGCAGCGCCGCGGACTGCCGATCGCCTATGTCGTCACCGCGGGCAACCAGGCGCAGACCGGGCTGGCCGAGATCGCCGCCGCGCTGATCGAGGACCGCCGCGTCACCGCGCTGGGGCTGCATGTCGAGGGCGTGGGCGACATCGCCGCGCTGGAACGCCTCGCGGCGCGGGCCCGGGCGCTGGCCAAGCCCGTGGTCGCGCTGAAGGTCGGCGCCTCGGACCGGTCGCGCGCTGCCGCGGTGTCGCATACCGCCTCGCTCGCCGGCAGCGAGGCCGGCGCGAGGGCGCTGTTCGACAGGCTGGGGATCGGTCGCGTCGGCTCGCTGCAGGCACTTCTGGAGACGCTGAAGCTGCTGCACGTCATCGGGCCGCTGCCGCACCCACAGATTGCGGCGATGTCGTGCTCGGGCGGCGAGGCGAGCCTTGTCGCCGACGCCGCCATGGGACGGGCGCTGGAATTTCCGGATCTGGACGAGACCCAGCGCAATGGGCTGGCCGAGGCGCTCGGACCCCGGGTGGCGCTGGCCAATCCGCTGGACTACCACACCTATGTCTGGGGCGACACGGCGCGCATGACCGGGGCTTTCGCGGCGATGATGCGGGGCGCGCCGGCACTCGGGCTGGTGATCGCCGATTTCCCGCGCGCCGATCGCTGCTCGGACGCGGACTGGGAGCCGGTGATCGCCGCCGTTGCCGGCGCCGCAGAGGCCGCCGGCAAGCCGATGGCGATCGCGGCCAGCCTGCCCGAGACGATGCCCGAGGCCACGGCGGAGCGGCTGATCGGCCGGGGGATCGTTCCGCTGAATGGTCTCGAGCCGGCGCTCGACGCCGTCGAGACCGCCGCCTGGCTGGGCCGCGCCCGGGACCCGGCGGCGCCGGTCTGGCCGCCGGAGGCGCCGGCGGACCCGCGGCTTCTGACCGAGGCCGGGGCCAAGGATGCGTTGGCCGCCCATGGCGTGCCGGTTCCCGCGGGGATGCGCTGCGACGGACCGGCCGCGCTGGAGGCGGCGGCGCGGGCGCTGCGCTTTCCGCTGGTTCTGAAGGCCGAGGGACTGGCGCACAAGACCGAGACCGGCGGCGTCGCGCTGGGCATCGCCGATGTGGCAGGGCTGCGCGCGGCCGCCCAGGCTATGGGCGGTGCGGGCTGGCTGGTGGAAGAGATGGTCGCGGGCGCGGTCGCCGAGTTGCTGGTGGGGGTCGTGGTCGACCCGGCGCATGGCTATGTGCTGACGCTTGCCGCCGGCGGCACGCTGACCGAAATCATCGCCGACAGCACCAGTCTGCTGTTGCCGGTCACCGGGGCCGAAATCCGTGCGGCGCTCGGCCGGCTCGGGACCGCGGCACTGCTGCGCGGCTACCGCGGCCGTCCCGCCGCGGGCACCGAGGCCATTGTCGCCGCGGTTCTGGCGGTGCAGGACTATGTGGGCCACCACCGGGGCCGGATCGCCGAGGTCGAGATCAACCCGCTGATCTGCACCCCGGACCGCGCGGTGGCCGCGGATGCGTTGATCAGGATCGGAGGCCCAGGATGACCGATACGCCCGTCAGGACCCGGACCGAGGGCCATGTGCTCGAGGTCACGCTCGACCGGCCCAAGGCCAACGCGATCGACCTGGCGACCAGCCGCGAGATGGGCGAGGTGTTCCGCGCCTTCCGCGACGATCCGGCGTTGCGCGTCGCCATCGTCACCGGCGGCGGCGAGAAGTTCTTTTGCGCCGGATGGGACCTGAAGGCGGCTGCCGGCGGCGACGCGGTCGACGGCGACTATGGCGTTGGCGGCTTCGGCGGGCTGCAGGAGCTGCGCGGGCTGAACAAGCCGGTGATCGCGGCGGTGAACGGGATTGCCTGCGGCGGCGGGCTGGAACTGGCGCTGTCGGCCGACATCATCCTGGCCGCCGATCACGCCAGCTTTGCGCTGCCCGAGATTCGCTCGGGCACCGTGGCCGACGCCGCCTCGATCAGGCTGCCGAAGCGGATTCCCTACCATATCGCCATGGAAATGCTGTTCACCGGGCGCTGGCTGGATGCGCAGGAGGCCGCGCGCTGGGGGCTGATCAACCGGATCCATCCGGCGGGCGAATTGATGGCCGAGGCCCGGAAGCTTGCCGGGCTGCTCGCGTCGGGTCCGCCGCTGGTCTATGCCGCGATCAAGGAAATCGTGCGCGAGGCCGAGGACATGAAGTTCCAGGACGCGTTGAACCGGATCACCAGGAGCCAGTTCGCCACGGTCGAGGCGCTCTATCGCTCGGAGGACCAGATCGAGGGCGCGCGCGCCTTCGCCGAGGGCCGCGACCCGGTGTGGAAGGGGCGCTGAGTTCGCCGGGGCGGCTGCCGCGCGCCGATGCGGGAGCGGTGCAGCGGGGCCGCGGACGGCCCGAAGCGGACAGACCGAAACTCCGCGCGGATGGCCCGTCGACGGGCCAT
>JBFKQC010000101.1:0-10100 GCA_041627895.1 Rhodobacter sp.
CCGGTTATCCGGTTATCCGGTTATCCGGTTATCCGGTTATCCGGTTATCCGGTTATCCGGTTATCCGGTTATCCGGTTATCCGGTTATCCGGTTATCCGGTGAAACCGATGCCGCGGCGCCCGAAAGACATCAATGGGGCAGTGAAAAAAAATCCGCCGCGCGTTAACCGGACGATAATTCGTTCATGTTTCGTTTCCGTCAGGATAGGAGGACCGACCGATGCCGAACCTGGACGACACGAACATTGCCCGCAGCTTCCGGGCGATATCCCATCCCCGCCGCGCGCGGCTTTTCCGCCTTCTCGCAACCGCTCCCGAGACCGGTCGCAGCTTTCGAAGCCTCCGAAACGAGACCGGGCTTTGCTATTCCTCTCTCTCGCACCACCTCAGGGAAATGGAACGCTTCGGGCTGATCTATCGGCAACGCAATGGCCCCCGCGTGTCGTACCATCTGGAAACCGCACCGCTCGCCCGAGCGCTCGCGAAGGCCGGGGAACTGGCCGGCCAGGCCACCGCGCCCGCGGCCGCGCGGCACAGGCCGGGCCGGTCGAGGCTCTGGGATCACTGCGGTACCGCCGCCCCCCTTGTGCAGGCGGCGCAAAGCGTGGGACATTGACCGCGGCGAGGCGGCGGACGAGCGATGCGGTACGACAGTCTGGAGCAGTTTCTCGGCACCGGCGGGGCGGCCCTTGCAAAGGGCCCGATCGCGCTGATCTTCGTCGAGGACCTGATCGAAGTCGAATCGACCATCCGCCACCACCTCGGGCTGAAGTTCCCGGCGCTCGTCGTCTTCGCCCCCGAGGAACTGGCGCTGCCGAAGGATCTCGCCGAAATCGTGCATCGTGTGCGCTATTCGATGGTCCCGCGCGACGCGCTGACACGGGCGGTCGACGCGGTGATCGCCGCGGCGCCGGGGCAATGGCTCTATTACTGCTACAACGCCGAATACCTGTTCTATCCGTTCTGCGAGACCCGCAGCATCGGCGAAATGCTGAGCTTTCACACCGAGGAACGGCGCGACGCGGTGCTGAGCTACGTGATCGACATCTATGCCGGCGACCTGCACGCCTTTCCCGACGCGGTCAGCCTGGCGGATGCGCATCTCGACAAGTCGGGCTATTACGCGCTGGCCCGGCACGACGAATACGGCCATGCGCGCGAGCGCCAGCTCGATTTCTTCGGCGGGCTCCGGTGGCGGTTCGAGGAACACGTGCCGCGCGACAAGCGCAAGATCGACCGCATCGCGCTGTTTCGCGCCCGCCGCGGGCTCGGCCTGCGCGACGACCACACGCTGTCGGACGAGGAAATGAACACCTATTCCTGCCCCTGGCACCACAACATCACCGCGGCGATCTGTTCGTTCCGCACCGCCAAGGCGCTGAAGACCAATGCCGGGTCGACCTTCGACATCCACAATTTCCGCTGGCACAACTCGACGCCTTTCGAATGGCACAGCCAGCAGCTGCTCGATCTCGGGCTGATGGAGCCGGGGCAGTGGTTCTGAGCCGGGACGGTTCCCCGAGCCGCGACCCCGCGGGCCGGATGCCCCGCCGGGGACGCCCGCGATAGCCGGGCCTTCCGGCCTGCCGGGATTTGCTACGGCCGCGCCTCGCGCATCGCCGGCGTCGCTGCCCTGCCGGCGGTGGTGGCTTTGCGCGCAGCCGGACGGCCGGCCCGCGGCGCGGTCCCGACAGCCCGGCCCGCCGGGGCGGCACCCGGTGCCGCCTTGCCGGCGAACAGCGCGCGCACCGTTCCCCGGACTGCGCCCCAGACGGCGCTCCGGACCGCGCGCCAGGCGGCACCGACGTCGCGGCTGCGCAGCACGGCGCTGCGGTCGAGGTAGTGGCGGTAGTCGATCGAACCGTCGGCGAGGGTCTTGTAGTCGGGCTTGGCGGTCATCGTTCGGGTCTCCCTGCTGTCTGACCCGATCCTGGCGCACCGCGCGCCGGCGCGCTTGAAGGCGGCCTTTAGAACGTCTTGGGAATGGCCTGATTTGCCTTTAGGCTGGCTTGAGACGCCCGGGACAGGGGCAATGAAGGGGCCGGACCGGATGCGCTATGCGTTCGCCGATTGCGTGCTGGACACGGACAGCTACACGCTGATCCGCGCGGGCGAGCCCGTGCCGGTCGAGCCCCAGGTCTTCGACCTGCTGACGCTTCTGGCCGAGAACGCCGGCAAGCTGGTGTCGCGCGACGCGGTGGTCGAAACGGTCTGGAACGGACGCATCGTGTCCGAGGCGACGATCGCCGCACGGATCAATGCCGCGCGCCGCGCGGTGGGCGACAACGGCAAGGATCAGGCGGTGATCCGCACGATCCCGCGGCGCGGCATCGAGCTGACCGCGACCGTGCGCACCGCGGACCCGCCCGCGGAACGGACGGGTGCCGCGCCCGCCCGCCAGACGATCCGCTACACCACGTCCGCCGACGGCTCAGGGATCGCCTTTGCGGTCTCCGGCAGCGGCCCGCCGCTGCTTTACGCAAGCCACCATGTCAGCCACCTGGAACTGGACTGGACCAGCCCGTTCTGGCGGCCGCTCTTCGACCGGCTGGGCGAACGGCACACGCTGGTCCGCTACGACATGCGCGGCACCGGGCTCAGCGACGCGGGTCCGCCCGATGTCGGCATCGAGCGCCATGTCGAGGACATGGTCGCGGTGGCGGATGCGGCCGAGCTGGGCCGGGTGCCGGTGCTGGCGACGCTGAACAGCGCCGCGGCGGCGGTGCGGCTCGCGGTCGAGGCGCCGGACCGGATCAGCCGCATGGTCCTGCAGGAAGGCTATGCCCGCGGCCGGGCGATACGCGGCGCCGCGCCGGTCGATCCCGCCAACGACCCCTTCGTGCAGCTTCTCAAGGGCGGCGGCTGGGGCGATCCGGCGAACGGCTACATGCGCGCCTGGATGTCGTTCGCCACCCCGGGCCTGACCTACGACGAATGCTCGGCGCTGATCGAGCATATCGGCCGCGCCGGACCGACCGGGCACATGATCCAGAACCGGCGGACGATAGATCTCTACGACATACGCGACTGGCTGCCCGCGGTCGGCGTGCCGACGCTGGTGATCCATGCCCGCAACGACGTGCTGCACCCGCTCGAGGAGGGCCGGATTCTCGCCGCCGGCATCCCCGGCGCGGAATTCCTGGTGGTGGAAAGCGGCAATACCCTGTGCGTGCCGATGGACCCGACCTGGGACGAACAGACGCGGGCGATCCTGGACTTTCTCGAAAGGGACGACGGCGCGGCCTGAGGCACCGCGACGGTCAGGTCCGGCGCAGCCGGATCACCACGTCGACCTTGGCGATCTCGGCGCCCTCGGGTGCGCGGGGCAGCCGCGAAATCTCCAGCTCGTCGGCCGGCGCGTCGGTCAGCGACGCGCTGTCCTCCCAGTAGAAATGCGGGTGGTTCGAGGTGTTGGTGTCGAAATAGCTCTTCGAGCCGTCCACCGTGATCTCGCGCATCAGCCCGGCATCGCAGAACGCCCTGAGCGTGTTGTAGACCGTGGCGAGCGAGACCTTCTCGCCGCTGTCGCAGGAGGCCGCGAACAGGCTTTCGGCGGTGACGTGGCGGTCCTCGCCGTCGCCCACCAGCAGCGCCGCCAGCGCCACGCGCTGCCGGGTCGGGCGCAGCCCTGCCCCGGCGAGCCACTCGGCGCCGCGTCTTTGCATCTCGGTCACGGGTTGCATGCGGTCTCGTTTCCCTGTTCGGCGCAATATAGGGCCTCGACCCTTGCGGTTTCAACGGAAAATGCCCGCGCGCCCGGTGCGGGCGGCCCGTTGGGCGCCCTTGCCTATCCGCGAAGACACCTGTTAGACGGGCCATAGAGGAAGGCAGCGAAGCGGACCGCACACCAAATGGCCAATTACCCGAGCAGCTTCAACAAGCAGGGCCTGCTGAAATGCGCCCGCGGAGAGCTCTTCGGCCCCGGCAACGCGCAGCTTCCCGAGCCGCCGATGCTGATGATGGACCGGATCACCGATGTCAGCGCCGACCGCGGCGAACACGGGCGCGGCCATATCGAGGCCGAACTGGATATCCACCCGGACCTCTGGTTCTTTCCGTGCCACTTTCCCGGCAACGAGGTGATGCCCGGCTGCCTGATGCTCGACGGGCTGTGGCAGCTGACCGGCTTTGCGCTTGGCTGGCGCGGCTGGCAGGGCCAGGGCTTTGCACTCGGCGCCGGCGAGGTCAAGCTGTCGGGCATGGTGCGCCCGACGCGCAAGCTGGTCACCTACCGCGTCGATTTCACCCGCCTGATCGACCGCAAGCTCAAGCTCGGCGTCGCCGACGGGGTGGTGCGCGCCGACGGCGAAATCGTCTGCGACGTCAAGAACATGAAGGTCGGCCTCGCGGCCGCCGAGGGCTGAAGACGCGACATAGGAGATTGGGTCATGCGCCGCGTCGCCGTTACCGGGCTGGGCATCGTCTCGTCCATCGGCAATTCCGCCGCCGAGGTCACCGCCTCGCTGAAATCCGGCCGCTCCGGCATCGTCTTCGCCGAGGACTATGCCGAGCGCGGCTTTCGCAGCCAGGTCAAGGGCGCGATCGAGCTGGACATCGAGGCCCGGGTCGACAAGCGCGTGCTGCGCTTTATGGGGCCGGGCGCGGCCTATGCCCATGTCGCCATGGGCCAGGCGATCGCCGATGCCGGGCTGTCCGAGGCCGAGGTCAGCGATCCGATGACCGGGCTGATCGCCGGTTCGGGCGGGCCGTCGACAAGCGCGATGTTCACCGCGCACCAGACCGTGCTGGAAAAGGGCTCGCCCAAGCGGATCGGCCCCTTCGCGGTGCCGAAATGCATGTCCTCGACCGTGTCGGCGAACCTGTCGACGGCGTACCGGATCAAGGGCGTGAACTTCTCGATCACCTCGGCCTGCTCGACCTCGCTGCACTGCATCGGCATGGCGGCGCAGCAGATCGCGCTGGGAAACCAGGACGTGATGTTCGCCGGCGGCGGCGAGGAATTGGACTGGACGCTTTCGTGCCTGTTCGACGCGATGGGCGCGATGAGCTCGAAATACAATGACAGCCCGGCCCGTGCGAGCCGCGCCTTCGACGCCGACCGCGACGGTTTCGTGATCTCCGGCGGCGGCGGCATGGTGGTGCTGGAAGACCTCGACCGCGCGGTGGCGCGCGGCGCGCGGATCTACGCGGAAGTCACCGGTTTCGGCGCCACCTCGGACGGCCACGACATGGTGGCGCCCTCGGGCGAGGGCGGCGAACGCGCGATGCGCCAGGCGCTGCGCACGATCCCCGACGGCCGCGCCGTCAGCTACATCAACGCGCACGGCACCTCGACCCCCGTCGGCGACGTCGGCGAGGTCGAGGCGGTGCGGCGCGTCTTCGGCGCGGGCGCAACCCCGCCCATCAGCTCCACCAAGTCGATGACCGGCCACGCCCAGGGCGCCGCCGGTGCGCTCGAGGCGATCTGCTGCCTGTTGATGCTCGACGGCGACTTCATCGCGCCGTCGATCAACGTCGAGACGCTCGACCCGGCGCTGAAGCCGGACGAGATCGCCACGGCGGCGGTCGAGGCTGCGGGGCTCGACACGGTGATGACAAATTCCTTCGGTTTCGGCGGCACGAACGGTTCGATGCTGCTCTCCAAGTATCACGGATGACGCGCATGGCTGACCTGATGAAAGGCAAACGCGGGCTGATCATGGGCGTCGCCAACGACCGCTCGATCGCCTGGGGCATCGCCCGCGCGATGGCGGCCGAGGGGGCGGAACTGGCCTTTACCTACCAGGGCGATGCCTTCGGCAAGCGGGTCGAGCCGCTGGTCGCCGCGCTCGGCGCCGAGATCATGGTCGACTGCGACGTGATGGATGCCGCCAAGATGGACACTGCCTTTGCCGAACTGGCCGGGCGCTGGGGCCGGCTGGATTTCGTGGTGCATGCCATCGCGTTCTCGGACCGCGCCGAACTGACCGGGCGCTTCATCGACACCACGCTCGACAACTTCACCAATTCGATGGCGATCTCGTGCTATTCGCTGATCGACGTCACCCGCCGCGCGCGGCCGCTGATGACCGAGGGCGGCACCGTGCTGACGCTGACCTACCAGGGCTCGAACCGGGTGACGCCCTATTACAACGTGATGGGCGTGGCCAAGGCGGCGCTGGAATCGACCGTGCGCTACCTGGCGAACGACCTCGGGCCGGAAGGCATCCGCGTCAACGCGGTCTCGCCCGGCCCGATGAAGACGCTGGCCGGTGCCGCGATCGGCGGCGCGCGCAAGACCTTCAAGCACACCGAGATCAACGCGCCCCTGCGCGCCAACGCCACGCTCGAGGCGGTCGGCGGCACGGCGGTCTATCTCGCCAGCGACTACGGCGCCTGCACCACCGGCGAGATCGTGCGCGTCGACGGCGGGTTCCACGTGCTGGGGATGCCGCAGACCGAGAACCTCTGATCTGCCGCCCGCCCCGCGGGGATATCCCCTTTCGCAATGCGGGCCCGCGCGGCTATCCCGACGCGATGCCTGCCCTCAGCCGCCGCAGCCTTCTGGCCGGCCTCGCCGCCCTGCCCTTCCCGGCCCGCGCGGCCGGACGGTTCGCGCCCGCCGTCGATGCCGCGCGCGGGCTGGATCAGCGCGTCGCGCCGCTTCTCGCGCGCCAGGTGCCGCGCTGCGCCGATCCGCGGGTGCGCGAATTCACCGTCGGCCACATCCTGTCGATGCGCAGCGGCCTGCAAGAGGTCTCGGGCGCGGCCTATGCCGGCTGGGTGGCCTCGCGGCACTGGATCGCCGACAGCTGGACGCCGCGGGGGCGCTCGCCTGAAACCGGCCACTGCTACGGCTATGGCTGGTATGTCTGGCGCATCAGCGGCCACGACGTGTTCTATGCCCGCGGCTATGGCGGGCAGATGGTCTATGTGGTCCCGGGCCTGGAACTGACCGTGGCGATCACCTCGGACCCGCGCCTGCCCGCCACGCCCGCGGGGCATTTCGGCGCGCTGAACCGGCTGCTGGCCGACACCATCCTGCCCGCCGCCGCCTGAACGCCGCCCGCCGCGGTGATCCCGGCCGAGGACCCCGCCCCGTTGAAACCCGCCCGGCACCCGACGCCCTGGCGATCACCCGCCGCCGGCCCGCCCGCCAGAGCCCGCAGGGCGGCGGCGGGGAAGACATGCGCCGCGCAAGCGGCACCGCGGGGAAACGCTCAGCCCTTCACGTGCCGGGTCTCGGGATGCAGCGAGGTCGCCAGGATGTGGTCGGCGCGGTGCACCACATGCTCGGCGCGGCCGACGATCAGCGGGTCGGGCTGGCCCACGATCTCGTCGTCGCGGCCGGGATAGTCCAGGCTCGCCAGGAAATGCCGCATCGCGTTTAGCCGCGCGCGCTTCTTGTCGTTCGACTTGACGATGGTCCAGGGCGCGTCCGCCGTGTCGGTGTAGAAGAACATCGCCTCCTTGGCTTCGGTGTAGTCGGCCCACTTGCCGAGGCTCGCCTTGTCCACCGGGCTCAGCTTCCAGCGCTTCAGGGGATCGGTCTCGCGAGAGGCGAAGCGGCTGCGCTGCTCGTCGCGCGTGACCGAGAACCAGTACTTGTAAAGCTGGATGCCCGAGCGCACCAGCATCCGCTCGAACTCGGGCGTCTGGCGCATGAATTCCAGGTAGTCGTTCGGAGAGCAGAAGCCCATCACCCGCTCGACGCCCGCGCGGTTGTACCAGGACCGGTCGTAGAACACCATTTCGCCCGCCGTCGGCAGATGCTCGATATAGCGCTGAAAGAACCACTGGCCCTTTTCCTGGTCGCTGGGCTTGTTCAGCGCCACGATGCGGGCGGTGCGCGGGTTCAGATGCTCCATGAACCGCTTGATCGTGCCGCCCTTGCCGGCGGCGTCGCGGCCCTCGAACAGCAGCACGAATTTCTGCCCGGTCTCCTGCGCCCAGATCTGCACCTTCAGAAGCTCTGCCTGCAGCGCCGCCTTCTGCGCCTCGTATTCCTTGCGCGCCAGCTTGTGCGAATACGGATAGCGCCCCGATTCGAAGGCCTCGCGAATCTTGTCGGGCGTCACCCTGGGGAAGCCGGCGACGTCGGCCTCGCCGTTGGGTTTCGCTTCGGCCGGCTTCTGGCTGGTTGTCATCGCGTGGCTCCTCGTCCCGGTATCGGCGGAGTTTAATGGATGCCGCCAACAGGCACCTTGATCGGGGTCAATCCGGGCCCCGGCCGTTTGACTTGCGCCGCGCCCCCTGCCACGGTCGCGCCCGGGACACCGCGGGGCGAAGGCAGGGCCATGGGCGAAACCACCGTCAGCTACGCCACCTATGCACAGCACAGGTTGGGCGGCGCGCAGGCCGCTCTCAGGGCCAAGCTGTACCGCCCGGACGGCGCCGCCGACGCGCTGCCGCTGGTGATCTGGTTCCATTCCGGCGGTTTCCACAGCGGCGACATCGAATCGAACGGCCATAACCGCCTGGCCCGGCAATTCGCGCATCAGGGCTATGCGCTTGCGGTCCCGCAATACCGCCTCGGCGCCTTGGCAGAGGATCTGCGACCCGGGACCGGCGCGCTGCTGCCCCGGCTGGTCGAGGACGCGGCCCGGCACATGCCCTGGATCAACCCCGATTTCACCGGCCCGCGCGCGCTGGCCGCGGTCGAGGACGCCGCCGCTTTCCTGCAATGGGTCGAGACCCGGCGCGCGGAGTTCGGGCTGAACGGCCGCTGGCTGCTCGGCGGCTCGTCCGCCGGCGCGATGACGGCGCTGAACCTTCTGATGCTGGCGCCCGCGCTCGGGCTGGACCTGCCCGCGATCCCCACGGCCTTTGCGATGTCCGGCGCGTTTGCCTACCCATCGTTCCAGCGCGAGACGCCGACCCGCATTCTGGCGTTGCATGGCACCGGCGAGCGCCAGATACCCGTCGCCCCGATCCGCGCCTTCGCCTACCGCGCGCCGCACTGCACGCTTCTGGAAGACGCCGCGCACCAGCACGGCGACACCCGCCTGAACCGTGCCGAACCCCTGCGCCGCGCGATCCGCCGGCTCGCCGATTTCGACCGCGGCGCCGCGATCGCCCCGGCCCGCACCGGCCCGCGCGACCGGACCGTGAAGCGCGAGAACCGCATCTGCCTTGTGACCTGCGTCAAGAACGAGGGTCCGTTCCTGCTGGAATGGCTCGCGCATAACCGCGCCATCGGCGTCACCGATCTCCTGGTCTTCTCGAACGACTGCGACGACGGCACCGCCGAGCTGCTCGACCGGCTGGACGCGATGGGGATCGTGCATCACGTCCCCAACCCGTCGATGGCGCTGGGCTCGGACCAGCACTTGAACCTGGCCACCGCCTGCGCGCCCTATCACCGCGCGGTCCGGCGCGCCGATTACGTGATCGTCTCGGATGTCGACGAGTTCATCCAGGTCGACTGTGCCGACGGCACGCTGAACGGGCTGCTGGCGGTGACGGGATATCCCGACGTGATCTCGATCTCCGAACTGGTCTACGGCTTCGGCGGCATCGAGCGGTTCGAGGACCGCCCGGTCGCCGAGCAGTTCCGCGCCTCGGACGCGCTGGTGCCCGGGCCCGGATCGCCGCGCCGCGGGGTCAAGTCGATCACCCGGGTGTCGAAGGACGTGCAGGCCTATTCCAACCACCGCCCGCGCTTGCGCCCCGAGGTCACGGAGGGTCTCGACTGGGTCGACGGCGCCGGACAGCCGGTGCCGCGCGATTTCATCACGGAAAACCGCCGCGGGCTCGATCCCGCGGGCCGCTATGTGCTGGCGCGCGTCAACCACTTCACGCTGCGGTCGGGCGAGTCGATGCTGGTCAAGTTCCAGCGCGGCGACGCCGTGCGCCCGGGCCGGATGCGCGAGAAGTACTTTCAGGACCGCAACGGCCGCGCGCTGATCCATGACGCGGACCCGCCCTGGCTGCCGGCGCTCGCGGCGGAACTGGCACGGCTGATGGCGGATGCCGGCCTGGCGCGGCTGCACGCGGAATGCGTCGCCGCCCACCGCGCGAAGATCGCGGCACTCAAGGCCGACCCGGACTTCGCCGGGATCTGGCAGGCGATCCGCGCCGAGGTGGCCCGGCCCCTCGGCAGCGGCGATCCGGAACCGCTGGTCGCCGAGTGATCCCGGGGGGCGGCGGGATTTGCGCAA
>JBFKQC010000102.1:0-10026 GCA_041627895.1 Rhodobacter sp.
GCACCCAGGGAATCGTGCAGGGCACCTACGAGACCTTCGCCGAGGCGGGGCGCAAGCATTACGGCGGCGAGACGCGGGGCCGCTGGCTTTTGACCGCGGGGCTCGGCGGCATGGGCGGGGCGCAGCCGCTCGCCGCGGTGATGGCCGGCTTCTGCTGCCTCGCCGTCGAATGCGACGAGACCCGCGCCGATTTCCGCCTGCGCACCCGCTATGTCGACGAAAAGACCCACGACCTCGACCAGGCGCTGGCGCTGATCGAGCGCTGGACGGCGGCGGGCGAGGCGAAATCCGTGGCGCTGATCGGCAACGCCGCAGACGTGGTGCCGGCGTTGCTCGCCCGTGGCGTGCGCCCCGATCTGCTGACCGACCAGACCAGCGCGCACGACCCGCTGCACGGCTACCTGCCGCAGGGCTGGACCGTCGCCGACTGGCGCGCCAGGCAGGAAACCGACCCCGGAACGGTCGAAGCCGCCGCCCGCGCCTCGATCCGGACCCACGTCGCCGCCATGGTCGACTACTGGAATGCGGGCGTTCCGACGCTGGATTACGGCAACAACATCCGCCAGGTGGCGCTCGAAGAGGGGCTGAAGGACGCCTTCGCCTTCCCCGGCTTCGTCCCGGCCTATATCCGCCCGCTCTTCTGCCGCGGCATCGGGCCGTTCCGCTGGTGCGCGCTGTCGGGCGACCCCGAGGACATCTACCGGACCGATGCGAAGGTGAAGGACCTGATCGCCGACGATCACCTGCACGACTGGCTGGACATGGCGCGCGAGCGCATCGCGTTCCAGGGCCTGCCCGCGCGAATCTGCTGGGTCGGGCTCGGCCAGCGCCACCGGCTGGGGCTGGCGTTCAACGAGATGGTGCGCAACGGCGAGTTGTCCGCCCCCGTGGTGATCGGCCGCGACCACCTCGATTCCGGCTCGGTGGCCAGCCCGAACCGGGAAACCGAGGGGATGCGCGACGGCTCGGACGCGGTCAGCGACTGGCCGCTACTGAACGCGCTGCTGAATACCGCCTCGGGCGCCACCTGGGTATCGCTGCACCACGGCGGCGGCGTCGGCATGGGGTTTTCCCAGCATGCGGGCATGGTGATCGTCTGCGACGGCACCGAGGCCGCCGACCGGCGCCTGGAACGCGTGCTCTGGAACGACCCGGCCACAGGCGTCATGCGCCACGCCGATGCCGGCTATGAAGACGCGGTCGACTGCGCGCGCGAGCACGGGCTTCGCCTGCCGGGCATCCTGCCCTGAGGCGCCCTGCTGCGGGGGGACAGCGTCCCCCCGCGCACCGCGACGCCGAAGGCGGCGCAAGGGATCGGAGCGCGCCGAAGGCGCACGATCCGAAAGCTGCCGGGAACGAAAAAAGGGCCGCCCTCGCGGACGGCCCCTTGCGGGTTCTGCGGAAACGCTCAGCGCTTCGAGAACTGGAACGACCGGCGCGCCTTGCGCTTGCCGTATTTCTTGCGCTCGACGACGCGGGCGTCGCGGGTCAGGAAGCCCGCGGCCTTCAGCGCGCCGCGCAGGGACGGGTCATAAAGCTGCAGCGCCTTCGAGATGCCGTGCTTCACCGCGCCCGCCTGGCCGCTGAGCCCGCCGCCCTTGACGGTGGCCTGCACGTCGAACTGGTCCTCGACCCCGGCCACGCTGAACGGCTGGCGCAGGATCATCTGCAGCACCGGGCGGGCGAAGTAGACGTCCAGTTCCTTGCCGTTCACCGTCACCTTGCCGGACCCGGGCTTGATCCAGACCCGCGCCACGGCGTCCTTGCGCTTGCCGGTCGCATAGCTGCGGCCCAGCTCGTCGCGCTGCGGCTCGTAGGTGGGTGCCGCCTCGGGGCCGGCAACCGCGGCCTCGGTGCCGCCGGCGACCGCGCCCAGCTCTTCCAGCGAATTCACTTGTTCGGCCATCACGCGGTCCTCGTGTTCTTCTTGTTCATCGACTTGACGTCGAGCACTTCGGGCTTCTGCGCCTCGTGCGGGTGCTCGGCCCCGGCATAGACGCGCAGGTTGGTCATCTGCTTGCGCGCCAGGCGGTTGCCCGGCAGCATCCGCTTGACGGCCGCCGTCACCACGCGCTCGGGGTGTGCGCCGTCGAGGATTTCCTCGGCGGTGCGCGACTTGATCCCGCCCGGATAGCCGGTGTGGCGCCAATAGGTCTTTTCGGCGCGCTTGTTGCCGGTCAGCTGCACCTTGTCGGCGTTGACGACGATCACGTTGTCGCCCATGTCCATGTGCGGCGTGAAGCTGGGCTTGTGCTTGCCGCGCAGGCGGTTGGCGACGATCGCGGCAAGGCGGCCCAGCACGACGCCCTCGGCGTCGATCAGGATCCACTTCTTGTCGATATCCGCCGGGGTTGCGGTATAGGTCTTCATCTCACTCTCTCGGACTAGCGTCTCGGATGGCGCGGTTTCAGCGATTTCGCCTGCGCCGTCAATAGCGGATCGAACGAATTTTCTACCTGGATTCAGAGGCTTGAAAATATGGTATCATATTACCCCATGATTCCCGGGGGTTTTTGCCCCACGCCGGGCGGATTTTTCGCCGCAGTGCGACAAAACGGGTTGACCGAGCGGCACCACATCCCTAAATGCCCGCCCACGAGCGAGGGACCGATCCCAACTTCGGGGCGACGAATGACCCCGGGGGGGCGCTAAGGAACCTCTGGATTCATCTGCTGGTGAAAGAGGAGGGCTGCCGATGGCACGCCGAGACCTCTTCCAACTGGGGATCGGTCTGGAGACAGGCGCCCATGCGGAAGACAACATGTCCATTGTCGCCGGCGGCATTGCCGCCAACGTCAACGATCCGAGCATCCGCGACGTCTTCGACGAGACGCGCGACGACCATTTCATCCGCCGCGACGGCCGGGTCTATGCCGGCACGCACCTGATCATCGAGGTGGTGGACGGCCACGGGCTGGACGACGAGGCGCGCATCCAGCAGGCGTTCCGCGACTGCGTGACCGACTGCGGCGCGACGCTTCTGCACATCCATACCCACAAATTCAGCCCCCAGGGCGTCTCGGGCGTGGCGGTGCTGGCCGAAAGCCATATCAGCGTGCACACCTGGCCCGAGATCGGCTATGGCGCGTTCGACGTGTTCATGTGCGGCGACGCCGAGCCCTGGCGCGCGGTCGACGTGCTGAAGCGCGCCTTCGGAACCGACGATGTGCGGGTCCGGGAACTGCTGCGGGGTGACGGGCTGGTGACCGAGAGCGCCGCGGCCTGACGGGTTTCGCCGCCTGCGGCGGCGACCGATGCGAGGGGGCCAGCCCCCTCGCGCTCCCCCGGGATACTTCCAGCCAGATGAAGGAGCCGGACATGACAGACATGACCGGATGGAGCGTCGAGCGGCTGCACGGCGACCACGCGCAGGCGCTGCGCGAGGCGCGCCTGCTCTATGACAGCGAGACCGCGCACCAGCGGCTGCGCGTCTTCGAGAACCCGACCTTCGGGCGGGTGCTGACGCTTGATGGCGTGGTGCAGGTCACCGAGCGCGACAACTTCATCTACCACGAGATGCTGACCCATGTTCCGGTGCTTGCCCATGGCGCGGCGCGGCGGGTGCTGATCGTCGGCGGCGGCGACGGCGGCATGGCGCGCGAGGTGCTGAAGCATCGCACCGTCGAGGCGGTCACGATGGTCGAGATCGACGCAGGCGTCGTGGCGTTCTCGAAACAGTTCCTGCCGATGATCTCGGCCGGTGCCTTCGACGATCCGCGGCTCGATCTGGTGATCGCGGACGGGGCCGCGTTCATGCGCGAGACCGCCGGCGGTTTCGACGTGATCATCGTCGATTCGACCGATCCGATCGGCCCGGGCGAGGTGCTGTTCACCGACACGTTCTATGGCCATGCCCGCCGCGCGCTGGCGCCCGGCGGCATCCTGGTGACGCAGAACGGCGTGCCGTTCCTGCAGGGCGGGGAACTGACCGACACGATGCGCGCCTTCAAGGCGCTCTTCACGGACTGGACCTGCTATCTGGCCACCGTGCCGACCTATGCCGGCGGGCCGATGGCGTTCGGCTGGGGCAGCGACGGCGAGGCGCGGCAGGTCGACCTGCAGACGCTGAAGGCGCGGTTCGCCGCGGCCGCGATCGGCACGGATTATTACACGCCCGAGGTGCATCTCGGCGCCTTCGCGCTGCCGGGCTATGTCTCGCGGCTGATGCCGTAGCCGGCTGTCGGTCGGGCATTCAGCCCGTCTTTGGCGGAATCGAGTAGGTCAGAGCCGCGCGCGCCACCGGCGCGCCGCCGCTTTCGGAAAAGATCAGCACGTCGCCCACGGCCAGCGCGCGGCCGAGCTTCAGCAGCCGGGCGCGGGCGATCAGGTCGGCGCCCGCGGCGGGCTTGCGCATGAAGTCGATCGAGCAATTCGTGGTCACCGCCAGCGCCTCGGGGCCGATCTGGCTGAGAATCGCGAGGTAGATCGAGACGTCGGCCAGCGCGAACATCGACGGCCCCGACACGGTGCCGCCCGGGCGCAGGTTGCGGTCGGTGACGTGCAGCCGGACGGTCAGCCCGGCCTCGGTGACCTCCTCGACGGTGAAATCCGCGGCGACCTGGGGGAATTGCGCGTGCATGAAGGCGTCGAGCGCCGCGCGGTCCATCTTCAGCGTCATGCTTCCCCCCTGCCCGGTTTGGCCCTAGATGTGTCGGTAAATGCCACGGAGGACAAGATGGCGATACTCGAGCGCGAGGACCATGGGCCGGTCGCCCGGCTGCGGCTGAACACGCCGGACAACCTGAACGCGCTTTCCGACGCGATGCTGGCCGCGCTCGATGCCGAGTTCGACCGGCTGATGCAGGACGCCAAGGCGCGCGTCGTGATCCTGTCGGGCGCGGGCCGCGCGTTCTGTGCCGGCCACGACCTGAAAGAGATGAAGGAGGGCACGCATGCCGAGGACGCCGGCATGGCCTATCTCGAGGATCTGTTCAACCGCTGCTCATCGGTGATGCAGAAGATCCATCTGCTGCCGCAGCCGGTGATCGCCGAGGTGCACGGCATCGCCACCGCCGCCGGCTGCCAGCTGGTCGCGACCTGCGACCTGGCGGTGGCGGCGCAGTCGGCGCGGTTCGGGGTGAACGGGGTGAATATCGGCCTGTTCTGCTCGACGCCGATGGTGGCGCTGACCCGCAACATCGCGCGCAAGCAGGCTTTCGAGATGCTGGTGACGGGCGATCTGATCGGGGCCGACCGCGCCGCGGAACTGGGGCTGATCAACCGCGTGGCGCCCGACAACGCGCTTGCCGAAGAGACCGAGGCGCTGGCGACGCAGGTCGCGGGCAAGCTGGGCGCGGCGGTGCGGGTCGGCAAGCGCGCGTTCTACGAGCAGCTGCGGCTGCCGCTGGACGAGGCCTATCGCCACACCGGCGAGGTGATGGTGCGGAACATGATGGACCGCGCCACGCGCGAGGGCGTCGCGGCATTCCTGGAAAAGCGCAAGCCAGACTGGCGGCAATAGCCGCAGGCGGTGGCGTCCGGGCGCGCCTCAGTCGCCGCGCCCGCCCTCGGCGCGGCGCAGGTCCTCTTCCATCTTCTTGCGCAGGCTCAGGGGCCGCATGTCGGTCCAGACCTCTTCGATATAGGCCAGGCATTCCTCCTTGGTGCCGGTCTTGCCGACCGCCTTCCATCCGCGCGGCAGGTCGCGGCCTTCGGGCCAGATCGAGTATTGCTCTTCGTGGTTGATGACGACGGAATATCTTTGGTCGGGATCCTCGAAGCTCATGTCAAAATCCGCTTTTCGCTGGGAACAATGGCGACAGACTACACGATCCGCGGGACTTGCGCCCGGAATTCTTCAATTCCCGGCATTTCCCTTCCGGCCGGATGAACGAGCCTAGAGGCGGTAGAGCTCGCTGAACTTCGCCTCGAGATAGTCGAGGAGCGGGCCGACCGAGGGTTCGGCGCCGGTGGCGTGGGCGATGGTGGCGCGCGGCTCGCGCAGGCCGCCGTGGCGCTGCAGGTTGTCGCGAAGCCAGGCGGTGGCGGGTGCGGTGTCGCCCTCTGCCAGGCGGTCGTCGAGATCGGGCACGGCACGGCGCAGCGCATCGTGCAGACAGCCGGCATAGACGTTGCCGAGCGTGTAGGTCGGGAAATAGCCGAACAGCCCCACCGACCAGTGCACGTCCTGCAGGACACCGTGCGACGGGCGGTCGACGCGCACGCCGAAATCGGCCTCGAACCGGGTGTTCCATGCGTCCGGCAGATCGGCGACCTCGAGCGTTCCGGCCACCAGCGCGCGTTCCAGATCGAAGCGCAACAGGATATGCAGGTTGTAATGCACCTCGTCGGCCTCGGTGCGGATAAGTCCCGGCGCCACGCGGTTCACGGTGGCATAGAACGCCTCGGCGTCGGCGGCCCCGGCGCTGCCGAAAAGCGCCCGCATCCGGGCATGGAGCCAGCCGGTGAAGGCGCGGCTGCGGCCGAGCTGGTTCTCGTAGATCCGGCTCTGGCTTTCGTGCACGCCCATCGACACGCCCTGCCCGAGCGGCGTCAGCGCGTGGGCCGGGTCGATCGCCTGTTCGTACGCCGCGTGGCCGGTCTCGTGGATCGTGGCATAGATGCAGTTGAACGGATCGCCCGGCGCGGTGCGGGTGGTGATCCGTACGTCCGCGCCGGAACCCGAGGAAAACGGGTGCACCGCCTTGTCGATCCGGCCGCGGGTGAAATCGTAGCCGAAGGCCTCGGCCATCTCGCGGCTGAGCGCAAGCTGCAGGTCTTCCGGGTAGCTGCCGTTCAGCGCGGGCGGCGTGCGGCCGGCGCCGAGCAGGCGTTCGCGCAAGGCGACCAGGCGCGGGCGCATCTGGTCGAACATCGAGGCCAGCCCGGCGCCGGTGGCACCGGGTTCGTAATCGTCGAGAAGCGCGTCGTAAAGATCGCCGCCTCCGGCCAGCGCGGCCGCTTCCTCGCGCTTCAGCGCCAGCACCTTGTCGAGCGTCGGCGCGAAATCGGCGTAGCTGTCGGCGCGGCGGGCCTCGGCCCAGATGCCCTGGGCCACCGACGTGGTGCGCGCGATCTCGGCCGCGAGCCGCGCGGGCACCTTGCGGGCCCGGTCGTGCCGGCGGCGGATCAGGCGCAGGTTCGCGGCGGCGACCTCGCCGAGCTCGGCGCCGTCCAGCGCCGCCAGCCATTCGCCGACGCGCGGATCGGTGCGGCGGGCGTGCAGAACGGCCTCGATCGCCGCCATCTCCTCGCCGCGCTGCCCGGCGGCGCCGCGCGGCATCATTGTCTCCTGGTCCCAGCCGAGCCGGCCCGCGATCAGGCCTAGCGCCCGGGTCTCGCGCTCGTGCGCCATCAACTCGTCATAGGCGCGCATCAGCGGCCGGACCTGACCGATTGCGCCACCGGGTACTGCGCCAGGTGCCGGGCGCGGATCGCCAGTGCCCAGACCAGGACGGCGACGACCTGGTGCAGCAGCGCCACGTGCCAGGGTGCCGAATACATCACCGTCACCACGCCGATCACGATCTGCCCGAACAGCATCACCAGCGCCCAGTCGACCGCGCGGCGCGTGGCGCCGTGGGCCGAGCGGCGCGAGACCCACCAGACCCGGAGCGCCACCAGCAGCAGCAGATAGCCCCAGACCCGGTGGATGAACTGCACGGTGCCGTCGTTTTCGAACAGGTTCCGCCACCACGGCTCGATCTGCCACATGTCGGGCGGCAGGATGCCCCCGGCCATCAGCGGCCAGTCGACATAGTTCCGCCCCGCATCGATGCCCGCGACCAGCGCGCCCAGAAGGATCTGGACGAAGGCCACGGCGATCAGCGCCGTCGCATGGGCCTGAAGCCGCGGCTCGCGGGCGCGGCGGGCCTGCATCAACTCGCGCTCGGGTCGGGCGAGATGCAGCACGTACCAGGCGATCAGGCCGAGGATCACGAAGGCCAGCCCGAGATGGATGGCGAGCCGGTAAGAGGCGACGTCGAGCATCGCGCCGGAAAGCCCCGAGGCGACCATCCACCAGCCGATCGCACCCTGCAGCCCGCCGAGCGCGCCGAGCGCCAGCAGCCGCCCGGTCCAGCCCGCGGGGATGCGCCTGGTCAGCCAGAAGAACACGAAGCCGGCGGCCCAGACCAGCCCGATCAGGCGTCCGAGCTGGCGATGGCCCCATTCCCACCAGTAGATGAACTTGAACTCCGACAGGCTCATCCCCCGGTTCTGCAGCTGGTATTCCGGGATCGCGCGGTATTTCTCGAATTCCGCCTCCCAGGCGGCGGCGTCCATCGGCGGCAGCGCGCCTGTGACCGGGCGCCATTCGGTGATCGACAGCCCGGAATCGGTGAGCCGGGTCAGCCCGCCCACGGCGATCATCACCACGACCAGCGCGAAAAGCACCATCAGCCATGCGCGGATCGCGCCGCGCGCGCCGCGCGCACCACGGTCGATCGCACCCGTCGCGCCGGGTGCGGCCGGGCGCGTCCCGGCACCGACCTCTTCGAAGAGCTTGCGTTTCCCGGCCATCTGATCTTGCCTTGTCTGCCTGACTTGCGCGCGAGGCTAGTCCGTGCCCGGGGCCGCTTCAAGCCGGACGGCGCTGTCAAATCGGCGCAGCCCGGCGGCGCGCCGGTCAGCCGCGTTCCTTCCAGCGCACCATCTGGCGCAGGATACCGTGCAGAAGCTGCACATCGGCACGCGTCAGCGGCAGCCGGAACCAGAGATTGCGCAGAACCAGCTTCATGCCCTCGGCCTTGTCCGGCGGGAAGAAGAAGCCCGCCTCGTCAAGCCGCTCTTCGTAATGCTGGGCGAGCTTTTCGACCTCGAGCCCGATCGCCGGTTCGGTGCGGGCGAAATCGGTGCGGTCGCGGTCGTGCGCGACCGTCTGGCGGCGCCATTCGTAGGCCGTCAGCAATGCGCATTGCGCCAGGTTCAGCGAGGGAAATCCGGGGTCGACCGGCACCGAGACGATGGCGCCGGCCCGCGCGATGTCGTCGTTTTCCAGCCCTGCGCGCTCCGGGCCGAACAGCACCGCGACCTTTTCGCCCGCCGCGATCCTTTCCGCGGCCTCGGCCATCGCCGCCTCGGGCGTCAGCACCCGCTTGGTCAGCCCGCGCGGGCGCGCAGTGGTGGCATAGACCGTCGTGCAGTCGGCAATCGCGTCCGCGGTGGTATCGTGAACCGGCGCGGCGTCGAGGATGCGCCCCGCCCCGCTGGCCATCGCCACGGCGCGCGAGTTCGGCCAGCCGTCGCGCGGCGCCACCAGCCGCATGTTGCCCAGGCCGAAATTCGCCATCGCGCGCGCGGCGGCGCCGATATTCTCGCCCATCTGCGGGCGGACCAGGACGAAGATCGGCTGCATCGGCGGCTTTCCGGTTGGACCGGCGGGGTGATACGCTGGCGCCGGTGCAAGGGCAAGGAGGCGGCGATGGCCTATGACGAGGGGCTTGCGGAAATCCTGCGCGGCGATCTGGCCGATGTGCCGGGCTTCGCCGAACGGCGGATGTTCGGCGGGCTCTGCTTTCTTCTGAACGGCAACATGCTTTGCGGCGTGCATTCCGGCGGCGGCATGTTCCGCGTCGGCAAGGGCAACGAGGCCGCGGCGATGGCGGTCGAGGGCGCCGCGCCGATGGCGTTCACCGGGCGCAGGATGGGCGGCATGGTCGACGTCACCGACGACCTGCTGGCCGACGATGCGCGGCGCGGCGCGGTGATGCGGCTGGCGATGGATTTCGTCGGCGCGCTGCCGGCGAAATAGCCCGCGACGCTTTGGCACCGGCGTGGCAGAGACGCTTGGCGGGCGCGCGCGGGGCGGATATAGGGGCGCGGGAAAAGGACCACCGCCATGCCAGAGCCCGAGCAGCCGCAGATCTATCTCGTCACCCCGCCGGAGTTCGAATTGTCCAGCTTTCCCAGCATTTTGGCGAGCGTTCTTGATGCGGTCGACGTGGCCTGCCTGCGGCTGGCGCTGGCCAGCGCCGACGAGGACCGGCTGATCCGCGCGGCCGACGCGCTGCGCGAGGTTGCGCATGCGCGCGACGTGCCGCTGGTGATCGAGCGCCATGTGCAGCTGGCCGAGCGTCTGGGGCTCGA
>JBFKQC010000103.1:0-9963 GCA_041627895.1 Rhodobacter sp.
ATCAGCACCGGCCGGGCGCCGGGCGCGGCATCCTCCAGCGGCTGGTCGCGGCGGCTGGTCCAGCGCACCGGCATCGGCCCGTGATCCAGCGTCATCACCAGATCACCCGGCACCAGCGCCTCCACCGCGCGCGGGCCGTCCCGCGTTTCGATCAGCGTGCCGGGGGCGTAGCAGGGGATGGTGCCGGGGTCGGGCGTGGATTGCATCGTGTAGGTGGCGCCACCGTCCGACGTCTGCATCGACTGGCCGCTGGTGGTGAGGTCACCGTGGGCCGTCGAGGTCGAGCCGCTTGCCGGCCCCTCCACCGCCGTGATCGTGTTCGCGAACGAAATGAACTGCTGCAGGTTTCCAGACCCGTCGACCAGGGCATATCCCATGGTGGCGCCGATATCCGTGAACCCTGGCTTGTCCTTGTTGATCAGCTACACATTCTTGCCGGCGATCGTGGCGACCGGGCTGCCGATCGACCAGGACGTCAGAACCGTCCCGTCATCCTTGTAATAATACACTTTCCAGCCGGTGGTATCGATGCTGGAGGATACCGCCACCTCGATAAAATCGCGGCTAGTGTTTTCGTCGTAATTGACCTCGGATATAAAGGCAGGCATCCGATGCTCCCGTTTGCATGGACGCAGTCTGCTTGAGGCGGGCTAACAGGCCGTTGGCGGGACTCCATTTTTTTCGGACATCTTGAATAAAAAAAAGGCGCGCCCTTGGCGCGCCCCGGGTCATTGGATGGCGCTTGAAGCGGTCAGACCGCGTTTTTCAGCGCCTCGACCAGATCGGTCTTTTCCCACGAGAACCCGCCCTCGGCGTCGGGCTGGCGGCCGAAATGGCCGTAGGCCGCGGTGCGCTGGAAGATCGGGCGGTTCAGCGCCAGGTGCTCGCGGATGCCGCGCGGGGTCAGGTCCATGACGCTGGCCACCGCCTGTTCGATGCGCTCGTCGGGCACCTCGCCCGTGCCGTCGGTGTCGACGTAGATCGACAGCGGCCGCGCCACGCCGATCGCATAGGCAAGCTGCAGCGTGCAGCGATGCGCCAGCCCGGCGGCGACCACGTTCTTGGCGAGATAGCGCGCGGCATAGGCGGCCGAGCGGTCGACCTTGGTCGGGTCCTTGCCGGAAAACGCCCCGCCGCCGTGCGGCGCGGCGCCGCCATAGGTGTCGACGATGATCTTGCGCCCGGTCAGCCCGGCGTCGCCGTCAGGGCCCCCGATGACGAACTTGCCGGTCGGGTTGACGTGCCACTCGGTCTCGTTCGTCAGCCAGCCGTCGGGCAGCACCTCGCGGATGTAGGGTTCCACGATGCCGCGCACGTCGTCGCTGGTCAGCGAGGGGTCGAGGTGCTGGGTCGACAGCACGACCGAATGCACCGCGACCGGCATGTCGTTCTCGTAGCGCACGGTCAGCTGGGACTTGGCGTCGGGGCCGAGCCGGGGCTCGGTGCCGTTCTTGCGCACCTCGGCCAGCCGGCGCAGGATCGCGTGGGCATAGAGGATCGGCGCGGGCATCAGTTCGGGCGTTTCCCTGACGGCATAGCCGAACATGATGCCCTGGTCGCCGGCGCCCTCGTCCTTGTTGCCCGCGGCGTCGACGCCCTGCGCGATGTCGGCGGACTGGGCGTGCAGGTAGCTGTCGACCTTCATGTTGGCCCAGTGAAAGCCTTCCTGCTCGTAGCCGATGTCGCGCACGCAGTCGCGGGCGATCTGCTCGACCTTGCGGATCACCGACCCGGGGCCGCGCACCTCGCCGCCGATCACGACGCGGTCGGTGGTGGCGAAGGTCTCGCAGGCGACGCGCGCGACCGGGTCCTCGGCGAGGAAGGCGTCGAGCACGGCGTCGGAAATGCGGTCGCAAACCTTGTCGGGGTGGCCCTCCGAGACGCTTTCGGAGGTGAAGATGTAGTTCTTGCGGGACATGGGTGCTCCATTGGGAATCAGTCGCCGCCACGCCAGGAAGCCGTTGTGGCGGCCATCCGGACCGCGTTACGCGGGCGGTCGGCCATCGTCAACGGGTATTCGCCGGCGGCCGGGAAAAACCGCCAGCACGAGGCCGGCAAGCGCCAGCCCGGCGGGCCAGTCGCCAGTCTGCGCGTAAAGCGTCGGCGGCAGCGCGCCGGGCAGGGCGGCATCGACGAACCCGGCCGCGCCGAGGCCGAGCGAGGCGGTGATGCGCCCGCGCGCGTCGATCACCGCCGAGACGCCGGTATTGGCGGCGCGCACCATGGCCAGCCCCTGCTCGACCGCGCGCAGCCGGGCCTGCGCGAGGTGCTGGTAGGGGCCGGCGACCTGTCCGAACCAGGCGTCGTTGGTGATCTGCAACAGCCAGCCGGGGCGCGCGGGCGCGGCGCGGATATCCTGCGGAAAGATCGCCTCGTAGCAGATCAGCGGCAGCGCCCGGCCGAGCGCGCCCAGATCCACCAGCCGCGCGCCGGGGCCGGGGGTATAGCCGAAGCCGTGTTCCTCGACCAGCGCGCCGAAGGGCAGCCGGCGGAACAGCTCGAAGGCCGGGACGTATTCGCCGAACGGCACCAGGTGGTGCTTGTCGTAGACCGCGGCCACCTCGCCCGCGCCGTCGAGCAGGATCAGCGAGTTGTAGGCGCGGCCCTCGTCGAAGCGCTGGATGCCCAGCACCACCGGCACGCCCGCCGCCGCCCCGGCCACGCCGTCCAGCGCTGCGCCGGCCCGGTGCAGCACGGTCGGGATCGCGGTTTCCGGCCAGACGATCAGGTCGGGGCGCCGCTCGGCCGGTGCGGCGGTGTAGGCGAGCTGCCGGTCGTAGAAGCGCTGCGCGTGGTCGGGGTCCCACTTCAGGTGCTGCGCCGCGTTCGGCTGCACCAGCCGGATCACCGGCGCGCCGGGGTCCTGCGGCACCGGCTGCGCCGCCTGCCAGAGACCGGCGGCATAAAGCGCCGCGCCCGCCGCGAGCGGCAGCGCCGCGAGCGCCCGGCGGCGGCGCCAGGCGGCGAACGTCAGCGACACCGCCAGCAGCGTCAGCAGGCTCAGCCCGACCGGCCCGACCCAGGCGGCAAGCTGCATCGGCGCCCAGCCGATCCAGACATGGCCGATCAGCGCCCAGGGAAAGCCGGTCAGCACGTAGGACCGCGCCAGTTCGGCGCCTGCCAGGCAGGCCGGCCAGGCCAGCGCCAGGCGCCAGCCGCCGTCCGCCAGCCGGCGCGCCAGGCCAAAGGCCAGGCCCCAGAACAGCGCCAGCCCCGCGGCGATGCCGAACAGCGCGAAGGGCGCCATCCAGCCGTGCCGCGCCGCGTCGACGAAGAACGGCTCGACGATCCAGTAGAGCGTGGCGGCGAAATAGCCCGCGCCGAAGGCCCAGCCGATCCAGCCCGCGCCGCGCGCGGTGCGGGTGCGCCCGATCAGCGCATAGGCGATGGCCAGCCCGGCCAGCGTCGCCCAGGGCAGCGAGACCGGCGCCTGGCCGAGCCCGGCCAGCACGCCGGCCAGCGCGGCGCCCGGCATCGCGCGCCGCGCGAAGAGCGTGCCGAACCAGCCGAGCGGCGGGCGCGCGAACGCGGTCATCCGCAGGCGCCCTTGCGCAAGGCTCTGAAATCCGCCGGCAATTCCGTCAGGCTCTGTGCTGTCACCGGCCCGGGCCCCGCGCGTTCCGCCTCAGGCATCCGCCGGTTTCGGCACCCGCACCCTGAGCCGCTTGATCCGGCGCGGGTCGGCGTCAACGATCTCGAACTCGGCGCCGGCGGGGTGCGGGATCATCTCGCCGCGCCCGGGGACCCGGCCCGACAGCATGAAGACCAGCCCGCCCAGTGTGTCGATCTCTTCCTCGTCGCCGGGCTCGACCAGCTTCAGCCCGATCTCGGCCTCGAACTCGTCGAGCGGGGTCCGGGCCTGCGCCAGGTAGCAGCCGGGCTTTTCCAGCGTCCAGTACTGGCCCTCGTCGATGTCGTGCTCGTCCTCGATCTCGCCGATCACCTGCTCGATCAGGTCCTCGATCGAGACCAGCCCGTCGACGCCGCCGTATTCGTCGATCACCAGCGCCAGGTGCATCCGCTGCGACTGCATCTTCTGCAGCAGCACGCCGATCGGCATCGACGGCGGCGCGAACAGCAGGGGCCGCAGCATCTTGCGCAGGGAAAACCGCCCGCCGCCGCCGTTGAAGCCGTGGTTCAGCGCGAAGTCCTTGAGGTGCACCATGCCGAGCGGGCTGTCGAGCGTACCGTTGTAGACCGGCAGCCGGGTCAGCCCGCTGTCGCGGAACACCTTGACCAGCTCGTCCTTGGTGATCGTCACCGGGACCGAGACGATTTCCGCCTTTGGGATGGCGACGTCCTCGACCCGCATCCGGCGCAGGTTCAGGAGGCCCAGCGCCGCCGAGGCGCTGACCGCTCCGTTCACCGGTTCCGCATGATGGTCGTCCTCGACCGTATCCTCCGTGGCCGGCTTCAGCGCGGCGAAAAGCCGGCCGATCAGCCCCGGTTCCTGACTGGTATCCTGATCCTGCGCGCTCTGCGCCGCGCTAGAGGACCCGCTTTCCGCGTCGCCCATTACTCCAATCCGGTTGCGCGGGGCGGCCATGGCCCCGCGCCCTCAATATGGGTCGGGGACCCCCAGAGTTGCAAGTATCTCGACCTCGAGAGCCTCCATCAGCGCGGCATCTTCGTCGCGGATGTGGTCGTAACCCAACAGGTGCAGCAGCCCGTGCACGACCAGGTGGCAGACGTGATCGCCGAGCGGGCGGCCGGCCTCGGCGGCCTCGCGCGTGCAGGTCTCGTAGGCGATCGCGATATCGCCCAGCTCGCCCGGGCCGGGCGGCGGCGGCCTGCCTCCGGGGCGGTCGGCCGCGCGATCCTCGGACGGCCAGCTCAGCACGTTCGTGGGCTGCGGCCTGCCCCTGAACTCGGTGTTCAGCGCGGCGATGCGCGCATCGTCGCAGCCCAGAACCGCGATCTCGTGCGCGTCGGCGTCCAGCCCGAGCCGGCCAAGCGTCGCCGCGGCGGCGCGCCCGGCGATGCCGGCAAGGCCGGCGGCCCCCCAGCGCGGGTCTTCGAGGATGGTTTCGATCGGCATCGGGCGGCCCCCGTCGGCTGGACCGCCGACGGTCTAGGCGGGAAACAGCACGGGCGCAATCCGGTGATCGGCGCAGAAGGCCAGAAGCCGCTGCAGATCGGCCCGCCGCCAGGCGGACTTGGCGGCGCCGGCATTGTCCAGCATCACCGTGGCCACCACGGTGACGAAAAGCTTGCCGACCCCCGCCAGCCGGTAGTCGCGCCAGCAGTCCCGCCAGCCGTACCCGGTGACGCCGCCCGAGACCAGCGCGGCATGATACGCCCTGAGCAGGGCATGCTCGTGGCGCCGGCGCTGGTCGGGCGCCATCGACGAGATCAGCGCATAGGCGGCGTCCCAGGCGCCGCGGCCCTTGCCGGTCAGCTGCCAGTCCAGCAGCACCGCCGCCCCGTCCGGGCCGAACATCACGTTGTCGGCGTGGCAGTCGCGGTGCAAGAGCGTCAGCGGCGCCTCTTCCAGCAGCGGGCCGAACACCGCGTCCTGGTTGGCCGCGACGTGATCGCCCAACGCCAGGAACGCGCGCGGCAGCACGACATCCGGAAGCAGCGCCGCCACGGCACCGGGATAGCCGGCCCAGTGCGCGGCGAAGTCGAACTCGCGCACGGTGGCGATGCCGGCCAGCCCCGCGACCTCGGGCGCGCCCCACCAGGCGGCGTGAATCCGCGCCAGCGCCCGCAGCAGCGCCGCGGCCTCGGCGACGCCGAACCCGTCGACGAACCGCCGTGCCCGGTGGCCGCCGAGATCCTGCAGCAGCAGGACGCTCGCCCCGGTCTCGGCGTCGAACGCACCGTGGGAACAGGCGGGCACCGGCATGCCGGCGCCGAACCGGGTGTAGAACGCGACCTCGCGGGCATTGGCACCGGCAAAGGCGGCGCGCAGCCGCGGCTCGGACGGCGACAGCTTGGCGATCAGCGAGCCACCGTCGAAGCGCAGCCGGAACAGCCCGCCGCCGCTGAAGCTTTCGTCCTCGCCGATACGCTGCAGCTTCAGGCCGCCGACGGGCCGGCCGAGCACACGCCCCAGCCAGCCGGGGCCGATCCGCCCCGGCCCGTCGGGGATCTCCGGGGTCATGCGCCGCTTTCGTCGGCGTCGTAGGCCTCGATGATCCTGGCGACCAGGTGGTGGCGCACCACGTCCCTGGAGGTGAAGTAGCTGAACGATATCTCGCCGATCCCGCCCAGCAGGCGCTCGGCGTCGCGCAGGCCGGACGCCTGGCCGCGCGGCAGGTCGACCTGGCTGCGGTCGCCGGTGACGACCATGCGGCTGCCCTCGCCGAGGCGGGTCAGGAACATCTTCATCTGCATCGTGGTGGCGTTCTGCGCCTCGTCGAGCACGACGAAGGCGTTCGACAGCGTGCGCCCGCGCATGAAGGCCAAGGGCGCGATCTCGATCCGCTTTTCCTCGATCAGCTTGGCGACCTGCTTGCCCGGCAGGAAGTCGTGCAGCGCGTCGTAGAGCGGCTGCATGTAGGGGTCGACCTTGTCCTTCATGTCGCCGGGCAGGAACCCCAGCCGCTCGCCCGCCTCGACCGCCGGACGGGAAAGGACGATCCGGTCGACGTGGCCGCCGATGAACATCGACACGCCGACCGCGACCGCCAGATAGGTCTTGCCGGTGCCGGCGGGACCGATGCCGAAGGCCAGTTCGTGGCTGAACAGGGCGCGCACGTAGTCGCGCTGCGCCTCGGTGCGCGGTTCCACCAGCTTCTTGCGGGTCTTGATCTCGATCCGGCCGCCCTGGAACAGCTCCATCTGGTCGCCGTCGCGGGCGCCGGTCTCGTCGGCCGAGGCGCCGAGGCGGATCGCGCCGTCGATCTCGCCCGCATCCACCGAGCGGCCGGCCTCGAGCCGCGCATAGAGCGCCTGCAGCACCGCGCCCGCCTGGTCGCGCAGCTCCTGCTCGCCGATCACCGCAAGCTGGTTGCCGCGGCGCAGGATCTGCACGCCCAGCTTGTGCTCGATCTGCGCGAGATTGCGGTCGAACTCGCCGCAGAGGTCGATCAGCACGCGGTTGTCGGGAAATTCCAGATGGGTCTCGTGAACGTCTTGGGTGATGTCGTCTGCCGTCAAGATGCCAATCGCCAAGCTCAACTCCGTCTAGCGGGTGGGATTGTCTTCAGCGTGCCAAGTGCCCGCCGCCGGGGCAAGACACAATCGCGAAATGTCGTGGAAATGAAACGAAAAACGGCCGCCGGAAGGGTTCCGGCGACCGCGGGGGAGTGATCCGGTGCGACAAGGTCAGATCGGGTCGGAGATCGTCGAGCCGCTCTTGTAGGGGCCGATCGCCGTGTTCGGCGGCGCGGCGCCCGAGCAGACCGGCTTGCCGTACTTGTCGAGCCGCTGGCTGAGATAGCCCTCGGCGCCGTCGTCGATGATCCAGTGGTCGCAGCCGTTCGGGTCGATCCAGATACCGGCGCGAAGCTGGCTGAGATGCTTCGAATCGATGCCGCGGTCGACCGTCTTGTCGGCCTTGTTGTCGACGCAGCCCGCCAGCCCGGCGGCGACGGCGAGAACTGCGGCGCCCTTGATGAGTTTCATGGTGCTCTTTCCTCTCACTGTCCGGACCGTTCAGCGGATGCAGATGATCTCGACGCGGCGGTTCTTCTGCATGTTCCGCGCCGAGTTGTTGGGCGCGACCGGCATGCGCTCGCCATAGCCGCGCACGTCGGCGATCCGCGCGCCGGCCGCAGCGGCGACCGAGGCCACGGCGTTGGCCCGGTTCAGCGAAAGCCGCATGTTGTAATCGTCCCCGGCGCGGCTGTCGGTGTGGCCCGCGATGATGTAGCTGGTGGCGCCCGCCGACTGGAAGAACTGCGCCAGCCGCGCCTTGTTGGACTTGGAAATCGCGTAGCTGCCGGTCTTGAACAGCTGGTCCGAGTTCATCACCGCGCAGGTGTTGCCGCGGCGGCAGACCGGGATGCCCTGGCGGGTGACGTGCGGCGTCATGTAGCCTTCCCAGCCGTCGTCCATCACCCAGTGCTCGCAGCCGTCCGGATCGACCCAGATCGTGGGCACGTAGGCCTCGCCGATCACTTCGCGCTCGACGCCCTGGGCCGCTGCCGCGCCGCTCAGCGCCACCAGCGCCACAGCGGCAGCCGAAAGGCCCGAGCGGATAGCTTTGGAAATCCCTGTAACCACTGCTCTTGTCCTCTGCCGATGCTCGTTATGCCGGGAACACCGCCGCATATGCCAATGAACGGCAATACCCCCGCTTTATATGGCGAACTCTAGCAAGTCTCGTGTATTTGTGAAGAGTGTTTCCCAACATGTAGTGGCACTTTTTCCGTGCCGTCTGCGGGGATCACCTGAAGATGTCGAGATAACCGCCCGTAAAGCGGGCCGTTTAAGACCTTGTCCACAATTCGGGCGGATGCCGGCGTTGTTGCGGGAATGCCGCGCGCGGGATCAGGCCACCACGACCTCGCCGCCCAGCGAATTCGGCGCGCTTTCGGTGATTCTGACCTGAAGCAGATCGCCGATCGCGGGCGCCCCCCCGGCGACGTGCACCGCATGCAGGTATTCCGACTTGCCGACCATCTGCCCCGGCAGGCGCCCGGCGCGCTCGAACAGCACGCTGACCCGGCGCCCGACCATCGCGTCCTGCACCGCGCGCTGCTGCTCGGTCAGAAGCGCCTGCAGGCGGGCCAGGCGGTCGGCCGCCGCCTCGGGGTCGACCCGTCCGCGCTCGGCCGCCGGGGTGCCGGGGCGCGGCGAGTACCTGAACGAGTAGCACTGGCCGTAGCCGACCTCTCGCACCAGGCTCAGCGTGTCCTCGAAATCGGCCTCGGTCTCGCCCGGGAACCCGACGATGAAGTCGCCCGAGATCAGGATGTCGGGCCTCGCGGCGCGGATGCGTTCGATCAGGCGGACATAGCCTTCGCCGGTGTGCTTGCGGTTCATCGCCTTCAGCACCCGGTCGCTGCCGGACTGCACCGGCAGGTGCAGATAGGGCATCAGCTTCTCGCAGCGCCCATGCGCCTCGATCAGGTCGTCGGTCATGTCGTTGGGGTGGCTCGTGGTGTAACGGATGCGGTCGAGCCCGCCGATCCCGGCCAGCGCCCCGATCAGCCGGGCGAGCGACCAGTCGCCGCCCTCGCCGGCGCCGTGATAGGCATTCACGTTCTGCCCCAGAAGCGTGATCTCGCGCACCCCGCGCGCCACCAGATCGCGCGCCTCGGCGAGGACCGGGCCGGCGGGGCGCGAGACCTCGGCGCCGCGGGTATAGGGCACGACGCAGAACGCGCAGAACTTGTCGCAGCCCTCCTGCACGGTCAGGAACGCGGCCGGTCCGCGGGCGGCCTTGGGGCGGGTCGCGAGATGATCGAACTTGTCCTCTGCGGGGAACTCGGTGTCGAGCGCCCTTTCGCCCGCCCGGGCCTTGGCCTCGAGCGCCGGCAGCCGGTGATAGCTTTGCGGCCCGACGACGAGGTCGACCAGAGGCTGACGCCGCATGATCTCTTCGCCCTCGGCCTGCGCGACGCAGCCGGCGACGCCGATCTTCAACGCCGGCCGTGCCGCCTTCAACGGCTTGAGGCGCCCGAGTTCGGAATAGACCTTCTCGGCCGCCTTCTCGCGGATGTGGCAGGTGTTCAGCAGGATCATGTCGGCGTCCTCGGGCCGGTCGGTGGCCACATAGCCCTGCCCGCCCATCGCCTCGGCCATGCGCTCGCTGTCGTAGACGTTCATCTGACAGCCATAGGTCTTGATGAACAGCTTCTTCGGATCGCCCATGTGTCGCGCCACTCCTGCCGGTCAGGCCGGCGGGATACATCATTGGCGCCGGGCAGGCAACGCGGGCAAAAGGGTCCGGTTATCCGGTTATCCGGTTATCCGGTTATCCGGTTATCCGGTTATCCGGTTATCCGGTTATCCGGTTATCCGGTTATCCGGTTATCCGGTTATCCGGTTATCCGGTTATCCGGTTATCCG
>JBFKQC010000104.1:0-9912 GCA_041627895.1 Rhodobacter sp.
CTGCGACGGCAACATGCAGAACGGGAATTTGCGCGCCGACGTCAACGTCTCGGTCTGCCGCCCCGGCGCCTACGAGCGCTACCGCGAGACCGGCGACCACGCGGTCCTCGGCACCCGCTGCGAGATCAAGAACATGAACTCGCTGCGCTTCATCCAGGCCGCCATCGACCACGAGGCGCGCCGCCAGATCCGCATCCTCGAGGGCGGCGGCAAGGTCGACCAGGAAACCCGGCTCTACGACCCCGACAAGGGAGAGACCCGCTCGATGCGGTCCAAGGAAGAGGCGCATGACTACCGCTACTTCCCCTGCCCCGACCTCTTGCCGCTCGAGATCGAGCAGGCCTGGGTCGACGGCATCCGCAACGCGCTGCCCGAACTGCCCGACGCGCTGAAGGCAAGGCTGATGGAGCTTGGTCTGACCGATTACGACGCCAGCGTGCTGACCGCCGAGAAGGAGAACGCCGACTACTTCCTCGCCGTGGCCGCGGGCCGCGACGCCAAGCTCGCCGCCAACTGGGTGATCAACGAGCTGTTCGGGCGGCTCAAGAAGGAAGACCACGGGATCGGCGAGGCGCCGGTCACCGCGGCCCAGCTCGGCCAGATCGTCGACCTGATCGCCGCCGGCACGATTTCCGGCAAGATCGCCAAGGAGGTGTTCGAGATCGCCTATACCTCGGGCCGCGACCCGGCCGAGATCGTCGAGACCGAAGGGCTGAAACAGGTGACCGATACCGGCGCGATCGAGGCCGCCGTCGACGAGGTGATCGCCGCCAACCCCGCCCAGGTCGAAAAGGCCAGGGCCAACCCCAAGCTCGCCGGCTGGTTCGTCGGCCAGGTGATGAAGGCCACCGGCGGCAAGGCGAACCCGAAGGCGGTCAACGAGCTGGTCTCAAAGAAACTCGGCCTGTGACATAGCGCCCGGATGAATGCCGATCTCTTGCACGCCGGACGTCTAATTTCCTGAACATCTTCACTATTGTCAGCCGAGCAACCCGCGGCCAAAATTTCTTGAGTTGCATGGCTTGCAGCCCGCAACAACGACTACAGCCACGAGGAAACTATGAATTTTTTGGACTTCTGCTAACGCTGCGGCGATTGCCGCGGCCCTGATGGTTGCGCCTGCATATGCCGATCATCAGTTGACGGTAACGGCAAATGACGACAGCGGCGAAGGGTCCCTGCGCGCCGCTCTGGCTGCTGCAGCCGATGCTGGTGGGGGAACGATCATTATTGCAACCGACGGCGATATCGCGCTTTCCAGCGGGCTGGAATACAGCGGTTCAGGTCCGCTGACCCTTGTCGGCAGCGGACAAACATTGTCGCTGGGGGCCAATGAAACCATTCTGGCGATCACGCAAGGCGCGGACCTGACCATGTCCGATCTGACGTTGCGGGGGCCGGGCGGGTACTCGATCCAGAACCGGGGCGATGTGGGCGGAATCGCCGGCAAAGGCATTTTCGTCGACATCCGTGACGACCAGACCGGCACCGCCTCGATGACGCTCACCAACGTGACCGTGGCGGATGTCGCCGCCCACGGGATCCACATCTCCGACTGCACGCTGGCCGATGACTGCGGCGGCGGCGGCGGCGGGGCCGGTGAAGGCTCGCCCGCCTCGATCTCGTTGACGCTTGCCGGTGTGACCGTGGACAACGTGGGGCAAGGCCGCTTCGACGCCGACGGGCTGCGAGTTGATGAGCGTGGCGAGGGCGACATCCACTTCGTCGCATCGGGCTCCACCTTTCGCGGCGTTGGCGCGGACGGCGTCGAGCTTGACGAAGGTCAGGCAGGCGACGTCGTCGTACATGTCTCGGGCGTGACCTTCACGGCCAACGGGTCCTACTGCGATCCTGCGGTTCTGGGCGGCTTCATGCCCGACCCGGACGAGGCGGAATTCGACCAAGGCCAGATGGCCGAAGACGCGATCCCCGGCCCGATCACCGGCACGCCTGACGACGGCTGCTTCGAGCGCGAGGTCGACCTTTACGACGACGGCTCGGTCGAGGTCTACGAGTTCGGCATCGACCTCGATGACGGCTTCGATGTTGACGAAGCCGGACCGGGCAGCATCATCGGCACGGTTTCCGGGATCACCGTTGTTGCCAACCTCGACGAGGGTCTCGACTTTGACGAGGAAGACGCGGGCGGTATTGCGCTCAACGTCCTCGGCGGCACCTTCAACGACAACACCGACGACGGAATCAAGCTGTCCGAACTCGGCGATGGCGACGTCTCGCTGCTGGTTCACGGCGCGACCGCGACCGGCAACGGCGGCAAGGGCATCGTGGCCGAGGAAGAGGACGCGGGCGATCTGAACGTCACCGTGCGCTCGACCACGACCGGCAACAACGACGACGGCGATGGAACCGGGATCGAGGCCTATCAGGACGGGGACGGCATGGGCAGCCTGATGGTCGTCGACAGCGACATTGCTGACGGCACCGATCTGGAAGGGGTCGAGGCCAAGTAAGCTCGGCGTCTGACTCGCAACCTCGCGGCATCAGTCGCGAAAAGCCTGCGCCGCCGCTCCGGGTTTCCGGAACGGCGGCGCCACGGCCGAGATCGTCGAATAACGCGGCAAACAGGCCACCGATACCGGCGCGATCGAGGCCGCCGTCGACGAGGTGAGCGTCGCCAACCCCGCCCAGGTCGAAAAGGCCAGGGCCAACCCCAAGCTCGCCGGCTGGTTCGTCGGCCAGGTGATGAAGGCCACCGGGGGCAAGGCGAACCCGAAGGCGGAAAACGAGCTGGTGCAGAAAAAGCTCGGGTCCTAGTGGTTCGATTCTGACGAGTCGAACCACCGGGTTCTCTCGTGTTGGATCAACTTATCGAAACATTTGAATAGCTTACGGGCCTGAGCTTTTGCCGGGCTGAGGGATTCAAATGTTTCGGTCGATCCACTAGACCGCATTCCTATTTGCCGGGCGCGATTTCGCCACGCTCCGCCGGAAACCGCTTCAGGCCGCCCCGGCAGGTCCGGGCGCCGCCGTCCCGCGCCATGCCATGCCGCGCGACCTGTCCCGTCCGGCGGGCAATTCCCGGCCGGTCGCCGCATTGTCCCCGAAACCGGGTCTTGTGCCGGATTTATCGCGAATTCGGCGCGCTTTCTCCGCAGTACAATCCCGTTTTCAACACCCTGATCGTTCATGCCCGGGCATGCCGGCGGCTGGAGATAGAACCGCCAAGACGGACCGCGACGGTCCGATGCAGGATTTCGACGGGCCGTGCGCCGCCATTGACCGGAAGGACGGGCGACAGCGCGACGCTGCGCGACTACGCCGGGTCGGTCTCCGGCGCCGACACGATCGCGCTCGAAGACGGCGTCACCTTTCTCGAACACGTCTCGACCGGCGCCGGCGACGACCTGCTGTCGATGGGCTCGAACAACACCTTCGTCAAGGACGTGACCCTCGGCCTCGGCGACGACACGATCCTCGGCGGCGACGGCAACGTCTTCGACGGCGCCACGACCACCGGCGACGGCAACCCCGACAACGACGATCACCTGTTCACCCGGCTGCGCGGCGGTCGCGTCACCTACCTGCACATGCTGTTCGACCGCCACCAGATCGTCACCGCCGAGGGCGCGCCCAGCGAAAGCTTCCACCCGGGTGCTGCCAGCCCCGACGGCCTCGGCGCGGCCCCCCGGGCCGAGTTTCTCGACCTGTTTCCCGCGCTCCGCGCCGACGCCGGCGCCTACGGCCAGGCCGCCCGCCGCTCGCTCCGCCGCCACGAGGCCCGCCTCGCCGCGTCAGAGATGCGCCTCGCATGACTGCCGCCGGCGCCCGCACGCACCCATCGCACTCGCCCACCTCCGGCGCGCGGCCGTAGGGTGCGCATTCATCGCGCACCGCCCCGTCGAACGGACGCAACCCAATCGCCCCGCGGGGTGTGCACGCGCTCAGCCCGTTCCCGAAATGCTGCACTGCAGTACCGCCACGATACCGACGTGATACCGACGCGATGCCGCACCCCGATTCCGGCCCGCGGGCGATGGCCCCCGGGCAACACTTCGCGGCCGCGGCATGGCGGTGGGCTTTTCCACAGGCCCCCCGGTTTGCTACCCTCGCCGGGCTCGCATCACCTCAAGGGGAGTCCCATGCCGCGGTATGAGTACAAGGTCGTGCCCGCGCCGAAAAAGCCGGGGAAAATCAACGGCGTGCGCGGCACAGAGCACAAGTTCGCGGCCGAGCTTTCGACGCTGATGAACACGCTGGGCGCCGAGGGCTGGGAATATCAGCGCACCGACACGCTGCCCTGCGAGGAACGCCAGGGGTTCACGGGGCGCGTCACGACATTCCAGAACATGCTGGTTTTCCGGCGCGAAATCAAGGACTTGTCCGAAGACGCCCGGCGCGGGGCCGCACAGGTCGAGGCCGAGCCCGTACTCGCCGTCCCCGCCTTCCGCAGCACCGCCGCCGCCGGGTCCGAGACCAGGCTGCCCCGCCTCGGCGGCGCCCAGAGCGACACGGCCGAAGGGCCGGCGCCCGATCTCGGCGGCACATCGCCCGAGCCCGGCAGGGCGCCCGGGATCGCCGCCCAGTAAGCCATTGAACTCAGACGCTGATCTGCAGCGCCAGCGCGTGGATGCGCGCCACCAGCTCGCGGCCCAGCGCGGCGTGCACTGCGCGGTGCCGCTCGATCCGCGTGAGCCCTTCGAAGGCTTTCGCCTTGATCGTCACCCGAAAGTGACTCTCGCCGCCCTCGCGATACCCCGCATGGCCCCGGTGCCTTTCGCTTTCGTCAACGATCTCAAGCGTTTCCGGTGTGAACGCCGCGTGCAGCCGCGCCTCGATCTCGGCCTGTACACCCATTTTTTCCGCCCGCCCCCTTTCCAGTTGCCGCGAAATCCTTAAACTCGTGCGACCGAGTCGAAAAGGCAGGCAAGATGAGCAACTCTGACCCCTTCGGTTTCGATCTCCGCGTCTCTGCCGCCAAGAGGAAGCAGACCCGCGGCAAGCGCGGCATGTCCGGCGCGTTCGAAACCTCGACCCGCGTCTGCGAGCACCCGGGCTGCCAGGAGGCCGGTCAATACCGCGCGCCGAAATCGCCCGATCATCTGGACGAGTATCTGTGGTTCTGCAAGGACCATGTCCGCGAGTACAACCTGAAATGGAACTTCTTCCACGGCACCACCGAAGAGGAATTCCAGGAGCAGATCGACAAGGACCGGGTCTGGGGCCGCGAGACCAAGCCGTTCGGCAAGCCCGGCGAGGAACAGCGCGCCTGGTCGCGGCTCGGCATCGACGACCCGCACCAGGTGCTGGGCCAGAACGCCACGCGCAACCCCGGAAAGGGCGTCACCGGCAGCCGCAAGCTACCGCCGACGGAACGCCGGGCGCTGGATATCCTCGAAGCCAGGGACCACTGGACCAAGGCGGAAATCCGCAAACAGTACAAGAGCCTGGTCAAGGACCTGCATCCCGACATGAACGGCGGCAACCGCGCCGACGAGGACCGCCTGCAAGAGGTCGTCTGGGCCTGGGACCAGATCAAGGACAGCCGCAACTTCCAGGCCTGACCGGGGCCGCGCAAAGGTCTCTGCGAGCGGGCGCCGCCGTGGTAGACTGCCGCGATCATCGCGGAACCGAGTCGCGCCCATGTCCGTTGTGTCACGTCTTCTGGCGATCCTGGCGTTCGGCGCCGTCGCGGTGCCTGCCGCGGCCGGGGATTACCGGCCGCTTCCCTCTGCCTGCGAGATCCTCGACAGCGTCGGCGCGCGCGCCCATGCCGGGATCGCCGACGACGCGGGCGACCCGATCGAAATGGCGCTTCAGGAACGCTACGGCGTGCGCCTCTCGGGGTGCAACCTGCCCTCGCCCGGCCTGTTCGGCTACGGCTTGTTGCTGCGCGAGGAAACCGGCGACGTCGTCCGCCCGGCCGCCGAGCAGATGGCGGATATCATGTGCCAGCACGCCGAGGTCTGGGGCGAAGAGGCCGCGGCGGACCCCGTCGCGCTGGGCGAGGCCGCCGTCTGGATCGAGGAATTCCGCCAGTTCTGGATCATCGCGCGCCAGGGCCATGCCTACCTGATCGTCAGCGTGCCCGAAGACGCCGACAGCGAAACCGCGGCGGCATTCGCCGCGCTGGTCCTGTCCGGTGTCGACTGAGGCTCCGCCGCGCGCGCGCCCGGGGCGGCCGGGGCGGCCGGGGCGGTCTGGGAGGACGGGGCGAAGTTGCGCCCCCGCGGCGTTGACCTTCCCGGCGCGATCCTCCATGTAGACCCGCGGTGCGGGCATTGCCCGGCGCGGCGATGCTCACCCCCATCCGAACGAGGTCAGACATGGCGGACGGCAGCTTGGACGTGAAAGCGAAACCCACCGAGGAAATCTCGGTCCGCGACGTGTTCGGCATCGACTCGGACATGGTGGTGAGGGGCTTCGCCGAGCCGACCGACCGGGTGCCGGAACTGGACCACACCTACAAGTTCGACCCCGACACGACGCTGGCGATCCTGGCCGCGTTCTCCCGCAACCGCCGCCTGATCATCCAGGGCTACCACGGCACCGGCAAGTCGACCCATATCGAACAGGTCGCCTGCCGGCTGAACTGGCCCTGCGTGCGGGTCAACCTGGACAGCCACATCAGCCGGATCGACCTGATCGGCAAGGACGCGATCAAGCTGCGCGACGGCAAGCAGGTGACCGAGTTCCAGGAGGGCATCCTGCCCTGGGCGCTGCGCAACCCCACGGCCATCGTGTTCGACGAATACGACGCGGGCCGCGCCGACGTGATGTTCGTGATCCAGCGCGTGCTGGAACATGATGGCAAGCTGACGCTTCTGGACCAGAACGAGATCATCACGCCGCACCCCTATTTCCGGCTCTTCGCCACGGCGAACACCGTGGGGCTTGGCGACACGACCGGGCTTTACCACGGCGTCCAGCAGATCAACCAGGCGCAGATGGACCGCTGGTCGCTGGTGGCCACGCTGAACTATCTTTCCCACGACGCGGAAACCGCCATCGTGCTGGCGAAGAACCCGCATTACAACACCGAAAAGGGCCGCAAGACGATCAGCCAGATGGTGACCGTGGCCGACCACACGCGCACGGCGTTCATGGCCGGCGACCTGTCCACGGTGATGAGCCCGCGCACCGTGATCAACTGGGCGCAGAACGCCGAGATCTTCCGCTCGATCGGCTATTCGTTCCGGGTGACGTTCCTGAACAAGTGCGACGAGTTGGAACGCGAGACGGTGGCCGAGTTCTACCAGCGCTGCTTCGACGAGGAACTGCCCGAAAGCGCGGCATCCGTCGCGACGCCGTGATCGGCCGGCCTGAGATCGAGGCCGCCCATGCGCGGGTCCGGCCGCATATCCGCCGCACGCCCGTCCTGGACGTCGAGCCGGGCGCGCTGGGGTTCGGCCATCCTGTCGCGCTCAAGCTCGAACAGACCCAGATCACCGGGTCCTTCAAGGTGCGCGGCGCCTTCAACAACCTGATCTCGCGCGGCGTGCCCGCGGCGGGCGCGGTGGCGATCTCGGGCGGCAATCACGGCGCGGCGGTGGCCTATGCCGCCACCAGCCTCGGCGCGAAATCGACCGTCTTCGTCCCGGCGATGATCGCCGACGAGGTCAAGAACGAGCGGATGCGCCGGTTCGGCGCCGAGGTCCGGCTGACCGAGGGCTCGGTCGCGCAGGTCTTCGCCAGCTACGACGCCTTCGCCCGCGACACCGACGCGCTGGCGGTGCACCCCTACGGCACGCCCGAGACGCTGGCAGGCCAGGGCACGGTGGGGCTGGAACTCGAGGCCCAGGCCCACGATCTGGATACGCTTTTCGTCGCGGTCGGCGGCGGCGGGCTGATCGGCGGCATCGCCGCGTGGTATGCGGGCCGCGTCAAGGTGGTGGCGGTCGAGACCGAGGGCACGTCTTCGCTGGACAAGACGCTGAAAGGCACCCTGCCCGACGATTTCCACGTCAGCGGCATCTCGGCCAGCGGCCTGGGCGCGTCCTCGATCGGCGAATTGCCGTTGGAAATCATCCGCGCCCATGTCGCCGCGAACGTGGTCGTCACCGATGCCGACGTGATCGAGGCGCAGCGCCGGCTCTGGTCCGCCGCGCGGCTGGTCTGCGAGCCCGGCGGCGTGACCGCGCTCGCCGCGCTGACCTCGGGCGCCTATGTGCCGCGCGAGGGCGAGCGCCTGGGCGTCCTGCTTTGCGGCGGCAACGCCGCGCCGGGGTGGTTCCTCGACAAGGCGGCGGGCTGATGCGACGCTGGCCGACGGACGGACGCAAGCCGAATATTGCGGCGCTCGCCCGTTTGGCCGAAGAAGGCGCCTGAGATGAAGAAACCCGCCGACAACCCCGCCGAGCCGTTCAAGAAGGCGCTGGCAGAGGCCACCAAGGTGCTGGCCGACGACCCGGAACTGACGGTCAGCTACACCGTCGACCCGCCGGGGCTGACCAGCGACCAGGTGCGCCTGCCGCAGGTCAGCCGGCGGATGACCCGCGACGAGGTGATGCTGGCCCGCGGCACCGCGGATGCCTACGCGATGCGGCTGAAATACCACGACGACGCCACCGGCGCGCGCTATGCGCCGCAGGGCCAGATGGCGCGCGATCTCTACGAGGCGATGGAAACTGCCCGCTGCGAGGCGGTGGGCGCCCGCGCGATGCCCGGCACCGCGACCAACATCGACGCCAAGATCAAGAGCGAGGCGGAACGCCGCGGCTACCGCCAGATCACCCAGCCCTCGGATGCGCCGCTGGCCGTTGCCGCAGGCTACATGATCCGCCAGCTCGCCACCGGCCGCCCGCTGCCGGAAGGCGCCGCCAACGTGCTCGACCTGTGGCGCGGCTTCATCGAGGACCATTGCGGCGACACGCTGGAAAACCTCGACAGGACGCTCACCGACCAGACCGCGTTCGCCAAGTTCGCCCGCCAGATGATCGAGGATCTCGGCTATGGCGACCAGTTGGGCGACGACCCCGACGATCTTTCCGAGGACGAAGAGGAAGGCGCCCAGGACGAGGACGACGAACAGCCCGATTCGACCGGCAGCGACGAGGACGAGGCCGAACAGGACCCCGACGCCCAGCCCGACCAGAGCCAGGACGAGACCCAGGACGCCGCCGAGGCGCAGGTCTCGATGGACGACCTCGACGAGATGGACATGTCGGACGAGGCCGAGATGCCCGAGGGCGAAATGCCGCTCGAGCCGCCGCCGCCCGCCCCGCATTCCGAGGCCGATCCGGATTACGCGGTCTACTCGACCGAATACGACGAAGAGATCAAGGCCGAGGACCTGGCCGAACCGGCAGAGCTGGAGCGGCTGCGCGCCTATCTCGACCAGCAGCTGGAACCGCTGAAGGGCGCGGTCAGCCGGCTCGCCAACAAGCTGCAAAGGCGGCTTCAGGCACAGCAGAACCGGTCCTGGGAATTCGACCGCGAGGAAGGCATCCTCGATGCCGGCCGGCTGGCGCGCGTGGTGGCGAACCCCACGACCCCGCTTTCCTTCAAGGTCGAGAAGGACACCGAGTTCCGCGACACCGTGGTGACGCTACTGTTGGACAATTCCGGCTCGATGCGCGGCCGGCCGATCTCGATCGCCGCGATCTGCGCCGACGTGCTGGCCCGCACGCTGGAACGCTGCCAGGTCAAGGTCGAGATCCTGGGCTTCACCACCCGGGCCTGGAAGGGCGGGCAGGCGCGCGAGAAGTGGCTGAACGACGGCCGCCCGCAGACGCCGGGGCGTCTGAACGACTTGCGCCACATCGTCTACAAGTCGGCCGATGCCCCCTGGCGCCGGGCGCGCGCGAATCTCGGGCTGATGATGAAAGAGGGGCTGTTGAAGGAAAACATCGACGGCGAGGCGCTTTTGTGGGCCCATAACCGGCTGATCGCCCGGCCCGAGCAGCGCCAGATCCTGATGGTCATTTCGGACGGCGCGCCGGTCGACGATTCGAC
>JBFKQC010000105.1:0-9462 GCA_041627895.1 Rhodobacter sp.
CAGGCCGTCGACACCGCCGAGATCGACGAAGGCGCCGTATTCGGTGATGTTCTTGACCACGCCGTCGACCGCGTCGCCCTCGGTGAGCTTGGCGATCACCTCGGCGCGCTGCTCGGCGCGGCTCTCTTCCAGGATCGCGCGGCGCGAGACCACGATGTTGCCGCGGCGGCGGTCCATCTTGAGGATCTGGAACGGCTGTTTCATCCCCATCAGCGGGCCGGCGTCGCGCACCGGGCGCACGTCGACCTGGCTGCCGGGCAGGAACGCCACGGCGCCGCCCAGATCGACGGTGAAGCCGCCCTTGACCCGGCCGAAGATCGCGCCCTCGACGCGGTTCTCGTCGGCATAGGCCTTTTCCAGCCGGTCCCAGGCTTCCTCGCGGCGCGCCTTGTCACGGCTGATCACGGCCTCGCCGCGGGCGTTCTCGACCCGGTCCAGGTAGACCTCGACCTCGTCGCCGACCTTCAGGTCGGACGCCTCGCCGGGATTTGCGAATTCCTTCAGCTCGACCCGGCCTTCCATCTTGTAGCCGACGTCGATGATGGCCTGCCCCGCCTCGATGGCGATGACCTTGCCCTTGACGACAGAGCCCTCGTCGGGCGTGTCCATTTCGAAGCTTTCGTTCAGGAGGGCTTCGAACTCCTCCATGGTTGCGTTAGCCAAAAGTATCTGTTCCTTTTCAGGCGTTTTCACAGGCCGCGCGGTTGTCTCCGCGGGTCTCGGGGTTTCGTTGGTCAGCGGGGCCGCAAAACAAAGAGGGCCGGTGCTCCGGCCCTGCCCGTCTCTTGTGCCTGCGGTTGATCCGCCTTGTCGACGGGCGCGCGTATAGCCCGGCGCAGGGGCATAGGCAAGGGGTGGCGGCGAAGTTGCCGGCCCGGGCCCGGTTTCCGACCGGCCGGGCGGAACCCGCGGCAGGGCCTGACGGTCGGGCGAGGAGACAGGCGCCCTGGCCGCGCGGCGGAGCGAACACGCACTCGATTTCGCACGCACGCGCCTCCCCGCGGGACGCTGCCCGCCGTTCCGGCCTCAAAGCGCCGTCGTCGCGACGATCTCGATGACGGTTCCGGGCGTCGGCAGTTCCGAGACGGCCACGCAGGCCCTCACGGGATAGGGACGCTCGAAGAAGCGCGTGTAGACCTCGTCGACGGCGGGCTTGTGGTCGAGCGAGGTCAGGTAGATCTGCACCAGCACGACATTGCCCAGGCCACAGCCCGCCGCCTCGAGCGTCAGTTGCAGATCGCTCAGCGTCACCTCGGCCTGGCGCGCGGCGCTGCCGTCCTCGATCACGCCGTCCGGGCGGATCGGAACGTGCACCGAATAGATCGTGCCGTTCGCCGCGACCGCCCATTCGTGCGGTGCAGCCGGCTTGGTCAGTCCTGTTTCGATCGCGCGCTGCATGGCCTTGACGTCCTTTCGGTCGCATTTCGATCCGGCACCCTGCCGACCCGTGTCCGCGCGAAGGCGAGCGCCGGCCTGGATTCTCCGGCCGCCCAAAGGACGCCCGCACGAGGTTTCGCAAGCCGGGTTCAGGACCCGCCCGTGCCCGGGCCTTGACCCGGGTCTTGGCCCAGGTCGCGCCGCGCCTCGACGATGTCGTGCACCACGTGGCTCTGGATCTGCCGCTCGGCCAGACCCTTGGCCAGCCGGATGCGCGCAAAGCCGTTCGTGGTGAACCGCGACGCCTTGTTGTAGTACCGCGACTGGATGTAGCGCACCGCGTCCAGGTATTCCTCCGTCACCTCGGGGTCGGCCCAGAAATTGTCGTAGTTCACGATGGCGTCGACCCGGTGGCCGAGCGGCTTCAGCACCGCCTCGACCGCGTCGCGGACCCGCGCGACATCGGCGCTGGTGTTCACCCGAAGGCCCGAGAAATCCAGAAACAGCGTGCGGTCCTCGGGATGGTACTGGATGCGCTGGTCCAAGCCGAACTCGGACAGCCGCTCGCGCAGGCCCATCCGCGCCTCGGCGAAGATCGGCGCCCACATCGCGGCGGGCCGGTCGACCACCGGCCGGAACGGCAGGTGCGCCAGGATATCGCGGTCGATGTCGACCCCTGGCGCGACCTCGGCCAGTTCCAGCCCGTCCGGGCCCAGCCGGAACACGCAGCGCTCGGTGACGAAAAGCACGTTGCAGCCCTGCCGCGCCGCGCGGGGCCCGCTGAACGTGACCTGGCCGACCGTGCCGACGAATTTGGGAAACCGCCCCTCCTTCTCGATGCAAAGCCGCCCGTCCTCGATCCGCGTCGTCAGGCCGCCCGAGGTGAAGGTGCCGACATAGACCACCTTCTTCGAGTTCTGCGAGATGTTGATGAACCCGCCGCAGCCCGATATCCGCCCGGCGAAGCGGCTGGCATTGACGTTGCCGGCGCCGTCGCATTCGGCGAAGCCCAGCACCGCGGTGTCCAGCCCGCCGCCGTCGATGAAGTCGAACTGCGTGGCGTGGTCGATCGAGGCGACATAGTTCAGCGAGGCGCCGAACCCGTGGCCACCCAGCGGCACGCCGCCATAGATGCCGGGATCGACCGTCAGCAGGATGCGGTCGGCGATGCGCTCTTCGTTGGCGATGCTGCCGACGCCGGCGGCCATGCCAAGCCCGAGGTTCACGATCGACTGCGGCGCCAGTTCCATCGCCGCGCGGCGCGCGATCACCTTCTTCTCGTCCAGCGGCAGCGGCTTGACCGCTTCGACCGGCACCCGGATCTCGCCCGACAGCGCCGGGTTGTACTGCGCCGCGAAGGTCTGCATGTGCAGCTCGGGCTCGGCCAGCACCAGGCAATCCACCATGAAGCCGGGAATGCGCACGTGCCGCGCGTCGATCGAGTTGGACTGGGCGATGCGCTCGACCTGGCAGATCACCAGCCCGCCCGAATTGCGCGCCGCCATCGCCAGCGACAGGTTCTCCAGGCTCAGCGACTCGCGCTCCAGCGAGATGTTGCCCTCGGGGTCGGCGGTGGTGCCGCGGATGATCGACACGTCGATCGGGAAGCCGCGGAAATACAGCACCTCGTCGCCGTCGATCTCCATCAGGCGGACCAGGTCCTCGTCCGCCGCCGCGTTCACGCGGCCGCCCTCCAGCCGCGGGTCGACGAAGGTTTCCAGCCCGATATGCGACAGCGCGCCATGCTTGCCGGCGGCGATGTTGCGGTAGAGATGCGTGATCACGCCTTCGGGGAAGTTGTAGGCCTTTAGCCGGTTTCCGACCGCCAGCTTCTCGATCTTCGGCAACAGCCCGTAATGCCCGCCGATCACCCGGTCCAGCATGCCGTCCTGCCCCAGATGGTTCAGCCCGCGCTCGCCGCCGTCGCCGATCCCGCCCGCGAACATCAGCGTCAGGCCGCGCGGCTCGCGCGTGTCCGCGTATCTAGCGCCGAGCGCCTGCAGCACCTTCTCCGGCACCCCGTTGGTGCCATATCCCGACACCGCGACGACGTCGCCGCACTGGATCAGGCCGACGGCATCCTCTACCGAGACGATCTTGTTCATGGCGCTCTCCCCCCGACCACGGGCAGAATACCATGGGTGCCCGTGTACGGCCAAATCGGCGCCGGCCCGGCGGCGCGCGCGCAAGCATGCCCGAACCGTCAACGCATCGCGCGCACCGCCCGCCCCGTAGGGTGCGCATTCATTGCGCACCGCCCGCCTCAGCACTTCCGCTCGGGCCCGATCCACCGCGCCGGCCAGAACCGGACCGGCGCCCGTCAGCGGCGGCGGTCGGCCGCAAGCTGTCGCGCCGGCGCGGCGTGGCGCTGCTTCAGGTCGATATCGTCGAACCACATTTCATTTACCCCTGTCCGGTATGATTTGGCGGCAGTATCGCAGCTTGCCGGGCGCCGATATTTCGGTTAGAACCGAAACATGGCCAGCATCCTCTCGATTGCGGAAATCGCCTTTCTGATCGGCGATCCGGCGCGCGCCAACATGCTGTTCGCGCTCAGGGATTCCGGGACCGCCAGCGCCGGCGACCTGACCCGCGCGGGCAACGTCGCGCCCAGCACCGCCAGCGAGCACCTCGCCAAGCTGACGGCGGCCGGGCTGGTCGCGGTCAGCAAGGTCGGACGCACGCGCTATTACCGCCTCGCCGACCCGGGCGTCGCCGACGTGCTGGACGGCATCGACGCGCTGGCCGGCAAGGTCGCGCCCGACGGCCCGCCCGGGCTGCGCGGCGACCAGGCGGCGCTGCACGCCCGGCCCTGCGGCGACCATCTGGCGGGCCGCGTCGGCGTGGCGCTGACCGAGGCCTGGCTGGCGCGGGGCTATCTGAGGCGCGCGCGCGGCGGCATGACCACCTCGCCTGCGGGCGACGCGGCCTTTGGCGAACTGGGCGTCGACATCGCCCGGCTGCACGCCGAACCGCGCAGGCTGATCGTGATGTGCAACGACTGGAGCGAGGGCGCGGTGCACCTGGGCGGGTCGCTCGGCGGCGCGCTGCTGCGGGTCTTCGTCGCGCGGGACTGGCTGCGGCGCACGCGCGGCGCGGCGCATGTCGGGATCACGCCCGGGGGCCGCGCGGCGTTCCGCGAGCGGTTCGGCGTCGACCTGCGCGCCGGGGCGTGAGGGCGGCGCGCGGCATCTCCCGCGGCCCGACCGGACAGCTAGGCCAGCCTCGCCCGCACCTCGGCGATCGCGGCGGCGACCGCCTGGTCGATGCTCAGCGTGGTGGTGTCGAGCACGACGGCATCCGTCGCCGGCCTCATCGGCGCGGCATCGCGCGAGCTGTCGCGGGCGTCGCGGGCGCGCAGGTCGGCCAGAACCCTTTCGCGCGTCGTGCCCGGGTCGCGTTCCGAGAGCTCCAGATAGCGCCGCCCGGCGCGCACCTCGTCCGACGCGGTGACGTAAAGCTTCACCTCGGCCGAGGGGCAGATCACGGTGCCGATGTCGCGCCCGTCCAGCACTGCGCCGCCCTCGCGACGGGCGAAATCGCGCTGGAACGCCACCAGCGCGGCGCGCACCTCCGGCAGCGCCGCCACCCGGCTGGCGGCCTGCGCGACCTCGGCGGTGCGCAGGCCCTCGGCCTGCAGGTCCGCCGGGCGCAGCGCGCGGGCGGCGGCGACCGGATCCTCGCCCGCCAGCACCCGCCGCCCGACCGCGCGGTAAAGAAGCCCGGTGTCGAGATGGGCGAAACCGAAATGCGCCGCGACGGCCTTCGACACGGTGCCCTTGCCCGCCGCGGCAGGCCCGTCGATCGCGACCGTGAACCTCATGCCTGCCGCCGCCACAGCACGCGCGCGGCACCGATCAGCACCGCCGGGAAACACGGCGTGTTCGCGGCCGACCTGAGCAGGGGCAGGCGCGAGGCGGCGCCGACCGCGGTCTCGCCGATGCCCCCCGCCGCCGGCGCCGGCAGGTCCGCCACCGCCGCGTTCTCGCGCAGGTCGAACCAGGCGCCGAGCGCCGCCACCGGGCCCAGCCCCAGCGCCGCGCGCCGCGCGAACAGCTGCCAGAACGCGAGGATCAGCGTGACCGCCAGCACGGGCGGATAGATGCGGTCGAGCAGCCGTTGCGGGCCCTCGTAATGCGCGTGCCCGGTCTCGCCCGGCGCGGCAAGGAACCCGCGCGCCTCGTCCGGCGAATAGCCCGGCGGCCGCAGATCGAACGGCGCGCGCCCGCCGGCGTCGGCCGCGATGATCGGCAGCGACCAGAGCACGATCGCGAGATACAGCCCCAGCGTCGCGGCGGCCAGCGCCCAGGTGATCCGGCGCAGGCCGGTCACGGCACCATCGTCGTCAGGCCGGGGTCGCGCCCAGGCGCCTGGGGCAGCCCGTCGGCGATGGCGTAGTAATCGCCCTTGTCGGCGCAATGGATGTGCCCGATCAGCCCGAGCCCGGTCGGGGTGTTCATCGTGCCCGCGTGGATCGACAGGTTCGCGCCGGGGCCGTCCCAGAACAGCGACGACCCGCAGACCGGGCAGAAGCCGCGCCGCGCGGTGGCGCTCGAGACGTACCAGGCGACCTGTCCCGTGACCTGCACGCGCTCGCGCGGTGCCGAGGTGGCGGCGACGAAGTGGCCCGAGGTCTTGCGGCACTGCGCGCAGTGGCAGGCCACGACCGGGCGCAGCGGGCCGTCGACCCGGTAGCGCACCGCGCCGCAGAGACAGCCGCCCTCAGCCATCGTCGCGGGTCAGCCGCGCGCCGAGCCCGGTCATCAGCGGCTCGAAGACCGGGAACGAGGTGGCGATCGGCCCGGCATCGTCGACCCCGATCGGCCGTTTCGCGGCCATCCCGGCGACGAGGAACGACATCGCGATCCGGTGGTCGAGCCGCGCCGCCGCGGTGCCGCCGCCCGGCAGCCCGCCGGGGCCGCGCCCGTGGACGATCAGCGTATCCTCGTCCTCTTCCACCGTCACGCCGCAGGCCTTTAGCCCGCGGGCCATCGCGTCGATCCGGTCGCTTTCCTTGACCCGCAATTCCTTCACGCCCCGCATCACCGTCCTGCCCTCGGCGCAGGCGGCGACGACGCTGAGGATCGGGTATTCGTCGATCATCGAGGGCGCGCGACCGGGCGCAACCTCGATGCCCCTGAGGTTCGGCGAGAACCGGGCGCGCAGGTCGGCCACCGGCTCGCCGCCCTCTTCGCGTTCGGCCTCGAACGTCAGGTCCGCCCCCATTTCGCTGAGCGTCGCGTACAGCCCTGCGCGGGTCGGGTTCAGCCCGATATTCGGCACCAGCACGTCCGAGCCCTGAACGATCAGCGCCGCGCAGACCGGGAACGCCGCAGAGGACGGATCGCGCGGCACCGCGATGGACTGCGGGCGCAGGTCCGGCTGGCCGGTCAGCGTGATGACGCGGCCCTCGTCGGTGGTCTCGGCCGCCACTTCGGCGCCGAACCCCGCCAGCATCCGCTCGGTATGGTCGCGCGTCGCCTCGCGCTCGATCACCACGGTCTGCCCGCGCGCGTTCAGCCCCGCCAGCAGCACCGCCGACTTGACCTGCGCCGAGGCCACCGGCAGCGCATAGCGCACCGGCACCGGATCGGCCGCGCCGACCACTGTCATCGGCAGCCGCCCGCCCCGGCGGCCATGGGACTGCGCGCCGAACAGCGCCATCGGGTCGGTGATCCGCCCCATCGGGAGCGCGCGCAGCGAGGCGTCGCCGGTGAAGGTCGCGGTGATCGGCGTGGTCGCCATCGCGCCCATGATCAGCCGCACGCCGGTGCCGGAATTGCCGCAGTCGATCACGTCCCCGGGTTCGGCGAAGCCGCCCACGCCCACCCCGTGCACCGACCATTCGCCGCCGCCATGGCCGGTGACCTCGGCGCCGAAGGCACGCATCGCCTTGGCGGTGTCCAGCACGTCCTGGCCTTCCAGCAGGCCGGTGATCCGGGTCTCGCCGACGCTGAGCGCACCGAGGATCAGCGCGCGGTGGCTGATCGACTTGTCGCCCGGCACCTCGGCGGTGCCCGTGAGCCCGGTCACCGGGTGCGAGGTCATCGGGATGGCGGGGCCGTGGCCGGACATGGGCGCTCCTCTCAGGGACAGGCTCGGTTTAGGCGCAGCGCCGCCCAAGGGAAAGCCCCCCGTCCTTCTTCTCGTCCCAAATACGCATGGCCCGCCCTATCCGGCCCGCCGGAACGTCAGGTAATGCGGCACCCGGCCCTCGCGCAGGGCCTTCTGCTCGTAGCGGGTCGAGGGCCAGCCGGGCCAGGGTGCGCGCCAGTCCGCGGGCCGCTCGGCCAGCCAGTCGAAGCCGGCCCGCGGCACTTCCGCCAGCGTCTGGCGCACGTAGTCGGGGATGTCGGTGGCGATCCTCAGTTCCGCGCCCGGCGCCATGGCGCGGGCCAGCGGCCGCAGGTGCCCGGGCGTGACGAAGCGGCGCCTGTGGTGGCGCGCCTTCGGCCAGGGGTCGGGGTAGAGCAGGAACGCGCGCGCCAGCGACGCCGCGGGCAGCACGTCGAACAGATCGCGCGCGTCGCCGGGATGGATGCGGATGTTGCCGGCCGCTGCCCTGCGCAGCCGGGTCAGCAGCGTCGCGACGCCGTTGACGAAGGGCTCGCAGCCGATCAGGCCGACCTCGGGATGCGCCTGCGCCTGGTGGTGCAGGTGCTCGCCGCTACCGAACCCGATTTCCAGCCAGACCGGGCGGCCGCCGAAGATCGCCGCCAGGTCGAGCGGCGCGCGGTCCGGGTTGGCGTCCCGCTCGACCCCCTGCAGGCGCAGCCGCGGCAGATCCTCGTCCAGCGCCGCGCGCTGGGTCGGCTTCAGCGTCTTGCCGTGGCGCCGGCCGTAGAAGTTGCGCCAGGGCGCGCCCGAGGGTTGCCGGGGATCGTGCATGGCGCCTAGCTACAGGCGGCCCCGGTCGGGATCAACTCGGTCGCCGGGCGGCACGCGCGGCGCAACTTGTGCATCCATGCACAAGATGCCTTGAAAACTTTGGAATGGTGCGCAGGTTCAGGATCGCCCATATGCGCCACGGGCCCCGATGCCGGGGCGAACAACGCGAAAGGGACACCCCGATGACCAACCGATTGCAGACACTCGCCGCCCCCGCCGGGCGGCTCCTGCTGGCGCTGATCTTCATCACCGCCGGCGCGCAGAAAATCACCGGCTATGCCGGCACCCAGGGCTACATGGAAGCGATGGGCGTGCCGGGTGCGCTGCTGCCGCTGGTGATCCTGACCGAACTCGGCGGCGGCATCGCGCTGCTGCTCGGCTGGCAGACCCGCGCCGTGGCCTTCCTGCTGGCAGGCTTCAGCCTGCTCTCGGGGCTGATCTTCCACCTGATCCCGTCCTACGGGATGGAGGGCATGGCCGCGCAGGCCCTGATGATCAGCTTCATGAAGAACGTCTCGATCGCCGGGGGCATGCTGATGGTGGTGGCGCTCGGCGCCGGCGCCTGGTCGCTCGACGGGCGCGGCAAGGGCGGCGCCGCCGTGGCGGCATAGCACCCGCCCCCGGATCGCTTCGCGGCGCGGCCGTCAGGCCGCGGCGCGGCATCCGGACAGCGCGCGCCGCGCCTCGCCGACCGTCAGGCAGCGCCGCGCCGGGGCGCCGTTCAGGGCCTCGCCGGGGGCGGCGGCGAACATCGCCGCCAGCGCCCGGCGCTGCAGCGCGGTCAGCCCGCGGGTCACCATCGGGCCCAAGAGCAGCGACTCGGTCAGGCAGCCCTCGGCGCGGACCACCGCGTGCCAGTCCAGCGCGAAGTGGTGCCAGGCGACCCGCCGCCGCCCGGCCATGACGCGGATGCCCGGCAGGCCGGTCAGCGCCTTGGCGGGCACGAAGCATTCGCGCCCGAACGGCCCGGCAAGCTGGCCGCGCCCGCCGGCGAGGATGCGGTGCTGGGGCGAGACCACCAGGTCGCGCGCCGGCCGTCCGGGGCCGAGGGCGCCCGCGCGGATCAGCACCGGCCGGGCGCCGGGCGCGGCATCCTCCAGCGGCTGGTCGCGGCGGCTGGTCCAGCGCACCGGCATCGGCCCGTGATCCAGCGTCATCACCAGATCACCCGGCACCAGCGCCTCCACCGCGCGCGGG
>JBFKQC010000106.1:0-9418 GCA_041627895.1 Rhodobacter sp.
GAGGAGATCAAGAACCAGACAATCCGGCAACGCCGCTTGCAGCATCAGACCGCTGCCGCCTAAACTCGAACAGAAACCGAACCAGAGCCTCCGTTACAAAACGGCCCCAGAAGTCCGAAAAACCCTGACGACGGACATTCCTTACCGCCTTCGACGAAGCCGAGCGCCTGTGCTTCCCGGTTCGATTGTCCGCCGAGAAGGGCGAGCGTGTCCTCGATCTGGTCGGCGAGATGCGGCACTCTTTCGAGATCATCGAGCAGGACTTCACCACCCAGGCCGACGCGATGATCGACCCGGAAAATTGCGAGGTCTGATAGACTAAGCTCCGGCGCCTCTGGAATCGGGTCGGCGCTGCGGTTACATATCGCTCGATCAGTATCTCCCTATCTCGCTGTTTCGCTATCGCCCGCCGAGACCCGAGCCGGAGATGATCCTTGCCCGCCGCAAAACCCACCCAAGCCCTTATCGAACGCACCCTCCGTGCGTGGACGGCCCTCGGGCTGCCCAACGGCAGTGTCGAGGACCGTAGCGACCGCACCCTGGCAGAGCGCGGGGGCTGTCCAGCATGAACACGCCACGCCTCCTGACCATCGCCCAAGCGGCGGAGCAGCTGGGTGTGCCAAAGCAAAGCCTGAGGCAGGCAGCAGATAGCCTCGGGATCACCATCCAGATCGGGCGAGCAGTTCGCCTGAACCCCGACGACTTTAAGGAGCTTATCGACAAATGTCGCGTAGGGCCAAGGGACCGCGCCTCCACTGGCGCAAACGCAAGGACGCCCCGCCCCTCTGGGAAATCCGGGACGACGGAGACATCCGCATATCGACCGGCACGGCAAGCCGCAGCGAAGCTGAAGCAGCGCTCACCGAGTACCTCGACCGCAAACTCCGCCAATGTGGTCCCTCTCGACCGGAAGACCTGACCATCGGCTCGGTCCTCGCAATCTATGCCGAGGAACATGCGCCTCACACGGCCGCCCCGGAACGGATCGGCTATGCCATCGACGCCCTCGACACCTTTTGGGGCGACCTTCCGGTCTCGACCATCACCGGGGCAACGTGCCGCCGGTACGGCATCGAGCGCGGAAAAGCGGTTGGAACCGTTCGTCGCGAACTTGGCGCCCTTCAGGCTGCCCTGAACTACTGTGTGCGTGAGGGCAGGCTGATTTCGGCTCCCACGGTCACGTTGCCAAAGAAACCACCGGCTCGTGAACGCTGGCTTACCCGTCAGGAAGCAGCTTGGTTGTTAAGGGGCGCAAGAGCGTTGCGTATCGACGGTCGTCATTTGGCCGACTTCATCCTTTGCGGCCTCTACACCGGAAGCCGAAAGGCCGACATTCTCGCCCTGCACTTCGATACGCCGTCGATGTCCGGCGGTCACGTCGACACGATCAACGGCGTCCTCTACCGCAAGCCGCTCGGTAATGCGGAGACCAACAAGCGTCAACGCCCTGCCCGCCTACCTGCCCCTTACCTTGCACGCCTGCAGCGGCAGGCCGCAACCGGTCGCCGATATGTCGTCGAGGACTACAAGGGCCGCCGGGTGGCGGACATCCGAAAAGGTTGGTCACGTGCGCGCCAGTTGGCGGAAGAACTGGCGAAAGCCAAGGGGATTTCCATCGACCTGTCCAAAGTGACACCGCACACGCTCAAGCACACGGCCATCACCTGGGCGCTTCAGCGTGGAGCCAAGAGTTGGGATGTGGCAGGGATGTTCTCCACCTCGATCCAGACCATCGAGAGTGTCTACGGTCATCATAGCCCGGATTGGCAGTCCAGCGCCGTCGATGCGATGAGCAAGAAAGCTTGATTTCCGGACCGAAACCGGACCGAGCATCGCTCTGCGATGTAAATCGACACGCTAAGTCCTTGAAGTTGTGGCGCACCCGACAGGATTCGAACCTGTGACCTCTGCCTTCGGAGGGCAGCGCTCTATCCAGCTGAGCTACGGGTGCCTGACGCACTGGTTAGCGAAACCGGTCCCGGCCTGCAATGGCAAAGCGGCCTCGACCCGCCGGCGATGGCCGCGCCGGCGCGGTTCGCCGCCTGCCCCGCTCAGCCGAACAGATCGTGCGCCAGTTCCAGCGCCTCGACCAGCACGTCGACCTCTTCGGTCGTGTTGTACAGCCCGAACGAGGCGCGGCAGGTGGCGGTCAGCCCGAGGTGATCCATCAGCGGCCCGGCGCAGTGGTGCCCGGCGCGCACCGCCACGCCCTTCTTGTCGAGGATCGTCGAGACGTCGTGGGCATGCGCCGCGCCGTCCAGCGTGAAGCTGAAGATCGCGCCCTTGTCGGGCGTCGTGCCCTGCTGGGTCAGCCAGTTCAGCCCGGTCAGCCGCCGCACGGCATAGTCGCGCAAGCGCGCCTCGTGCGCCTCGATCGCGCCCATGCCGAGGCCCATCATGTAATCCAGCGCCACGCCCAGCCCGATCATCGCCACGATGCCGGGCGTGCCGGCCTCGAACTTCATCGGCGGGTCGTTCCAGGTGATGCCGTCCTTGTGCACCTCGCGGATCATGTCGCCGCCGCCCATGAAGGGGCGCATTTCGGTCAGCCGCTCGCGCCGGACATAGATCGCGCCGGACCCCGAGGGGCCGTAAAGCTTGTGCCCGGTGATCGCGTAGAAATCGCAGCCGATGTCGGCCACGTCGACGGGCAGGTGCACCGCGGCCTGGCTGCCGTCGACCAGCACCGGCACGCCCTTCTCGTGCGCGCCGCGGGTGATCGCCTTCACGTCGACCCGGGTGCCCAGAACGTTCGACAGATGCGTCACCGCCACCAGCCTGGTGCGCGGGGTGATCGCGTCCAGCACCCTGGCGGGGTCGAGCCAGCCGGTCGCGTCGGTATCGACCCAGACCAGCCGGACCCCCTGGCGCTCGCGCAGGAAATGCCAGGGCACGATGTTGGCGTGATGCTCCATCACGCTCAGCACGATCTCGTCGCCCGGCTGCATCCGCGGCGCGGCCCAGCCGTAGGACACCATGTTGATCCCCTCGGTGGTGCCGGTGTTCATCACGATTTCGTCTTCGCTTCCTGCGTTCAGGAACCGCGCGATGGTGCCGCGGACGGCCTCGTATTTCTCGGTCGCGATGTTCGACAGGTAATGCAGCCCCCTGTGTACGTTGGAATATTCGTGCGCATAGGCGTGCGTGACCGCGTCGATCACGGCCTGCGGCTTCTGCGCCGAGGCGCCGTTGTCGAGATAGACCAGCGGCCGGCCGTTCACCTCGCGGGCCAGAATCGGGAAATCCTTGCGGATGGCGTGGACGTCGTACATCAGACCGGGGCTCCGGGAATCGAGAAACCGATGATCGCAAGCAGCAGGCTGACCCCGAAGACGAAACCGATCATCGAGATCACGATCATCACGAAGACCTGCCCGAGCGAACGGAAACCGTGCAGCTCGGCGATGAAATTGGTCAGCAGCCAGAAGAACAGCACGAAACCCAGCACCGCGATCAGCCCGGCCAGCGGCGGGACCAGCACCATGGCCACGGTCTGCACGACCTGCAGGCAGGCCATGACGAACTGGATCCATGCGACCGCCAGGATCGCGTCGCCAAAGCGCCCGTCGCCGCCCATCGCGCGGCCGATCCAGTGAATCGCGAAGACCATGACCACCAGCAGCGACATCTGGATCATGCCCATCATGATCGGGTTGGTCAGCAGCGGCGTCACCAGCGCGTTGGCCTCGGGCGGCACCAGGATGGTGGAAATCTGGCCCAGGATCGCGCTGATCACCACGATCAGCAGCAGCGCCTCCCACCGCGCGCCGCGCGGCAAATCGATCGACTGGACCCAGCGCGCCTCGTCCCGCGGGGCGCGGATGCTGTCGACTGCGTGGCGCAACAGGACGGAAAGGCTGAGCGTCATGCGGGAACCTGCGCAAACTCGGTCTCGACCAGCCCGAGACCCCAGAACACCACGAAGACGCCAAGCGCCGCGGCGCCGGTCAGCGACAGCTCGGCCCCCGGCCCGATGAAGCCCGCCACCAGCCCATTCAGCAGCCAGAGCGGCGAGGCCGCCAGAAGCGCCCAGAACAGCGCCAGCCGTGCCGTCAGCCCGGTGCCGCGGCCGCCGAAAAGATGCATCAACCAGCGGCAAAGCAGCGCCACGGCATACAGCGCCAGCGGCGCGATGAACATCCAGCCCAGCAGCGCCCCGCCGACCCGCGCGTCGAACGGGATCGCCGCGTCCAGATAGGCCTCGCGCCGAAGCCGCGGCAACTGCGCGACAAAGTTCAGCCCGCAGGCCAGGATCAGGTACATCGCCAGCCGCGCCTCGGTCACGCCGATCTCGATCTGGCGCCGCACCGCCGCGCGGGGGCCACGATAGGTGGCCGCGATATCCGTGGTCAGCGCCATCAGCCCCTGCGCCGCACCAGCCAGCCTTCGAGCCGCGAGCGGATATCCCCGGCGATCGCCGGGTCCTCGATCTCGTCGATCGCCTCGGCGAGGAAGGCCAGCACCAGCAGATCCTGCGCCTCGGCCTCCGGCAGCCCGCGCGAGCGCAGGTAGAACAGGGCCTCTTCGTCGATGGCGCCGGATGTCGACCCGTGCGAACACTTCACGTCGTCGGCATAGATTTCCAGCTCGGGCTTGGCGAAGAACTGCGCGTCCTCGTTCAGCAGCAGCGACTGGCTGATCTGGTAGCCATCGGTCTTCTGCGCGCCGGCCTTGACCAGGATCTTGCCCTGGAACACGCCCGTCGCGCCGTTCCGCAGCACCTTCTTGAACACCTGGCGGCTTTCGCAGTTCACCGCATCGTGGGTGACGAAAACCGTGTCGTCATGGTGGAAATCGCCGTCGCCGACACAGGCGCCCGCGACATGGGCGACGGCATCGTCGCCGGTCAGCTCGATCACCGCCTCGTTCCGCGTCAGCACGCCGTTGGCGGTCAGCGTAAAGCTCTTGAACGTCGACCGGGCGCCGAGGCGCGCGAAAATATGCGTCGCGGCGCGGCGCTCGTGGTCGCGGCCCTGGGCGCGGACGTGGTGGAACGCGGCGCCGTCGGCGACCTCGACCTCCATCACCTTGTTGAACCGCGCCGCGGCGGGGCCGTTTTCCAGAACGGTCAGGTCGGCGCCCTCGTCCAGCTTGATGCAATGATGCAGGATCGCGTCGGATGTCTCTGATTTGTGGAGGTAAATCAGGTTCACCGGCTTCGCCGCCCGGCCCGTTGCGCGGATCACCACGCCGTCGCTCGCAAACGCCGTGTTCAGCGCCGCCAGCGGGCGCTGCACCGGGGTCTGGCCGCGGGTCTCAAGCTGGCCGTAAAGGTCCCTGGCCCAGTGGATATCGGCGGCGGCAGCGGTTTCCAGCCGCTCGATCTCGATCCCGGCCAGCGACAGGTCGTCCGAGGCCCCCGGGTCAAACACGCCGTCCACGAAGACCACCTTCAGCCGGTCGATCTCGCCGAAGATCGGCGCCTCGTCGGCCCGGAACAGCGCCGCCGCGGGCGCGGCCGGATCGGTCAGGCTGTCGGGGCGGGTGTATTTCCAGTACTCATCGCGCCGCCCGGGCAGGCCCATGGCGCGCAGCCGCGCCAGCGCCTCGCCGCGCGCCGTCTCGGCCCAGGCGGCACCGGCGGGCAATTCCAGCGCGGCGAGCCGCGCCTCGGTCGCGTCGGTCCTGACTTGCGCCAACGCCATCTCAGGCCACCTCGCCCAGGATGTCGGCATAGCCGTTTTCCTCGACCTCCAGCGCCAGTTCGGCGCCGCCCGTCTTCACGATCTGCCCGTCGGCCATGATGTGCACCACGTCCGGCACGATATGGTTCAGCAGCCGCTGGTAATGCGTGATCACCAGAAACGCCCGCCCCTCGGACCGCAGCGCATTGACCCCTTCGGCCACCAGCTTCATCGCGTCGACGTCAAGCCCGCTGTCGGTCTCGTCGAGGATGCACATGCGCGGCTCCAGCACCGCCATCTGCAGGATTTCGTTGCGCTTCTTCTCGCCGCCCGAAAAGCCCATGTTCACGGGCCGCTTCAGCATGTCGGCGTCGATCTTCAGCGCCTTGGCCTTCTCGCGGATCAGCTTCAGGAAGTCGGCGGCGCTGACCTCGTCCTGCCCCCGCGCCTTGCGCTGCGCGTTCAGCGCCGTGCGCAGGAACGTCATGTTGCCGACGCCGGGGATCTCCACCGGGTACTGGAACGCCAGGAACAGCCCCGCCGCGGCGCGTTCCTCGGGCTCCATCTCCAGCAGGTCGGCACCGTCCAGCGCCGCGCTGCCCTCGGTCACCTCGTACCCGTCGCGGCCGGACAGGACATAGGACAAGGTCGACTTGCCCGACCCGTTCGGCCCCATGATCGCGTGCACCTCTCCGGCCCCGACGCTCAGGTCGACACCCTTGAGGATGGCCTTGTCCTCTTCTTCAAGCTTGACGTGCAGGTTCTTGATTTCCAGCATATTTCCTACCTCTCGGCCGAATGTTGACGCAGCAAGCGGGCGGCGCCTGTCGGCATGATTGCGATCGTTTCACGGGTCCGTGCGGCGCATCCGGCCGCCGGCGCGGCGGCGGCGGTCACAGCTCTTCCCCTTCCCAGTAGTCGCGCGCGTCCTTGCGGCGGCCGACATGCTTGATATGCGCCTCGAAGAACGACGGCCCCGGCGCGATCCCCAGCGCGGCGAACTTGCCGCTGTCGGGGTATTCCGCGATGTCCGGGTCGTTCAGGGTCGAGATTCCAAGGTATTTCAGCGGCTTGGACCCGGAATTGACAAGCTGGTGCGCGGTCTCGGGTCCGCCGCGCGGCGCGGCGCAGACATCGCCGGGCTTCACCGGATACTCGGTGTCGCCGAAGCGGTAGGTGCCCTCGCCCTCGAGGATCACGAACATCTCGTCATTGCCCAGGTGGTTGTGGAACGGAAACGCCCGCCGCCCCGGCTCGACCGTGACGAACATCGCCCCCAGCCCGGCCATGCCGAGCGCGTCGCCGACCGGCGCGATCATGGCGCCGAACCGGGTGCTGCCCTCGGGCGCGTTGGAAAACGCCTTCGCGTCGAACAGGTTGACGACCGGTATCGTCATTTCCGCCTCCTGATGACATAGCTTGCGAACAGGCTGCCGAGTATCCCCGAGACGCCGCCCACCGCCACCACCTGGCCGAGGGTCAGCGCGTCGGTGACGGCATCGACGACGCCCGCGAAGACGGCGCAGAAGGCGCCGGTGGTCAGCGCAGCCAGAAGTATCGTCCTGCTCATCGTCCCTCCGGCACCATCAGCAGGTTCTGGTTCACGCGGCTCGCCTTGTGCTCTTCGGCGCAGGCATAGCGATACCGCGCCATCAATTCGTCGAAGGCGCCGCGATTGCTGTGGTCGACCTCGACGAACAGCATCGGCCGGCACCGCGCAATGGTCTCCTCAAGACCGGAAAGTGCGGCGATTTCCATGCCTTCCACGTCGATCTTGATCATGTCGATCTGCGGCTCGCCGGCCAGCAGCGTATCGCCCCTGCGGACCTCGATATCGCCGCCGCCCTCGGTCAGCCGCGCCCAGCCCAGATTGCCCTTGGGGTCGTGGATTGCATAGCCGCCGGCATCCGCATCGCCCAGCCCGTAGCCCAGCGCGCGCAACTCGACCCGGTCCTCGATCCGGTTCAGCCGCACCGCACCGGCCAGCAGCCGGATCGCCGCCGGGTTCGGCTCGATCGGGATCACCCGGCCCGCGCCGCCATGCAGCGCCATGAACAGCGTGTGATTGCCGATATTCGCGCCGATATCGACAAACACCCCGCCCTCGGGCAGATGCCGCGCCAGCCCGACCAGCACCGCCTGCTCGTAGAACTCGCCGCGCGCCTGGCAGCGGTGGATCCGGTCCTCGCCGTTGTCGATCACGAAATAGACGGCGCGGCCCAGCGGCGCCGCCACGACCACGCGCGCGCCCTCGGGCGTCATATAGCGCGCGGGCTTGTCCAGCGCGCGCGCGACCGCGGGATGCAGCGACGGGTCGGCCACCAGCAGCGTCATCGCCCGCCCCGCATCCTGGCGACGGCGCGCTCGGTCTCGGCGACCTCGGCCGCGCGCCGCGCCTCCTCGGCGGCGCACCAGCGCGCCCAGTCGCGCCGTTCGAACCACAGCGCCAGGCGCCACGCGACCAGAACGCAGACCACAACGCCCAGCGCCAGCGCCGCCCAGACCGTCGCGACCGGCACCAGCCGCCACAGAAGATAGCCCGCGCCATAGCCCGCAAGGCAGGCCGCGGGCACCACGATCCGGCCCCGGTCCACGTGGGACGGGTTGCCGATCTGGCCCATCAGCCCTTCTTCGGTGGCGTTGCCGACCATGTCCGCCTTTGTCCTTATCGCCTCGGCCTACCCGCAGGCCGGTGTCCCGGTCCGCGCGCCGTCACCATTGCGGCGCGGTTCCCTTGACCGCCTCGTAAAGCATTATGAACATCTCCGATCCAAAGCCGACCCCCGGCGTGGGCTCGCCATCGGACATGCCAACCATGAGAAACAGCCGGTCGAACCAGCCGTCCTGATATCCATAGACCGTAATCCCGGACAAAATCGCGATTCCCACCCAGAACTTCATTCCGGCCTCCAATGCCCCGGGGTCCAGGACCGGTACAGCGCCCCGAAACCCCGTCCTAGCCGACCGACCCCTCCAGCGAGATCGCCACCAGTTGCTGCGCCTCCATGGCGAACTCCATCGGCAGCGCCTGCAGCACCTCCTTGCAAAACCCGTTGACCACCAGCGCCACGGCCTCTTCCTCGTCCATCCCGCGTTGCCGGCAATAGAACAGCTGGTCGTCATCCACCTTGGACGTGGTCGCCTCGTGTTCGCAACGCGACGAGTTGTTGCGGACCTCGATATAGGGCACCGTGTGCGCACCGCACCTGTCGCCGATCAACAGCGAATCGCACTGCGTGTAGTTCCGCGCGTGGCGCGCCTTGGGATGCACCGAGACCTGGCCGCGATAGGTGTTCTGCGCGCGGCCCGCGCTGATCCCCTTCGAGACGATCCGCGACCGGGTGTTGCGGCCCAGATGGATCATCTTGGTGCCGGTATCGGCCTGCTGGTAATTGTTGGTGATCGCGATCGAGTAGAACTCGCCCTGGCTCTCGTGCCCGCGCAGGATGCAGCTTGGATACTTCCACGTCACCGCGCTGCCGGTTTCGACCTGGGTCCACATCACCTTGGACCGGTCGCCGCGGCAATCGGCGCGCTTGGTGACGAAGTTGTAGATGCCGCCGCGGCCTTCCTCGTCGCCCGGGAACCAGTTCTGCACCGTCGAATACTTGATCTCGGCATCCTCCAGCGCCACCAGCTCGACGACGGCGGCGTGCAGCTGATTCTCGTCGCGCATCGGAGCCGTACAGCCCTCGAGGTAACTGACATGACTGCCCTCGTCTGCGACGATAAGGGTTCGCTCGAACTGGCCGGTGTTGGCCGCGTTGATGCGGAAGTAGGTCGACAGCTCCATC
>JBFKQC010000107.1:0-9195 GCA_041627895.1 Rhodobacter sp.
CAGGCGGCCGGCATGGCCCGTCGACGGGCCATTCGCGCGAGGCCACCGCTTTTCGCTCCAGGCCAACAAGCGGCACCTATCCGTCAGCCCCGCGCCAGCCGCCCCAGCCAGTCCCGCATCAGCGCCGTGAACACATCGGGCCGTTCCCAGGCCAGCTTGTGGCCGGCGCTGTCGAGAATGGCGAATGTCGAACGCGGATAGAGCGGCAGCATGTCGAGCGCGTCGCGGTATCCCGAGATCGCATCCTGGCGTCCCGCGACGATCACGCAGGGCTTGTCGAAAACCGCTTCCGGCGCGGCGAGGTCGAACGGAAAGTCGAAGTGCTCCCAGGTGCGCGCGGCCATCCCGGCGTCGCTCAGCGCCAGCGCCGGCACGATTGTGCGCCGCGCCTTGTCCATGATCTCTTCGTTCTGCACCACCAGGGCGTCGAAGCGGGGCCGCTCGTCCTCAGGCAACGCCGCCCGCAGCGCCGGGTTGGCCGCCACCGTGACATGGCCCGGCAGGGGGTGCGACGACGAGGGATTGCCGCCCGGCACGATCAGCGCCAGGCCGTCCACCGCCTCGGGCCGCTTGTACGCGATGCCCCGGGCGATGTAGCTGCCGCGCGACTCGCCGATCACCGCGAACCGCTTGCCGGGGATGGCCGCTTGGGCGAAATCCAGAACCGCATCCAGCAGGTTCTCGTTCGACTTCACCGCATCGCCGCCGCCGCTTTGACCGTGGCCCGGCATGTCGACATAGATGCGCCGCCAGCCGTCGAGCCCGGCAAAGACCGGCTCGCAGCTTTCGACCATGTGCCGGTGATCCAGCCGCGCCCCGTGCAGGATCAGAACCGGCCGGCCTTGGCCCTGCACGACATGATGCAGCATGAAATCCCCTCGCCTGGCACGGCCCGCGCGGACCATCATTGCGAATATCGGGCCCCGGGCAAGGGCCGCGGAGGAACCGAATCGCAACGGCGGCGCCGCCTATCTGCCCCAAAAAGGCGAGCAACCGGTTCCCATATCAACCTTAACAGGCCAATCCGGCGCGTGGTAAACAATGTGTTCCCCAATATTGCCATAATAATGCCGCATTTCATGCCCCGCAGAACTGATCCCCCGTTAATATTGATGCGCCCGGACGGGCAGCAATTCTTGGTGTGTAATTTCCCGGGGGGGGGTGTTATGGGCAAGGCGCCACGACCGATCATCGACGGCACGGCTTTCGACGATCACATTACGCTGGGCTATGTCGACGCGGATGGCGAATCCGTCTCGAACGGCTCGGAAAACGTGTTTGGCTACGGCGGCAACGACCGGATTTCCGGCGGCGGCGGGCATGACTTCATCTATGGCGGCGAGGGCAACGACACGATCAACGGCGGCAACGGCAACGACAAGCTTTACGGCGAGGACGGCGACGACGAGATCCGCGGCGGCGCCGGCAACGACCGGCTTTACGGCGGCGCGGGCAACGACGACCTGCAGGGCGGCAGCGGCGACGACCAGATGTCGGGCGGGCAGGGCGACGACACGCTGTTCGGCGGCTCGGGCAACGACGAGATCCACGGCAACAAGGGCAACAACATTCTCGACGGCGGCTCGGGCGACGACACGATCACCTCGGGCGACCAGTCCAGCACGCTGGACGGCGGCGGCGACGACGACACGCTGGTGCTGCGGATGAACAAGGGCGGCGACCACGAGGCCACCGGCGGCGCGGGCGCCGACGAGTTCCAGTTCATCTATTCCGCCAATACCGCGATCTCGGAGTGCACGATCACCGATTTCGAGCTGGGGATCGACAATTTCACCGTCGAGGGTGTCGACGACTCGGTCTACCTGTCGATCGTGGGGGCCGGGGCGGTGACCTCGGCCGGCGGCGGCGCGGATACGCTGCTGACGCTGACGACCGGCGACACGATCCTGTTCGAGGACATCACCGAGGCCGAGTTCGAGGCGCATTACGGGCTTTGATCCGGACCGGGCCCCGCACGGGCGGGGCGGACGCAGCCGCACCTGCGCCCGCCCCGCTCTCGCGTGTCCGGCTCAGTTGACCTGGCCGCTTTCCTGCAGAAAGCGCGCCATGCCCTCGATGTTCAGCGGCAGCCAGGCCTCGTACTGGCCGAAATCCGCGTAGCCCGCCATCGTCACCTCGGCCTTCAGATCGTCCAGCGACTTGCCCGCCTTCAGCCCGTCCAGCACCGCCGCCTTCAGCTCGACCACATAGGCGCGGGCCTCGCCGAGATCGGCCTTGGTGCCGGTGTTGCCGTGGCCGGGGGCGAGGATGTCGAAGTCCAGCGTCTGCGCGGCCTCGATCTGGCGGACGTAGCCGTCGATGTCGGCGCCCGGGAAGTCGCGGAACGGCAGCCGCCAGGGGGTGACGATATCGACGACAAAGGCCACGTTCTCGGGCCGCACGACCGCGATCAGCAGGTGGTTGTCGTGGCCGGCGCCGACATTGGTCAACTCGATCGTCTTGGAGCCGACACTCAGCGTGTGGCTGTCGCCGACCAGTTCGTCGATGGCGACGCCCGCGACCTCGCCGCCGGTGGCCTGGTGCGCGATCTTCACCGCGCCGGGATGCGCGTCGCCGCCCGAGCCGTGGTCGCCATGGCTGTGCGACCAGATCAGGTGCGTCACCGAACCGCCGCCCACCTGGTCGAGATTGTCGTTCACCCAGGCCCCGGCCTCGGCGTTGATCGGGTCGATCCGCACCACGCCGTCGCCGGTCTGGATCAGCAGCGAATTGTGGAAATTGTTGCGCATCATGTAGACGTCGCCCGCCACCTGCTCGATCGAGCGCGTCACCTCCTGCGCCGCCGCGGGCAATGCCGCGGCAAGCGCCGCCGCCAGGGTCAAAAGCCGTTTCATCGAAAACCTCCGTTGCTGCAATTCTGCCGCCGATCATGCATGGCGTGGCCCCCGGGCGCGATCACAACCGCGTGACGGGCGGCGCGCCGCCCATTCCGCTTGTAATGCGCCCCGTGGCCGGTACGTTAGCGCTGACGGATGGACGACGGAGGCGGCGATGGCAAAGGCGCGGATCGGCCTGATCGGGCTTGGGGTGATGGGCGCGAACCTGGCGCTGAACATCGCCGAAAAGGGGTTTCCGGTCGCCGTTCACAACCGCACGACCAGCGTGATCGGCGACTTCATCGCCGGGGCGGGCGACCTGGCCGACCGCCTCGTGCCCGCCCGCACGCCCGCTGCGCTGGCCGCGGCGCTCGCGCCCCCGCGCGCGATCATCGTCATGGTCAAGGCCGGCGCCGCGGTCGACGCCACGATCGACGCGCTGAAACCGCATCTCGACGAGGGCGACATCCTGATCGACGCCGGCAACGCCGATTTCAACGACACCCGCCGGCGCGAGGCTGCGCTGAAGAAACAGGGCCTGCGTTTCATCGGCATGGGCGTGTCGGGCGGCGAGGAAGGCGCGCGCCACGGCCCCTCGATCATGGTCGGCGGCGAGGCGGCGGCCTATGCCGAGATCGCCGAGATCGTCGAAGCCGTCGCCGCCCGCTACCAGGACAGCCCCTGCGCCGCGCATCTCGGCCCCGACGGGGCGGGGCATTTCGTCAAGACCGTGCATAACGGCATCGAATATGCCGACATGCAGATGATCGCCGAAATCTTCGGGCTGTTGCGGATCGGCGAGGGCCGCAGCCCGGCGCAGATCGGCGCGCTTTTCGCCGAGTGGAACGGCGGGCCGCTGAAGAGCTATCTCGCCGAGATCACGGCACGGGTGCTGGCCGCGAGCGACCCCGAGACCGGCCGGCCGATGGTCGACGTGATCCTCGACCGCGCCGGGCAGAAGGGCACCGGGCGCTGGACGGTGATCGAGGCGCTGAAGCTCGGCCAGTCGGCCTCGACCATCGAGGCCGCGGTGGGCGCGCGGTCGTGGTCGGCGGCAAAGGACCTCCGCGGGATCGCCGCCGAACGGCTGGCCCCGGCCGCCAATTCCGAGGCCGGGCCGCGGGTTCTCGACGGCGATCTGGAAAAGGCGCTGCTGGCGGCGCGGATTGTGGCCTATTCGCAGGGCTTCTCGCTGCTGGCCGCGGCATCGGAGGAATTCGGCTGGCCGCTCGATCTGTCGCGCATCGCCGAAATCTGGCGCGCCGGCTGCATCATCCGCTCGGCGCTTCTCGACGACATCGCCACCGCGTTCCGCGCCGATCTGCCGGGGTCCAGCCTGATCCTCGCGCCGGCCTTCGCGCGGATGCTGGAGGGCAGCGTCGCCGCGCTGCGCCGAACGGTCGCCAGGGCGGCGCTGGGCGGGCTGCCGGTGCCGGCGCTCGCCGCCGCGCTCGGCTATTACGACACGATGCGGCACGCCACCGGCACCGCCGCGTTGATCCAGGCGCAGCGCGATTTCTTCGGCGCCCACGGGTTCGAGCGCGTCGACAAGGACGGCGACGGCCACCACGGGCCGTGGGGCGGCGGCTGAAAGCAGGTCACCGCGGTCCGCGACGGCGCTTTCGAGATTTCCCGCAGGGCCGGTTTCACGACGAAGCGCCCGCGACGGTGCTTGCCGCCCACCACCATTCCCCGGGCGCAACCTGCACATGCATCCCGGCGCCCGGAACGCATCGTCCCTGACCCGGCATTGACCTTGACGCGCTGGAGACACGGAGCCGAGCGGCTGCCTTGGAGCGGGGCCAGTTTTCGCCTGAAGCCGCGCGGAGCGAACGGCATCCAACGGCGGCCGGCACACTATGACGCCAAGCGCCGGCGTCCACCTGCGGCCATTCCCTATGCGCCACCTCTGAGTGCTACGCGACGCAACGCACACCCCGCCAAGCCGCGGCGACGCGTGCCCGCACCTGCGGGGCGCGATATCGCGCCGCGGGCGCCGAGCGAAACGGATACCCAGGATGCAATGCCGGGTGGGGCGGCGTCCCCGATCACCGCCGCGGCTTGGCGCGCAGGGTCGGCGCGGCCTGCGTCGGGTCCTCGGGCCAGGGATGCCTGGGATAGCGCCCGCGCATGTCCTTGCGCACGTCGCCGTAGGCCCCGGCCCAGAACCCCGGCAGATCGTCGGTCACGGCCACCGGCCGGCCCGCGGGCGACAGCAGCGTCACCTTCAGCGCCAGCCTTCCGGGGCCGACGACCGGGTGCCGGGCGACCCCGAGCATCTCCTGCAGCCGCACGGCGATCTCGGGCACCCCGCCGGCATAGTCGATCGGCACGCGCCGGCCGAGCGGCGTCACGTAGGCGCCCGGTGCCAGCCGGTCCACCGTCTGCACCCCGTCCCAGCCGAGCCGCGCCCGAAGCGGGTCGAGAAGGTCCAGCGCCCGCAGTTCGGCCTCGGTCGCGACACCGCCGAGACAGGGCAGAAGCCAGTCCGCCAGCGCCGCCGCCAGTCCCTCGTCCGAGCAATCCGGCAGCGCCACGCCCTGGCCGCGCAACAGCTCGACCCGCGCCTGCAGCCGCCGCGCCGCGTCGCTCCATGGCAGCCCCAGATCGCGCACGCCGTCCAGCATCGCCCGCGCAACGGCCTCGTGCGGCGCGTCGTCCCAGTGCCGGTCCGCCAGCACCAGCGCGCCGAAGCGCTCCTGCCGCCGCGCCACCACCCGGCGCTCGCGCCGCGACCATTCGCAGAGGTCGGACCAGCCGATCCGGTCGCCATGGATCTCGCGCAGCTCGGCCTCGGTGATCGCGACCGCCTGGCGCACCCGCGCCTCGCGCCCGGCGCCGTCCAGATCGGTCGCCACCATCAGCCGCGCGCCGGCGAGCGCGTCGGCGGCATCCATCGCGGCGCCGGTTCCGCCCGACAGCACCCAGCGCGGATCGTCGCCCGGACGGCGCAGTCCGACCCGATCGGGATAGGCCAGCGCCGCCATCGCGCCCGCGCTCAGCCCCGCGCGCCCGCCGGACGGCGCGATCCTCGCAAGCCGCCGGGCCTCAGCGCCGATCCGTTCCAGCGCGCCGCGGGCGGCGCCGTGGCGCGCCGGATCGCCCAGCGCGGCCAGCCGCGGCGCCAGGTCCGCCCCGGCGCCGGCCATCGGATCGCGCTCGTTCAGCAGCGCCGCCAGCCGGGCCGCCCCGGGCCCCGCGACGGCGAGCATATGCGCCAGCCGCGGATGCAGCGGCATCGCCGCCAGAACGCGCCCGTGGCCGGTGATCGCGCCGCTCTCGTCCAGCGCGCCCAGATCGCGTAGCAGCCGCTCCGCCCCGGCCCAGGCGCCCTCGGGCGGCGGGGTCAGGAACGCCAGCCCGCGCGTCCCCCGCGCGCCCCAGAGCGCCAGTTCCAGCACCAGCCCCGCCAGGTCCGCCGCGGCGATCTCGGGCGGTGCGAATGCCGCCAGCGCGCCGTCCTCGCCGCGGGTCCAGAGCTTCCAGCACATGCCCGGCGCGACCCGGCCGGCCCGGCCCTGGCGCTGTGCCGCCTCGGCCCGGGTCACACGCTCGGTGACCAGCCGCGACATCCCGCGCCCCGGGTCGAACCGCGCCCGCCGGGCGCGTCCGGCGTCGACCACGATCCGAACGTCCTCGATGGTCAGCGCGGTCTCGGCGATCGCGGTGGCCAGCACCACCTTGCGGCCCGTCCGCGCCGGCGCCACCGCCGCCCGCTGCGCCGCGAAGGGCAGGGCGCCGTAAAGCGGCCTGACCGCAACCTCCGCCGGCAGGTCGCCCAGCAGGGCCGCCACCCGCCTGATCTCGCCCTCGCCCGGCAGGAACACCAGCACGCCGCCCGCGGCCCCGGCCAGGGCCTGCCGCACCAGCCCCGCCACCGCGGCCTCGAACCGCGTCTCCTTCGGAACCGGCCGGTCGAGCCAGCGCGCCTCGACCGGAAAGCTCTGCCCTTCCGAGGTGATCACCGGCGCGTCGTCCAGCATCGCGGCCACCGGCGCCGCGTCCAGTGTCGCCGACATCACCAGGATCGACAGGTCCTCGCGCAGGGCGCCCCGCGCCTCCCATGCCAGCGCCAGGCCCAGATCGGCGTTCAGCGAGCGTTCGTGAAACTCGTCGAAGATCAGCGCGCCGATGCCGTCGAGCGCCGGGTCCGCCTGGATCATCCGCGTCAGGATGCCCTCGGTCACCACCTCGATCCGGGTGGCCCGCGACACCTTCGTCGCGCCGCGCATCCGGTAGCCCACGGTCTCGCCCGGGCGCTCGCCCAGCGTCTCGGCCATCCGCTCGGCCGCGGCCCGCGCCGCCAGCCGCCGCGGTTCCAGCATCACGATCCGGCCCTGCACCAGCCCGGATTGCAGGATCGCCAGCGGCACCCGCGTGGTCTTGCCGGCCCCGGGCGGCGCCTGCAGCACGGCGCGGCCGTCGCGCCGGAGCGCGGCGACGAGATCGGGCAGAATGCTGTCGATGGGCAACGGATCGGGCACGGCGCCCTTATCGGCGATCGATCGCGGCAACGCCATAGAGCGAGGCGAATTCCACCCGCTCGACCTGCAGCCGCTCGCCGGGTCCGGCCCGGTAGGTCAGCACGAAATCGAACTTGCGGTGCCGGGCGAGTTCCCTTTCGGTAAAGCCCTCGAGCCGCTGGTAGATGCCGGCGCAATAGGGCAGCCCGTCGGCCTCGCCCGCGACCTGCATCGCGATCCGGCTGCGCCGCCGCCCGTCGAACATGAACAGGTCCAGCCGGCAGGCCTCGTCGCGGGTCACGTCCCGCAGCATCGCGTAGATGCCGGTCAGCGGATCGACCGTGCCGCCCTGGGTCGCCGGGTCCGGCGTGTCGCCGGCGGCCGCGCGCGGCGAGGCATAGTGCACCACCCGCGGCACGCCGTCCTCATAGGCCAGTTCCGCCTCGGAGCTGCGCCGCCCGGTATCGGCGGCCTCCAGGTAGCGCTCGGGGCGGAAGCCCTCGCGCCCGCGCTGCCCGTCGGCCCGGCCGCGATAGGAAAACCTGCGGAACGCGCTGACCAGCCCGACGCTGCGGATGAGCGCGGCCACCGCATAGCGCCCGTCCGCCTCGTTCGCCTCGATGGTCAGTTCGCCCGCGGTGATGCCGCGCAGCTTCAGCGCGTAGACCGCCGCGCCGTCCGCGGCCCGCGCCGCCGGTGCGAAGACGCAGCCCAGCGCCGCCGCCAATGACAATGCCCAGTACCGGATCACCCCGGATCTCCCGAAACCGCCTGCACGGGCTGGACATTGCCGGACCGAACCGGGCAAGACAACGCCCAGCCGCCGGGGTTCGGGCGGCATCGGCGTGAAAGGGCCGACGCGCATGGCCGGAATCGACATCGAGGACCTCGCTCGCCGGGTCGCCGCCGGCGAACGCCGCGCGCTGGCCCGCGCGATCACCCTGGTCGAAAGCCGCCGCGCCGATCACCGTGATCTTGCCGCGGCGCTGATCGACCGGCTGCGCCCGCTCGGGCGCCAGGCGCTCAGGATCGGGCTGTCCGGCACGCCCGGCGTCGGCAAGTCCAGCTTCATCGAGGCGTTCGGCACGATGCTGACCGGGCAGGGCCTTCGCGTCGCGGTGCTGGCGGTCGATCCCTCCTCGGCGCGCACCGGCGGCTCGATCCTCGGCGACAAGACCCGGATGGAGCGGCTCGCGCGCGAGCCCCGCGCCTTCATCCGCCCCTCGCCCAGCCAGACGCATCTCGGCGGCGTGGCGCGGCGCTCGCGCGAGGCGGTGGCGCTTTGCGAGGCGGCGGGCTTCGACCTGGTGCTGATCGAGACGGTGGGCGTCGGCCAGTCGGAAACCGTGGTGGCGGAAATGTCCGACCTCTTCGTCCTGCTGATCGCGCCGGCGGGCGGCGACGAATTGCAGGGCGTCAAGCGCGGCATCATGGAAATCGCCGACCTGATCCTGGTCAACAAGGCCGACGGCGACCTGAAACCCGCCGCGACCCGCACCGCAGCGGACTATGCCCAGGCGCTGCGGCTTCTGCGCCGCCGCCCGCAGGACCCCAAGGGCTTTCCGAAGACCATGCTGGTCTCGGCCCTGGTTGAAACCGGGCTGGCCGAGGCCTGGGCCGAGATGCAGGCGCTCGCCGACTGGCGCAGGGCGGAAGGCCACTGGCAATCCCGCCGCGCCGCGCAGGCGCGGCACTGGTTCGAGGAAGAGGTACGCCAGGGCCTGCTCGCCCGGCTGGCCGACGACCCGGCAACCCGCGCCCGGATGACCGATCTCGGCCGCGCCGTCGCCGGGGGCAGGACCAGCCCCACCGCGGCGGCCGCCGAGGTGCTCGCCCGCCTGAACGCCCCGGCGCCCTGATCCGGCCGAAAGCATCCCGGCGCGGGGGGGGGGGGG
>JBFKQC010000108.1:0-8365 GCA_041627895.1 Rhodobacter sp.
AGTGCCCGAGGATCTGGCTCAGGAACAGCTTGGTCCGGTCGCTCTTCGGGTTCTTGAAGAACTCCTCGGGCTCGTTCTGCTCGACGATCTGGCCCTGGTCCATGAAGATCACCCGGTTCGCCACCTGGCGGGCAAAGCCCATCTCGTGGGTGACGCACAGCATCGTCATGCCCTCTTCGGCCAGCTCGATCATCGTGTCGAGCACTTCCTTGATCATCTCCGGGTCAAGCGCCGACGTGGGCTCGTCGAACAGCATGATCTGCGGCCGCATGCACAGGGACCGCGCGATCGCCACGCGCTGCTGCTGCCCGCCGGACAACTGGCCGGGATACTTCATCGCCTGTTCCGGGATCTTGACCTTCTCGAGGAAATGCATCGCGGTTTCCTCGGCCTCCTTGCGCGGCGTCTTGCGCACCCAGATCGGCGCCAGCGTGCAGTTTTCCAGGATCGTCAGGTGCGGGAACAGGTTGAAGTGCTGAAAGCACATGCCGACCTCGGCGCGGATCTTGTCGATGTTCTTCAGGTCCGAGGTCAGTTCGGTATCGTTCACCAGGATGTGCCCGGCCTGGTGCTCTTCCAGCCGGTTGATGCAGCGGATCAGCGTCGACTTGCCCGACCCCGAGGGCCCGCAGATCACGATCCGCTCGCCGCGATAGACCGTCAGGTTGATGTCGCGCAGCACGTGGAACGTGCCGTACCACTTGTTCATCTCGGTGATCTGGATCGCGACCTCGTCCGAGACCTGCATGTGGCTGCGGTCGATCTCGCGGTCGACCATGGTTTCGTGGCTGTGCTGAACCATTTTGTCAGGTCTCCCTTAGCGATGGTCGGTCTGCAGCTTGCGCTCGAGGTACATCGAGTACCGCGACATCGAGAAGCAGAAGATGAAGAACAGGAACGCGATGAACGCGAACAGCTCCCAGTAGATGTCGTTCCAGGCGGCATCGGCGCGGATCGCGTTGGACAGCCCCAGCGGGTCCAGAAGCCCGATGATCGAAACCAGCGTGGTGTCCTTGAAGATGCCGATGAAGGTCGACACGATCCCCGGGATCGAGATTTTCAGCGCCTGCGGCATGATGATCAGCCGCTGCGACTGCCAGTAGTCCAGGCCGAGCGAATCGGCGCCCTCGTACTGGCCCTTGGGCAGCGCCGCCAGACCGCCGCGGATCACCTCGGCCATGTAGGCCGCGGCGAACAGCGTCACCATGATCATCACCCGCAGGATGATGTCGAAATCCGTGCCCGGCGGCATGAAGATGTTCAGCAGCGTCGAGGCCACGAACAGCAGCGTGATCAGCGGCACGCCGCGGATGAACTCGATGAAGCCCACGCACAGCGCCTTGACGATCAGCAGGTCCGACTGCCGCCCCAGCGCCAGCACGATGCCGATCGGCAGCGAACAGCCGATGGCCACCACGCCGATCAGGATCGACAGCATGAAGCCGCCGAAGTTGCGGCTTTCGACCGGCTCCAGCGCCAGCGGGATCACGCTGCCCAGCGCGCCGGCGACGAGCCCCGCAAGGAACAGCCACCAGATCACCGTCGCCAGCACGGCGATGATGATCGCGGCCAGCCCGCCGGCGACCGGTTCCAGGTACTTGTGCACGAAATAGCCCACGGCAAAGCCGGCGGCGGCCGCAAGCGGCCCCCAGATCGTGCCGCCCCACATCAGCCAGGGCATCACGAAGGGATAGGCCGCCGAGACGTAAAGCAGCTTCGAGGGCACCTTGTCGGCGAACAGCACGGGTGCCAGCGCGACCAGCAGCAGCAGGAAGGCCAGGATCGGCCGCCAATAGAGATAATCGGGATAGAAACCGAAGATCAGCTGCAGCCAGCGCTCGCGGATCACCGACCAGCACGCATGCCCGTGGGTGTCGCCCCAGGTCGCCGTCATCACCTCGCGGCATTCGTTCAGCGAATCCGCGACCCAGACCGACTGGAATATCCACGGGACCAGGCCCGACAGCACGTACCAGATGAAGGCCAGCGAAATCACGGTCAGAACCGAGTTGAACCAGTTCGAGAACAGGTTCGCGCGCATCCAGCCGAGGAAGCCCACCGAGGTCGCCGGCGGCGCCTGTTCCGGCAGCATTTCGGTGCGGACAAAGGATGTGTCTGCCATCTTACCGCTCCACCAGCTTCACTTTGTTGTTGTACCAGTTCATCACCGCCGAGATCAGCAGCGAGATCGTCAGGTAGACGAGCATCAGAAGCAGCACGCATTCCAGCTCGCGCCCGGTCTGGTTCATCGTGATCCCGCCCAGCGTGCCGGTGATGTCCATGTATCCCACGGCGATCGCCAGCGACGAGTTCTTGGTGATGTTGAGATAGTTCGAGATCAGCGGCGGGATGATCACCCGCAGCGCCTGCGGCAGAACCACCAGCGACATGATCCGGTTCGGGCGCAGCCCCAGCGCGCCCGCGGCCTCGGTCTGGCCCTTGGATATCGCCAGGATGCCGCCGCGCACGATCTCGGCGATGAACGCCGCCGTGTAGAGGCTCAGCGCCAGCCACAGCGCGATCAGCGAATTCCGAAGATGCGTGCCGCCCTGAAAGTTGAACCCCTTCAGCGCGGGATAGCCCAGGTGAAAGCCCAGCGCGATCAGCAAAGCGCCGGTCGGGATCACCAGAATGCCGAGGTTCACGTGCCAGGTGGTCGGCCGGTCGCCGGTGGCCTCCTGGATCTTGTTGGCGCGCGCCGTGACACGGCGGATCGCGAAGATGCTGGCACCGAGGACGACGAGAAACGCGATCAGGTCCAGCGAGATGTCGAACCTCAGGCTGGCCTCGCCGAACAGGTGGATGTCGCCCAGGCTGCGCGAGAACAAAGGCTCGGGAATGTAGATGCCGCGGTTGGTGATCGCGACGGCTTCGTTCAGCAGCATCGAGGCCGTCGCGTCGTCGCCGCGAAAGGCGCGCGGGGCGGGCAGGCTCTCGATCAGGATCGCCAGAACCAGCACGATCCACAGCAGCACCGGCACGTTGCGGAACATCTCGACATAGACTGTCATGATTCGCGCGACCAGCCAGTTCCGCGAAAGCCGCAGCACCCCGATCAGAACGCCGAGAACCGTCGCCGTCACACAGCCCAGCACCGCGACGACCAGCGTGTTGAGCAGCCCGATGAACGAGGCGCGCAGGTGCGTGTCGCGGCTGTTGTAGTCCAGCAGGCGCTGGTTGATGTCATAGCTCGCCGGTTCGGAAAAGAAGCCGAAGTCGATCGGCTTGCCGAGCGTGGCGAGGTTCACCAGCGTGTTGTTGATCAGCCAGGCGGCGAGCAGCATGAAGCCCATGAGCGCGACACACTGGATGGTCAGCGACCGGTACCGCGTGTCGTAGATGAGCATGCTCAGCCGAAACGACTCCTTCGGAGGATCGGTGAGTGTCGTCATTCGGGGCGTCCCTGTTGTCTTTTCCCGGGTAATCTTGGGCCAGACGCTTACGGCGCGTCAATCTTCCCGGGTTTATTTGGATCGGCAGAAAGGAAAAGGGCGCGGATTGACCGCGCCCTGTCCCGTCACCTGCTTACCGGAACGGCGGCGAGTAGATCAGGCCGCCATTGATCCATTGCGCGTTAAGCCCGCGCGCCAGGCCGATCGGGGTCTTCTCGCCGATGTTCTTTTCGAACAGCTCGCCATAGTTGCCGCCGGCCGAGATCGCACCGACCGCCCAGTCGGCGCTGAGGCCCAGCATCTCGCCGAGGTTGCCCTCGGTGCCGAGCAGGCGGTTGATCTCCGGATTGTCGACCGGCCCGGCGGCCAGTTCGGCGACGTTGGCCGAGGTCACGCCGTACTCTTCGGCGGTGATCAGCGCGTTCAGAGTCCAGCGCACGATGTCGCCCCACTGGTCGTCGCCGTGGCGCACCAGCGGCCCGAGCGGCTCTTTCGAGATGATCTCGGGCAGGATGATGTGGTTGGCCGGGTTCTCGAAGGCGGCGCGGGTCGCGGCAAGGCCGGACGCGTCCGTGGTGTAGACGTCGCAGGCACCGGCAAGGTACTGCTGCTGCGCCTCGGCGTTGGTCTCGATCGGCACCGGCTCGTAGCTGATGTTGTTGTTGCGGAAGAAGTCCGCCAGGTTCAGCTCGGTGGTGGTGCCGGTCTGGATGCAGACCGTGGCGCCGTCCAGTTCCTTGGCCGAGCTCACGCCCAGCTCTTTCGGAACCATGAAGCCCTGGCCGTCGTAGTAGTTCACGCCGACGAAGGTGAACTTGAGGTCCACATCGCGCGAGAAGGTCCAGGTGGTGTTCCGGGCCAGCATGTCGACTTCGCCCGAGGCAAGCGCGGTAAAGCGGGTCTTGCCGGTGGTGGGCACGAATTCGACGGCCATCGGGTCGCCGAGAACCGCAGCGGCCACGGCGCGGCACACGCCGACGTCGAAGCCATCCCAGTTGCCATTCGCGTCAGGCGCGGCGAAGCCCACCAGCCCGGTGGTCACGCCGCAGTTCAGCTTGCCGCGAGCCTTGATGTCGTCCACCGTGGCCGCGTGCGCGGCGCCGGCTGCGAGTCCGGCAACGGTGAGCGCGCCAAGAATTACGGATTTTTTCATGGATTACCTCTTCCTGGTTTGCCGCCAGAGTGGTCCGGCGGGTCCCCCGACCTCCCAGCCGGGTTGCGATTATGTGAGAGCATTTTCCCCCAGCACGCGAGAGTGTGGGCGAAAGCGACGGAAAAGGTCAAGGCTGCTCTAACGGAAACGTAACGTTTTTTCACCGGAAACAAGGGGTTTTCCGGCCTGCTCCCGACGAGTGCGGATCACGGCCTTTCCCGAGCAAGGCGCAGGAACCGCGCGGCATCCAGAAAGCCGCGGCGCCGGTTCCCGGCTTCGGCCGCCGCCTCGTCGTCCTCGCCCCATTGCTCGACCTGCCAATCCTCGTCGATTCGCGAGCGATCCCAGAGCGTTTCGACCGGCAGCACCGCCTCGGATGCGGCCAGCCCGATCACCAGCGAGCCGGACAGCGACACCAGGTCGTGCAGCGCCGTCAGCTCGAACGGATCGAGCGCGCGGACCGGCGCGGCCAGCGCGTCCAGCGCGGCCCGCGGTTGCGGCTGGTGAATGACGCCCTGGACCGGGATCAGCCGCGCGCCAAAGGTGTCGGCCGCCCAGTCCAGCAGAGGGTCCCAGGCCGCCGCCTGACGCCCGACCAGCGCCTCGGGCGCCGCCGCGCGATAGCAGGTCAGGTCGCTGTCGCCATAGGCGGCGATCATCCCGGCCACCTCGTCGAACTGCACGCTGACCTTGTCGATCGCCGCATTCGCGGCCCGCGTCACCGGCATCGCGCGCGGGTCGACCGCGCCCGCCTGCGCCTGCCACTCGTCGGCGATGGCGCGGGCCAGTGCGCCCGTCGGCACCATCAGCCGCGCCTTGGCCGGCGTGCGCACCGGGCGGCCGTCCAGTTCCACCGCGAACCCGCCCCCGGAGGCAACCGCGCGGGCCTCGGTCCAGAACCGGCGCATCTTCCATGCGGTCATGGCGCCTCCTCGAACGGGTCGGCGGGCACGTCCTCGGCACGCCAGTCGAACGCGGCCCAGGTGCGCGCCATGTGCTCGGGCAGCGGCGCCGCAAAGGTCATCCGGTGGCCGGTGACCGGGTGCTCGATCCGCAGCGTCCGGGCGTGCAGGTGCAGCTTGCGGCTGATCTCGCCGCCCAGCTGCGCGCCCCAGCCGTCGCCCCGGTTTTCCTGGCCGGAACCGCCATATTTGCCGTCGCCGATGATCGGATGCCCGATCTCGGCCATATGCGCGCGCAACTGGTGCGTCCGCCCCGTCACCGGCACCAGCGCCACCCAGGCGGCGCGCCTGCCAAGCGCCGCGAGAACCGCGTAATCCGTGGTCGCCCGCTTGGCGCCCGGGGTCGCGTCGACCCGGTCGGGATGCACGCACAGCATCTTCTCGCCCTCGCCGCGGGCGCCGTGCCCGGGCGCCTTGACCAGCCCGTAGCGCACCGTGCCCATCGCCGGTTCCGGCGTGCCCGCGACCGCGGCCCAGTAGATCTTGCGCGTCTCGCGCGCCCGGAAGGCACGGGTCAGCGCGCCCGCCACCCTCTGCGTGCGGGCCAGCAGCAGCACGCCCGACGTGTCCTTGTCCAGCCGGTGCACCAGGCGGGGCTTTTCGTCACGTCCGAAGCGCAGCGCCTCGGCCAGCCCGTCGACGTGCCGGGTCTGCCTGCTGCCGCCCTGGGTCGGCAGGCCCGGCGGCTTGTTCAGCGCGATGATGTGGTCGTCGCGGAACAGAACCGCGGCCCGGATCATCGCCGCATCCGCCTCGGATACCGCGGCGCGGGGCCGGGTTTCGCCGCCCGCCGCCGGGCCGGCCGCGGGCAAGGGCGGCACCCGCACCTGCTGGCCCGGCGCGACCCGGGTCGCCGCCTTCACCCTGCCGCCGTCGACCCGGATCTCGCCCTTGCGGCACAACTTCTCGATCCGCCCTTGGCCGACATGCGGAAAATGCCGCCGGAACCAGCGATCCAGCCGCTGCTCGGCCTCGTCCGGCCCGACGGTCAGCACCTGCACCCCGGTCATGCGTATAGAGCCCGCGCAAGCAGCACGCCGGCCAGGATGCCACCCAGCGTCAGCGCCAGCGTGCCGGCGACATAGGCCGCGGCGGCGCCCGCCTGGCCGCGCTCGTACAGCGTCAGCGCATCCAGCGAGAACGCCGAGAACGTGGTGAACCCGCCCAGAACCCCGGTCATCAGGAAATGGGCATATTTCGTGCTGCCCATCTTGTGCGCCATGACCACCACCATGACCCCCATCAGCGCCGATCCCACGGCATTGACGATCAGCGTCCCCCAGGGAAAGCCATGGCCCATCACCCGCACCGCCGCCACCCCCGTGAGATACCGGGCCGAGGCGCCGAGCGCGCCGCCGAGGGCTACCTGCAACAGCGTCGAGAACATGGCGCTCTGTTGTCCGCGCGCGCCGGCTTGTCAACCATCCCGCCGCCCGGCCCGCTGCCTGACAAACCAGTCCAGCCGCTTCTTCAGTTCGCGCTCGAACCCGCGCTCGACCGGCCGGTAATAGACCCCGCGCTTCATCCCCTCGGGGAAATAGTCCTGCCCGGAAAACGCGTCCTCGGCATCGTGATCATAGGCGTAGCCCGCGCCATAGCCCTGGTCTTTCATCAGCCGGGTGGGTGCGTTCAGGATGTGCTTCGGCGGCGCCAGGCTGCCGGTCGACTTCGCCGCCGCCATCGCCGCCTTGTATGCGGCATAGACCGCGTTCGACTTCGGCGCCAGCGCCAGATAGGCCACCGCCTCGGCCAGCGCCAGTTCGCCCTCGGGCGAGCCGAGCCGCTCGTAGGTCGCCCAGGCGTCCAGGCAAAGCCGCTGCGCCTGCGGATCGGCCAGCCCGATATCCTCGATCGCCATCCGCGTGATCCGCCGCGCCAGGTATCGCGGGTCCTCGCCGCCCGCCAGCATCCGCGCCAGCCAGTACAGCGCCGCATCCGGGTCCGACCCGCGCACCGACTTGTGCAGCGCCGAGATCAGGTTGAAATGCGCGTCGCCGGACTTGTCGTACTGCGCCGCGCGCTTCTGCAGCCGCGTGACCAGCGCGTCGCGGTCAAGCTTGCCGCCGGCTTTCCAGGCCGCGATCTGCTCGATCAGGTTCAGCAGCGCCCGCCCGTCGCCATCGGCCATCTCCAGCAGCGCCTCGCGCGCCTCGCCGGTCAGCGGCAGCGCCCGGCCCAGCTCGTGCTCGGCGCGCTGCGCCAGCAGTTCCAGATCGGCCAGCGACAGCCGTTCCAGCACCAGCACCTGCGCCCGCGACAGCAGCGCCGCGTTCAGCTCGAAGGACGGGTTTTCCGTGGTGGCGCCCACCAGCAGGATCGTGCCGTCCTCCATGTGCGGCAGGAACCCGTCCTGCTGCGCCTTGTTGAAACGGTGGATCTCGTCGACGAACAGCAGCGTGCCCTGCCCGTTCCGCCGGCGCAGCTTCGCCGCCTCGAACACCTTCTTCAGGTCCGCGACGCCGGTGAAGATCGCGCTTATCTGCACGAAGGTCAGGTCGGTCTCGTCCGCCAGCAGCCGCGCGATCGTCGTCTTGCCGACCCCCGGCGGCCCCCAGAAGACCAGCGAAGACAACGCCCCCGAGGCCAGCATCACGCCCAGGGGGCCGTCCGGGCCGATCACCGCGTCCTGGCCGATGACCTGCGACAGCTTCCGCGGCCGCAGCCGGTCGGCCAGCGGTCGCGGCGCGGCGCTGGTCTCGGGCTCCGGCAGGGCGTCGAAGAGATCGGCCATGCCCCCTAGTTAGTCGCTCCCCCGCCGCAGGGGAAGCGCGCCCAGGGGTCTTCTTCTCGTCGGAAATCCGCATGTCCCGGCAATTCGGCCCGCGCCACGCCGGCCAAGGTGCCGCGCCTTCGGGCGG
>JBFKQC010000109.1:0-8341 GCA_041627895.1 Rhodobacter sp.
ACGAGGAGAAGCCGGACCCCGGCGCTCTCCGGGTCCACCGGGCGGTCCCGCCGGGCGGTCCGCTATCGCGACAGGACCAGGTCGAGCCTGGTGTGCCCGCGCAGGCCCAGCCGCCGGGCCGGGCGGGGGCGGCGCGCCGGGTCGGCGAGGCGCAGGCCCGGATAGCGCGTGAAGAGCCGGGTCAGCGCGATCTGCGCCTCGGCGCGGGCAATCTGCATGCCGAGGCAGACATGCGGGCCATGGCCGAAGCCCAGATGCGCGTTCGGCCGCCGCGACAGCCGCAACTCGCCGGGCGCGTCGAAGCGGGCCGGGTCGTGGTTCGCGGCGATCAGCAGCGCCGAGAACATGTCGCCGCGTTTCATCTCGACGCCGCGGAACGTCGTGTCGTGCAGCGCGAACAGCCCCTTGGACATCATCACCGGCGACAGGAAGCGCATGAATTCCTCGACCGCGATCCCGACATCGCCCGCACCGTCCCGGAACACCGTGCGCCCCTCGGGCCGGTCGATCAGCGCCAGGATCGCGCCGGTGATCAGGTGCACGGTGGTCTCGTGGCCCGCGACGAACAGCGTGAAGACCATGGCGAGCAACTCGTCCTCGCTCAGCCGCTCGCCGGCGTCTTCCGCCGCGACCAGCTCGCGGATCAGTCCCGGGCGGCCGTTGCGGCGCACCGCGGCGAAATCGGCCCGGAAATGCCGCATGATGCGCCAGAGACCCGGCAGCGCGAACACGATCGTTGTCAACCCGGTGGGCCGCGATATCGGCCCGATCCAGCGCATGATCCGGCGGCGGTCGGCATCCGGCACGCCGAGAAGCGCGCAGATCACCAGAAGCGGCAGCTTGCGGGTATAGGCGGCGACGATGTCGACCGGACGGGCCGGGTCGATCCAGTCCAGCAGGTCGTCGGCGAGGCGCGCGATCTCGGGGCGCAGGTCCTCGACCGAGGTTCGGGCGAAGGCGCCGTCGACCAGGCCGCGCAGGCGCCGGTGATCCTCGCCCTCGGCCAGGATGATGTTCCGCATCAGCGGCTTCATGAACGGCGGCATCCACCAGAAATACCGGGCAATGTCGCCCTTGCCCGCGCGCGCGGGGTTGCGCGAGAACCGCCTCTGATCCTTCAGCAGCTCGCGCGCCGCCGCGTCCGTCGTGGTCAGCCAGGTCCAGCCCATCAGCGGCAGGCGCACGCGCACGATCTCGCCCTGGCCGCGCATCGCCGCCAGCATCGGCGCGGGATCGCCGAGAAACGCGGGATCACGCAGATCGAAGGACCGAACCATGAACCCCCTTGCGCCGGCGCGCGGCGCGGCTGTGCACTGACGCGCCTTTTCTAAACCAAATTCACGCTTTATGAAGGAATCCTATCTGATCACGAGAGGATCCATGCCACGGCCCATCGTCGGGATAATCGGCAATAGCCACATGATCTCGGACACTTACCAGGTCCACGCGGGCGGATATTATTCGTCCGAGGCGATTTCGAAAGTGGCCGACTGCACGCCGGTGATCATCCCGACCGACCCCGAGCTTGTGGGCATCGAGGAACTTCTGACCCATTTCGACGGCTTCCTGTTCACCGGCGGGCGCCCGAACGTGCATCCCGAGGAATACGGCCACGAGCCCACCGAAAAGCACGGCACCTTCGACCGCGCCCGCGACCGGATCACGCTGCCGCTGATCCGCGCGCTGACCGAACGGGGGCAGCCCTATTTCGGCGTCTGCCGCGGGTTTCAGGAGGTCAACGTCGCCTTCGGCGGCACGCTGCACCCGGAAATCCGCGAGTTGCCCGGCAAGTTCAACCACCGGATGCCCCCCGACGGCACCTGGGAAGAGATTTCGGAGCTGCGCCAGCGCGTCAGCTTCGCCGAGGCCGGCGTGTTCCACAAGCTGATCGGCAAGCGCGAGGTGATGACCAATACCCTGCACGGGCAGGGCGTCGAGCAGGCCGGACGCGGCGTCGTGATCGACGGCTGGGCCGATGACGAGACGCCCGAGGCGCTCTATGTCCGCGACGCGCCGGGCTTTACCCTGTCGGTGCAGTGGCACCCCGAGTTCAACGCCACCAACGATGCGATCAGCCGGGTGCTGTTCGGCGCCTTCGGCGACGCGGTGCGCGCCTGGGCGGCGCGCGGCGGGCGGCCCTATCTGAGAAGCGCCTGAGCGGGCGGGCTTGCGCCAGATCATGGCGAATGCGCCGAAGCTTGCGAGGATCGCCCCCGACCGGGAGGCGCCGCCATGACGATATTGATCCTCTATGCCTCGACCGAGGGACAGACCCGCCGGATCGCGCGCCACCTGGCGCGACGCCTGATCGGGCAGGGCCGCAGCGTGGCGCTGATGCAGGTTGCCGATGCCGAGGGGCTGGACGTGGCCGGGTTCGACGCCTGCATTCTCGCCGCCTCGGTCCATGCCGGGAAGTACCAGCCCGAGATGGTCGATTTCGCACGCTCCGAGGCGCAGGCGCTTGCCGCGACCCGCACCCTGTTCCTGTCGGTCTCGCTCAGTGCCGCGGGCGACGACCCCGAGGACTGGCAGGGGCTGCGCGACATCGTCGCCGGGTTCCAGTCCGAGACCGGCTGGACGCCCGGCCGCGTCGAGCATGTCGCCGGCGCCTTCCGGTTCAGCGAATACGATTTCTTCAAGTACTGGGCGATGCGCTGGATCGCGTCGCAGAAGGACGAGACCGTCGACCCGCGCGAGGACAGGGAATACACCGACTGGGCGGCGCTGGAGCGTGCGGTGGATGACTGGCTGGCCGGGACCGGGTAAGGCCGAGGCGGGCCCCAAGCGGCGCTGCCGGGGCGCGCTGCAGGGGTCGCACCGAAAAGGCGCATCCATGATTTATATTAATGTTTGCAATTGGTTATCATCCGTGGTGCGGCAGTTCGCGCTTTGTAATCGGCGGGCCGCCGCGTATGATCGTTGCCGGACAGGATTGAAACCCGAGACGCGCGGACACCGGAAACCGGGAGGTCGACATGAGATCCTTGCAAGCCTTCGCGACTGCCGCCGCAGCCGTCGCAATCCTCGCCGCGTCCGGGCTTCTGCCGGGGCAGGGGGCCATGGCCCTCGACCGCGAGGCCCTGATCAAGCTGGGCGAGGCGGAATACATGGGCAATTGCGCCGCCTGCCACGGCGCCAGGGGCATGGGCGACGGGCCGGTCGCCGAGGTGCTGACCGACAAGCCCAGCGACCTGACGCAGATCGCGAAAGCCTATGCCGGGACCTTCCCGGCCGAGCAGGTCTACAGGGTGATCAGCGGCCAGGAGATGATCAACCCGCATGGCGACCGGATGATGCCGGTCTGGGGGCCGCGCTACTGGGAGATCGCCGGCGAGCGTGCCGGAGAGGTGCCGCACGATGTCGACGCCCAGGCCCTGGTGCACGGGCGCATCTCGGCGCTGGTGGCCTTTATCGAATCGATCCAGGCCAAGTGACCCTTCGCGGCCTCAGGTGACCGCGGCGCGGGCCTTGAAATCCGGCCGGTCCCAAAGCCGGTTGTCGAGGATATCGGCGAGGATGCGCACCGCCGCGCGCACCTCGTCGGCGCCGATATAGAGCGGCGCGAAGCCGAAGCGCAGGTTGTCCGGCGCGCGGAAGTCGCCGATCACGCCGCGCGCGATCAGCGCCTGCATGACGGCGTAGCCCTCGGGGTGGCGATAGGCGACCTGGCTGCCGCGGAGCGCCGGGTCGCGCGGTGCGTTCAGCGCAAGCTCGGGGCAACGCGCATCGGCCTCGGCGATGAACAACTCGGTCAGTTCCACCGATTTCGCGCGCAGCGCCGCCATGTCGACGCGATCCCAGATATCCAGCGCGGCCTCCAGTGCTGCCATCTGCAGCACCGGCGGGGTGCCGACCCGCATCCGCTCGATCCCGCGGCCCGGGCGGTAATCGCGGTCGAAGGCAAAGGGCGCGGCGTGCCCGAGCCATCCCGCCAGCGCCGGTTCCGCGGCCTCGGCATGCTCCGGGGCGACGTAGATGAAGGCCGGCGCGCCGGGGCCGGCATTGAGGTACTTGTAGGTGCAGCCCACGGCGAAATCGGCCCCCGCCGCGGTGACGTCGACCGGGATCGCCCCGGCGGAATGGGCAAGGTCCCAGACCGTCAGCGCGCCGGCGGCGTGCGCCCTGGCGGTCAGGCCGGCCATGTCGTGGATGCGCCCGGTGCGATAGTCGACCTCGGTCAGCATCAGCACGGCGACGGTGTCGTCGACCTGGTCCGCCACCGCCTCGGGCGCGACGGTCTTCAGCCGGTAATCCGGCCCCAGCAGGCCGGTCAGGCCCTCCGCCATGTACAGGTCGGAAGGGAAATTACCGGTATCCGACAGGATCACCCGGCGGCCGGGGCGCAGGCGAAGCGCGGCGGCGGCGGCCTGGAACACCTTGATCGACAGCGTGTCGCCGATCACCGTGGTGCCCGGCGCCGCGCCGATCAGCCGCCCGATCCTGTCGCCGAGCCGGGCAGGCTGTGCCATCCAGCCCGCCTGGTTCCAGCCGCGGATCAGCATGTCGCCCCATTCCGCCCCGACCGCCTGTGCCACGCGCGCGGCAGCGGCCCGTGGCAGCGGTCCGAGCGAGTTGCCGTCGAGGTAGATCACGCCCTCGGGCAGGTGAAACAGCGCCTTGGTGGCGGCAAAGTCGGTCATCGGCGGGTCCTGCGGTCTTGCGAGCGGTGTCGTCATTCCTCTAGCAGCGGAAAGGGCGAATGTTTAGGCTGGCCGTGGATCGCGAGGATCGCCTGCCGATGAACGGACCGATTGCTGCCAAGACCGCCGACAGACCCCTTCCAATCGAGGGTCCGCGCCGGACGACGCCCGGGGGCAGTGCGACGAGATGCTGAAACGGATCGACTTGCCGCCGGTCTGGCTGATCGCCGCGCTTGTCCTGGCCTGGTGGCTGGCGTCCCTGACGCCCGGGCGCGTGCCCGGTGCGCGGCTGATCGGCACGACCGTGCTCCTGGCCGGCATCGCCGTCATGGCGCTGGCCGTGGTCGAATTCCTGCGCGCCCGCACCACGATCGTTCCGCGCAAAGAGCCGTCGGCGCTGGTCACGGGCGGCATCTACCGCTTCACGCGCAACCCGATCTACCTGGGCGACGCGCTGATCCTGGCCGGGCTTGTCCTGCGCTGGGAGGCATGGCTGGCGCTGCCGCTGATCCCGGCTTTCGTCTGGGTGATCGACCGCCGCTTCGTCCGGCAGGAGGAAGCCACGCTTGCCGCGGCCTTCCCCGAGGCCTTCGCGGCCTACGCAACGCGCACGCGGCGCTGGATCTGACCCGGCAAGGCTGACCTTAGGTAAAACGCCGCACCTTTCCCGCCTTGTGATTGATCCCGGCTGCATTTAATGGACAATGCTTCATCGCGGCCCCTCGTTTTCGGGGGGAAAACCGCGCAGACCGCGGATTCGGGGGAAGAACACGTGAAGATCGGAACGCCGAAAGAGGTTTTCGACTGCGAGGCGCGGGTGGCGATGACGCCGGACAGCGCGCGCCAGCTGCAGAAGCTCGGCTATGACTGTGCCATCGAGACCGGGGCCGGTTTCGCAGCGGGTTTCAATGACGCCGCCTACGAGGCCGCCGGGGTCGAGGTGGTCAAGACCGCCGCCGCGCTGTGGAAGGCCGCCGATGTCGTCGCCAAGGTCCGCCCGCCCACCGAGGCCGAGGTCAAGCGGCTGAAGAAGGGCCAGACGCTGATCTCGTTCTTCTACCCCGCGTCGAACGAAAAGCTCATGGAACTGGCCAGGGACAAGGGCGCGAACGTCATCGCGATGGACATGGTGCCGCGGATCAGCCGGGCGCAGAAGATGGACGCGCTGTCGTCGATGGCGAACATCGCCGGCTACCGTGCCGTCATCGAGGCCGGCAACAACTTCGGCCGGTTCTTCACGGGCCAGGTGACGGCGGCCGGCAAGGTCCCCCCCGCCAAGGTGCTGATCGTGGGCGCCGGCGTCGCGGGGCTGGCGGCGATCGGCACCGCGACCTCGCTGGGCGCGATCACCTATGCCTTCGACGTGCGCCCCGAAGTGGCCGAGCAGATCGAATCGATGGGCGCCGAGTTCGTGTATCTCGACTTCGAAGAGCAGGCGCAGGACGGCGCCGCCACCGGCGGCTATGCGGCGCCCTCGAGCCCCGAGTTCCGCGAAAAGCAGCTGGAAAAGTTCCGCGAGCTTGCGCCCGAGATGGATATCGTCATCACCACCGCGCTGATCCCGAACCGCGACGCGCCGGTGCTTTGGACCCGCGACATGGTCGAGGCGATGAAGCCCGGCAGCGTGATCGTCGATCTTGCCGCCGAGCGCGGCGGCAATTGCGAGCTGACCAGGCCCGACGAGAAGATCGTGACGGACAACGGCGTCACCATCGTCGGCTACACCGATTTCCCCAGCCGGATGGCGACGCAGTCCTCGACGCTCTACGCCACCAACGTCCGCCACATGATGACCGACCTGACACCGGAAAAGGACGGCACGGTCAATCACGACATGGAAGACGACGTGATCCGCGGCGCCACGGTGACCTACGCGGGCGAGATCACCTTTCCGCCGCCGCCGCCCAAGGTGCAGGCGATCGCGGCCCGGCCCGCGGAAAAGCCGAAGGAACTGACGGCAGAGCAAAAGCGCGCACAGGAACTGGCGGTCTTCAAGGCGCAGACCAGAAGCCAGGTGACGATGCTGGCCGCGGGGGGCGCGCTGATGCTGCTGATCGGCGCCTATGCGCCGGCCTCGTTCATGCAGCATTTCATCGTCTTCGCGCTCGCGTGCTTCGTGGGCTTCCAGGTGATCTGGAACGTCAGCCACGCGCTGCACACGCCCCTGATGGCGATCACCAACGCGATCTCGGGCATCATCGTCGTGGGCGCGCTGCTGCAGATCGGCGCGGTGAGCTGGCTCGTGGTGGTGCTCAGCCTGATCTCGGTGCTGATCGCCTCGATCAACATCGTCGGCGGTTTCCTGGTCACGCGCCGGATGCTCGCCATGTTCCAGAAATCCTGACGCGAGGGCGGAAAACATGTTCAGCCTCGGACTGACCTCTGCCGCCTATATCGCGGCCTCGGTTCTCTTCATCCTGGCCCTGGGCGGGCTTTCGAACCAGGAAAGCGCCAAGCGCGCGGTCTGGTACGGCATCGTCGGCATGGCCATCGCCATGATCGCCACGATCTTCGGCCCCGGTGTCAGCAACCTCGCCCTAATCCTGGTGGCGATCGCCGTCGCCGCGGTCATCGGTGTGGTGGTCGCCCAGCGGGTGCAGATGACGGAAATGCCGCAGCTTGTCGCGGCGCTGCATTCATTCGTGGGCCTCGCGGCGGTGTTCATCGGCCTTAACGCCGACGTGATGCTGTCCACCGTGCAGGAGATGAAGGCCGCCGGCACGGCGCTGGCGGATGCCGACCTGACGGGCTTTGGCGAGCGGCTCTGGAAGAAGGATACCGTCGAGATCGCGATTCTGAAGGTCGAGGTGTTCCTCGGCATCTTCATCGGCGCGGTGACGTTCACCGGTTCGGTCGTGGCCTTCGGCAAGCTTGCCGGCAAGATCGACGGCAAGCCGAAGAAGCTGCCGGGCGGGCACGCGCTGAACGCCGGGGCGACGCTGGCGTGCCTGATCCTCGGCCTGATGTATTTCAGCGGTGCGGGCGTCTGGACGATGATCCTGGTGACGCTGCTCGCGGGCTTCATCGGCTGGCACCTGATCATGGGGATCGGCGGCGCCGACATGCCGGTCGTGGTGTCGATGCTGAACTCCTATTCGGGCTGGGCCGCGGCGGCCATCGGCTTCACGCTGGGCAATGACCTCCTGATCGTCACCGGCGCGCTGGTCGGCTCGTCGGGGGCGATCCTCAGCTACATCATGTGCCGCGCGATGAACCGCCGGTTCGTCAGCGTGATCCTCGGCGGCTTCGGCGGCACCGGGGGCCCCGCGCTGGAGGTCTCGGGCGAGATGATCGCCATCGACGCCGACGGCGTCGCCGCGTCGCTGAACGAGGCGGACTCGGTGATCATCGTGCCGGGCTACGGCATGGCGGTGGCGCAGGCGCAGCAATCGGTCAGCGAACTGGTGCGCAAGCTGCGCGGACAGGGCAAGGAGGTGCGTTTCGGCATCCACCCGGTCGCCGGGCGCCTTCCGGGGCACATGAACGTGCTGCTGGCCGAAGCGAAAGTGCCCTACGATATCGTGCTGGAGATGGACGAGATCAACGACGACTTCCCCTCGACCGACGTCGCCATCGTGATCGGCTCGAACGACATCGTGAACCCGGCAGCGCAGGACGACCCCAACAGCCCCATCGCCGGGATGCCGGTGCTGGAGGTCTGGAAGGCGAAACAGGTCTTCGTCTCCAAGCGCGGCCAGGGC
>JBFKQC010000110.1:0-8336 GCA_041627895.1 Rhodobacter sp.
GCGCGGGCCTCTGCCAGCCGCGCCTCGGCGGTGGGGATGCCCGCAGCGGCCTCTGCCAGGCGCGCCTCGGCGGTGGGGATCGAGGCGCGGGCCTCTGCCAGGCGCGCCTCTGCCGCGGGGATGTTGGCGCGGGCCTCGGCCAGGCGCGCCTCTGCCGCGGGCACGTTGGCGCGGGCCTCTGCCAGCCGCGCCTCGGCCTCGGGCACCCGCGCGCGCGCCTCGATCAGCGCCGCCTCGGCCGCCGGCACCGCGGCCCTGGCCTCGGCCAGCCGTGCCCTGGCTTCGGGCAGGCGCGATTTCGCCTCGCCCAGCCGCGCCGTCGCCTCGTCGAGCGAGACCTGCCGCGTCGCCGGGTCGATGCTGCAAAGAAGATCGCCGCCGGCGACCGAAGCGCCCTTGCGCAGCGGCTCCGAGATCACCGTGCCGCTGGTCTCGGCCCGCACGTCGACCTGGCGCGCCGCCTCGGTCCGCCCGCGCAGCAGCACGACCTGCTCGACGGTTTCGGCCGCCGAGGTCAGGGCGACGACCGACACCCGTTCGACCGCCGGTTCGGCGACGGGCGCGTCCGCCTCGCCGTTTCCGGCGGTCTCGCCCGAGGCGAAGGCCAGCACCGCCTCGCGCTCGAAGACCATCAGATACAGCGTGAGGGACACCACGAGAGCGGTCAGAATCGAAAAGAAACGCATGGGCTCGCCTTCGTATCCTTCGCTTTTCGGGCCGCGCCGCAGGATCGGGCCGGGGGCTGGACAGGATCTGCCCGCGCGCACATTGCCCGGAATACGCTAAACCGATCAGTTTAGATTAGTCTTTTCCGCAGCGCGCTTCAAGACGCCCGCTTCGGCATTCCGGGCGGCGGCGGGGCGGTGCCCTTGGCAAGGGGTTTTCCTTGCGTGTAAGAGGGGCGCAACGGCGGGCAGGGAGACGGCCTTGAGCGAGACCGACAGCTTTATCGAGGAAGTGACCGAAGAGGTCCGGCGCGACCGGCTGTTCCGGCTGTTCCGCAAATACGGCTGGATCGCGGTGGCCGCGGTCGTGCTGCTGGTGGGCGGCGCGGCCTGGAACGAATACACCAAGGCCAAGGCGCGGGCCGAGGCCGAGGCCAAGGGCGACGCGATCCTGGCCGCGCTGGATGCCGACGACAGCACCGCGCGGCAGGCCGCGCTTGCAGCGATCGCCGATGCCGGGGGCGCGGCGCCGATCGTGGCGATGCTGGAAGCCGCCGAGGCCGAGGCCGCGGGCGACACCGCGGCCGCCGCCGCCGCGCTGGGCGCGATCGCCGCCGACAGCGCGCAGCCGCCGCTCTACCGCGACCTCGCGACGCTGAAGCGGGCGATGCTGACCGCCGCCGACACCGACCCCGCCGAGCGGATCGCGGCGCTCGAGCCGCTCACCGCGCCCGGCGCGCCGTTCCGGGTGCTCGCCGAGGAACAGATCGCGCTGGCCGAGATCGAAAGCGGCGCGCGGGGTGCGGCATTGGAGCGACTGCGCGCGCTCAGTCAGGACACCGAGGCGAGCCAGGGCTTGCGTCTGCGCGTCGCGCGGTTGATTGTTGCCCTGGGCGGCGACGAGGATCCTGCGTGACGCCGGCCGGCCCGCAGGCAAAGAGCAGTCCGGAGCCACGCTAGGAACGGCGGCCCGGGGCAAGTGGGGAGTGGCGCCTTGACGACCAGGAAGAGCCTTGCGCTTTTGGCCGGAGCGGCCCTGTTGGGGGCCTGTGCCGACAAGGAAGTGATCCTGACCGGCGAGCGGTTTGCGCTGCGCGAGCCGTTCTATTCGGTGCCCGCCGACCTTGCGCCCGAGCCCGCCGAGGAGCCCGCGGTCGAAACCGCCTTCGTCGCGCCGGCGCAGGTGTCCAGTGCCAGTTGGACCCACACCGCGGGCACCCCCGCGCACCTGCCGGGGCATGCCGCGTTTTCGGCGCAGCCCGGCCTGGCCTGGTCCGTCGGGATCGGCCAGGGCAACACCCGCAAGCATCGCATCACCTCCGATCCGGTGGTGGCCGACGGGCGCATCTTCACGCTCGACAGCCGCTCGACCGTCGCCGCGGTCTCGACCGCCGGCGCGAAGCTCTGGAGCCGCGACCTGACCCCGGCGAGCGACAGGCAGAACGACGCTTCGGGCGGCGGCGTGGCCGTCGCCGGCAGCCGGGTCTTCGCGACAACCGGTTTCGGCGAGGTGGTGGCGCTCGATGCCGCCAGCGGCGCCGAGATCTGGCGCCAGCGGCTGGAGGCGCCGGCCACGGCCGCGCCGACGGTGGTCGAGGGGCTGGTCTACGTGGTCAGCCGCGACAACCTGGCCTCGGCGATCGACGCCGAGAACGGCCGCGTGCGCTGGCAGCTTCCGGGCACGCCCGACGTCTCGGGCATGATCGGCGGCGCGGCGCCGGCGGTGACAGAGCGCGTGGCGATCTTCCCGATGGGTTCGGGCGAGCTGGTGGCGGCGCTGCGCCAGGGCGGCGTACGGATCTGGGGCACGCCGGTCTCGGGCAAGCGGCGCGGCGCGGCCTATGCCAACATCACCGATATCACCGCCGACCCGGTGATCGCCGACGGCGTGATCTATACCGGCAACCAGTCGGGCCGCGCGGCGGCGATCGACCTCAGTTCCGGCCGCCGGATCTGGACGGCGCGGGACGGCGCGTACGGCCCGGTCGCCGTGGCGGGCAATTCGGTCTTCCTGATCTCGGACCAGGCGGACCTGATCCGGCTGGATGCCGCGACCGGCCGGGAAATCTGGTCGAACGAACTGCCCTATTTCCGCCGCGAGAAGGCGCGCCGCTCGAAGGCGATCTTTGCGCATTTCGGCCCGGTGCTGGCCGGCAACCGGCTGTGGGTCGCCTCGGACGACGGCACGCTCAGGGCCTACGACCCCGAGACCGGCGCGGAACGCGCCACGCTCGGCATCCCCGGCGGCGCGGCAAGCTCGATGGCCGTCGCCGGCGGCACGATGTACCTGATCTCGGGCCGCGGGCAGCTTCTCGCTTTCCGTTGAGCGCGAAGCGGTGTAGACACCGCGCCGCGCGGCCCCGGCAGGGCGACAGGTCTTCCCGGAAAATCTGATGCCCCTGCGGGCCGCTGCGAGCTATCGACCCGAGGCGCCTGATGTCCTTTACCCTCGCCATCGTCGGACGGCCCAACGTGGGCAAGTCGACGCTGTTCAACCGGCTGGTGGGCCGCCGCCTGGCGCTGGTCGACGACCAGCCGGGCGTGACCCGCGATCTGCGCGAGGGCGAGGCGCGGCTGGGCGACCTGCGCTTCACCGTGATCGACACGGCCGGGCTCGAGGAGGCGTCCGGCGACAGCCTGCCGGGCCGGATGCGGCGGCTGACCGAGCGCGCGGTCGAGGCGGCCGATATCTGCCTTTTCCTGATCGACGCGCGCGCCGGCGTCCTGCCGGCCGACGAGGTCTTTGCCGACATCCTGCGGCGCCGGAACGCGCATGTGATCCTGGCCGCGAACAAGGCCGAGGGCACCGCGGCGGATGCCGGCGTGCTGGACGCCTGGTCGCTGGGCCTCGGCGAGCCGATCCGGCTGTCGGCCGAGCATGGCGAGGGGATGGGCGATCTCTTGCGCGTGCTGATGCCGCTGGCCGACGGCTTCGCCGCGCGTGCCGCGGCCGCGGCGCCTGCGACGGATGTCGACGTCGAGGAGGCCGACGCCGCGATCACGGCCGCCCGTCCGCTGCAGATCGCGGTGGTGGGCCGGCCGAACTCGGGCAAGTCGACGCTGATCAACGCGATCATCGGCGAAGAGCGCCTGCTGACCGGGCCCGAGGCCGGGATCACCCGCGACGCGATCTCGGTCGCCGCCGACTGGAACGGGACGCCGGTGCGCATCTACGACACGGCCGGCATGCGCAAGAAGGCCCGGGTGCAGGACAAGCTCGAGAAGCTCTCGGTCGCCGACGGGCTGCGCGCGGTGAAGTTCGCCGAGGTGGTCGTGGTGCTGCTGGACGCGGCGATCCCGTTCGAGGCGCAGGACCTGCGGATCGCCGACCTGGCAGAGCGCGAGGGCCGCGCGGTCGTCGTGGCGGTCAACAAGTGGGATGCCGAGCCCGAGAAGCAGGCCAAGCTGAAGGAATTGCTGGAGGCCTTCGAGCGGCTTCTGCCGCAGCTTCGCGGCGCGCCGCTGGTGACGGTTTCGGCGCTGACGGGGCGCGGGCTGGACCGGCTGCACGCCGCGGTCGTGAAGGCGCACGAGGTCTGGAACCGGCGCGTGCCCACGGCGCGGCTGAACCAGTGGCTCGCCGCCATGCTCGAGGCGCATCCGCCCCCGGCGCCGGGCGGGCGGCGGATCAAGCTGCGCTATATCACCCAGGCCAAGACCCGGCCGCCGGGCTTCGTGGTGATGTGCAGCCATCCCGACAAGCTGAACGACGCCTACCGGCGCTACCTGGTGGGCGGGCTCAGGGACGATTTCGACATGCCGGGCACGCCGATCCGGCTGCACCTGCGCAGCCAGGCCGAGAAGAACCCCTACAAGGACCGCAAGAAATCGACGCCGTCGCGGCTGCGAAAGCACCTTGGGAAGCCCGTCCCCGGCAAGCAGCGCTGACCGAATTGTGCGCTTCCGCGCGCTTTTGTGCAGGGCGCGGCCAGGCGACGCGCCGCTGCCGGCGTTTCGCACGCCGCGGCCGCGCGCCTTGCGTATTTTCAACGAGAAGATGGACCCCGGGGTGTGGCAGGCGGGCATCTGGACAAGACGTCGGGATTGCGGGTTAATATCGGGGTGAATTTTCTGCCGGGGGGCGAGGGCGATCGCGCCCCGGCGGCATTGGGGGACCGGGGCTGCTGTTATGGATGCCGTTGATATTCGCGAGTACCTGAAGGGCTTCACCGCCAAGGACAACCGGATCGCCGGCTTGAGCTATTTCGGCACCTTCGCGGCGTTCTTCTGCTTCCTGGTGGTCGCGATCCGGATCGCGGGGACGGAATGGTGGTGGGCGGCCGCGCCCTTCGTGGTGCTGACCGCCTTCGCGGGCGTCCGGCTTTACGTGCTGCAGCACGATACCGGGCATCATTCGCTATTCGAGACCCGCCGGCAGAACGATCTGGCGGGCTATGTGCTGTCGCCCTTCACCATGACGCCCTACCGGGCGATGCAGTACAATCACAACATGCATCACGCCTATCTCGGCAATCTCCATCACCGGGAGACGACCGAGATCCACACGATGACGCTGAACGAGTGGAACGCGGCGGGCGGCTGGACGCGCCTCTGGTACCGGCTTTACCGCAATCCCCTGGTGCTGTTGCCGGTGGGCGGCATCTTCGTCTATTTCATCCATTACCGCTGGCCGAAGAACGCGGCGAAGATCGGGCCGGCGGGCGTGATCCTGCACAACCTGATGCTCGTGGCCTGGGTCTGGGCGATCTGGGTGCTGGCGGGCTGGACCGGGGTGGCGGTCTGGGCGCTGGCGGTGGTGGTGGCCGCGCATATCGGCGTGTTCATGGTGTTTTTGCAGCACAATTTCGAGGACACCTACTGGGACGTGAAACCGGACCTCGATTTCCGGCAGGCGGCGCTGCAGGGCTCGTCCTGCCTGGACCTGGGCCATTGGTGGGACATCGGCACCGGCAACATCGCGTATCACGACATCCACCATTTCATGCCGTCGATCCCGAGCTATCGCCTGCGCAAGGCGCATCACGGGATGCCGGCGCACCTGGCGGCGCAGCAGCGCCGGATCCGGTGGCCCGAGGCGCTGGCCGCGTTCCGGCTGAAGCTCTGGGACGAGGATCGCGGGCGGCTGGTGCCGTTCCCGAAGCCGCGCGCGGCGGCGGCGCTTGCGGCCGAGTGATCACGGTTTTTCCTGCGCGGTCCGGCCCGCCCGGAGATTGCCGGCAGGATGAAGGGCGGCGCCCGTCCCGGGGCGGCCGGTGTCAGACGCCGACGTCGGGGCCGAGGCAGACCATCGGCTCGTCGGTCTTTTCCGCCTCGTAAAGCTCGCGCCCGTCCTCGGCGCCGGTGAAGACCGCGCTGAGCCGTCCGGCGCGCTCGGTGAAGCGCCAGCATTGCGGCGACGTGGGGGCGTTTTCGTAGACGAAGCAGATCTCGCCGCCCACCGCCTCGTACCAGTAGCCGTCGCGGCACTCGTCGCCGACATAGGCCCAGCGGACGCGGCGGCCCGGCAGGTATTCCTCGATCCCGTAGACCACGCCGCGATCGGTATAGGTCAGCGTGCGGCCGGTGACGTAGGCCTCGAACTCGGCGGCCGACATCGTTGCTGCGGCGGTGCCGGGCAGGGCGGCGGCGACAAGGAGGGCGAGCGCGGCGCGTGTCATGGCGGAAGCTTGCCAGAAAAGCCCGGCGCCGGCCAGCCCGGGCCGGCCACGGCCCTCAGGCCGCGCTGGCCAGGGGCGTCCGGCGGCGCCAGTCGGCCACCCGCGGCGCCATCACCCGGCGCCAGAGCGGGGGCACCAGCGCCAGCGCGCTCATCGCCGGCAGCGACGAGGGAAGGGTGGGCACATCCGGCGGCAAGGTCAGCGCCGGGTAGGGCCGAGCGGGATGCGCATGGTGGTCGGAATGGCGCGGCGCGTTTAGCATCAGGTGGCGCGAGAACGCATGGCCGGCATTCCACGAATGCTGCGGGCCGACGGGTTCCAGCCGCCCGTCCGGCAGCTCGCGCCGGCGCAGGCCGTAGTGCTGGACGTAATCCGAGACCAGAAGCTGGGACTGCGCGAACAGGCAGAGCCCGAGATAGGCGGAAAGCCCCGCGCCCCGGCCGGTGGCCCAGGCGGCGCCGACAAACACCGCGGCGCCGGCGAGGTAGAGAATATAGGGATGCGTGCAGAGCGGCCTGCCGTAGCGGCGCGCGGTCTCGGCCCGGAACCCGGCGCGGAACGAGCCCCACCAGGCGCGCAGCGCGAAGCGGTAATAGCCCTCGCCCGGGCGCGGCGTGTTGGGGTCGGCGTCGGTGCCGACGAAGCGGTGATGCACCAGCTTGTGCGCCGAGACGTGGTGCCCGAAGAGAAGCGAGATGTAGACCCATTTGCCGAGCGTGGCCAGCGCGCGGCCGTTCCGGTGGATCAGCTCGTGCGCGTTGGAACTGCCGACCTGGCCCAGATACAGCCCGGCGGCGAGGAACAGCGCGGTGCCCTCGGCGGCGCCGATGCCGCGGCCGAAGCCGGCGACGATTACGGCCAGAAGCGGAAGGTGCGCGAGCGCCAGCGCCGCCGACAGCAGGTCATGCGCCGGGAACTCCGCGCCTTTGCGCGACGCCCCGGCGGCGCGCGCGGTCAGCACGTCGCCGGCGAAGGTGAAGCCCGTCAGGTAGAACAATGCGATCCAGGCCCAGGCGCCGCCGGACCATGCCGCCAGCGCCAGCAGCGGCACAGGCGCCAGCGTGGCGGCGGAAAAGGCGAGCGCGGCGCGGCTCATCACGGCTCCTTCACGGGTGGGCGTTTGTGCGGCAAGCTACAATGGACCGGTTAATTCCGGCCAAACCGCGGCCCGGTTCGGGCGAAAGGGAGAGAAGTCGTTGAATCCCAGTATGTTGATCTACTTTTTGGGGTGTATATCCGCGCTCGGCTACCTGTGGTTTACCGCGCGTCCCGTCGGCACGCTGCGCAGCGCGGTCAAGACCGCGCCGATTCTGTTGTTCGCGGCCGCTTCGCTGGTGGCGGGCGGGCCGGGATGGCTGATCCTGGCGCTGCTGTTGTCGGCGGCGGGCGATCTGGCCCTGTCGCGCGAGGGCCGAACCGCGTTCCTGGCGGGGCTTTCGGCGTTCGCGCTAGCGCATCTGGCGTTCATCCTGCTCTTTCAGTCGCTTGGCGGGTCTCAGCTCTGGGACGCGCTGGCCCGCGCGCCGGTCTGGTCGGCGCTCTTGGTCGGCGCGGCGCTGTCGACCGAGATCTGGCTGGCGCCGCATACCGGGGCAATGCGCTGGCCGGTGCGCATCTACGTGGCGCTGATCACGGTGATGGGGCTGGCGGCGCTGGCGCTGCCCGCGGGCTTTGGCGGGGTCGCGGTGGGGGCGGGGCTGTTCATCCTTTCGGACATGGTGCTGTCGGTGCGGCTGTTCCGGCTGACCGGCGCCAGCCCCTGGGCGCTGCCGGCGGCGCTGGCGCTGTGGGTGCTGTACATCGCGGGTCAGGCGCTGATCGTGGCGGGCACGGCGCCGCTCTGACCCCTTCCATCCGGCGCCCGATGGCATTACCTCGGCGCCTGACCGGACCAGACGGGGTGGCGCATGTCATTTTTCGGCAAGCTGAAGGAGCGGCTGTTCAAGTCGTCGTCGAAGATCGAAGAGGGTCTCGACGCGATCGTGGGCGAGGGCGGCGAGGAAGACGAGGTCGCGCCGGAGGCGCCCGGGCCGGCCGCTGCGCCCGAGCCCGC
>JBFKQC010000111.1:0-8112 GCA_041627895.1 Rhodobacter sp.
GCCGACGTCGCGCGGCTCGCAGGCGCCGGTCACCATGTGCCCGATCGCCCGCGCGCGCTGTTCGGCGCGCATCTCGTCCAGCCGCCGCGCCGCCTGGTCGGGGGCGTGCTTGCGCAGGAAGACGGCGAGGCTGGCGCCGATATCGAAAAGCGTCCTCGGCACCCGGGCGGCGCTGCGCTGTGCCGAGGCGGCGAAGCCGTGATGCACCTCGGCAAGCGGCACCAGAACCGTGCGCGCGCCCAGCGCGGCGAGGCGCTGGTTCACGTCGGTCTCGTCCAGGTAGAAGTGAAACGCCGGGTCGAAGCCGCCGATCCGCAGCAGCGTCTCGCGGCGGAAGGCACAATTCGTGCCCTCGGTCTTGGCGGCGCGCCCGGGCCGGCCCGCGATGTGCAAAGGCGCGTCGCCGTCCAGCCGGACGGGCGTCTCGCGCCCCGCCGCATCGACCAGCCGCCCGCGGGATTGGAACGAGATGCCGTTCCGCCCGCGCACGAATCCGCCTGCGGCATCGACGCCCGCATCGGCGAAGGGCCGGACCAGGTGCGCGAGCCATGACGGTTCCGCTACCGCGTCGTCGTCGATGAAGGCCACGACCTCGCCCGCCGCCTCTGCCAGCCCGAGATTGCGCGCCGCCGAGATGTTAGCCCGGTCGAAGCGCACCAGCTTGACCGCCCCGGCAAAGCGGCTGGCCCCGACCGCTTCCGCCCCTGCCGGATCGGCGACGACGATCACCTCGAAATTCCGGTAATAGAGCTGCGCAAGCGCGGTGAGACAGCGGATCAGATGCGCCGGGCGGCCCCGGCTGACGACGATTACGCTGACCGCGCGTTCCGTCATTCAATCCCCATGGCCGCCATCATCGTTTCCAGCCGCGGCACGTCTTCGGGGTTGTTCAGCTCCCAGAACTGCCGCCCGCGCGCCTCGACCTCGACGCAAAGCACCGGGTGGTCCTGTTCCAGGAACCGAAGCTGCTCGAGCCCCTCGACCCGTTCCAGCGGACCCGGCGGCCAGAGCGGATAGGCCGCCAGCGCCGAGGGCCTGTAGGCATAGACGCCGACGTGGTGATAGACCGGCGTGGCCTCGTGGTCCTCGTAGGGCCGCGCGGTGTAGGGTATCACTTCCTTCGAGAAATAGAGCGCCTCGTTGTTCTGGTCGAAGACCGCCGTTGTGCCGCCCACACGGCCCGCGCGGCGGTCGGCGAGGAAGTCGTTCAGCGCCTTGCCGTCGCAGCGCAGGACCGGCGTGGCGACCTCGGCGGTGCGGTGCGCGGCAAGCTGGCCGGCAAGCTCTTCGACGAACCAGGGCGGGGTCAGCGGCGCGTCGCCCTGCAGGTTGACGATGATCTCGAAGCCGCCGCCCAGCGCCGCCAGCGCCTCGGCGCAACGCTCGGTGCCGTTGCGGCAGCGGTCCGAGGTCATCACCACCTCGGCGCCGAACGCCTCGCCCGCCGCGCGGATCCTTTCGTCGTCGGTGGCGATCACCACGCGGTCGGCCGCGGCGACCTGCAGCGCGGCGTCCCAGGTCCGCCGGATCAGGCTGCGGCGCTGGCCGGTGGCCCCGGTCAGTTCGACCAGCGGCTTGCCGGGATAGCGCGTGGACGGATAGCGCGCCGGGATGACGATCAGGACGGCCATCAGGCGCGCTTCAGCTCGACCCCGGGCGCGTAGGCGATGAAGAACGGGTTCTCGAACCCGGCCTTGCCATAGCCCAGCGGCGCATGGTCGTCGAACCGCACCACCCGGCCGCCGGCACCGGCCAGCACCGCGTGGCCCGCGGCCGTGTCCCATTCCATCGTGCGCCCGAGACGCGGGTAGAGATCCGCCTCGCCCGTGGCCACCAGGCAGAACTTCAGCGACGAGCCCGCGCTGGTCATGTCGCGCACGGCGTATCTCGCGATGTAGTCGTCGGTCGCCTGGTCGCGGTGCGACTTCGACGCGACGACCATCAGCGCCATGTTGTCGGGATCGGTCACCGAGATCGGGCGCGTGCTGCCCGGCGTGCCGCGGTCGAGCGCGCCGGTTTCCTCGACCGAGCGGCCCCCGGCATCGGTGTAGAACAGCCGTCCCTTCGCCGGCGCATAGACCACGCCGCGCACCGGCTCGCCGTTCTCGACATAGGCGATGTTCACGGTGAAATCGCCGCGGCGGTTGATGAATTCCTTGGTGCCGTCCAGCGGATCGACGATCAGGAAGGTGGACACGTCCTGCCCGTGCGACGCCGCCTGTTCCTCGGTCACCAGCGCGATGCCGGGGAACGCCGCGCGCAGCCCCGCCGCGATATGCGCGTCCGCCGCCTCGTCGGCCTCTGTCACCGGGCTGTCATCCGACTTGGCGCGCACGTCGAAATCCTCGGAATTGTAGATCTTCAGGATGATCTCGCCCGCCTCCAGCGCCAATTGCCGCATCACCCGGGTCAACCGCTCGAATTCCACCGCTCGCTCCTCTCCGGCGCGGCGCACGCGCCGTCGTTGATAATTTTCGCGCCTCCACTTATGCTTGCCCGGTAAAGGAACGGCAACAATTCCCTGCGCAAATGACGGGGAGCGCCGGGCAAGGGCAGGCAGACGGGAACGGTACGGCAGGCGATGTTTCAGCAGCGGGTGCATACGTCCAGCTTCCAGTCGGCGCTGACGCTGCTCGAACTGATCTATCACGCCACCGTGCGCAACGTGCGCAAGACCCACGGCAACGCGGTCATCGGCCTGATCATGAGCATCGTGCAGACGATCCTGCTGGTCGCGGTGTTCTACGTGATGTTCTCGATCCTCGGCCTGCGCGGCAGCGCGATCCGGGGCGATTTCCTGATGTACATCATGTCGGGCATCTTCCTGTTCCTCACCCACAACAAGGCGGTGGGCGCGGTGATCGGGTCGGAGGGGCCGGCCTCGCCGATGATGCACCACGCGCCGATGAACACCACGATCGCGATCACCTCGTCGGCGCTGGGGACGCTCTATATCCAGGTGCTGGCGCTGTTCGTGGTGCTGTTCGTCTACCACGTGGGATTCCGGCCGCTCGACATCCTCGACCCGGTGGGCGCCTTCGCCATGGTGCTGCTGGCCTGGTTCTCGGGCGTCGCGGTGGGCATGGTGTTTTTGGCGCTGAAACCGTGGTTCCCGGGATTCGTGGCGCTGGCGTCGCAGCTGTACCAGCGCGCCAACATGATCGCCTCGGGCAAGATGTTCGTGGCCAACGCGATGCCGGGCTACATCCTGGCGATGTTCGACTGGAACCCGCTGTTCCACTGCATCGACCAGGCGCGCGGCTTCGTGTTCATCAACTACAACCCGCATTACTCGTCGATCGCCTACCCCTTGTACGTCTCGATCGCGCTGATCATGATCGGGCTGATGGGCGAGTTCTACACCCGCAAGCAGGCCTCGCTGAGCTGGGGCGCGGGCAAGTGATCCGGGCGCTCGGACGGGCGCTGGCGCTTGTCTGCCTGCCGTTGGCCGGCGCCGCGCAAGAGGCCTTCCCGGCGCTCTACCGCGTGGTGGGCGTCGCGGCGGGCGATGTGCTGAACGTGCGCGCTGGGCCCGGCGCGGGGCACGAGGTCGTCGCGGTGCTGGCACCCGGCGCCGCCCCGGTCGAGGTCGTGGACTTCGATTTCGCCTCGGGCTGGCTGATGGTCAATGCCGGCGGGACCGGCGGATTCGCCGCGCCGCGCCACCTCGAGCGGCTGGCCGGCCCCGGCGCCGGCGAGCTTCCGCTGCCGCTTTATTGCGGCGGGACCGAGCCGTTCTGGGGCATCGAGATCGACGCCGCCGGCGCGGCGACCTACTCCGATCCCGAAGCGCCCGGGCTGACGCTGGCGCTGGATCACGCGGGCGCCGCCGCCGCGCGCTGGGGAGAGGAGCTGTTCGCCACGCTCTCGGGCGAAGGCGCCTCGATGCAGGCGGTGTTCCAGCGCCGGTATTGCAGCGACGGGATGAGCGATCATGCCTACGGGCTGAAGATCGACCTGATCGTGCAGCCCGGCGACGGCGCGCCCTTCATGACAACCGGCTGCTGCGCGCTGCTGCGCTGATGCGGCGTGCACGCGCTTTCGAAAGCGCGTCGGCAAGGCGCGTCGAGGCGCCTTGCCCGGCCCGCGGCAGGGCACCGCACGGTCCGGTTACCGCGCGGTAACCCGTCGGCGGTACCTTCCCCACCCGAAGCGCTTCCGCGCGGGGCAGGTCCCCGCGTATCATCGACGATCCGGTCCCGGTGCCCGTCTCTTGATCGGGTGCAGGGGCGGTTCCAGAGCGACAGGGCGACCAGGCCCGGAACCGGCGACGGGGGGCGACCCCCGCGGACAGTCATCTGGCGGCGCCGCCATTTCCAAGCGGACCGAACAGCGATCACGAGCCACGCCGCAGCGACCGGGCGGCCCCTGCCCGGGGCCGGCCCCCGGCGCACGCGATGCGTTCCGGCGAACCCGCCCGGCCGCCGGTCCGCCGCGTTCCCGCCGGGCCAGGCCTGTTGCCCGGGATGTCGATCCGGGCGCCCCTTCCGGTCACGGCGCCCCGGCGTCCGCTTGCCGTCGACGGCAAGCCCGCCGCCCGATCCGCCGCCGGCTGCGCGTCAGTCCGCGGGCATCTCCGCCGCCAGCGCCAGCGCGCCGTCGAGCGCCGATCCCTCGGGCCGTGTCAGACCCGCGGTCAGGTCGGGCCCGAGATAGCCCGCGTAATGCGGGCCGAGGCTGCCCATCAGGCAAAGCGGCTCGCCGCCGCGAAACCCCAGTGCCGTCAATGCGCGCCGGACATACTCCGCGCCGTCCCGCATCAGCGCCAGGGCGTTGGCGTCGCCCTGCGCGGCGGCCTCGACGACACGCGGCGCCAGCGCCGCGAAGTCCGGCGGGGCGGCGTCGCGGGCGAAGATCACCGCGCCGCCCGGCCCGCCGGTGTCCTCCAGCAGCGCCACGGTCAGGGGTGAGGGCGCCAGCAGCCCGTCCTCGGCCAGAAGCGCCGCCGCCAGGATGCCGCGGCCGAGCCACGCGCCCGAGGCCTCGTCGCCCAGGACCAGCCCCCAGCCACCGGCGAAGCGGCGCTCGCCGCCGCTCTGCCGCCCCAGGAAGGACCCGGTGCCGATTGCCGCCACCGCGCCGTCCCGCCGGCCGAGCGCGCCGCGCATGTTGGTGGGCCGGTCGTCGGTGACGCGCAGCCGGGCGACGGGCAGCGCCGCGCGCACGCGCCCGGCCACGGCGTCGTCGATCACCCCGGCCAGCCCGGCATGGCCCCGCGCCGATCTCAGCGCCTGCCGGTCCAGCCCGGCCTGCCAAAGCGCCGCGTCGAGCGTCGCCGCAAGCGACGCCACCGCCGCGTCGAAATCGGTGGTCGGGTTCGCGGCCGGGCCGGTCGCCGCGCCGAGCACGCGCCCGTCCCGGTCCGCGACCGCCGCGCGGCAGGCCGACCCGCCGCCGTCGATCCCGACCAGAAACATCTCGTCGCCGTCCATGACCCACCGATAGGGCAACCGGACCCGCAGGCAAAGCCCGGATCCGCGCCGTCATCATAGGTGCGGGCGGTCGCGGCGGACCGCGGCAACAGGCCAGCCAAGCCAAGGACCCTGGCCCGCACCGGCGTGCCCGGCGCGTCTTACTTGTCCTTGCGGATCGCCTCTTGCCAGAGATCGAAGAGCGCGAGGCAGATCACGAAGACCGCGATCACCATGAACGGTAAGCCGCCCCGGAATCCGGCGAACCCGGTCGAGATCGAATGCGACAGGCCGAGGACGAAGACCATCATCAGCCCGGTGCCGATCACGGCGACGACGATGGTGACGAGGCGGGACATGGGCGTCTCCTTTCCGGTCTCACTGTTCCGCGGCGAGCGTTTTCTGCAGCCAGGACGCCGTGCGCATCAGCCGGTCGTCCTGTTCTACCGCACCGACAAGCTGGACGCCAACCGGCAGGCCGTTCGCGCCCACCAGCAGCGGCAGCGTGACGGCGGGCAGGCCGGCGAGGCTCGCCATCTTGCAGAACACCGCGTCGCCGGTGCCGCCGCCGCGCGGCGGGGCCTCTCCGGTCGCGCCGGCCATCAGGATGGCGTCGTAGTCGGCGAAGAACTCGGCAAAGAACGCCTCGGCCGAGGCCTTCACCTCGCAGGCCTCGCGGTACTGCTCGTCGGTGATCGTCTGCCCGTGCGCCACGACATCCTGCAACGCCGGTGTCAGCCGGGCCAGGCCGGTCTCGATCACCCCGGCGAGATGGCGGACGAACTCGAACTCGTGGATGATCGTCTGCACGTCCGGCAAAACCGACAGGTTCGCCGCCGCGTCCAGCCGCTCGACCCGCTCGCCGAGCGCCGCCATCAGTTCGTCGAAGCCCTCGCGCGCGTCGGCGTCGATCCGGTCGTTATAGGCAAGGTCGAACCAGGCGAGCGCCGGCTCGACCGGCGGATCCGCGGCCGCGCCCGCGGCGAGCGAGGGGCGCGGGCGGGCAAAGCTCGCCGGGTCGGCCGGGTCGTAGCCCGCGATCACATCGGCCAGCAGCGCGGCGTCCTCCAGCGTGCGGGCCATCGTGCCCACCTGGTCGAGCGCGGCGCTGGTCTGCAACACGCCCCGGCGCGAGATCATCCCCCGCGTCGGCTTGATCCCGTAGATGCCGCAGAAGCTGGCCGGCCGGATCACCGAGCCGCCGGTCTGGGTGCCGATCGCCAGCGGCACATGGCAGGCGGCCACCGCGGCGGCCGATCCGCTGGACGACCCGCCCGGCGTGCGCGCCGGATCGTGCGGGTTGCGTGTGCCGCTTTCCGCGACGAAGGCCAGTTCGGTCGTCACCGTCTTGCCCAGGATCACCGCGCCCGCCTCGCGCAGCCGGTCGACCACCGCCGCATCCTTGTCCGGCACGCGCCCGGCATGGACCGGCGTGCCGCGCTCGCAGGGCAGGCCGGCGACGTCGACGATGTCCTTGACCCCCACCGGGACGCCGTGCAGCGCGCCGGTGGCGCGGCCGGCCTTGCGGATCCGGTCGGCCTCGCGCGCCTGGACGATGGAGCCGTCGGCATCGACATGGGTCCAGGCGCCGATCCCGCCATCGGTCGCGGCGACCCGTTCGAGGCAGGCTGCGACCAGCGCCTCGGACGACAGCCGCCCGGCGCGGATCGCGCCCACGGCCTGGACCGCGGTCAGCAGGTGCAGGTCGGCCTTGCTCACGGGATGTAGACGCCGAACAGGTAATCCGGGAACCACAGCGCGATGCCGGGGAACTGGTACATCAGCACCATGCACAGGATCACGATCGCCAGATACGGCATCAGGCCGCGGAAAATCTCGATCAGCTCGATCTGCTTTTTCAGCACGCCCTTCAGGTAATACGCGCTCATCGCCATCGGCGGCGTCAGGAACGAGGTCTGCAGGTTCAGCGCCACCAGCATCGCGAAGAAATACGGGTTGACCCCGAACGTATCCAGCATCGGCAGGAAGATCGGCACGAAGATGATCAGGATTTCCGACCATTCCAGCGGCCAGCCCAGAAGGAAGATGATCACCTGCGCCAGCACCAGGAACTGCCAGGGCTGCAGGTTCATCGCCAGGAACCAGTGCTCGATGATGTCGTGCCCGCCGAGGAAGCTGAACACGCTGGCGAAGGTCCAGGACCCGACGAACAGCCAGCAGACCATCGCCGTGGCCTTGGCGGTCAGGAACACGCTTTCCTTCACCTTGCCCCAGGTCAGCGAACGGTAGAGCACCGCCAGCACCAGCCCGCCCAGCGCGCCCATCGCCGCGGCCTCGGCCGGGGTCGCCAGACCGCCGAGGATCGAGCCGAGAACCAAGAGGATCAGCACCGTCAGCGGCACGAACGAGACCAGCAGGTTCAGGTAGATCTGCATGCGCGGCGGGATGTCGTCCTCGTGCGGCTTGGGCGCCAGCGACGGGTTCAGGCTGACGCGCAGGATCACGTAGACGATGTAGAGCCCCGCCAGCAGCAGCCCCGGGAACACCGCCGCCGCGTAAAGCCGCAGCGGCGACAGCTCGGCGATGGCGGCATAGACGATCAGCATGATCGACGGCGGGATCAGGATGCCCAGCGTGCCGCCGGCGCAGATCACGCCGCTCGCGAAGCTGCGCTGATAGCCGGCATTGGCCATCGCGGGATAGGCCAGCAGACCCATCAGCGTGACCACCGCGCCGACGA
>JBFKQC010000112.1:0-7818 GCA_041627895.1 Rhodobacter sp.
CGACGATGATTGGGGTTTAGTTCCATTCGAGATAAATGAGGGCAAGTCTCTTTCTGGAAAGGAAGGCGCGAAGGATTTCTGTGAACCGGCACCGGTGTCGGAAGCGGACGCGGTGCTTGGAATTGCGAACGACACGTGGTTTGCGATTGCTTGGGGTGACGCGCCATGCGCGAACATGGCCGTCCAACTGGTCCCGCGGGAATATGCGCAGAAACCGGATTTTTGGGAAATCGACGTTATCGGTTGCGTTCCCGGTGTTTGCCTGAAAGCAATCCGGCCCTTTGGCGTTTGGCTGGATGTCACGAATTACCGTGGGCATAAGGGTATTGCGATTGTCGGTTCCAATCAGACTATCAAGGTTCCCATACCCTGACTTGAACATCGCGCGGAAAGTGAGCGTGGTAAGATTCTTGTTCAGGCGGGGCGGAGCATTCCGCGACTAACAGTGCTAATGCCGGCGCATTCGCAGCATGTGCCGCACGGGCTTTGAAGCCCGTGCAGGCAGATGTGCACCCCCGATCTGGGGCTAAGGGTGCTCGACATAGGTGGGCAGGGCTGCCCGCCCTACCCGTGCGGCAACCGTGGCTCACCCCCCATGCGCCGCGCGGCTGTCCGCCGGCGCCTCCGCCCGTTCGAACATCCCGTAGTCGCGCAGCACGTGGGCCACGCGCAGGCGGTAGTCGGCGAAGACGCCGCCGCGGCCCTTTTCCTGGGCCCGGCGGTGGGCGTCGAGCCGGCGCCATTCCTCGACCGCCGCCTCGTCGCGCCAGAACGAGATCGACAGGAGCTTTTCGGGATCGGTCAGGCTCTGGAACCGTTCGACCGAGATGAAGCCGTCGACCTTCTCGGCCAGCGGCCGCATGGCGGCGGCGATGTCGAGATAGTGCTCTTTCTCGCCCTTGGCGGGGATGACTTCGAAGATGATGGCGATCATGGCTGCGCTCCGTGCGGTGTTCCGTGCGGTGTGCTGACCAGTTTCAGAAAGGTTCGGTCCTCGCGCAACAGGAACTTTTCGCGGCAGGCGAATTCGTAGTTCCGCCGGCCCAGCGGATCGGCGGCGAGACGGGCGCGGTAGGCCTCGTATTCGGCCGGAGAGGGGATGTTGTAGATCCCATACGCCAGCGTCGCGCTGCCCTCGTGCGGGGCGAAATAGCCAATCAGGTCGGCGCCCGCGCGCGGGATCGCCTGGCCCCAGTTGCGGGCGTATTCGGCGAACAGGTCCTTCCTGGTCGGGTCGATATGGTAGCGGATGATGCAGGTCAGCATGACGTCTCCTTTCTGACGGGTCCTTGCCCTGATTACCCCATTGCGTGGCGCGCATGGTTTGGTTAAGATCGAACTATGAAAGACGGCCCCGACATTTCCCGCGTGGCCGCGCTGATCGGCGATCCGGCGCGGGCCAACATCCTGACGGCGCTGATGACCGGCAAGGCGCTGACCGCGTCGGAACTGGCGGGCGAGGCAGGGGTGAGCCTGCCCACCGCGTCGAGCCATCTGGCGAAGCTGGAGGGCGGCAATCTGATCCGGGTGCGAAAGGAAGGGCGGCATAAATATTTCACGCTGGCCTCGGCCGATGTGGCGGGCGTGCTGGAGGCGCTGATGGGGCTGGCCGCCGGAACCGGGCAGCTGCGCCACCGGCCCGGTCCGCGCGACCCGGAGATGCGGCATGCGCGGGTGTGTTACGACCATCTGGCCGGCGATCTGGGCACGCAGCTTTATGACAGCCTGATGGCGCGCGGCTGTCTGCGGCATGCCGGCGAGGCGCTTGAACTGACGGATGCCGGGCGGACCTTCGTGGCGGCCTTCGGGATCGACCTCGGGACCCTGCCGCCGTCGCGCGCGCCGATGTGCCGCGACTGCCTTGACTGGTCCGAGCGGCGGTCGCACCTGGCCGGGCGGCTGGGCCGGGCGATGCTGAGCCGGATCGAGCAGATCGGCTGGGCCAGACGTGTCGCCGGGTCACGGATCGTTCGGTTTACGCCGGCCGGGCAAGAGGCGTTCGACGGGACCTTTTCGCCCGGCTGAGCCATCAGACCAGATTGCAGCGCGGATAAGGCCAGTATAGGCTGGCGCGCATGGCGATTTCGGTCGAGACCTTCTTTCTGCATCCCGATGCCGAGGGCACGCTTCAGGCGCAGATCCAGCAGATGATCGCGCAGGGCATCCTGTCGGGCCGGTTCCGCAAGGGCGAGAAGCTGCCCAGCTCGCGCCGGCTGGCGGCGCATCTCGGCGTGAGCCGGATCACGGTGACGCTGGCCTATACGGAGTTGCAGGCCAGCGATTACCTCGAATCGCGTGACCGATCGGGCTATTTCGTGTCGCAGACCGCGCCCGAACCGCCGCGCTTTACCGCCAAGCATCCGCGGCAGGACGCGATCGACTGGTCGCGCGCCATCGGCCGGAAATTCACCGGTGGGGCGACGCCGGAGAAGCCGCAGGACTGGTCACGCTATCCTTATCCGTTCATCTATGGCCAGACCGATCCGTCGCTTTTCGATCACGCCAACTGGCGGCTTTGCGCGCTCAGGGCGCTGGGGCAGAAGGATTTCCAGGCGCTGACGGCGGATTACTATGACCGGGACGATCCGAAGCTGATCGAGTTCATCGCCCGCCATACCCTGCCGCGGCGCGGGATTCTGGCCGAGCCGGGCGAGATCCTGGTGACGATGGGGGCGCAGAACGCGTTGTGGCTTACGGCGCAGGTGCTGCTGACGCAGCGGCGGACGGCGGTGATCGAGGAGCCCTGTTACCACGCGCTGCGCGATATCCTGACCCAGTCGCGCTGTCACCTGACCGCCGTGGATGTCGACCGCGACGGGCTGCCGCCCGACGCGCTGCCCGACCGGGCCGACGTGATCTTTACCACGCCGAGCCACCAGTCGCCGACCAACGCCACGATGCCGATGAACCGCCGCAAGGCACTGCTGAAGAAGGCCGGCGCGATGGACGCGCTGATCGTCGAGGACGATTACGAGTTCGAGATGTCGTTCCTGAAAGCGCCGCTGCCGGCGCTCAAGTCGCTCGATACCGACGGGCGGGTGATCTATGTGGGCAGTTTCTCCAAGTCGATCTTTCCCGGCCTGCGGCTGGGTTACCTCGTCGGGCCGCAGGCGTTCATTCGCGAGGCCCGGGCGCTTCGCACAAGTGTGCTGCGGCATCCGCCGGGCCATGTGCAGCGCACCGCCGCCTATTTTCTGGAGCTGGGGCATTACGACAGCCTGATCCGGCGGATGGGCGAGGTCTTTGCCCGGCGGCGCAAGGCGATGGAGGCGGCGCTGACCGAGCACGGGCTGGGCGTGGCCGGGCGCGGCGTGTTCGGCGGCTCCTCGATCTGGATGCGGGCGCCGGAGCAGGTGGACACCGAGGCGCTTGACCCCAGGCTCAGGGAGCGCGGCGTTCTGATCGAGCCCGGGCGGCCGTTCTTCCAGCAGGCCGACCCGCCGCGCAATTTCTACCGGCTGGCCTATTCGTCGATCCCCTCGGAGCGGATCGGCGCGGGAATCGCGCGGCTGGCGGCGGGAATCGCCGAACAGGCCTGACTGGCCTTAGACGGGCGTCAATTCTGGCCCTAACCCCGGTTGCGCTGGCCGCGTAGTTTCGCAATAACGCCGGTCCTTGCCGGCCCTTTGCCATTTCCAGGAGATGACCAGATGAAAATGACCACCGAGGAAGCCTTTGTCAAAGTGCTGCAGGCGCACGGCATTCAGCATGCGTTCGGTATTATCGGGTCGGCGATGATGCCGATCTCGGACATTTTTCCCAAGGCGGGAATCACCTTCTGGGACTGCGCCCACGAGGGCAGCGCCGGGATGATGGCCGACGGCTATACCCGGGTGACCGGCAAGATGAGCATGATGATTGCCCAGAACGGCCCGGGGATCACGAATTTCGTGACCGCCGTGAAGACCGCCTACTGGAACCACACGCCGCTGTTGCTGGTCACGCCGCAGGCGGCGAACAAGACGATCGGCCAGGGCGGCTTTCAGGAAGTCGAGCAGATGAAGCTCTTCGAGGACATGGTGGCCTATCAGGAGGAAGTGCGCGACCCGACCCGGGTGGCCGAGGTTCTGACCCGGGTGATCGCCAAGGCCAAGCGCCTGTCGGGCCCGGCCCAGATCAACATACCGCGCGACATGTGGACCCAGGTGGTCGATATCGAGATCCCCGCGCCGATCGATTTCGAGGCCTCGCCCGGCGGGGAAAACTCGGTCGCCGCCGCCGCCAAGCTGTTGTCGGAAGCCAAGAACCCGGTGATCCTGAACGGCGCCGGCGTGGTGCTGTCGAAGGGCGGCATCGCCGCCTCGAAGGCGCTGGCCGAGCGGCTGGATGCGCCGGTCTGCGTCGGTTATCAGCACAACGACGCCTTCCCCGGTTCGCACCCGCTCTTTGCCGGCCCGCTGGGCTATAATGGCTCGAAGGTGGCGATGGAGCTGATCAAGGAGGCCGACGTGGTGCTCTGCCTCGGCACCCGGCTCAACCCGTTTTCGACCCTGCCGGGCTATGGCATGGAATACTGGCCCAAGGACGCCAGGATCATCCAGGTCGACATCAACCCCGACCGGATCGGCCTGACCAAGAAGGTCACGGTCGGCATCATCGGCGATGCGGCCAAGGTGGCCAACGGCATCCTGGCGCAGCTGAGCGACGATGCCGGCGACGCCGGCCGCAAGGAGCGCAAGGACCGGATCGCCAAGGCGAAGTCGGCCTGGGCGCAGCAGCTGTCGTCGATGGATCACGAGGACGACGATCCCGGCACCACCTGGAACGAGCGCGCGCGCACGGCCAAGCCGGACTGGATGAGCCCGCGCATGGCGTGGCGGGCGATTCAGGCGGCGCTGCCGAAGAATGCGATCATCAGCTCGGATATCGGCAACAACTGCGCCATCGGCAACGCCTATCCCAGCTTCGAGGAAGGCCGGAAGTACCTGGCGCCCGGCCTGTTCGGGCCGTGCGGCTATGGCCTGCCGTCGATCGTCGGCGCCAAGATCGGCCAGCCGGGCGTGCCGGTTGTGGGCTTCTCGGGCGACGGCGCGTTCGGCATTGCCGTCAACGAGCTGACGGCGATCGGCCGCGGCGAGTGGCCGGCGGTCACCCAGATCGTGTTCCGCAACTACCAGTGGGGCGCCGAGAAGCGCAACTCGACCCTGTGGTTCGACGACAATTTCGTCGGCACCGAGCTTGACGAGGACGTCAGCTATGCCGGGATCGCCAAGGCCTGTGGCCTCAATGGCGTGGTGGCGCGGACGATGGACGAGCTGACCGACGCGCTGAACACGGCGATCACCGACCAGATGAAAAACGGCAAGACCACGCTGATCGAGGCGATGATCAACCAGGAACTGGGCGAGCCGTTCCGCCGCGACGCGATGAAGAAACCGGTCGCGGTGGCGGGGATCGACCCGGCGGACATGCGCGAACAGCAGGTCTGAGCGGCATGGCGGCGCGACCCGGCAAGGAGGCCCCGATCCTGGTGCTGAATGCCGGGTCGTCGTCGATCAAGTTCGCGGTTTTCGACAAGGATCTGAACGAAACCCTGTCGGGGCTCGCGGCGGGAATCGGCGGGGCCTCGGTCCTGAAGGTCGGAGAGGAGCGGCGGGAGATGCCGTTCATCGACCATCGCGCCGCCCTGTCGGCGATCCTGGCGGAGCTTGAAGCGCGCGGCATCGAGCCCGCGCGCCTGCGGGCGGCGGCGCACCGGGTGGTGCATGGCGGGCGCCGGCTGACGCAGCCGGTGCGGATCACGCCGGAGGTGCGGGCCGAGATCGAAAGCTGCACGCCCTTGGCGCCGCTGCACAACCCGCACAACCTGGCGGCCATCGACACGCTGGCGGCGATGGTGCCCGACCTGCCGCAATTCGCTAGTTTCGACACCTCGTTCCACGCCACCAACCCGGAGGTGGCGACGCGCTATGCCATCCCCAAGATGATGGAGACCAAGGGCATCCGGCGCTACGGGTTTCACGGGCTGAGCTATGCTTCGCTGGTCCGCCGCCTGCCGGAGGTGTCGGGCGCGCCGCTGCCGTCGCGCCTGCTGGCGTTTCACCTGGGCAACGGCGCGTCGCTCTGTGCCATTCGTAACGGCCAGTCGGTGGCGACCACGATGGGCTATTCGCCGCTCGACGGGCTGACCATGGGCACGCGCTCGGGCGGGATCGACGCCAATGCGGTGCTGCGGCTGGTGGAGGATCACGGGCTGGAGCGCACCAAGGCGATCCTGAACCACGAAAGCGGCCTTCTGGGCCTGTCGGGCGGCAAGTCGGACATGCGCAAGCTGATGCTGGACCATACCGCCGACAGCGATTTCGCCATTGAGCATTTCTGTTACTGGAGCCTGCGCCACGCCGGCAGCCTGATCGCGGCGATGGAGGGGCTTGACGCGATCGCCTTTACCGGCGGGATCGGCGAGAACGCGCTGGGGGTGCGGGCGCGGATCCTGCGCGGGCTGGAATGGATGGGCGTGCGGATGGACCCGGACGCCAACCACCGCAACCAGCCGCGGCTTCACGCCGACAGCTCGAAGGTGGCGGTCTGGGTGGTGCCGGCCGAGGAAGAGCGGATGATCGCGATGGACGCGATGCGGCTGCTGGAGGCGGCATGAGCGTTTTCAGCGCAGGAAGCGGGCCGGAAAATACGCATTTTCCGGCCAAGAGTTTTCGCGAAAACTCTAGGCAAATCTTTTCGGAAAAGATTTGCCGCGGCGCGCGTCCGGGCAGGCGCGGCGGCAGGACCCCGGCCGCAGGTCCGAGTATTTTCGGAAAAGTGAAAGCCGCGGGGCGGAATTGCGGCGCAGGCTGTGCGCGGCGGCGGCCGCCGGACGGTCAGGACATCGCCAGGGTCAGCACGGTGGCGGCGACGACGTCGTCGGCGGTGGCGCCGCGGCTGAGGTCGCAGACCGGATGGCGGAAGCCCTGCAGGATCGGGCCGATGGCCTGGGCGCCGGCCAGTTCCTGCACCAGCTTGTACGCGATGTTGCCGGCGTCGAGATCGGGGAAGACCAGCACGTTGGCGTCCCCTGCCCCCAGTCCCTTTTTCGCGGCGATGGCCGGGTTGAGCGCGGCGTCGGCCTGCACCGGTCCGGCAAAGCCGGTGAGCGCGGCCGCCGCGCGCACCGTCTCGACGCTGTCGCCGGTTCCGGAGCTGCCGGTGGAGAACGACAGGAGCGCGACGCGCGCCTCGCCCAGAAGCGCCCGGCCCGACGCCCCGGAGGCGCGGGCGATGGCGGCGAGCCCCTCGGCATCGGGGGCGACGTTCACCGCGCAGTCGGCGAAGACAATCTCTCGCCCGTCGGGAAAGCGCATCAGGAAATACGAGGACGGCAGGGCGACACCGTCGGCCAGCCCGATGACCATCGACGCGGCCTCGATCACCCGCCTTGTGGGGCTGTCGGCGCCGGCGACCATCGCCGCCGCCTCGCCCGCCGCGACCATTGCGGCGGCGCGGTACAGCGGCTTGGCGATCAGACGCCGGGCGATGCCTTCCTTGACCCCGCGCGCGGCAACCAGCGCCGCGACATGCGCCTCGGACGGCGGCGCGAGGCCGACCGGCCGGCAGAGGCCGCGGCGCGCGAGCTCTTCCGTGGCGGCGGCCACGCGGCTATCGTCAAGCTCGGGAAACACCACCCGGGTGGTGCGCGCCGCGGCGCGTTCGAATGCGCGGTCGAGTGCTGACATGAAGCGCCCCCTCTCTTTGCCCGAAAGGAGACAGCGATGACGGAGGACGTCAAGATCAACCGCGGCCTGAAGGGCGTCTATTTCGAGCGTTCGGGGGTCAGCCATATCGACGGGCGGGCGGGCGAACTGTCGTACCGGGGGTTTTCGA
>JBFKQC010000113.1:0-7785 GCA_041627895.1 Rhodobacter sp.
GGAAAGCTTTGCCGCGCGCCCGGGCCGCGCGCGGCCGGGCGCGCGCGCCGCCGAATAGCCGATGGACGAAAGATGGAGCCGCTGCACCACGTGACCGACACCGCCCGCTTCCGCCGGTCGCCGGCCGAGGTGATGCGCCTCGCGCGCATGGGGTCGGCGCATCCGACGCGGCTGTCGTTCCTGCGCGTGCTGCTGCGCCGGGTCCGGCGCGAGGGCTGGCGTTTCGACCGCCCGGTCTGGGACGTCGACGCGTGCGGCGTCGGCCGCGCCGTCTATCGTGCCAGAGGGCCCGAGCGCAGCTATTCGCTGGTCGCCTTCGCGCACGACCTGCCGCCCGGGATGCGCACCGACAGGGTGATCGCCACCGCCTGGGATGCCACATTCGCGCTGTTCGACTGCGAGCCGACCGTGGCCGACCTCGACCGCCTGCAGGCCAACGTCCCGCTGCAAGAGGCCGGCCGGATCGGCCCGAGCGAGCTGTGCCTCAGCCGCGCCAACCGTTCGGTCCGGCTGTTCGACCACGTGGTCGACCGGCTGGCCGCGGGAACCCAGCCGGATCGCGCAGAGGTCGAACGCGTCGGCTACCTGATGCGCACGACCGCGGTCTACGGGTCCGGCAAGTTCGGCGCCGCGGATCGCGACCGCATCGCCCGCCGCCCCGAGCTTGCGGCGCCGTTTCAGGCCGAGATGCTGTCGGTCTGGCTGATCCGCGAATTCACGGTCGACATCGTCGAGCATCTGGCCGCCGCCCGGGGCGGTACGGGGGCCGCGCGCCTCGACCCGGCGATCCGGCGCGGCCTCGGCGTCGGCAATTCGACCGGCCTCGGGATGGCGCCCTTCGTGGTGCGCCATCCGGTGCTGCTGAACAACTGGATGGCGGCGCGCGACGAGGCGCTCGCGCGGGTCCGCGCGCTGACCGCGGCGACCGGGACGGCCGTGGCGGCGTTACAAGACGCGCTGGCGGCGGCGCGGGAAAACGCCCGCCGCTGGCATTCCGCGCATCCGATCCAGGTGGCCAAGCTGGCCGACCTGCGCGGCGACCTGGACCGGATCGCCGCGCGTCTGGACCGCTGGCCCGGGACCGGCCCGCATCCCTGGGATGCGCTCTGGCGCTGGGGCGCGTCGCTGACGCTCGAAGGCCAGGAAGCGCTGCTTTCGCTGCTGCTGGAGCCGCACGCAGACCTGGTGGACGATCTTGCCGACCGCATGAGCGCCGACGAGGCCGCCGCGTTCCGGATCGACGGCGCGATGCGCGTCGGCGACCTGCGCGCGCTGCTCGAGCGGCACTATGACTGGGCGCTGGCGACCGATTTCACCCGGCCTCGCAACGTCGCCCGGTTCTGGTACGTCTCCGAGGAAAAGCTCGAGCCCCGCCTCGGCAACCGCCTGGACGAGGCCGGGGCGGAACGCGAGCAGCCGCTCGGCATCGCACGGCTGGCCCGCGGGCTTTGCGACGCCCTGCGCGTCTGGGGCGCCGATGCGCCGCTGGCCGAGTTCCTGCTTGCGCATCCCGAGCACCGCTACATGGTGCGCCGCGCCCAGATCCTCGCCGATCATCCCTTTGCCGAGGTCCGCGACAATTTGATCGCCGAAGACATGCTGCCGATCGACCTGATGCGCTGCAAGCTGGCCTTCTTCGGTGCCAGCCGGTTCGATCCGCGATCCGACAGGTGGGTCAGGATCAGCCTGTTCCAGGACGAGGTCTACCCGTCCGACATCGGCAGGACGCGCCCGGCATGACCCCGGAACGCAACGACCCGACCCGCGCCGGCTTTACCCCGCCCGGCACCGCCTCGGCCCGGCTGTCCTGCAGCGAGGTCGAGGCGCTGTGCCAGAAGGCGGCGCGCGGCGCCGGTCTGGACTGGGGGCTTGCCGAAGAGGCGGGATTCGCCGCGCGCTGGCTCTATTCGCGCGGTCTCGACGGGCCGGGCGCGCTTCTGGCGTATCTGGATCGGGCGAACGCAGACGTGCCGGGCTTGGTGCTCGAAGGCACCCGTTTCCGCGCTGGCGGCCAGGGATCGCTGTGCCCGGTCGCGCTGGGCGCCGCGCTGTCGGATTTCGCCGCCACGGGGCTCGATCATCTGCGGGCCGGGCCGGTGCACAGGCCACTTCTGGTCCTGCCGTTCGTCCACCAGATCGCGTGCGCCTCGGGCGGGCAGGCGGTGCTGGGCTGGGACGGGCAGCAGGTCTCGGTCTCGGCCGCCGGCGACATCGCGGGCGACCTGGCGGCACTTGCGGAACTGGATGCGGCCGAGATCGCCGTCGCGCCGGCCGCCGGAATGCCGGGGCAGGCCGCGCCACAAGGCGCGCCCGCCGCCCCCGCGACCGAGACGCTGGCGCGGCTCGATGGCTTCGCGATGCGCACGACCGTCCCGGCCTCGGCGGCGTCGCGGGCGGATGCCGGGTCTGCCGACGGCGACAACGACTGATCGCGGTCATGCCGCAACGGACTCGGGAACCAACGACATGAGGGATGGAATGCAGGTTTCGGTGGCGGAAATCGAACGCACGAGCGCCGAGGCGCTGATCGCGCACGGGGCCGGCGACTGGCAGGCGGCCGAGGTGGCCCGGGCGGTCGCGCGCGCCGAAGCGACCGGAAACGTGATCTGCGGGCTCTACTATCTGGGAAGCTACTGCGTGCAGCTCGTCTCGGGCCGGGTCCGGGGCACCGCCGATCCGGTCGTGACCTCGCCACGGCCCGGCGCGGTGACGGTGGACGCGGGCCTCGGCTTTGCACAGCCGGCCTTTGCACGGGCGCTTCCGGCCGCCGTCGACGCCGCGAGGGCCTGCGGCATCGCCTCGCTCGCCGTCGCGCATTCGCACACCTGCACATCGCTCGGGTTCTTCACCGAGCAGATCGCCGCGGCCGGGCTGATCGGGATCGGGTTCACCAATGCCTCGGCCATCGTCGCGGGCCCGGGCGGGAAGAAGCGGGTGATCGGCACCAACCCGATCGCCTTCACGTTGCCGGGGCCGGACGGTCCGGCCATGCACGCCGATTTCTCGACCGCGGCCGTCGCGCTTGGAAAGATCACCATGGCAAAGGCGGCGGGCGAGGCGATCCCCCCGGGATGGGCCGTCGACGGCGACGGCCAACCCACGACCGACCCCGAAAAGGCGCTGCAGGGATCGCTGGTCAGCGCCGCGGGCTACAAGGGCTGGGCGCTGGGGCTGCTGGTCGAGTTTCTCGCCTCCGGGCTGACCGGGTCGGTGAACTCGCTGGATGTGCAGGGGCTGAAGCTGCCGGGCGGGCCGCCGCACGACCTGGGGCAGTTCTACATCCTGATCGATCCGGCGGCGCAGGCCGGCGCGCTGGCCGACCGGATCGGGCGGGTGGCCGGCGAGATCGTCGGCGATCCCCCGGTCCGCATCCCCGGATCGCAGGACAAGGGCCGCGACCCGGTTCCGGTGGCGCCGGACCTCTGGGCCAGGGTCCGGGCCCTGGCCGAAGGACCGTCCGGGACGGGATGACCAGGGCAACGGCTCGGAATCGGCCGACCGATTGAATAAGAAAAACTGAAATTGGATTAAGAAGTTTCTGTTTGTGTGAAATTCGGTCCCTGCGTATTTTCGCGGCAATCAATCGTCCCGCGCGACCTGCCGATGAACGGCGGGCGAAGTCCGGGACATGGAATGACCAATGGGAGAGAAATGATGAGGACACATGTCACGGCGGGCCTGTTCGGACTGGCTTCGGGCATCGCGCTCGCGGTTCCGGGCGCCGCTCAAGCCGAATGCGGCGAGGTGTCGATCACCGAGATGAACTGGGCGTCGTCCCAGATCATCACCGAGGTGTCGAAGTTCCTAATGGAGCAGGGATATGGCTGCACGGTGGCCAAGGTGCCGTCAGCGACCACCACATCGGTGGCCTCCCTGGCAGAAACCGGCCAACCCGACATCGTCACCGAACTGTGGCTGAACTCGACTGGCGACGTCTACGCCAAGCTCGAGTCTGAGGGCAAGGTTTCGCGTCTCGCCGACGTCTTCGATCCAGGCGGCGTTGAAGGCTGGTGGATTCCTAACTACCTGGCGGAGGCGCATCCCGAGCTGACCACTGTCGAAGGCATCATGGCCAATCCGGAATTGGTCGGCGGGCGGTTCAACAACTGCCCCGACGGATGGGGCTGCCGCATCGTCAACGACAACCTGATCAATGCGCTGGGCATGCGTGACAGCCTCGAAATCTTCGACCACGGATCCGGCGAAACGCTTTCCACGTCGATCGCCGCGGCCTACGAGAGCGAAGAACCTTGGTTCGGGTATTACTGGGGGCCGACCGCGGTCTTAGGGAAGTATGCCATGACCAAGGTCGAAATCGGCCCGATCGATCTCCCGGTTCACACTGAGAACCAGGTCAAGGACAACGCGAACCCAGGCGTTTCCGATTTCCCGCCGGCCCCGGTTCTTACGGTCGCTACAGCCGCACTCACGGATCGCGAACCGGAAATTGCCGAGCTGATGGGCAAGGTAAGCTTCGACATCGGGCTGTTGAGCTCGGTGCTGGCCTGGCAGGAAGAAAACAGCGCATCGGCCGAGGAAGCGGCGGTCTACTTCCTGACCACCCAGTCAAATGTCTGGTCGCAGTGGATCAACGACGACGCCCGCGCCAAGCTTTCGGCATTCATCAAGTAGGCCGGACAAGGTGGCGGGTAGCGCCCCGAGAGGCGGCACCGCTTAGATAATCGGCAAGAAACCGGTCCGGGGCGGGAACCATCCTGCCCCGGACCAGTCGCAAGGGGGGATGGGCGATGGCCACCTACGACTTCGTGTTCGACGGCCTCGGGCTGCGCGACTGGTGCAACGCCGGAGAGGCCAGCGGCGCGCCCTTGTCGATGGCCGATCTCCTGGCGCAAGGCGGCGCCGGCGAAGAGGTGTCGGTCTGGAATCTACCGTTCCCGTCGCTCGACGCACTCAACGACGCCTGTGGCCGGATCTCCCAGTCCCGCGATGTGACCAAGGGCGTCGAGAACGGCTTTCTCGCGATCAAGGACGCCCTGCGGTTCGTGCTCGACCCGATCACCCAGCCGCTTTCGTGGATCCTCGAATTCGCGCTCGCCGTGTTCGAGGCTGCGCCGTGGTGGATCATGTTCCCGGTGCTGATGCTGGTGGTCTACATGGCTTCGAAGTCGGTCCGGCTGGTCGCCTTCGTCACCGGCTGCCTCGTCTTTCTGGCCCTGATCGACCACTACGACTTCGCCATGCAGACACTGGCGATCATTTTCGTCTGCGCGTTCCTCTGCGTGCTCTTCGGCGTGCCGATCGGCATCGCAATGTCGCGCAACGACACGCTGCAACGCATGACCATCCCCGTTCTGGACATGCTGCAGACGCTGCCGCCCTTCGTCTATCTGATCCCGCTGATCTTCCTCTTCTCGGTGACCGAGCCCAAGCTTTACGGCATCGCCATCATCCTCTACGCGATCGTGCCGGTGATCCGGCTGACCGACCTCGGGATCAGGCTGGTGGACAAGGACGTGATCGAGGCCGCCGACTCATTCGGCATGACCGACCGGCAAAAGCTGTTCGGCGTGCAGATTCCGCTGGCGCTGCCGAATATCATGGCCGGGGTCAACCAGACGATCATGATGAGCCTGGCGATGGTCGTCATCGCGTCGCTGGTGTCGGCGCCCGGGCTCGGCGTCCTGGTCCTGCGCGGCATCCGTAACCTCGAACTCGGCGTCGGCCTGATCTCTGGGCTGGGGATCGTGCTTCTGGCGATCATCCTCGACCGCGTCACCAAGGCGGCGCTGGATCGTGTCAACGCGGCACAAAAGCACTGACGGGAGCGGCGCCTTGACCGACCAGATCAAGATATCCATCCGCAACCTCTACAAGGTGTTCGGCGCCAACCCGAAGGCCGCGCTCGCGCAAGTGCTGGCCGGTGCCGGCAAGGCCGAACTGCTGGAAAGGCACGGGCACGTGCTGGGCCTGCAGGACATCAACGTCGACATGCGCGAAGGCGAAATCACCGTGATCATGGGGCTTTCGGGGTCGGGCAAGTCGACGCTGATCCGCCATATCAATCGCCTGATCGAACCGACCGCGGGGCGGGTCGAGGTCGATGGCCGCGACGTCCTCGGCTACGGCGACGAGGAACTGCGCCGGCTGCGCCGCGAAGTCATGTCGATGGTGTTCCAGAAATTCGCGCTGCTGCCGCACCGGACCGTGGCCGAGAACGCGGGCACCACGCTCAAGGTCCGCGGCGTCCGGCACCGGGACTATATCGCCGAGGCGCACAAGTGGCTGGAACGGGTCGGCCTCAAGGGCTTCGACGGCCACTATCCGCACCAGTTGTCGGGCGGCATGCAGCAGCGCGTCGGCATCGCCCGGGCGCTGACCTCGAACTCGCCGATCATGCTGATGGACGAAGCGTTCTCGGCGCTCGATCCGCTGATCCGCACCGACATGCAGGACCTTCTGCTGGAATTGCAGACCGAGCTGCACAAGACGATCGTGTTCATCACCCACGATCTCGACGAGGCGCTGAAACTCGCCGACCACCTGGTCATCCTCAAGGACGGCCACGTCGTCCAGCAGGGCGAGCCGCAGCACATCCTGCTCAATCCCAGCGATCCCTATATCGAGGACTTCGTCAGCGACATCAACCGCGCGCGCGTGTTGCGGGTCCGCTCGATCATGACGCCCCTGAATGGCGCGGCGGTGCCGCCCGAGGCGCATGGCGAGGTCGGCTTCAACGATACGCTGGAGAGCATGATCGCCCGGTCGGGCGGCGACACCTCGCATTCCTACGTGGTCGTACGCGACGGCGCGGCGGTGGGAACGCTCGAGATGACGAATCTGGTCAAGGCGCTGGTCCCGCGCGTCGCGTCTGAGGCCGGCGCGCGCAAGTACTGACCGGCCGTCCCCGGGTCGAGAAGACCGCAAAGGCGACGCCGCGATGCGTCGGAACGCAGGCAGGGCGTCGACCGCCGGTCGCGATGCCGGCCCTTCCGCGTCAGCCCCGGCTTCTTGACGACGATCGTCGCGTTGCGCATCGCTCGTCCCGCGGACAGCGCCGGGCCGGTCCGCCGAACGACGATCCGGCCGAGCCGTCTTTGCGCCTTCGCTCGATGATGGTACCCGTGGGGCTACAAAGCGAGGCTGAATTTGCAGCATACGCGGCGGGAAGGATCCTGAATACAGAGCGATAAATGGCTGACAAGGAAGTAAGATCCAGGGAAATCGACGTGCCCCTGCTATCCGTCGCCCCGATGATGGATGATGGCGATTCTGATGGGATTTCAGTGTTTTGAAGGATCATGGGTGCAGTAGGTGTTCTCGTCTAGATTGAATAGTGGCGCGCTATTTCCCATGCCCTTCGCCGGTCTCCCTCCAGCGTTGAAATGCCGCTGAATATTCATTCCCAGGTCAGTAAAAGGTCCTCAGGCGCCCAAAAGAAGCTTTTCGCTTTTCATATCGTTCACCGCAAAATCAATGAGTGCGCGCACCTTTCGTGGTAGATTTCTGCCCTCCAGGTAGACCGCACCGAACGGACCGGTTTCGGTTCCGAAAGTCTCCAACAGTCTTACGAGTTCTCCGGTCTCGACCGCGTTGCCGAGGGCGAAGTTTGGCACATAGGCGAGACCAACTCCTTGGCGGGCCAGTTCGATAGCGGCGCTTGCGGAGTTGACTGTCTGACGTCAGTGCCCACCGGACAGATTCCGGGGTTTGAGCGACGGAGGATTTCTGGTTCATCGCAGCCACTATGGAGCGAAGATGAACAAGAAATCCGGAACATCGAAGGATGCCGCTGACAAGCTGGTCAGGGGCATCAGGCGGAAGGCC
>JBFKQC010000114.1:0-7769 GCA_041627895.1 Rhodobacter sp.
GGCGGGGGGCCCTGCCCCCCGGACCCCCCGGCTGATTTCCGGCCGGATCAATCGAAGCGCGACGGTCCAATCCACGCCAGCCGCCCGCACGGAGGCGGAGCCGAGTACGGGCAGATAGAGCGTGGCGAAGCCACTCCGATTGACGGCGCGGCCCTCGGCGGGATAGCCCTGACGCCATAGCAAATGGAGCAACGCCGATGCAGCTTCTTCACACCGGCAATCCGGTCTTCGTGGCCTATGCGGTCGCGGCGGCGCTTATGGCGCTGAAGATCATGGGCCAGGGCTGGATGACCGTTTACCGGATGATGCGCAGCGATTCCGGCATGGTCTCGCCCGAGGATCTGCGCCGGACCCCGCTCAACCCATCGCCCCGGCCCGAGCAGCTCGAGCCAAACGACTACGTCGACCGCTCGCGCCGGATGCACCGCAACGACCTGGAAAACGTTCCCGCCTTCCTTGCCGCGGGGCTGCTGTTCGTCGCCGTCGACCCGGCGCTGTGGCTGGCGCAGGTCGTGTTCTTCGGCTTCGTCCTGGCGCGGGCGCTGCATTTCTGGGCCTACGCCACCGCGCAGAACCACGAGGTGCGCGCCACGTTCTACACGCTGGGCTCGCTGATCGTGATCTACATGTGCCTGCACGTGCTGGCGGCGCTGGCCTTCGCCTGAGGCGCGCTCAGCCCGCCGCGGCCTCGACCTCGGCCACGATGCCGTCGACAAGCTGGGTCAGCAGCCCCTCGTCCTCGCATTCCGCCATCACCCGGATCAGCGGTTCGGTGCCCGACTTGCGGATCAGCAGCCGGCCCGAGCCGTTGAGCCGCTCTTCGGCTGCCGAAATCGCCGAACGCACCGACGCGACGCCCAGCGGATCCCTGCCGGCGCCGTAGCGGACGTTCTTCAGCAATTGCGGCACCCGGTCGAAGCTGATCGCCAGTTCGGACGCGCGGCTGCCGGTCTCGACCATGGCGCCGAGGAACTGGAGCCCCGAGATCAGCCCGTCGCCGGTGGTGGCGTAATCGGTCATCACGATATGGCCCGACTGCTCGCCGCCGAGATTCCAGCCGCCTTCGCGCATCTTCTCGACCACGTAGCGGTCGCCGACCGGCGCGCGTTCCAGCCTGATGTCGTGGCCCGCAAGGTAGCGTTCCAGCCCGAGGTTCGACATCACCGAGGCCACCAGCGTGTTGTGGTTCAGCCGCTGCCGCTTGGCCCAGCGGGTCGCGAACAGCGCCATGATCTGGTCGCCGTCGGCCACCTCGCCACGCTCGTCGAGGATCAGCACCCGGTCGGCATCGCCGTCGAGGCAGATGCCCACGTCCGCACCGGTCCTGCGGATCGTCTCGGCGGCAAGGTCCGTGTCGGTCGATCCGCAGCCCTTGTTGATGTTGAACCCGTCCGGCGACACGCCGATCGGGATCAGGTCGGCACCCAGTTCCCACAGCACTTCGGGAGCGGCGCGATAGGCCGCGCCGTTGGCGCAGTCGAGCACGATCCTCATCCCGTCCAGCCCGCGGCGGCTGGGAAACGTGGTCTTGGCATATTCCATATAGCGCCCGCGGCCGTCGTCGATGCGCCGCGCGCGGCCGATGTTCTCCGGCATCGCCAGCACGATCTCGCCCTGCACCAGCGCCTCGATCTCGGCCTCGGCCTCATCGGACAGCTTGAAACCGTCGGGACCGAAGAACTTGATGCCGTTGTCCTGGTGCGGGTTGTGGCTGGCCGAGATCATGATTCCCAGATCGGCGCGCATCGAGTGGGTCAGCAGCCCCACCGCCGGGGTCGGCACCGGCCCGAGCAGCAGGACGTTCATCCCGGTCGAGGTCAGCCCCGCGGTCAGCGCGTTCTCGATCATGTAGCCCGAAAGCCGGGTGTCCTTGCCGATCACCACCCGGTGCCCGTTCGACCCGTCGGACCGGAAATACCGCCCCGCCGCCGCGCCGAGGCGCAGCGCGATCTCGGCGGTCATTGGATGGCTGTTGGCGGTGCCGCGCACGCCGTCGGTCCCGAAAAGCTTGCGTCCGTTGCTCATCACTGCCCACCCTCGTGTCCCTGAACGGCACGCCAGAGCGTCAGGGCCTGCCGCGTCGCCTGCATATCATGAACCCGCAGAATCTGCACGCCCTGTGCCGCGCCCGCCAGCGCCACGGCGAGCGATCCGGGCAACCGTGCCTGCGCGTCCGGCGCATCGGCCAGCGTGCCGATGAAACGCTTGCGCGACGCCCCCAGCAGCATCGCGCAGCCGAGCCCGTGAAACAGGCTCAGACCGCGGATCAGCGCGAGATTGTGCGCCACCGTCTTGCCAAAGCCGATGCCGGGATCGACGATGATGCGGTCGCGGGCGACCCCGGCGGCCTCGGCGGCGGCAACGCGCGCGGCAAGGTAGTCGCAGACATCCAGCAGCACGTCGTCATAGCGTGGATCGTCCTGCATGGTCTTCGGATCGCCCCGGGTGTGCATCAGGCACGCCGGAACGCCGGTTTCGGCGGCGAGCGGCGGCATCGCCGGGTCGAAGGTCATCGCCGAGACGTCGTTCAGCATCCGCGCGCCCGCCGCCAGCGCGGCGCGGCCCACCTCGGCCTTGCGGGTGTCGATCGAGATCGGCGCGCCGATCTCCGGCGCCAGGGTCTCGATCAGCGGGACGGTGCGCGCGATCTCGTCCGCGGCAGGCACGAAATCCGCCCCGGGCCGCGTCGATTCGCCGCCGATATCAAGGATATCGGCGCCCTCGCCCACCAGCCGGCGGGCCTGCGCCAGCGCGGTGTCGCGCGTGGCGAACTGCCCGCCGTCCGAAAAGCTGTCGGGCGTTACGTTCAGGATGCCCATCAGGCGCGGCCGGTCCAGCGCCAGCCCGGCCAGCGGCGCGCGCCGCGCGGTCAGCCGGTCGAGCACGTCGCCCGGCAGATCCCGCGCCGGCACCAGGCCCCGCGATCCCGCCCGCGTCAGGTGTTCGGCCAGGGCGAACCAGACCGGCCCGCCCGCCAGCGGCACGGCATCCGCGGGCCGGACGAGGCCGGTCTCGGCGATCGGTCGGAAATAGTCGGTCATCGCGGCGATCTGCGCCGAAGCGCCGGGCTTGGCAAGGGCTATTCCGGCAGCGCCAGCCTGCGCGACGGGATTCCGCCGATCTCGGGGGCGGGCGCGTCCACGGCGACGAATTCCGCGGCATGCATCATCCGGGCGAACCAGGCGGTCAGGCCCGCCGCATCGCGGGGCCCGACGCTTGGCCCGTCCACGGCATCCAGCACGATTTTCGACGGTGCCCAGACCGAGACCTGGCCGTTCCTCATCGCCCAGTCCAGTTCGGTTCGCGTGCCGCGCACGACGCAGCGCCGGTCGCGGCCGGCCAGGACCCAGGCGTTCTGCTCGATCGCCAGCAGGTCGATCCGGCGTTGCGCCGGGATGCCGGCGGATTGCGGCGCCGCCACGTCCGGCAGACCGACGCAAAGGATCAGCGGCACGCCGTCCCCTGTCAGCCGGTCGAGCAGCCGCGGCAGGCCGTCGGCGACAACCGCCGCATTCGACAGGTACACGACGCGCGGGTGCGGCGCGTCCTCGTCCGGCGGCGCGTCAGCGGCGCGGATCGGCGCCTCGTGACGCGAGCGCACGATCTCGACGCCCAGCGCGCCCGGGCCGCGGTCGAGCTTTTCGATCCGCACGAAGACCCGCATCGCCTGCGGCTCGTGCAGGATGCGCTCGGCGACGCGCTCGGCCAACGTCTCCAGCAGGTTCAGCCGTTCGGCGGCAAGTTCGTGGGCAATCGCCTCGGTCAGCTTGTCATAGGACAGGATCCGGTCGACATCGTCGTCGATCGGGCCGGTGGTCGGGATCACCTCGACCACGACGTTGAAACAAACCCGCTGGGTCGTACCGCGCTCGGCCTGATAGGCGCCGATCTCGACCTCGACGATATGGTCGCGCAGGCTGATCCGGTCGCGCGGGTCCGGATGCGCGGTCGCGGCGGCGCGGGCCTCGGGGTGTTCGAAGGCCAGGCGGGTCTCGGTGGTCATGGCGAGCCTTTGGTCGTGCGATCCCTGCACTATACCCGCGCGCCGCCAGGCGAAAGCCGGGGCAAGACGGATCGGGCGGCGGAAACGACGCCGCGCCGGCCGGAACGCTGCTGTTGGCGGTTACTGAAGCGAGGGCACCGGCGTCGGCGCGCTGCTGACCTTGGTGGGCATCCGGTAGAAGTGGTGTACGCCGATAGTCGCCGTGCGCAGGAACTTGCGCGACCACTTCGGGCTGACGCGCCGCGTGTGGTAATGCGTGGCGCCTTTGGTCAGCACCCGCGCGCCGCCCTGCAGCATCAGCCGGGCGATCTTGCCGACGCGCTCGAACGCCTTCTTCTCGCGGATCACCTCGTCATGGCCGTCGCAGGTATAGGTGAACTGGCACTGATACCGGCGCCCGGTGCCCTGCCGGATGACGCCACAGACCGAATTCGGGAACCGCGCGCTGTCGACCCGGTTCAGGATCACCTCGGCGACCGCGAACTGGCCCCGCACGCTTTCGCCGCGGGCCTCGAAATAAAGCGCCTCGGCCAGGCAGCGCCAGGCCGCGTCGCCCTTGACCGGCGGCAGGCCGTCCAGCCAGGCGCGGCTATACTCGACCGCGGCACCGTCGGACTGCTTGAAGCGTTTGGTCTCGGGCAGGCTCGCCAGCCGTTCCAGCCGCGCCTCGCGCAGGTTTTCCAGTGCGGCGCGCTCGCGCTCCAGCAACTCGGAAAGCCGACCGTCGATCCGAATGCCGGGATCGTTCGATTCGGACAGCACCACATCGGCGGCGGCCGTGCCGCCAAATGCGCAACCACCTGCCACGCAGGCTGCCCTTAGCAGACTGAAAAGTCGCATCACGTCCCCCAGGTGCCTAATTCATAGGCAACACCCATTGATTTTTGCCAAATGGCAAAAAAATTCGGCCGAGTCGAGTCGGTCGGGCGGGCTGCGCGACATTCTGTCCGGATTGCAAGCGTAAAATGACCCGTCGGCACGATTTTGCGGCGACGGTTAATCAGTTAATTATCAACTACTTATACGTCCTGGACCCGATTCCGCGGTCCTTCAGCGCAAGGTGCGCCGCCGCCAGCTGCGCCACCGGCACACGGAACGGTGAACACGATACATAGTCGAATCCCTGGTCGCGGCAGAACGCGATTGATTCGGCGTTGCCGCCGTGCTCGCCGCAGATCGACAGGGTGATTCCCGGATGCGCGTGGCGCCCACGGTCCGCGCCGATCGACAGCAACTCGCCCACGCCCTCGGTGTCGAGCGTGTGGAACGGGTCCTCGGGAAAGACGCCCTGATTCACGTAGTCCGACATGAAACGGCCCGCATCGTCGCGCGAAAGCCCGTAGGTCATCTGCGTCAGGTCGTTGGTGCCGAAGCTCAGAAAGGCGCAATGCGCGGCGATCTCGTCGGCGCGCAGGCAGGCGCGCGGGGTCTCGACCATGACGCCCAGACGATAGTCGAAATCCACGCCGCGCTCGACCCGCACCGCAGCGGCGATCGCATCGACCCGCGTCTTGACCAGCTCGACCTCGCGCTTGGCGCTGACCAGCGGGATCATGATCTCGGGCACCACCGGGTCACCCAGGCCGCTGGCCTCGATCGTCGCCTCGAAGATCGCCCGCGCCTGCATCTCGTAGATTTCCGGCATCGTCACACCAAGGCGCACGCCGCGCATCCCCAGCATCGGGTTGAACTCGGTCAGCTGGTCGACGCGCGCGGTGACGTCGGCGATCGGCAGATCGAGCGATTCGGCCAGGTCGCGCAGCCCGTCGCGCTCGGTCGGCAGAAACTCGTGCAAGGGCGGGTCGAACAGCCGGATGCAGACCGGCTTGCCCTGCATGATCTCGAACAGCGCCACGAAATCGGCGCGCTGCATCGGCAAAAGCTGGTCCAGCGCCGCCTGCCGGTCCTCGGGCGCGTCGGCGAAGATCATCTCGCGCATCACCGTCAGCCGGTCGTCCTCGTAGAACATGTGCTCGGTACGGCACAGCCCGATGCCCTGCGCCTCGAAGCTGCGCGCCATGCGGGCCTCGGCGGGGGTGTCGGCATTGGCCCGCACGCCGATGTCGCGCGCCGCGTCGGCCCAGGCGAGAAGCGTCTGGAACGTGTCGTCGAGCGCCGGTTCCAGCATCCGGACCTCGCCGGCCAGAATCTCGCCGGTGGCCCCGTCGAGCGTGATCAGGTCGCCCTCGGTGAACTGCCGCCCGCCGGCGACCGTCAGCGTCTTGCGCCGGTGCCGGATCGCGATGCCCGCCACGCCCACGACGCAGGGCAGCCCGATGCCGCGGGCAATCACGGCGGCGTGGCTGGTCTGGCCGCCGCGTTCGGTCAGCACGCCCTTGGCGGCGTGCATGCCGCGGATGTCCTCGGGCGCGGTCTCGCGCCGGACCAGGATGCAGGGCTCGCCACGGGCATGGGCCGCCAGCGCGGCGGCGGACGAGAAGACGATGCGCCCGGTCGCGGCGCCGGGGCTGGCGGCGATGCCGCGGGCGATCACGTCGCGGCGCCCGGACGGGTCGACCTGCGGATGCAGAAGCTCGGTCAGCGCGCGGGGCTGGATGCGCAGCACCGCCTCTTCCTCGGGGATCACGCCGTCGCGCGCCAGCGTCACCGCGATGCGCAGGGCCGCGCGGCTGCGGCGCGGGACCCGCACCGCATCGAGGATGCGCAAGGCATTGTTCTCTATGGTGAACTCGATCTGCATTTCCTCGCGCAGCGCGGTGCGGCAGGTTTGGCCATGCGCGATCAGCGCGTCGAATATCTGCGGGCAAAGTTCTTCCAGCGAGGGCCCGCGCGGGTCCTTCGTGAGATAAAGCGCGCCCCGGTCGCCGGTCAGCGCGTCGCGTCCCTGGCTCTGGCTCAGGTAGCGCCCGGTGACCTGCGGCTGCCCGGTCACGCTGTCGACGAACTGGATCACGCCCGAGCCGCTTTCGGTCTGGCCAACGCCCAGCACCATCTCCTGCACGACGAGGCCGAGCCCGGCATCGGCCGGCGCGCCCTTGGCCTGGCGCAGAAGCCGCGCGGTGGTGCCCTCCCAGGCCCGCGCCATCGAGCGCAGCACCTCGGCCAATTGCACCGCCGGGTCCTGCGGAAACGGATCGCCGGTTTCCTCTTCGTAGGCGAAAAGCGCGTGGTCGATCGCCTTGGCATCGGGCGCCTCGGGCAGTTCGAACATGTCCGGGTCGAGCCGCGCGACATGGATCGCATAGGCCTGGATGAAGCGCAGGTATAGCGCCGTCGCCGCGGCCTCGCCGTTGGTCGCGGCCATCGCCGCGTGGCGCGCCGTGGTCATGCCGATGTTCAGGATCGCCCCCGGCCCGCCCCAGTCGGAGTCCTCGCTGGAGGGCCGGGCCGACAACAGCGGATCGGGCCCGAAGGCCGCCAGGATCGCGTTCGTGTCGGGCAGGTGCCCCGCCGCGATGCGGTGCACGGTGTCGAAGGACAGCGCCACGGTCCTGGGCACCGGCAGGTCGAGCCGGACCAGCCGCTGCAGGCACTTGGCGCGCCCGCCATGGCTTTGGACCTCGATCGACGCGGTGGGCGTGATCAGGCTGAACGGCTTCAGGGTGACGACTTTCTGCACCGCAGCGTCCCTCGCTGTGTCGCAGCATGATAGCGGCCGCGGGCGCGCGCGTGCAAGGGAAAGCTAGGGGTGGCGAAATCGAGCGCTTTCCGGGCGCGCTTTGTTGATTGCGCCGCCTGCGGCGTCGCGGTGGGCGAGGGGGCGCTGCCCCCTCGCGCTCCCCCGGAGTATTTCCGGCCAGATGAA
>JBFKQC010000115.1:0-6968 GCA_041627895.1 Rhodobacter sp.
CGGCACGAAGGCGTTGATCGCCACCGCGTTGCCGCGCGGCACCTGGCCGGTGACCTGGCCGCGGCGGCTGGTCAGGTCGCCGATGATGTTGCCGGTGTATTCCTCGGGCGTGATCACCTCGACCTTCATGATCGGTTCCAGAAGCTTGGCGCCGGCCTTCTTCATGCCTTCGCGCATGCACATCCGCGCGGCGATCTCGAAGGCCAGGACCGACGAGTCGACGTCGTGGTACTTGCCGTCGGTCAGCGCGACCTTGAAGTCGATCACCGGGAACCCGGCGAGCGGACCCGAATCCATCACCGACCGGATGCCCTTCTCGACACCGGGGATGTATTCCTTCGGCACCGCGCCGCCGACGATGCGGCTTTCGAACGAATAGCCCTCGCCCGGCTCGGTCGGCTCGATAACCATCTTGACCTCGGCGAACTGGCCGGAGCCGCCGGTCTGCTTCTTGTGCGTGTAGGCGTGTTCCACCGCTTTCGAGATCGTCTCGCGGTAGGCCACCTGCGGCGCGCCGATATTGGCCTCGACCTTGAACTCGCGCTTCAGGCGGTCGACCAGGATGTCGAGGTGCAACTCGCCCATGCCCTTCATGATCGTCTGGCCCGATTCCAGGTCGGTCTCGACCCGGAACGACGGGTCCTCGGCGGCAAGCCGCGCCAGGCCCTGGCTCATCTTCTCCTGGTCGGCCTTGGTCTTGGGCTCGACCGCGATCTCGATCACCGGATCGGGGAAGGTCATGGTTTCCAAGACGACCGGCTTTTGCGTGTCGCAAAGCGTGTCGCCGGTGGTGGTCTCCTTCAGCCCCGCCAGCGCGATGATGTCGCCCGCAAACGCCTCTTCGATTTCCTCGCGGTTGTTCGAGTGCATCATCATCATGCGCCCGACACGCTCTTTCTTGCCCTTGGTCGAGTTCAGGATCTGGTCGCCCTTCTTCATCTGGCCGGAATAGATCCGCACGAAGGTGAGCGAGCCGACGAACGGGTCGTTCATGATCTTGAACGCCAGCGCCGACAGCGGCTGGGCGTCGTCGGCGGTGCGCTCGATGTTGCGCACCTCTTCCTCGTCGCCGGGCAGGAAGCCCATGTAGGCCGGCACGTCCAGCGGGCCGGGCAGATAGTCGATCACCGCGTTCAGCAGGGGCTGCACGCCCTTGTTCTTGAACGCCGACCCCGCCAGCACCGGCACGAAGCTGAGCGACAGCGTGCCCTTGCGGATCAGCTTGCGCAGGGTGGCCTCGTCGGGCTCGTCGCCCTCGAGGTAGGCCTCCATCGCGTCGTCGTCCATCTCGACGGCGATCTCGATCAGCTCGCCGCGCATGGTCTCGGCCTGGTCCTTCAGCTCGTCGCGGATGTCCTGCACGATCCAGCTGGCACCCAGGTCCTCGCCCTTCCAGACCCATTCCTTCATGGTGACCAGGTCGACGATGCCTTCCAGCTTGTCCTCGGCCCCGATCGGGAACTGGATCGGCGCCGGGATGGCGCCGGTGCGGTCCTTGATCATGTGCACGCAGTTGTCGAAATCGGCGCCGATCTTGTCCATCTTGTTGACGAAGACGATGCGCGGCACCTTGTAGCGATCGGCCTGGCGCCAGACGGTCTCGGTCTGGGGCTCGACGCCCGCGTTGGCGTCCAGCACGCAGACCGCGCCGTCGAGCACGGCAAGCGAACGTTCCACCTCGATGGTGAAATCCACGTGTCCCGGCGTGTCGATGATGTTGAAGCGAAAGCGGGCCTCTTCCGGCGTGTCGCCGTAGATGCCGGTGGGGTTCTTGCCGTCAACGGTGCGGAACCAGAAGGTCGTGGTCGCCGCCGAGGTGATGGTGATGCCGCGCTCCTGCTCCTGCTCCATCCAGTCCATCGTCGCGGCGCCGTCATGGACTTCGCCGATCTTGTGCGACTTGCCGGTGTAGTACAGGATGCGCTCGGTGCAGGTGGTCTTGCCCGCATCGATATGCGCCATGATACCGAAATTGCGGTACCGCCCGAGAGAATATTCGCGTGCCATGTCGTCTCAGCCTCTAGAATCTTACCATCGGTAATGGCTGAAGGCCTTGTTGGCCTCGGCCATCTTGTGGGTGTCTTCGCGCTTCTTCACCGCGGTGCCGCGGCCGTTCACGGCGTCCAGCAGCTCGCCCGCCAGGCGCTCTTCCATGGTGTTCTCGTTGCGGTTCCGGCTGGCGGTGATCAGCCAGCGGATCGCCAGCGCCTCGCGGCGCTCGGGGCGCACCTCGACCGGGACCTGGTAGGTCGCACCGCCGACGCGGCGCGAGCGGACCTCGACCGAGGGCTTGATGTTGTCGAGCGCCTCGTGGAACACCTCGACCGGGGCTTTCTTCAGCTTGTCCTCCACACGGTCCAGCGCGTGGTAGACGATGCTTTCGGCGACCGACTTCTTGCCGTCGATCATCAGGTTGTTCATGAACTTCGTCAGCACCACGTCGCCATACTTGGCGTCGGGCAGGACTTCGCGTTTTTCGGCGCGGTGACGGCGGGACATCCTTGTCTCTCCTTACTTCGGGCGCTTGGCGCCGTATTTCGAACGGCGCTGCTTGCGGTCCTTCACACCCTGGGTGTCCAGCACGCCGCGCAGGATGTGATAGCGCACGCCGGGAAGGTCCTTGACCCGGCCGCCCCGGATCAGCACGACCGAGTGCTCCTGCAGGTTGTGGCTTTCGCCCGGGATATAGCTGATCACCTCGAAGCCGTTGGTCAGCCGCACCTTGGCGACCTTCCGCATGGCCGAGTTCGGTTTCTTCGGCGTGGTGGTGTAGACACGGGTACACACGCCGCGCTTCTGCGGGCAGCTCTCGAGGTGCAGCGACTTCGAGCGTTTCACTTTCGGCTGCCGCGGCTTGCGGATCAGCTGCTGGATCGTTGGCATTCCGGTTCTCTAACCCCGTGTTGCAACACATCTATGTCCTTGGGGCGCGCGCCCCGGTTCTTGGTCGTGCATCCCGCGCGTCCGCGAAACGCCCCTGCGCGGCCGTCGTGCCACGCAAAAGACCGCATGCGTCCCCTCGTTCGCGGGAACGACGCGGTGGAATTCCAGAGGATCAGGGCCAGTCGGCCCGGATCGTGACCACTACGGTTCTGACACAGGCGAACCCCTCCGCCCGAGTGCGCGCCGTATAGGGTGAGTCTAACCCCTTGTCAACAGCGCGACCCGGCGCCTAGCCGGCCCTTGCCGCGGCCCCCGCGAGGCGCCTGAGCCGGCGCTCGCGGCTGAAGGCGTAGATGCCGGTTGCGACGACGATGGCGCCGCCCGAAAGCGCCGCCGCGTCGGGCCATTCCGCGAAGATCACCAGGCCGAGCACCAGCGCCCAAAGCAGCGAGGTGTAGCGGAACGGCGCGATCACCGCGATCTCGCCGATGCGCATCGCCGAGACGCTGAACACGTAGCCGCCGATGATGAGGACCGAGGCCGCGCCAAGCTGCATCGCCGCCGTCGCCGACACGGGCGACCAGTCGACAAAGGCCGATCCGAGGCCGAAGACCGCCGTCACCGATGCCGCGTTCAGCAGCGCCACCGTCATCGACGGCACCGCGCGCGACAGCTTGCGCGCCAGGATGTCTCGCGCCGTCACCAGCACCACGGTCGCCAGCGCATAGACCGAATAGACGTTGAACCCCGCGAACCCCGGCCGCACGATCAGCATCACCCCGAGAAACCCGATCATGATCGCCGACAGCCGGCGCCAGCCCACCGCCTCGCCGAGAAACAGCGCCCCGGCGAGCGTGACGGTCAGCGGCAGCACCTGCAGGATCGCCGTGGCGTTGGCGATCGGCATGTTGAAGATCGCCGAGATGAAGAAATACGCCGCCCCGATCTCGGTTAGGTTCCTAAGCCCGACGATCGTCCAGTCGCGCCGCGACAGGTCAAGGCGCAGCCCGCCCGTCGCCAGCGCCAGCAGGACCATGCAGACGGTCGTGCCCACCCCGCGCAGAAACACCGCCTGGAACAGCGGCAACTCGTCGCTGAGCGCCTTCATGCAGGCATCGTTCAGCGTGAACGCCGCCATCGAGCCCATCATCAGCGCCGCGCCGCGCACGTTGTCGCTTGGTATCACCATGAACCGCCGGTATCAGCCGGCGGGTTTCGGCGCAATCGCGGTCAGATCGCCATCAGGGCGTCGAAATCCGTCGCGAAATCGCGGGCCAGAACCGCCCTGATCTGGTCTCGGTCCATCCGGTCGCGCGCACCGTTCACGTTCAGACCCGCATCGTTGTCGGGATGCACCGAGCGGATGAAGTTGACGCCGGAACATTCCTGCCAGAGATCGCGGTCCTGACCGATCTGCCGGTGGTGATGCAGATAGACGTTTCCGGGCCGCTCGACCGGCAGGGTCAGCGACAGCCCGAGCCCCAGCGGCAGGCGCTCTGTCACGTCGAAGACGCGGTTGCCGCCCGCGGCGGTCTCCAGGTAGAGCCCGCGGCTGAAGGCGATGGCGAAGCCGCGGTCGGGCCGGCCGGCGCGGTACAGGTGGCGCGCCCGGTCCTTCAGCCGCTGTACGTAACGGACCGACAGCGCGTCGTCGTCGTCCAGGCGGAAGGTCGTCCGGTGGCTGAACGCGCCCTTGTCGACGATGCCGAAGCCTTCCTTGGTGGCCGGGTAGTTGTCCATCTGCCGGACGCGGGCGATCCTGGCATCGGCCAGCGGCGCGATCAGGCGTTCCAGCCGCGCGGTCCAGTCGTCGGGAAACAGCGTGCCGACCAGGAAGACGACGGTGAAATCCGGGTCGCTCTGGTTCAGCAGCGATGGCAGGCAGAGCCGCTCGAACAGGTGAAACCGCCGTTCCAGCCGCGCGGGGTCGTAGAGGAAGGCCTCGGTCTCGGTCAGGCCCTGCGGCGTCTTCCCGAAGCCCGAGAGCGCCGGATAGGAAAACCGCACGAGCCCGATCACCTGGTTCCGGAATGCCATGCCCTGCCCCGCCTGTCCGCTGCCCCGCCCGTCCGCAGCATTGCGGCGCAGTCTGGCGCAGATCGGCGGCTGCCGCAATTCAGTCCCGGCGCCCAGCCAGCGCCAGCACCGGGCGAAAGCCCAGCAGCCCGGCGACCGGACCCAGCGCCAGGATCGCCAGCAGCGCCGGCCAGCCCAGCGCCCCGGCCACGACCGGCGCGGCCTGCACCGTCAGCGTCGTCATCAAAAACCCCAGCGAGGCCTGGAAGGTCAGAAGGCTGCCGGTCAGTTCCGGCGGCGCGAAATCGGCGACCAGGGCCGAGAATTGCGGCGAATCCGGCACCACCGCCGCGCCCCACACGATCACCAGCGCGAAGGTCAGCCAGACCGGCCCGCCAAAGCTCAGCGCCGTCAGCACCGCCGCCGAACCGCTGACCGCCAGCGCGGTGGCGGCGACCCGGGCCTTGCCGATCCGGTCGGCGATCCGCCCGCTCCAGACGCAGACCGGCGCGGCGGCGAGAATGCAGAGAAAGGCGGTCAGCTTGCCGAGGCTCGACGCGTCCTCGGCGCCCATGCTCGCCGAATAGGACACCGCCGTCGCGGTGCCGACCCAGGCCCAGAAGGCGATGAACTCCCACATGTGCCCGAGATAGCCCAGGATCGCCGCGCGGATGCGCCAGTCGGTCCAGGCCAGCGCGATGGCGCGGGTCCGGAACGCCGCCGCGCGAACGTGGTGCGGGCCGAGCCCGGTCAGAAGGATCACCACGCCGCCGGCCGCGGACAGCACCGATCCCAGCGTCAGCGCCAGCCGCCAGTCGGTGCCGCCGAACCAGGCCAGCAGATAGGGTGCCGCCTGACCGACCACCAGCGCGCCGACCAGCGTGCCCATCAGCAAACCGCGTTTCTCGACGCTCCAGCCCACGGCGATCTTCATCGACACCGGCCAGGTCCCGGCCATCAGCGCGCCGGTGGCAAAGCGCAGCGCAATCGCCGCCGCGCCGCCGATCGGCACCCAAAGCAGCGCCGCGTTCAGCACCGCGACGCCCGCCGCGCAGGCCGCGAAGACCCGGCGCGGATCGAACCTGTCGGGAATGCCGAGCAGCGCAAAGCCCATCGCGCCGAGGCCGAAGCCCGCCGGCACGACGCTGGACAGCCAGGCCAGGTCGGCCTCGGTCACGCCGGCCTCGGCGGCCATGTCGGGCAGCACCGCGGCGGCCATGAACCACAGCGACATGCCCGACATCGTCGCCACCAGCAGGCAGGCCATGCTGAGCGCCCTGCCGCCCATCGCGCGCGTTTCACTCCCCCGTTGCCGTTTCCCGGACCATCCCGCCGCCGACCCGGCGGCGCAACAGAAAACGCCCCGGCGTCGGTTCGCCGGGGCGTCTTCCTGTCGCGGCTCGGGCCGGGGCCTACATGTCGCGGCTTTCCGGCGTGTCCACAAGGCCGCTGTCGAAGCCGTCGTCGGACATGAAGTCCTCGACCGGCGCCGCCAGCGCGGCGGCGGCCTCGGCCTCGGCGCGCGCGGCCTCGATCACCTTGGCGTCGCGCTCCTGCGCGATCCGGCGCACCCGCTGCGTCGCACCGCCGGTGCCCGCCGGGATCAGCCGGCCGACGATGACGTTTTCCTTCAGCCCGACCAGCTTGTCCTTCTTGCCCTGCACCGCCGCCTCGGTCAGCACGCGCGTGGTCTCCTGGAACGACGCGGCCGAGATGAAGCTGCGGGTCTGCAGGCTGGCCTTGGTGATGCCCAGAAGGATCGGCTCGCCCTGGGCGGGGTTGCCGCCCTTGGCGACGGCCTTTTCGTTGGCCTCGTCGAACTCGGACTTGTCGACATGCTCGCCCTTCAGCAGCGTGGTGTCGCCGCTGTCGAGGATTTCCCACTTCTGCAGCATCTGCCGGACGATGACCTCGATGTGCTTGTCGTTGATCTTCACGCCCTGCAGGCGATAGACGTCCTGCACCTCGTCGATCATGTAGTCCGCCAGCGCCTCGATCCCCATGATCGACAGGATGTCGTGCGGGGCCGGGTTGCCGTCCATGATGTACTCACCCTTCTGGATGAAGTC
>JBFKQC010000116.1:0-6933 GCA_041627895.1 Rhodobacter sp.
GAACGGGCGCTGGCCAGCCAGGAAATGATGATCTGCCTCGGCGAGGGCCGCGACCGCCTTGGCATCATCGCCAACAAGAGCCACCACGCCACGACGCCGGACGAGAAGTACCGGGTGGTGCCTTATGCGGATCTTTACGTCGACGCCGGGCTGGCCTCGGCGGCCGAGGCCGAGGCCGCGGGCATCCGCATCGGTACGCCGGTGGTCTATGCGCCGGGCTCGTCCGCCCTGTCCGAGCATCGCCTGACCGGGCCTGCGATCGACGACCGCGCCGGCTGTGCGGTGCTGATCGAGGCGGCGCGCGCGCTTGCCGGGCGCGAGGGTGGCCCGCCGGTGCACCTGGTCTGGTCGGTGCAGGAGGAATTCAACCTGCGCGGCGCCGTGGTCGCGGCGCAGGCGCTGCGCCCCGAGATCGCGATCCAAGTCGACCTGATGCTGGCCACCGACACGCCCGACATGGGCCACCGCGGCGAGATGCGGCTGGGTGAGGGGCCGGGGATATCGCTGTACAGCTTCCACGGTCGCGGCACGCTGAACGGCGTGATCCCGCACCCGGCGATGGTGCGGCTTTTCGAGGATGCGGCAGAGACCGAGGGCATTGCATTGCAGCGCAGCGCGCAGACCGGGGTGCTGACCGATCTGTCCTATGTGCAGCTTGTCGGCGAAGGCGTCGCCAGCGTCGATGTCGGATTTCCGATGCGCTATTCGCATTCCAGCCGCGAAGTCTGCGACCTGCGCGACCTCGAGGGGCTGACCCGGCTGATCCTGGCCGCATTGGCGCGGATCGCCCCGGATTTCGAGCTTTCGCGCGACCCATGAGCGGCGCGGTGCGTGATACCCCGGGACCCGCAGCGGCGTTGCACACGGACGGGCGGCTGCGATGAGCTACACCATCGGCATCGACATCGGAACCTTTGAATCCAAGGGCGTCCTGGTCGACCGCCAGGGCAACGTGGCCGCGATGGCCACCGCCCCGCACGAGATGATCGTGCCGCGGCCGGGCTGGGCCGAGCACCGTGCCGACGAGGACTGGTGGGGCGATTTCGTGGCAATCACGCGAAAGCTGCTGTCCGAAACCCGGATCGACCCGGCCGAGATCGGGTGCGTCGCGGCATCCGCCATCGGCCCCTGCATGCTGCCTGTCGACGCCGGCGGCCGGCCGCTGATGAACGGCGTTCTTTACGGCGTCGACACCCGCGCGAGCGCCCAGATCGAGGACCTGAACGCACGGATCGGCGAGGCCACGATCCTCGGGCGCTGCGGCAACGCGCTGACCAGCCAGGCGGTGGGACCCAAGATCCTGTGGCTGAAGCAGGAGCGACCCGAGGTCTACGGGAAGACCGCGAAGGTTCTGACCTCGACCACTTACCTGACCTGGAAGCTGACCGGCGAATACGTCATCGACCATTACACGGCCGCCAATTTCGCGCCGCTCTACGATGTCGACCGGCTGGACTGGACCGACGAGCTGGCGCCCGACATCCTGCCGCTCGGAAAACTGCCGCGGCTTCTCTGGTCAACTGACATCGCGGGGCACGTCACGGCCGAGGCTGCCGCCGAGACCGGGCTCGCCGCGGGCACGCCGGTGACCTGCGGCACCATCGACGCGGCGGCCGAGGCGGTCAGCGTGGGCGTCCGCGGAACCGGCGACATGATGATGATGTACGGCTCGACGATCTTCATCATCACGCTCACCGATGCGCGGGTCCGCGACCGGCGGCTCTGGTACGCGCCCTGGCTGTTCGAGGGCAGCCATGCCAGCATGGCCGGCCTCGCCACCTCGGGCACGCTGACGCACTGGTTTCGCGACAATTTCGCCCGGGATCTGCCGAAAGACGGCGCATTCGCCGCGCTTGCCGCCGAGGCCGAAGCCAGCCCGCCCGGCGCCAACGGGCTGCTTCTGTTGCCGTATTTCTCGGGCGAGCGCACGCCGATCCACGACCCGGATGCCAAGGGCGCGGTCTTCGGGCTGAACCTGACGCATGGCCGCGGCGATCTTTACCGCGCGCTGATCGAGGGCATCGCGTTTGGCACCAACCACGTGATCGAGACCTATGCCGAGGCCGGCCAGCGCCCGACACGCCTGCTGGCGGTGGGCGGCGGCACGAAGAACCGGCTTTGGCTTCGGGCGACGTCGGACATATCCGGCCTCGATCAGATCGTCTGCGAAAAGACCACCGGCGCGAGTTTCGGCGACGCGTTTCTGGCCGCTCTCGCCATCGGCGCCGCCGGGCCGGACGACATCCGCAGATGGAATCCGGTGGCCGAAACGGTCGCCGCCGCACCGAACCCGGCCTACGAACGGCAGTATCGGCTGTTCCGGCGGCTCTACGAACAGACCAGGGACATCGCGGCAGAGCTATGAAAGACGCGTTCCGTTCCGCTTGCAACGAGATCGCCGCCGTCGCCGAGGTGCTCGACGACGCGGGCGTCGAGGCGGCATGTCAGCGCATCGCCGCCGCGCGGCACGTCATGCTTTTCGGCTGCGGCCGCGAGGCGCTGCAACTCAGGGGCTTCGCCATGCGGCTGCACCACCTCGGCCGTCCGGTCAGCGTGCAGGGCGACATGGCCGCCCCGCCCCTGGGCAAGGGCGATCTGTTCCTGTGCTCTGCCGGGCCCGGAGACCTGGCGAGCGTCACCGCTCTGATGCGCCGCGCGGCGGAGGCGGGCGCGGAGGTGCTGTTCCTGACCGCCGAGCCCGGCACGCCCTCGGCCGCCCTTGCCGACCAGGTGCTGGCGATCCCGGCGCAGACGATGGCAAGCGACCGGGCCGCGCCGGCCTCGGCGCTGCCCATGGGCTCGCTCTATGAGGGCGCGCTGTTTGTGCTGTTCGAGGTCATGGTGCGCCGGCTCATGCAGATCCTGGGCGAGAGCCCCGAGACCATGCGCGCCCGGCATACCAATATCGAGTGACGCCACGGCACATTCCGCGATCCTTTATTCACGGAATGCGCTCTGTCCCATTTGCCGGGCGTTTCCGCCAAGGATCAACTTGCCTCAGCCGGAAACCTCGATCGTTTCGATCACGCCATAGCCATCCTCGCCGAGCGATTCGTAGGTGATCGTCACTATGTCGCCCGCCTTCAGGCCCTCGGGCGCCTCGGCATCGCCCTCGGCGAGGGTGAACACGGTCTTGTCCTTCAGCACGATGATCTGCGCCTTGCGGTCGAAGGCCAGCACGGTGTCGGTGACGGAATCCGCCAGCGCGGGTGTCGCGGCGGCAAGGGCGGCAAGGGCAAGTAGAGTACGGCGCATAGGCCTGATCCTTTGATAACACGCTGAGTTGCGCGCAGACGATTATTGCGGGGCGGGGGCACCCGATCAAGGGGCCTGGCGATACGCGGCCGGCGCCGGGCCTCAGCGCTCGCGTGCCAGTTCCGCCGGCGCGCCGGCCAGCCAGACCCGGACATGACGGCGCAACTCCGGCGCGTAGCCCCGCGGGAACGGCGTGCGGTAGATCACCCGCCGGATCATCAGGAAGACCGCGCAGCCGTGCAGCATCATCGCGATCTCGCGCTCGCCCCGGGTCAGCGCGCGGTCGGCCACGGTCAGCCCATGCGCCCGCTTCACCGTGTCGATCACCGGTTTCAGGATGCGCGCGTCCAGCCGCGCGCCGTAGCGCGCCGGCAGGTCGAGCCCGTCGAGCGCCGCGCGCAGGAACAGCCGCAGGTTGGTTTCGGACCCCGCCGCGAGAAAGCCGAGATAGAAGTCGGCGATCCGCTCGGCGAGCGGTGCGTCGGTGGCCAGCGGCCCCGTGTCCGGCGCGCCCCGTTCTGACAGGAAGCGCGCCTCGAGCACCGCCTCGATCAGCGCGTCCTTCGAGCCGAAGTACTTGTAAAGCAGCGCCTGCGTCACGCCGCAGGCCTGCGCGATGTCGCGGGTCGGGATCGTAAATCCCTGCTCGGCAAAGACCTCTGCCGCCTTTGCGACCAGCAGCGCCGAGCGTTCCGCCGCCGGCAGGCGGCGGCGTTTCGGGGCGGGGGCGGCATCGGACATGCCGCCGACTATCACCCGCAGCACGGGCCGCGCGCAAGCGCCGCGCTACTTCTGCGCCGCGACCTCGGCGAATGCGGTGAAGGTGAAATCCTCGGCCTCCTGCGCCTTGTGGCATTCGAAACAGCCGTCCATCGTGCGGTCGCTGCGCGTGCCGTCGGGTTTGAACCAGGCGTATTCCCATTCGCCGTTGCGCTTGGCCTCGTCGTATTCCGTGCCCCAGCCGGTGCGCTTCTCCATCACGAAGAGGTTGGTCACCTCGTCGGTCGGGATCAGCCCGCCACGGCTGTCCGTCACCATTGCATCCTCGCCGGCCATCCGCACCTTGTGGTCCTCCATCACGATCACCGTGCCGTCGGGCAGCGGCGCGCCGGCCGCGGCCGCATCCCAAGCGGCGGGCGAGATGTACATGAACCGCGCGATCTTGCGGTCGGTCCGGTCGACCACCGCATAGCGCATGAAATCCGTGGCATAGCCTTCGGGGAAAGCCACCTTCTCGGTCCCCGCCGCAACCGCCGTCGCCGCAAGCGCCAGCACAACCATTCCGAAACGAACGCGTCGCATTCCAGCCTCCCAATCCGGTGCCAACCGGAAAGATCAGACCATGGCCGGGCATAAGTTGTCAATTGACCACTTAAGCTGAAGGACGCAAATCGACCCCGATGCGCCGTCATCTTCGCGCCGAGTCTCCGGGGGTCCGGGGGTGGAACCCCCGGCGGGTCGGCGCCGAAGGCGTCGAACCTACTTCACCGCCCCCGAGGCCATGCCCTTGATGATGTAGCGCTCCAGCACGATGCCGATGACGATCAGCGGCAGGATCGCCGAGGCGCTGAGCGCCGCCATCGACCACCAGTTGATCCCCTGGCTGCCGGTCTGGCTGGCCACCATCACCGGAAGCGTCTTGGCATCGGTCGAGGTCAGGAGCGCGGCAAAGAAATACTCGTTCCAGGTCAGCACCAGCGACAGGATGAAGGCCGCCACCATGCCCGGCAGCGCGATCGGCAGGACGATGGTCAGGAACGCCCCCCAGATCGACAGCCCGTCCACCAGTGCCGCCTCTTCCAGTTCCACCGGGATCGAGCGGAACTGGTCCTGCATGATCCAGATCACGATCGGCAGGACGGTCAGGGTATATAGCAGGATCAGGCCGATCCTCGTGTCCAGCAGCGCCAGCTCCTTGTAGAGCACCAGGAATGGCAGCGCGAGTACCACCGGCGGCAGGATCAGCTGGCTGAGAAAGAAGAACGAGATGTCCGGGTTGCGCATGAAACCGAACCGGTAGCGAAAGCGCGAAAGCCCGTAGGCCGCCATCGACCCCAGCACGACTGCCAGCAGCGACGCCGAAACCGCGGTGATCGCCGAATTGGTGAAGCGCTTCAGGAACTCTTCGCGCACCGTCGATTCCAGCCCGATCGTGTCGGGCGAAAGGCCCAGCGATTTCCAGCCGCGCCATTGCGGCGTGTAGTCCACCCAGGGGATCATGTTGCCCTGCATGACGTCCGGCGCGATCTTGAAGGACGTGGTGATCGTCCAGTAGATCGGGAACAGGCAGACCAATGTCCAGAAGATCAGGATGCCGTAGATCACCAGCCGCCCGGTGAACCAGCGCGCCTTGTGGGCCAGGTCGGTCTCGTGATCGTAGAATATCTGCGTCGCTGTCGCCTCGGCCATCTCAGTACCTCGGGTTCATCCAGCGGTCGACGAGCTTCATGAATACCGTGATCGCGATGACGATCAGCACCAGGTAAACGATCGCCAGCAGCGTGCCGTAGCCCACGTTCGACCGGTCGCGGTACTCGCGGAAGATGAAGCTGGTGACGCTGTCGGTCGCGCCGCCCGGGCCGCCCGAGGTGACGTTGATGATGATGTCGGCGAGCTTCAGCTTGAAGATGATGCGGATCAGGATCGCGGTGATGCTGACCGGCAGCATCAGCGGAAACGTCACCTCCCAGAAGCTGCGCCACTTGCCGGCGCCGTCGACCTCGGCGGCCTCGTTCAGCTCGCGCGGGATCGCCTGCAGCCCGGCCAGGAGCATGATCATCATGAACGGAATGAAGGTCCAGGCGTCCATGATCATGATCGTCGCCCGCGCGACTTCGGGCGAGCCGAAGAAGCTGGGATTCTCCCAGCCGAGCCAGCGCGCCAGCCGCGCCAGCGGGCCGAAGCGGATTTCCATCATCGACTTGCCGACCATCCACGACACGGCGACGGGCGACAGCATCAGCGGCATCAGGAACGCCACCCGGAAAAGCTTTCGCGCCCGGATCTCGCTGGCGAGGATCAGCGCGAGGCCGAAGGCGATGGCGTATTCCACCAGGATCGCGGCCGTGTAGTAGACCATGTTCCTGAGCGCGTTCCAGTAGAACGGGTCGGCCCACATCTGGCGCACGTTGTCGAGGCCGTTGAACTGCCGGCCGTCCGGACTGGACAGGTTCCAGTTCGAGAACGCGATGCCAAGCGCGAAGATCAGCGGAAAGATCACCATCGCCACGACGAACAGTGCCGCCGGCAGAACGAAGAGCACCCGCTTGCCCTGCTCGCCGCGCCGCACCACCTGCGCGATGCAGAGGCACGTCGCCCAAAGGAGATAGGCGTAAAGCGCCGGCCGCCAGGTCGCGATGCCGAGGTCGAGCCGACCGGCCTCGGCCAGGCCCAGCACGACGAAGGTCGCGGCCATTACCGCGGCCGAGCCCCAGACCAGCCAACGCCCGACCGCCTCGCGCCGGGGCGAGATGTCGTCGGCCGTCACGACGTGCAGAAGATCGCCCTCGACGCTCATGGACGGGATGTTAGCGATGCGCCCGCGCCCTGTTAACCCGGCAAATGACGGGGCTGGCGAACGCGCGCGGGAAAAGCATTCCTTGCCCTGCTGCTTCACCTTGGGGAAAATGCCCCGGGGGAGCGCGAGGGGGCAGCGCCCCCGCGCACACCGCGACGCGC
>JBFKQC010000117.1:0-6655 GCA_041627895.1 Rhodobacter sp.
CCCGGCGCCGACGTGCAGCGTGATGTGGGTCATGTCGACGCCGTGGTCGCGCAATGCGTCGAGCAGGGCCGGGTCGAAGTGCAACGAGGCGGTGGGCGCGGCGACCGCGCCCGGGCGGGCGGCCCAGATTGCCTGATAATCGGTCTTGTCGGCCTCGTCGGCGGCACGGCGTGCGGCGATGTAGGGCGGCAGCGGCATCGCGCCCGCCTCGGCCAGCGCCGCGTCGAACGCCTCGCCCTCGAGGTCGAAGGCCAGCGTGGCGGTGTCGCCGTCGCGGGCCACCAGGCGCGCCGACAGCCGGTCGGAGAACCGCACCGCCTCGCCCGCTTTCAGCTTGCGCAGGGGCTTGACCAGCGCGCGCCAGTGGCCCTCGGGCGTGGGCTCCAGCAGCGTCGCCTCGATCTTCGCCTCGGCCGGGCCGTCGGCGGTGTCGCGGCGCCGGGTGCCGGTCAGCCGCGCCGGGATCACGCGGGTGTCGTTCAGGATCAGCCGGTCGCCGGGCAGAAGATAGGCCGGCAGGTCGCGCACATGTGCGTCGATGGTCGAGGACGGCCCCGCCACCAGCAGCCGCGCCGAGGACCGCGGCCGCGCGGGCCGCGTCGCGATCAGGTGCTCGGGCAGGTCGAAGTCGAAATCGGACAGCTTCATGGGGCGCGGTCTACAGCATGCGCCCGGGCGAAGGAAACCGCAGCGCGCTCATTGCCGGGCGATCGGCTGCGGCGGCGCCCGGCGGAAGATTTCGCGGAACGCGCCGGGGGTCAGGATCGACAGCGGGTTGACGCTGACGCGCGGCTCTTTCGCCGCCCCGGTCATGCGGAAGTTGAAGCCGAACAGCCCATCGCGCCCGCGCGAGAAGATCTGCCCGATCCCGTTCAGGAAATAGACCGGCGAGACCACGCCCTGCAGATCCAGCCGGTCGCCCGCGAGGTCGTAGACGCCGTCGAGCGAGATGCCGAGCGACGGGCCGACCGCGCTGGAGCCGAGAAGCACCAGGCGTTGCGGCGAAAGCTGGAAATCGGCCTCGACGTCGGTCAGCGTGATCCCGCCCGAGTTGAGCTGGTCCAGCAGGCCGACGATGCTGATCGCCGAGATCAGTTCGGTCAGCACGGAATTGCGGATCATCCGCGTGTTCTGGATGCGCAGGCGGCCGTTATAGACCCCGGTGGAACCGGCCGGGTTCAGCGTCAGGTCCAGCGTGCCGCCGCGCGCGTTGCGCAGGACGCCGGCATCGGCCAGGGCCGCGCCCGCGTCCTCGCTCAGCAGGCGGATCGCCGCGCCCGCCGGCGTCGGCACCACGGTGCCGTCGATCACCGCGCCGTCGTTGACCCGCCCGGCGAAGCGGCCGCTCAGCCCGGCGCCGGCGCGAAACTCGCCGCGGAACCGGGTGAGCGAAATGCCCTCGGTCACCGTCAGCCGGTCGAGCGTCAGCGACAGCGGCCCGGACTGGCTGCCGCCGTCGACGCCGTCTTCGGCGCTGCCGCCGAGGCTGGCGCGGCGCAGATCGATGCGCCCGCCATTGACCGCGACCGCGGGGGATTGTCCCGGCGCGCGGCCGCGCAGCGTCACCGGCCCGTCCAGCCAGTCGCCGACCCGCACCCGGTCGAACTGGGCCGTGGCCAGCCCGCCGTCGTCACGCAGATCGACGACGCCGCTGGCCGACAGCCCGGGCGCCTGCAGGATCAGCCGGTCGATGGCGGGTTTCGGCCCCAGCCGGCCGGCGATTTCCAGCGTTCCGGTCGCGTTGCGCGGCTTTGACCAGTCGAGCGCGGCAAGACGCAGCCCGACCCGGTTCAGGTCGGACCGCAGCGTGAACGCCGGCGCCTCGCCCTTGACCAGGTCGACGGCGATATCGGCCAGGCCGCCGCCGCTGACCGACCCCTGCGGCAACGCGATGCCGAACTCGTCCAGCAGCGCCTGGCCAAGCTCGACCGTGCCATCCAGGCGCGACCGGCCGGCGTTTTCCGGCCCGAAGGCCTGGGTCCAGCGCACGTTCACCGGGACCCGGCCGAGCCGGCCCTCGCCGCCGATCTCGATGCCCTGCGGGCTGGCGACCACGTCCAGCGCCGCGGCCTCGACCGGCCTGCCCTTGACCAGCCAGTCGGAATGCATGTCCAGCAGCCGGCCCTCGACCGCATAGCTCACGTCCTCGATCAGCACTTCGCGCAGCAGCTCGAACCCGATCGAGGTGCGCGTCACCGCGCGCCCCGTGGCCAGATCGACGGGCAGTTCGGCCCTGGTCATCAACTCGAAGGGCGGCAGGTCCAGAAGCGACAGCGCGGCGGTGATCGTGCTGTCGGTGGCCAGCGTGATGTCGGCCACGCCGGGCGTGCGGGTGACGTCGGGGATGCGGAAGACCGAGCCCGCCACGTCGATCGCGGCGCCCTGGGGCGGTTCCACGGTGCCCTCTTCGACGACCAGGGTAAAGGTCTTGCCGGTCAGGCTGGCATAGCCGGCGCCGCCGGTCACGTGCGGCAGCGTGCGGATCACCCGCACCGTCGCGTCCGAATAGACGAAGCTCAGCGATATCTGCGGCGGCGCGCCGGTGCGGAAGCGGAACGCGCCGGCAAGGTCCGAGATCGCGCCGCCGAGCACGTTGCGCTGCAGCCAGTCGCGCGCGCCCGGCGCCACCGCCACCGGCCAGAGCGCCGCCAGCCGGTCGAGCGTGATCGTGTTCAGGCCGAGATCGAGCGCGGCGTGCCAGCCCGACTCGGTGGCGCGGATCCGGCCCTTGCCGCGGAACCTCCGGTCCTCGTCCAGCAGCGCGACCTGGCCGATATCCAGGGTGAAGGGGTCCAGCCGCAGCCGGAAGTCGATGGCGCCGCGCGGGAACCGCATCGGCTCGGCGAAAACGCCCTGGGGCTGCAGGCTGGCGTCGGAAAGCTGGAACTGGCCGACCAGCGTCTCGGGCCAGCCGGCGCGGAAATCGTCCAGCAGCGCGCGGCCCTCGGCGGTCACCCGCCCCGCCTCGGTCTGGACCGACAGCCGGTTGAAGGCCAGCGTCTGGGTCTCGGGCTGGTACTCGACATAGGCCTGGCCGCGCTGAAAGGCGATCGGCGGCGTGTCCTCGGTGGGCCGCACCGCGCCGGCGCCGACCTCGAGCGTGCCGGCAAAGCCGTCGATCACCCCCTCGGCGTCGATGCTGGCGCGCAGCGCACCGGAAATCGGCGCGTCGAGCACCGCAAGGAACGCCAGCGCCGGCGACTGCGCGGCGATATCCGCGGCGGCGGCGTTCTCGAAGGTTGCGGTCAGCGTGGCCTTGGCCGAGCCCTTTTCCGTGCGGAAGCCGATCACGGTGGTCGCCAGCTCCTCGGTGCCGTTGAACACATCCGCGGCGACGGTCAGATCCAGGCTGCCGGCGCTCTGGTTCAGCTCGATCCGGCCCTCGGTGACCTGCCAGATGCGGCCCGAGCGCCCGTCCTCCAGCGTGATCGTCAGCTGGTCGGCGGCGATCCGGTCGAGCCCGGACAGCGGTTCCGTGGCGAAGACCCGGTCGAGGCCGTCGAGCACGCCGGCGAGCGTGCCGCTGGTGCCCGCGCCGGTGCCGAGCGACAATGCGAAGGTGCCGTCGGCGCCGCGCCGGACGGTGATCTGCGCCCCCGACAGGCGCACCGCGGTCATCGACGGCGCGCCCTGCAGCAGCTTGCGGGTGTCGAGCCGCGCGCGCACCTCGTTCAGCCGCGCGATCTCGGCGCCGCTGTCGTCGAATATGCCGAGATTGCGCAGCCGCACCCGCGGACGGATCGAGCGTTCCAGAACCAGATCGACATTGTCGAGCGTGATCCGCCCGGTCCCCATTGCCTCGTTCAGGCGGGTCTCGATTCGCTCGGACAGCCAGCCCGGCGCGCGCAGCGTCGCCCCGGTCAGCGACACGATCAGCACCGGCAGCCCGACCACCAGCACGGCGACGCTGATCACCAGCATCAGCCCGCCGCGCGACCGCCGGCGCCGGCGCCGTTTCGGCGCCGCCTGCTGCTCTTGCTCCGGTTTCGCCTGGGCCATCCGTCTCTCCGAAAGCGTCCCCCGCGGCGGCCTCTCGTCGCGGTCCGGCGTATTGCCTCTTTATCTTCGCGCGCCGCGCCCTAGAACGACAGCCGTCATTACCATCAAGGACCAGAATAGCACATGCCCGAGACCGGACAGACCGCCCCCGATTTCACCCTGCCCCGCGACGGCGGCGGCGACGTTACGCTGTCGGCGCTGCGGCCGAAGGCCGTGGTACTGTATTTCTACCCCAAAGACGACACGTCGGGCTGCACGCTGGAGGCGCAGGACTTCAGCGAACACCTGGCGGCGTTCCGCGCCGCGGGGGCCGAGGTGCTGGGCGTCTCGAAGGACAGCGTCGCGCGCCACGACCGGTTCCGCGACAAGTACGACCTGGGCGTGACGCTTCTGTCGGATGCCGGTGGCGAGGTCTGCGAGCGCTATGGCACCTGGGTCGAGAAAAGCATGTATGGCAAGAAATTCATGGGGATAGAGCGCGCGACCTTCCTGATCGACGGGACCGGGGCGATCGCGCAGGTGTGGCGCCGGGTGAAGGTGCCCGGCCATGTCGCCGAGGTGCTGGACGCCGCCCGCGCGCTGTGACCGCGCAGGCGGCACGCGTCGCGGCGGCCGGTTGCGCGTACCGGGTCCGCCGATCGGCGGAAACTTGCCAATGTCAATCGGATTCGGGCTGATTTTCCGGGGAGTTGCCTAAAATCCTTGCAGCAAAGGCATGCGCCCGCTAAGCACCCCCGAGCGCGGCCGGTTGGGGACGGGCCAGCGAAAAAGGGACGGGGAAACGGGGGCAGGTCGGGTGACCTCACGGCTTATCCATTGGATACACGTTCATCTGGAACGTGCCTTTCCCGAGCAGCGGGTCTTTCTGCGCTCGGACAGCGACACCAAATTCATTCGGCTTTCTTCCGGCACGCAGGCGCTGGCCTGGACCGGCAGCGCGGCCTTCGTCGGCTGGGCGATCATCGCCACGGCGATCCTGCTGATGGATTCGATCGGCTCCGGCAGCCTGCGCGAGCAGGCCGAGCGCGAGCAGCGGCTCTACGAGAACCGGCTGAACTCGCTGAGCCAGGAGCGCGACCAGCGCGCGGCCGAGGCGCGCGATGCCCAGGGCCGGTTCAACGCCGCGCTGGAACAGATTTCGGTGATGCAGTCGGCCTTGCTGGCCTCGGAGGACCGGCGCCGCGAGCTGGAAACCGGGATCGAGGTGATCCAGGCGACGCTGCGCCGCACGATGAAGGACCGCGACTCGGCCCGCGGCGAGCTGGATCTCGCGCGGTCCGGCCAGGATGCGGGCCGCGAGACCGAGGCGCTGGCATCCGGCGACGCCGCGGCGACGCTCGACTATCTGACCGCGGCGCTGCACGGCGCGGCGGAAGAGCGCGACAACATGGCGGCGATCGCCGCCGAGGCACGGCTGGCGGTGGACGAACTGGTCCACGAACGCCGCCTGCTGGAAGAGCGCAACAACACCATCTTCACCCAGCTCGAGGACGCGGTCAGCGTCTCGCTCGAGCCGCTGGACAAGATGTTCTCGGCCGCCGGCCTGTCGGCGGATTCGATCCTGGATACCGTGCGGCGCGGCTATTCCGGCCAGGGCGGGCCGCTGACGCCGCTCAGGTTCTCGACCAAGGGGCAAGAGCCCGACGCCGACAGCCTGCGCGCCAACGGCATCCTGCAAAAGCTCGACCGGATGAACCTGTACCGGATCGCGCTGCAGAAGACGCCGTTCGCGCTGCCGGTCAGGTCGGCCTTCCGCTATACCAGCGGTTTCGGCCCGCGCTGGGGCCGGATGCACAACGGCACGGATTTCGCCGCATCGCACGGCACGCCGATCTATTCCACCGCCGACGGCGTGGTGACCCATGCCGACTGGCTGTCGGGTTATGGCCGCCTGATCAAGATCCAGCACGAGTTCGGCATCGAGACGCGCTATGCGCATCTCGCGAAAATTCGCGTGAATGTCGGGCAAAGGGTCTCGCGCGGAGAGCGGATTGGTGATATGGGGAACTCCGGCCGTTCCACCGGCACGCACCTCCACTACGAAGTCCGAATTGGCGGCAAGGCCGTCAACCCGATGACCTACATCAAGGCAGCCAGAGATGTTTTCTAAAAGCAGAATCAACGAGCCCGGCCCGAAGACCGGCGAGGCTTCGAAGGCGCCCGAGGCCGTTCCCGCCAGGCCGACGCCCGAGTTCACGCCGTCCTCTGCCCCCAAGGCCAAGCCGCCGGCGTCGACGCTGTCGTCCGACCTGACGATCACCGGCAACCTGAAGACCACCGGCGACATCCAGGTCGAGGGCACCGTCGAGGGCGACATCCGCGCCCACCTCCTGACCGTGGGCGAAGGCGCCACGATCAAGGGCGAGGTGGTCGCCGATGACGTCGTGGTGAACGGCCGGATCGTCGGCCGGGTGCGCGGGCTGAAGGTCAGGCTGACCTCGACCGCGCGGGTCGAGGGCGACATCATCCACAAGACCATCGCCATCGAGTCGGGTGCGCATTTCGAGGGCTCGGTGCAGCGCCAGGACGACCCGCTCAACGCCAAGAGCAAGGCCGAGGCTGCCGCCCGCGCGGCGCAGGCTGCTGTCCAGCCGGCTGCTCAGCCGCAGCCGCAGCCGCAACCGGCCGCCGCCGCTGCCAAGCCCAACGCCGGGGC
>JBFKQC010000118.1:0-6620 GCA_041627895.1 Rhodobacter sp.
GGCGGGCGGGGCGCCCGGGCCGGAGCCGCCGCGTCCCGCAATCGTGACTGACGCGGACGCAGAAATTTGCTAGACTTCCCGCAGAGTTGGCCGACGCAGTCGGACCGACGACCGAAAGAACCGCCTGCGTCGGCCCGGGTGCACTGACCTCGGGAGGGCCGAACATGGTCAAGACAATCGGAAATCCCCTGTCCTGGACGGCCTGGGTGCTGGGCGGCGCGGCGCGCCATGCCGGGCAATCGGTCGAGCAGCTGGGCGGCCGCCAGACCGCCGCCGACCTGAAACTGCGCGACCTGCAGCTCGACGATATCGGCGCCGCGCTCCGGCTCGGGCTCGACGATTTCGCCGCGGCCCGCGCCGACGTGATGTTCCTCGTCGTCGTCTACCCGGTGATCGGCCTGGTTCTCGCCGGCGTCGGGCTGAACATGAACCTGTTGCCGCTGCTGTTCCCGCTGGCCGCAGGATTTGCGCTGCTCGGCCCGCTTGCGGCGGTCGGGCTCTATGAGATCAGCCGGCGCCGCGAGGCCGGAGAGCCGGTCAGCTGGGGTGCCGCGCTGGGCGTGATCGCGTCGCCGAACTTCGGCGCCATAGTGGTGCTGGGGCTCTACCTGCTGGGCCTGTTCCTGGCGTGGATGCTGGCGGCGAACTGGGTCTACGGGCTGACGCTCGGGCCGGAACCGCCGGCCTCGGCCGGCGCTTTCGTGCGCGACGTCTTCACCACGGCGGCGGGCTGGACGATGATCGTCCTCGGCATCATGGTGGGCTTCGTCTTCGCGCTGGTCGCGCTGGCGATCAGCGTGGTGTCGTTCCCGCTGCTTCTGGACCGCAACGTCGGCGTGCCGACCGCCATCGTCACCTCGGTCCGCGTCACCCGCAGGAACCCGCGCGAAATCGGCGCCTGGGGCCTGATCGTCGCGGCCGGGCTGGTCGCGGGCTCGATTCCGCTGTTCATCGGGCTGGTCATCGTGATGCCGATCCTCGGCCACGCCACCTGGCACCTGTACCGCCGCGCAGTGGCCTGACGATCGCCCCGTGTCCGCCCGCCGCGGCGGGCCGCGCCACGATGTCCCGCGGCATCCGGGTGACCCGGAAGGGCGGCGCGCGGCCCGCGAATCGGTGCAAAGGAAACGTGCTCTGCAACCGCAGGATCGAAACTGACGCCGCCCCTTGCAGCCGAAAGCAACCCCCGGCGAATCGCAGAGTTAGCCCCATCTCTCATAAATTGTAATCCGCCGTCAATTCAGCGGGAATTTGACCGGCAACAATCCCATTCTTGCGTTTGGACTGTCTCTTTTCCCGCAACAAATGCTAACCTCACCGGATGCGGGGTGCATTCCCCGAGCAGGACTATTCAGGTCTTCGGTCTGCGCCGAATGCCAATCGCATTATGTTATTTTGGGGGAGGGTATTCCCGTGACAACCTATACGACAACTTTCAACGAGCAACTCGGCAGCAGTTTCGAAAGCTACACGGTCACAATCGAGTATTGCGAGGACTTCACCGGTGACGGGCTGGACGACATCCGGATCACCATCACCCAGACCGCCGACACCAACAGCGGTACCGAGGACATCATCGGCGTCGCCTTCGACCTAAACGACCTGACCGGGCTGACGATCGGCGATATCCAGGTCCTGAGCGGCAACAGCACGTTCGTCCCGGTCGCGTTCCTCGACCAAGACAACGTCAGCGACAATCCGGGCGCGACCGACCCCGGCTTCTCGACCACCGGCGGCGGGTCGGATGAACCCTATGACGCGGCCATCAAGGTCAGCGAGGTCGGCTCTGGCGAGGGGATCGTGCAGTCCTTCAGCTTCGTGATCTCCGGCACCACCGATCTGGATGCCGAGGCGCTGCTGGAAGGCACCGACTGGTGGATCCGCACGCAATCCACCGACGGCGGCAGCGAAAGCGCCAAGACCGGCGGCTTCATCCTCGACCTGCCGCCCTGCGGCGACGAGCCGCCGAACGGCGATCCGGGCAACGGCAACACGCCGGGCTTCTGGAAGAACCACCAGACCATCTTCGAGGGTGAGACCGGCGCGCTCTTCACCGACAGCTACGAGGCGCTGTTCGGCGTCGACGTGCTCGGCAGCAAGAAGCTGTCCGACAATCCGACCCTGCTCGAGGCGCTCTCGGCCAAAGGCGGCGGCGAGGCCGCGCTGCTGCGCTCGTCGACGGCGGCCTGGGCCAACGCGACCAGCGACGACACCAACTTCGTGATCACCGACGTGGATTCGCTCGAAGAAGGCGTGACCGAGGCCTACGGGCTCGATCCGCTCAGCCTGACCTACGCCGCCGATCTCGCCGCGGCGCTGGCCGAGGTTCTGGCGGTGCTGACCCAGGTCGACGACGGCGACGGCACGATCACGGCGCAGGAGGTCATCGACGCCGTGGGGCTGGTCTTTGCCGACCCGAGCAACGGCGACACCGGCGACGGCGCGGACTATACGATGGAGCAGCTGTCCAAGGCGTTCGACGCGATGAACAACATGCCGAGTCTCGAGGCCGACGAGTTCGTCTTCTGACGCGACCGCCTGACCGCGCCCGGTCTTCGGCGGGCGCGGTCAGGCGACCTTCAGCACGATCTTCCCGATATGCTGCGAGGTTTCCATCCGCGCATGCGCCTCGGATGCCTTGTCCAGCGGGTACTCGCTGTCCATCACCGGCGCCACGCGCCCGGCGGCCAGGTGCGGCCAGACATGGGCGCGCAAACCTTCGGCGATCTCGGCCTTCGCGGCGTCGGATTGCGGCCGCAGGGTCGAGCCGGTGATCGTCAGCCGCCGCGTCATCACGTGGGCAAAGTTCAGCTCGGCCTTCGGCCCGGACAGGAACGCGATCTGCACCAGCCGCCCGTCATCGGCCAGCGCCCTGACGTTGCGCGGAATATAGCCGCCGCCCACCATGTCCAGGATCAGGTTCGCACCGCCCTCGGCGCGCAGCACCTCGACGAAATCCTCGGCCTTGTAGTTGATCGCGCGCTCGGCGCCCAGACCCTCGCAGGCGTGGCACTTCTCCGGCGAACCGGCGGTCGCGAAGACCCGCGCGCCGAACAGGCTGGCAAGCTGGATCGCCGTCGTGCCGATCCCGGAGGATCCGCCGTGAACGAGAAACCGCTCGCCCGCCTTCAGGCCGCCCCGCATGAAGACGTTGGTCCAGACGGTAAAGAAGGTCTCGGGCAGGCAGGCGGCCTCGCGCATCCCCATCCCTTCCGGCACCGGCAAGGCATGTGCCGCAGGCGTCGTCGCGAATTCGGCATAGCCCCCGCCGGGCAGCAGCGCACAGACCGCGTCGCCCACCGCCCATTCGGTCACGCCCGGCCCCACCGCGGCCACCGTCCCCGAGGCCTCGAGCCCGGGCAAATCCGACGCCCCCGGCGGCGGCGCGTAACTGCCCGCCCGCTGCAGCGCGTCGGGCCGGTTCACCCCGGCATAGGCCACCTTGATCAGGATCTCCCCGTGCCTCGGCTCGGGCACCGGGCGCTCGACCGGCACCAGAACCTCCGGCCCGCCGGGCTCAGATATCTCCACCGCGCGCATCGACTGTTCCATCTGCAATCCCCTTTTCGCGCAGCCGTACCAGCCCGGGCGCGGCAAGGAAAGCAGGGCCGCGGCGGCCTATTCGTCCGGCGGCGTCCAGCGCCCCGGCAGATCGTCGCGCGCGGCCCGCGACGGCGCCCTGATCTGCGACAGAACCCGGTTCGGCCCGGCGAACAGGCTGCTCAGCACCGGGTTCTCGCGCACCCGCGCCTTCAGCTTCTCGAACGACATCACGTCGGCGATGCGGCGGTCGAGAAAGGCCCAGGTCGGCCGATGGTCCGCGCTGTCGTCGCCCAACCAGTACAGCACCGTGGCGGAATAGACGCCGGCCAGGATCGCGCGCTTGGTGTACCAGTTCAGGTCGTCCGACGGATCGCCGAGCGCGGTCCAGATCGCATCGGCCGTGCCCCAGATCAGCCCCGCGCCCACGGCTGCATTCTGCGGCAGCGCGAACAGCGTGGTGCCGCGCCGCACCGCCTCGCGGTCGCCGATCGCCTCGATCCGGGCACGCACCGCGAAGGTCACGCGCTCGCGCACTTTCATCGCGGCAAGATCCGTGGCCGCCATCCGTGCCAGCATCGCCGCGTCGCCGCGCCGGTGGAACTCTGCGGCCAGGTCAAGCGCGCCGCGCGGCGCGACCGCACGCGCCTCTGCTTCGCTCAGCCCGGTATCTTCCAGCGCCGCGCGGAACGACACATCTGACCAGCCGTCGAACGGCACATGCGCCAACATCGCCGCCAGCAGTTCCGACCGCCTGTCCTGTCCCGGCTCGTCCATGCCCCCTCCCACGTCGCGCGTCACAGATACTGCCGGTGATAGTCCGGCACGAAGGTCTGTTCGTCCATCGGCGGCCGCACATAGCCCGATTGCGGCGGCCGCTCCTGCAGCTCGATTTCGTCCGGCGTCAGGTCCTCGTAGGCGACCTGGCTGAGAAGATGCGCGATGCAGTCCAGCCGCGCGTGCAGCTTGACGTCCGAATTCACCACCCACCAGGGCGCCTGCTTGATATCCGTATGGGCAAACATCGCGTCCTTGGCCTTGGAATACTCCACCCAGCGCTTGCGGCTTTCCAAATCCATCGGCGACAGCTTCCAGCGCCGCGTCGGGTCGGTGATTCGCTTCTGGAACCGGCGCTCCTGTTCCTCGTCGCTGACCGAGAACCAGTATTTCAACAGGTGGATACCCGAGCGCACCAGCATCCGCTCGAACTCGGGGCAGGTGCGCATGAATTCCTGGTACTCGTGCTCGGTGCAAAACCTCATAACCCGCTCGACACCGGCGCGGTTGTACCACGAGCGGTCGAAGATCACGATCTCGCCCGCCGCCGGCAGATGCGCGACGTAGCGCTGGAAATACCACTGTGTCTGCTCGCGCTCGGTCGGTGCCGGCAGCGCGACCACCTGTGCAATCCGCGGGTTCATCGCCTCGGTGATGCGCTTGATCGTGCCGCCCTTTCCGGCGGCGTCGCGACCTTCGAAGACGATCACCATGCGATAGCCTGTGGCCTTGACCCATTCCTGCAGCTTGACCAGCTCGATCTGCAGGCCGCGCAGCGCGGCCTCGTAATCCTTCTTGCCGATCTTGGCTTTTCGCTTCGACATGTCGTCCCCCCGGGGCGTGCGTGCCCGACAGGCGTTCACGGGCATGGCCAGTTGATAACAGGATCGCGCCCCGCCCCGCGATGCCCCGCCGCCGCGATTGCCGGCACCGGGCGCGCAGCGTGTGGACAAGCCACCGGGTCCTTGCTATAGGGCCACCTCCTGCAAGTTCTGCAACTCTAACTTAGAAAGGTGGTGACAACCACATGCAGGTCAGCGTTCGCGACAACAACGTCGATCAGGCGCTTCGTGCCCTGAAAAAGAAGCTGCAGCGTGAGGGCGTTTTCCGCGAGATGAAGCTTCGGCAGCATTTCGAGAAACCGTCCGAAAAGCGCGCCCGCGAAAAGGCAGAGGCCATCCGCCGCGCCCGCAAGCTCGCGCGCAAGAAAGCCCAGCGCGAAGGGCTGCTGTAAGCGCCACGAACACTGGGGGCCACGGCCCCGCCAAGACGACCCCCGCGGCATCGCCCGGGGGTTTGTCATTTTCCGGCCAGGGCGACCTTGGCCGGCAACGGCCCGATATGGACGGATGCCGCCGGTGCCGCGCAACGGCGCGGGCCACCGCCGCATGGCTCGCCGTCAGACCGGCAGCGCGGTCGTTTGCCAGACGGTGCGCAGCGAGAACGACGAATGCATCTGCGCCACCCCTGGCAGGCGCGCCAGATAGCGGCGGTGGATGCGGGCGAAGTCGTCGGTGTCGCGGGCCGAGATTTTCAACAGGTAATCCGCCGTCCCCGCCATCAGGTGGCACTCCAGCAGATCCGGGATCAGCCGGACCTCGCGCTCGAAGGCGTCCAGCACCTCTTCGGCCTGGCCGCTCAGCGTGATCTCGACGAACACCGTCGACGGCCGGTCCAGCGCCCGCGGGTCCAGCAGCGCCACATAGCTGGCGATCACGCCCGCCGCTTCCAGCCGCTGCACCCGGCGGTGACAGGCCGAGGGCGACAGGTTCACCCGCTCGCTCAGGTCGGCATTCGAAATGCGCCCGGCCTTCTGCAGGACGGCCAGGATTCGGCGGTCCGTATCGTCGATATCCACCATGTCGGAGAATTCTCCATCGTTTTCCAGAATTCGTCGAAGATTCTTCTGGAATCCTGCACTGGCAGCACCGATCTTTGCAATGCAATTGCATGCCGGTTCGGGCAGATTGCCCGAAACGCGATGGGAGAGGTCCATGAAAATCGGTTGCCCGAAGGAAATCAAGGCGCAGGAATTCCGCGTCGGCCTGACGCCGAACGCCGCGCGCGAGGCGGTGTCGCACGGCCACGAAGTGCTGATCGAGGCAGGCGCCGGCGCGGGCGCGGGCTTTCCCGACACGGATTACACCGCCGCCGGGGCGCGGATCGTCGCCACCGCGGCCGAGGTCTTCGGCGAGGCCGAGATGATCGTGAAGGTCAAGGAACCGCAGGCCGCGGAACGCGCCATGCTGCGCGAAGACCAAACCCTGTTCACCTATCTTCACCTTGCCCCCGACGCGCCGCAA
>JBFKQC010000119.1:0-6193 GCA_041627895.1 Rhodobacter sp.
CCCACCGCCGAGGCGCGGCTGGCAGAGGCCCGCGCCGCGATCCCGGCCGCCGAGGCGCGGCTGAGCGAGGCGAAGGCCCGGCTGCCCGAGGCCGAGGCGCGGGTCGCCGAGGCTCGGGCGCGGCTCGACGAGGCAGAGATCAACCTGAACGCCGCGACCGAGCTTGCCAAGGACGGCTTTGCCTCGGACACCCGGGTCGCCGCGGCCAGGGCGGCGCGCGAATCCGCGCTTGCCGGCGTGCAGGCCGCGATCTCGCAACTCGAGGGCGCGCGGGCGGGCCTTCAGAACGCGGTGTCGGCGGTGGAGGGCGCGCGCGCGAACGAACAGGCCGCCAAGGGCCAGGTCGAAAGCGCCAAGGCCGCGGTGCAGTCGGCGCGCGGCCAGGTCGAAGGCGCCAAGGCCGCGGTGCAATCCGCCAAGGGCCAGGTCGAAAGCGCCAACGCCGCGGTGAAATCCGCGCTCGGCCAGGTCGAGGGCGCCAAGGCCGCCGTCGAGACCGCCAAGGGCAACGTGCAGAGCGCCGGCGCCGCGGTGCAGTCGGCGCTGTCCGGCGTCGAGGGCGCCAAGGCCGGCGTGATCTCGGCGCTGAGCCGGATCGAGGGCGCCAAGGCCGGCGTGCAGTCGGCGCTGTCCGGCGTCGAGGGGGCCGAGGCCGGCATCCGCTCGGCCGAGGCCGCGGTGGCCTCGGCGGCGAAAGAGATCGACCGGCTGGAAATCCGCGCGCCGTTCGGCGGGCTGCTCGAAAGCGACGGCGCCGAGCTGGGCGCGCTGCTGCAGCCCGGCAGCCTTTGCGCGACCATCATCCAGCTCGACCCGATCAAGCTGGTGGGCTTCGTGCCGGAGACCCAGGTCGACAAGATCACCGTGGGCACGCTGGCCGGGGCGCGGCTGGCGACCGGGCGCGAGGTGATGGGCCGCGTGACCTTTCTCAGCCGTTCGGCCGATCCCAACACGCGCACCTTCCGCGTCGAGGTCGAGGTCGGCAATGCCGACCTGACGATCCGCGACGGCCAGGCCGCCGAAATCGCGATCACCGCCGAGGGCCACGCGGCGCACCTGATCCCGGCCTCGGCGCTGACGCTCGACGACGACGGCAAGCTGGGCGTGCGCACGGTCGAGGCGGGCGACGTGGCGGGCTTTCGCCCGGTGACGGTGCTGCGCGACACGACCGCGGGCATCTTCGTCACCGGCCTCGGCGACGAGGCGAAGATCATCGTCGTCGGCCAGGAATTCGTGACCGAGGGCGTGGCGCTGGCGCCGACCTACCGGGAGGCCGGCGAATGAGCGACGCGCTGCACCGGCCGCTGACCGGCATCGTCGACTGGGCGGGCGACCGCGCCCGCATGGTGATCGCCTTCATCGTGCTGTCGCTGCTGGCGGGAACCTTCGCCTATGTCGGCCTGCCCAAGGAAGGCGAGCCGGATATCGAGATTCCGGCGCTGGTGGTCTCGCTGCCCTTCCCCGGCATCTCGGCCGAGGACGCCGAGAAGCTGCTGGTCAAGCCGATGGAGACCGAGCTTGCCGATCTCGACGGGCTGAAGACGCTGCGCGGCACCGCGGTCGAGGGCTATGCCAACATCGTCTTGGAGTTCGAGTTCGGCTGGGACAAGACCAAGACCATCGCCGACGTGCGCGACGCGATGAACAAGGCCGAGGCCGAGTTTCCCGAGGGCGCCGACCAGTACACCATCGACGAGATCAACTTCTCCGAGTTCCCGATCATCATCGTGAACCTGACGGGCGCCCTGCCCGAGCGGACATTGCTGCGTGTCGCCAAGGACTTGCAGGACCGTCTTGAAGGGCTTGACGCGGTTCTCGAGGCGGCGCTCGCCGGCCACCGCGACGAGATGCTGGAAGTGGTGATCGACCCGCTCCGGCTGGAAGCCTACAACGTCACCGCGGGCGAGTTGATCAACGTCGTCGTCAACAACAACCAGCTGATCGCCGCCGGCGAGATCGAGACCGATCAGGGCGCGTTCAGCGTCAAGATCCCGTCCTCGTTCGACGACCGCTCGGACGTCTACAACCTGCCGGTCAAGGTCAACGGCGACCGCGTGGTGACGCTGGGCGATCTGGCCGATATCCGCCTGACCTTCGAGGACCGCGAGGGCACGGCGCGGTTCAACGGGGTCAACACGGTGGCGTTGCAGGTGGTCAAGCGCAAGGGCTTCAACCTGATCGAGACCGCCGAACTGGTGCGCCGCGAGGTCGACGCGGAACGTCAGCGCTGGCCGGACGAGCTGAAACAGGCGATCCGGGTCGGCACCTCGAACGACCAGAGCTTTGTGGTCGATTCGATGGTGCGCCAGCTCGAAGGTTCTGTGCTGACCGCGATCGCGCTGGTGATGATCGTGGTGCTCGGCGCGCTCGGCACCCGTGCGGCGCTGCTGGTCGGCTTCGCGATCCCGACCTCGTTCCTTCTGTGCTTTGCCTTCCTCGCGGTGATGGGCGTGGCGATCTCGAACATCGTCATGTTCGGGCTGATCCTGGCCGTCGGCATCCTGGTCGACGGCGCCATCGTCGTCGTCGAATACGCCGACAGGCGGATCAAGGAGGGCATCGGCCCGATGCACGCCTATGTCGAGGCGGCGAAGCGGATGTTCTGGCCGATCGTGTCGTCCACCGCGACGACGCTTTGCGCCTTTCTGCCGATGCTGTTCTGGCCAGGCGTGCCGGGCGAGTTCATGGGAATGCTGCCGGTCACGTTGATCTTCGTGCTGACGGCCTCGCTGGTGGTGGCGCTGATCTACCTGCCGGTGATGGGCGGTGTCGCGGGCCGGATGAGCCGCAAGTTCGACCGTACGGCGGGCGCGCTGAAGCGCGTGCTGCCGTGGTGGCCGCTGCGCGCGGCGCTGGTGCCGGTCGCGGGCTATGCGACGTTCGTCGGCGCGCTGCAGGTGCTGAACCCGGATTACCTGTTCGCCCCGCTCGGCGGTGCCAACCCGCTGCCCGGCGCGGCGGCGGTGCTGCCCGGTGCGGTGCTGTTCCTGCTGGGCGCTGTGTTCCTGTCGATCACGCTCGGCGCGGCGAAGATCGAGCGCGCGCCGCGCCGCATCCGCGCGGGCCACCGCCGCACGCCCTTCGGCTGGTTCATCAAGTTCCTCGCGGGCAACCCGATCATGCCGATCTTCGCCATCGGCGCGGTCGGCGCCTTCGTGGTCTCGACCTTCGTCTATTTCGGCCAGAACAACCTGGGCGTCGAGTTCTTCGTCGAATCCGAACCGGAACAGGCCATCGTCTATGTCCGCGCGCGGGGCAACCTGTCGCTGGCGGAAAAGGACGCGCTGGTGCACCAGGTCGAGGATGTGATCCTGTCGATCGGCGGGATCGAAAGCGCATTCGCCTTCGCCGGATCGGGCGGGCTGAACCAGAATACCGGCGGTGCCGCCGGGCCGCTCGACACGATCGGGCAGGTGCAGATCGAGCTGACCCGGTGGGAAAACCGCCCGCGCGAGGCGGGCGAGCCCTGGCTGGGCGTCTTCGAGACCGAGAACGTGGCCGAGGATTTCGACGGCGACCTGATCCTGGAACGTCTCGAGGCGCGGCTGGCGCAGATCCCGGGGATCCGCACCGAGATCCTGAACCTCAGCCGCGGCCCGGCGAGCGGCAAGCCGGTGCATCTGCGGCTGAAGGGCGACCGGTTCGACGACCTCCTGGCCGCGACCGAGATCGCGCGGGCCAGGTTCGAGGCGACGCCGGGGCTGATCGACGTCGAGGACACCCGCCCGCTGCCGGGCATCGACTGGCAGATCGAGGTCGACGTCGAGAAGGCCGGCCGCTACGGCGCCGACGTCGCCACGGTGGGCGCGATGGTGCAGCTTGTCACCCGCGGCATCCTGCTGGACACGATGCGGGTCGACACCTCCGACGAGGAAATCGAGATCCGCGTCCGCCTGCCGGAGCAGGACCGGGTGCTGTCCACGCTCGATTCGCTGAAGCTTCGCACGCCGGACGGGCTGGTGCCGCTGTCGAACTTCATCAGCCGCAAGCCGGTGAAGAAGCTCGGCCAGATCGACCGGATCGACCAGAAGCGGTTTCTCGACGTCAAGTCCGGCGTGGCGACGGGGCTGGTGACGCTCGGCACCGGCACCGGCCCGGCGCGCGAGATCGTCGCCACCGCGCGCGACGCCGCACAGCCCGCGCCCGAGGGCGCCGCCCCGGCGCTGGCGCGCTTCGACGCCGCGGGCGGTGCGGTCTATGACATTGTGGGCTTCGCGCCGGGCAAGGGCCTCGACGATCTGCGCGCCGCCGACAGCGGCGGCCGGCTGAGCGCGCAGCCGCTGAACGCCAACGAGCGCATCGCCCACCTGACCCGGTGGCTCGACGACGCAAGGCCGCTGCCGAACGGCATCGATTTCGAATGGACCGGCGACCAGGAAGAGCAGGAGGAAAGCCAGGCCTTCCTGAGCACCGCCTTCGCCGGCGCGCTGGGGCTGATGTTCATCATCCTGCTCGCGCAGTTCAACAGCTTCTACAATGCGGTTCTTGTGCTGCTGGCGGTGGTGCTCAGCACCACGGGCGTGCTGATCGGCATGCTGGTGATGCAACAGCCGTTCTCGATCATCATGACCGGAACCGGGATCGTCGCGCTTGCGGGGATCGTGGTGAACAACAACATCGTGCTGATCGACACCTACCAGGAATATTCCAAATACATGCCGCGGATCGAGGCGATCATCCGCACCGCCGAGGCGCGTATCCGCCCCGTCCTGCTGACCACGATCACCACGATGGCGGGTCTTACCCCGATGATGTTCGGCCTGTCGCTGGATTTCATCGCCGGCGGCTATTCGATCAACTCGCCGACCTCGCTGTGGTGGAAGCAGCTGGCCACGGCGGTGGTCTTCGGCCTCGGCATCGCCACGGTTCTGACGCTGATCTTCACGCCCTCGATGCTGGCGCTCAGGGTCTGGGTCGGGGCCTATGCCCGCGCGCTGGCACGGCTTCTGGCGTGGCTCTCGATGCCGCGGGGCAGCCGGATCGCCCGCGACTGGGCGCTGAAGCGCGAGGCGCGCCGGATCCGGGCGCCGGAAATCGTCTGGGACATCGCGCTGCCCGAGGAACCGGCGCTGGTCGACGAAAACGAAGATGCGGCGCTCGAGGAGGACGAGTCGCTGAAGCGGCTGCTGGCGCTCAGGGCGGCGGAATAGCCCCCCCCCGGCAGGTTCCCGCCGAGCGGCGCGTCGCGCGGTTCCGGGCCGCGGCGCGGCGCGCTATGCCGGGGCGACCGTGAAGGACGACGCCGATGAAACCTGTGCTGACCGTGCTTGCCCTTGCCATGCTGCTCGCGCCCGCCGCGGCGGAGGCGAAGAACGACAGGAACCGGGGCAAGCCCGCGGGGCCTGCCCAGCACGCGACCTCGCGCACCGGCTGCCCGCCGGGGCTGGCCAAGAAGGACCCGCCCTGCGTCCCGCCCGGGCTGGCGAAGGCCACGACGGGCGGCGGCGACGACGGCAACCATGACGATTTCGACGGGCGCGGCTATGTGATCGGCGACGTGATCGACCGGGATTACGAATTGCTGCAATATCCCGAATTCTACGGCCTCGACCCCGACCAGACCTATTACCGGGTCGGTCCGTATCTGTACCGCGTCGACCGCGACACGGCCGAGGTGCTGGATTTCATCGGAGCGTTCACCGCGCTGCTGGACTGAGCCGCCCGAACGGCCCCGCGCCTATTCCGCCGCCACCCGCCGCGATTTCGCGCCGAGCATCGCCTTGAGATAGCGCCCGGTATGGCTGCGGGCGTTCTCGGCCACGTCCTCGGGCGTGCCGACCGCCACGATCCGTCCGCCGTTGTCGCCGCCCTCGGGGCCGATGTCGATGATGTGGTCGGCGGTCTTTACCACGTCGAGATTGTGCTCGATCACCACCACGGTGTTGCCCTGGTCCACCAGTTCGTGCAGCACCTCCAGAAGCTTGCGCACGTCCTCGAAATGCAGCCCCGTCGTCGGCTCGTCGAGGATATAGAGCGTCCGGCCGGTGGACCGGCGGGAAAGCTCTTTCGACAGTTTCACGCGCTGCGCCTCGCCGCCCGACAGCGTCGTCGCCTGCTGGCCGACCTTGATGTAGTCCAGCCCCACCCGGTGCAGCGCCTCCATCTTGTCGCGGATCGAGGGCACCGCCTTGAAGAACTCGCGCGCCTCTTCGACCGTCATGTCAAGAACGTCGGCTATGCTCTTGCCCTTGAA
>JBFKQC010000120.1:0-5846 GCA_041627895.1 Rhodobacter sp.
CACGCGCGGGGTCTCTGCCGGCGGCGCGCTGACCACGCGCTGCGGCGGCGGGGCGGTGCGCGAGGGCGCCGCGACGACCGGGGCCGGCGCGGGTTTCGGGACCGGCGCACTCGCCACCCGCGGCGGCGGCGCGGGCGCGGGCGCGGCTTCGGGCTGGGCGGTGCCGGCCAGGGTCGGCTGGAAGCCGCAGAGCACCTTGCGCTGACGTGACACTCGCGGCACCCAGGTCACGTTGCCGTCGAAGCCCGCCCGCACGAAGACGCAGCCCTTGCTGTCGACATATTGCTTGCCGGTGTAGCTCGCGGGCGGGAACTCGGCCGGCTGGTCGGCATTGCGCAGCGTCTGTGCCTCTGCGCTGCCGAAGCCGAAGGCGATCACGACTGCTATCGCGGACGTCCGAAAATTACGCTGCATCCTGTGCCCCCACACAATATGTTGAGGAAAGATGCCGCAATCCACCAAATGCGTAAAGGGGTCAATCCGGCTTATCCACAAGATTTGCGCGAATTGGCGCCTGACGACACCAGGTTTCGGCGCGCCCGCGGCGCAGGCCAGGCTGGTTGGGGGCCGGACTTGACGGCACTGCGCGGGCCGCGAACAGCCCTGGAGCGGACTTCGCCATTGCAGCGCGAAGCCGCGCCGTCGCCGGCCCGCGGGGTGGCGAGCCGACATCCGTTCGGCGCGCCTTATCCCGCGGTTCCCGAGTGACTTCGGACCGATGCGCCGACCTCACCCACTCGCCGCCCCCGGGGGAAGGGCGGCGGGTCGGCGATCGCGCGGCGGCCTTCGGCCTTCGTTCCGCGCCAGGGTATGGACCGAACGGCGATAATAGCCCAACACCCGACCCGTTCCTGCCAGGGGGCCCCGCGCTATTTTGTGCCGAACATCCGGTCGCCGGCGTCGCCGAGGCCGGGCACAATATAGCCCTTCTCGTTCAGCCGCTCGTCGAGCGCCGCGGTGACGATCGGCACGTCCGGGTGCGCCTCTTTCATCCGCGCCACGCCCTCGGGCGCCGCGAGCAGGCAGAGAAACCGGATATCCGTCGCGCCCGCCGCCTTGATCAGGTCGACCGCGGCCGCAGAGGAATTGCCGGTGGCCAGCATCGGGTCGACCGCGATCACCAGCCGGTTCTCGAGCTCTTTCGGCAGCTTGCAGTAGTACTGCACCGGCTTCAGCGTCGCCTCGTCGCGGTAGAGCCCGACGAAGCCGACCCGCGCCGACGGGATCAGTTCCAGCACCCCGTCCAAAAGCCCGTTGCCCGCCCGCAGGATCGAGACCAGCGCCAGTTTCGGCCCCTTCAGAACCGGCGCCTCCATCTCGCATAGCGGCGTCTCGATCCGCCGCGTGGTCATCGGCAATTCGCGGGTGATCTCGAAGGCCAGAAGCTGGCTGATCTCGCGCAGAAGCTGGCGGAAGACGGCGGTGGGCGTGTCCTTGTCGCGCATCAGCGTCAGCTTGTGCTGCACCAGCGGGTGTCTCACGACGGTCAGGTGGTCAGGCATTCTCGGGCTCCAGTCTCTTCAGCACGCGCGCCCGGGTCTCGTCGTCGCAGAACGCCGCGTCAAGGGCAGTGCGGTTGAGCGCGCGGAAATCGTCCTCTTCCCAGCCGAAGGTTTCGGCCAGCCGGTCGAATTCGCGCCGCATCGTGGTGTGAAAGAACGGCGGGTCGTCGGTGGACACGGTGACGTGCACGCCGCGTTCGCGCAGCTTGGCGATCGGATGCGCGCGCCACGAGGGATAGACGCCCAGGAACACGTTCGAGCCGGGGCAGCATTCCAGCACCGTGCCGGTCTCGGCCAGCCGGTCGACCAGCGCGTCGTCGCCCCAGGCCTGCACGCCGTGGCCGATGCGCTCGGGCGCCAGCGCGTCCAGCGTGTCGGCGACGCTCGCCGCCCCGCCCCATTCGCCGGCATGGGCGGTGATGCGCAGCCCGGCCTCGCGCGCCATGTCGAAGGCATAGACGAAATCCTTCGGGTGAAGCTGCTTCTCGTCGCCGGCAAGTCCGAATCCGACAAGCCAGTCGCCCGCCGTCTCCTGCGCGCAGCGCGCGGTCTCGCGGGCCTTCGCGGGGCCGAAATGGCGGATCGCGGTGACGATGCCGCGCAGGACGATGCCATGGGATTTCTCGGCGATCTCAGCGGCCTCGCGGATGGCGTGAAGGTACTCCTTCCAGGCCGCCGGATCCCGCCCGCCGCAGAAATCGGGGGAAACGAAGGTTTCCGAATAGACCACGCCGCCTGCCGCGGATTGTTCCAGAACGGCAAGCGTCAGCCGGTGATAATCCTCGGGCGTCCGCAGGGTCGAGGTCGCGGCCTCGTAGACCTCGAGGAAGTGCCAGAAATCGCGGTAGGCATAGCTGCCGTCGGGGTTGAAGATGCGCGATATGTCGAGGTTCTTCTCGCGCGCCAGCCCGGCGATGAAGCCTGGCGGCGCGCCGCCTTCGAGGTGCAGGTGCAGCTCGACCTTGGGCAGATCGGCGACGCTCATAGGAACGGTCTCCCCGGCCCTTCCGCCGGGACGCCGAGATGCGCCGCGATGCTGGCCGCGACATCGGCGAAGCCCACCAGCCCGGCCTCGCGCGCGCCGACGCCGTGCGCCACGACCGGAACGCGCTCGCGCGTGTGGTCGGTGCCGCGCCAGGTCGGGTCGTTGCCGTGATCGGCGGTGAACAGCGCCAGGTCGCCGGGCCGCATCAGCCCGAGGAACCGCGGCAGCGCGGCGTCGAACCATTCGAGGTGCCGGGCATATCCCGAGACGTCGCGGCGGTGGCCGTAATGGCTGTCGAACTCGACGAAGTTGGCAAAGGTCAAGGAACCGTCCACAGCCTCGCCGGCGAAGTCGCAAAGATGTTCGAACAAGGCATTATCGGGGCCTTTGCGCACCTCCGAGATGCCGCGCATCGAGAAGATATCCCCGATCTTGCCCACAGCATTGACCGGCCGCCCCGACGCCGTCACCCAGTCGCAAAGCGTCGGGCTGGGCGGCGCGATGGCATAGTCGCGGCGGTTGGCGGTGCGGGTGAACCCCTCGTCCGGCGAGCCCACGAAGGGCCGCGCGATCACGCGGCCGACCTTCATCGCGTGAAGCCGGGGCGCGAGGTCCCTGCAAAGCGTCAACAGCCGGTCGAGGCCGAAATGGTCCTCGTGCGCGGCGATCTGGAACACGCTGTCGGCCGAGGTGTAGCAGATCGGCCAGCCGGTGCGGATATGCCGCGCGCCCTCTTCGGCGATGATCGCCGTGCCGCTGGCGTGGCGGTTGCCGAGGATGCCGTCGGTCCCGGCGAGCCGGCAGACCTCGGCGACGAGATCGTCGGCAAAGGCGGGCGCGGCGGCGGGGAAATAGTGCCAGTCCCAGGGCACCGGCACGCCGGCCAGTTCCCAGTGCCCCGAGGGCGTGTCCTTGCCGGGCGAAACCTCGGTCGCCGCCCCCCAAAGCCCCTGCGGCGCGGCGCCGAGACCCGGCGCGTCCCTGCCCGAGGCGAGCCGCACCGCGGCGCCGAGGCCGAGCGCATCGAGGCGTGGCAGGTTCAGCGGGCCGCTGCGGCCCTCTTCGGCACGGCCCGCGGCGCATTCGGCGGCGATGTGGCCCAGCGTGTTGGCGCCCTCGTCGCCGAAATCTGCGGCATCGGGCGCGCCGCCACAGCCCACGGAATCGAGCACCACCAGGAAGGCGCGCGGCATCAGGCGACGGTCCCGTGGATCAGGGGCGGCGGGTCGACCATGGCGTCGGACAGCCGGAACGCCGCGGCCAGTTCCGCCACCGCCGCCGCTGCAGCGTCGCCGTCCGCGGCGTGCACGATTGCCAGCGGCTCGCCCGCCGCGACCTCGTCGCCGATCATCGCCACGTCGGAAAGCCCGACCGACGGGTCGATGCGCTCGCCCGCGTGGACCCGGCCGCCGCCGAGACGCACCACCGCCATGCCCAGCGCGTGGCCGTCGATCGCCGCGACATGGCCGGCGGTGGGCGCCGGCACCTCGCGCACCACCGGCGCCGCCGGCAGCCGGTCGTGCCAGCGCTCGACGAAATCGCCCGGTCCGCCCTTGGCCGCGATCATCCGCCCGAACCGTTCCGCCGCCGCGCCCGAGGCCAGTGCCTCGAGCACCTGTTCCGCGCCCTGGCCGCGGCTTTCGGCCATCCCGGCCAGCCGCAGCAACTCGCCGCCAAGCTCTGCCGTCAGAAGGCTGATGGTCGAGGTCTCGTCGGGGTCGGTCAGCGCCTCCATCACCTCCATGATCTCCAGCGCGTTGCCCACCGAGGGCACGCAGGGCTGGTTCATGTCGGTGATCAGCGCCGCGGCCGGACCGGCGGCGCCGTTGGCCGTGGTCACGAGGCTCTCGGCCAGCGCCTGGGCGTCTTCCATCGACTGCATGAAGGCGCCCGAGCCCACCTTGACGTCCAGCACCAGCGGCCCGACGCCGCCGGCGAGCTTCTTCGACAGGATCGAGGCGGTGATCAGGTCGATCGACTCGACTGTCGAGGTGATGTCGCGGATCGCGTAGAGCCGCCGGTCGGCGGGCGCGATGTCGGCGCTGGCGGCGACCAGCGCACAGCCGGTTTCCGCCACGATGCGCTGGAAATCGTCCACCGAAAGCTCGGTGCGGACGCCGGGGATCGCCTCGAGCTTGTCGAGCGTGCCGCCGGTATGGCCGAGCCCGCGGCCCGAAAGCATCGGGATATAGGCGCCCAGCGCCGCAATGGCGGGGCCGAGCGTCAGCGAGATGCAGTCGCCGACGCCGCCGGTGGAATGCTTGTCGACCACCGGGCCGGGCAGGTCCCAGCGCAGCACTTCGCCGGTGTCGCGCATCGCCATGGTCAGCGCGACGCGTTCGTCGACGCTCAGCGGGTTGCGGCAGACGCCCATCGCGAAGGCGCCGGCCTGCGCGTCGTCGACCGCGCCGCTGGCCAGACCTTCGGCGAACCACGCGATCTGGTCGCGGCTCAGCGGCTCGCCGCGGCGCAGGGTGGCTAGGATCTCGCGGGCGTCCACCGGGCTATTCCATCTGCGACCGGCCGAAGGCGCCCGGCAGCAGATCGCCCATCCGCATGGTCCGCTGCGCGCCCTGCACCGTGGCCATCGTGACCATCACGTCCGGGGCGGCAAATTCTGCAAGCCGCTGGCGGCAGCCCCCGCAGGGGGTGATCGGCTCGTGCCCGCCCGCGATCACCGCGACTTCGGCGATTTCGGTATCGCCGCCCGCGACCATCGCGGCAATGGCGCCCGCCTCGGCGCAGGTGCCTTCGGGCGACGAGACGTTCTCCACGTTGCAGCCGGCATAGACCTGACCCGAGGCCGCGCGGATCGCGGCACCGACCTTGAACCGGGAATAGGGCGCATGCGCCTTCTCGCGCACCGCCGCCGCCGCCTCGATCAGTGACATGTTCCGCCCCCTCGCCCGAACACGGCCCAGAGTGCGGCGCGCGGGTCGCCGATGCAAGGGGCTTGCCTGTCGCGACAACTTGACCCTAGGCTAACCTTCGAATTGCGTCTTCCGGCCCGGGCCGCTATGGCGCCGGGGATAACTAGTTTAATGTTAAACTAAATTGCTGCCAGAGGAGGACAGCGCCCGTGACCGACGATCGCCAGGACACTTTCCGACAGGCCGCGCTGACCTATCACGAGACGCCGAAACCCGGCAAGCTGGAGATCCGCGCGACCAAGCCCTTGGCCAACGGACGGGACCTGTCGCTGGCCTATTCGCCCGGCGTGGCCGAGGCCTGCATGGAGATCAAGGACGACCCGCAGGCCGCCAGCCGCTATACCAGCCGCGGCAACCTGGTGGCCGTGGTCTCGAACGGCACCGCGGTCTTGGGGCTCGGCAATATCGGCGCCGAGGCCTCCAAGCCGG
>JBFKQC010000121.1:0-5823 GCA_041627895.1 Rhodobacter sp.
CCACCGCCCCCGGCGTCACCGTCAACGCGCTGATGCTGCCGCCCGACGGTGCGGCCTCGGACGCCGAAAGCCTGGGCGATGCGATGCGGCTGATCGCCGGGCGCGGCGGGGCGCGCGTCGGCGGGGCGGTACTGCCGCTTCTGCCGCGGGCTGATTGACGCGCGCGCTGGCGGTGGTAAACCGGCGCGCGACGCCAGAAGGACACGACGCCATGAACCTTTTCACCGATATCCGCGGCCTGGTGCTGGCGGCGCTCGAGGAGATGAGCCGCGACGGCACGTTGCCCGGGGGCCTCGACATGGCCAATGTCACGGTCGAGCCGCCGCGCGACGCCGCCCACGGCGATATGGCCACCAACGCCGCGATGGTGCTGGCCAAGCCCGCCGGATTGAAGCCGCGCGACATCGCCGAGGCGCTGGCCGGCCGGCTGGCGGGCGACGACCGGATCGAAAGCGCCGAAGTGGCGGGGCCGGGGTTTCTGAACCTGCGGCTGGCGCCGGGCGTCTGGCACCGGGTGGTCCGCGCGGCGCTGACCGAGGGCGCGGATTTCGCCCGTTCGGACATGGGCGCGGGCAAGCGGGTCAACGTCGAATACGTCTCGGCCAACCCCACCGGCCCCCTGCATGTGGGCCACACCCGCGGCGCGGTCTTCGGCGATGCGCTGGCCAGCCTTCTCGATTACGTGGGCTATGACGTCACCCGCGAATACTACATCAACGACGGCGGGGCGCAGGTCGACGTGCTCGCCCGGTCGGTTTACCTCCGCTATCTCGAGGCGCATGGGGCATCGGTGGCATTCGAGGACGGCACCTATCCCGGCGACTACCTGATCGAGGTGGGGCAGGCGCTCAAGGACAAGGTGGGCGCGGCCTTTGTCGACCAGCCCGAGGAGGTCTGGCTGGTCGAAGTGCGCGATTTCGCCACCGACGCGATGATGGCGCTGATCAGGGACGACCTGAAGGCGCTCGGTGTCGAGATGGACGTGTTCTACAGCGAAAAGTCGCTCTACGGCACCGGCCGGATCGAGGAGGCGCTGACGGCACTGGAAGACAAGGGCCTGATCTACGAGGGCGTGCTCGAACCGCCGAAGGGCAAGACGCCCGAGGACTGGGAGCCGCGCGAGCAGACGCTGTTCCGGTCCACCGCGCATGGCGACGATGTCGACCGGCCGGTGAAGAAATCCGATGGAAGCTGGACCTATTTCGCGCCCGACATCGCCTATCACTATGACAAGATCGCCCGCGGCTTTGACGCGCTCATTGACGTCTTCGGCGCCGATCACGGCGGTTACGTCAAGCGGATGAAGGCGGCGGTCAGCGCGCTTTCCGACGGCAAGGTGTCGCTCGACATCAAGCTGACGCAGCTGGTCAAGCTGTGGAAGGACGGCGAGCCCTTCAAGATGTCGAAACGCGCCGGCACCTTCGTCACACTGCGCGACGTGGTCGATCAGGTGGGCCCCGACGTGACCCGCTTCGTGATGCTGACCCGCAAGAACGACGCGCCGCTGGATTTCGACTTCGACAAGGTGCTGGAGCAATCCAAGGAAAACCCGGTCTTTTACGTGCAATACGCCCATGCGCGGGTCTGTTCGGTGCTGCGCAAGGCGCGGGAGGCCGGCATTGCGGTTGATGACGCAACGCTGGCCGGGGCCGATCTGGGCATCCTGACCCACGAGGCCGAACTGGCGGTGGCCAGGAAGATCGCCGAATGGCCGCGCCAGGTCGAGATTGCCGGGCGCACCAACGAGCCGCACCGGGTGGCCTTCTACCTCTACGATCTGGCCAGCGAGCTGCACGCGCTCTGGAACCGGGGCCATGACGACGCCAGCCTGCGCTTCCTGCAGGAAGGGGACGCGGCCACATCGCAGGCGAAAATCGCCCTCGCGCGCGCCGTAGCCGTTGTTATTTCCGCCGGGCTTGGTATTCTTGGCGTCAACCCGGCCGAGGAAATGCGGTAAAAAGCCGCCACAAAGATGCGCCGGGATCGAGGCAGACACCATAAACCGGCGGCCATGCATCGCCGGAGTGAGTGAGGCGAGAGATGGCAGAGATGCGAGAGCTGTATCACGACGATACGGATGAAAGCGGTGAACGCTCCAGGGCGTTGAGCGGCACGATCAACATTCTGGGCGCGGTCATGTCGCTGGCCCTTGTGGTCGGCGCGGGCGTCTGGGGGTACAAGCTTTTGTCGCGCGACGTCAGCGGCGTGCCGGTGGTGCGCGCCGCCGAGGGTCCGATGCGGATCCAGCCCGAGGATCCCGGTGGCGAGCAGGCCTCGCATCAGGGCCTGTCTGTCAACAACGTCGCCGCCGTGGGCGCCGCCGGGCGGCCGGCGGACCGGCTGATCCTGGCACCGGAACCGGTGGATGTCAGCCTTGACGACATGGAGCTTTCAGAGACCGGCGAGGACGAGGAACTGGTGACGCGCAACGCCGAGCAGGCCGAGGCGCTGGCCTCGGACGACCAGGCCGTGCGGCTGGCCGCCGTGACCGCGCTGGCCGATCAGATCGCCCGTGACGCCGAACCGCTGAGCGAACTGGAGGAAGAGATCGCGGCGCTGGAGCCCGAGACCGAGGCGCTGATGGAGCGTCAGGAAGAGGTCGAGCCGGAACCGGCGGTTGTCGAGGAAAGGCCGAAGGTCGAGGGCGGTCTGGGCCGGTCGCTGCGCCCTAAGCTGCGCCCGGCGAGCTATACCCCGGTCGAGGCCGCGGTGGCGTCGCTGACCGATACCGGCGCGACCTACAAGGACATCGACCCCGACACGATCCCGCCCGGCACCCGTCTGGCGCAGCTTGGCGCCTTCGCCAGCGCCGAGATCGCCCGCCAGGAATGGCAGAAACTGTCCGAGACTTTCGGCGAGTACCTCGAAGGCAAGGACCGGGTGATCCAGAAGGCCAAGAGCGGCGGGCGCACCTTCTACCGGCTGCGCGCGCTTGGCTTCGAGGACCTCAGCGACGCCCGCCGGTTCTGTTCCGCGCTGGTGGCGGAAAAGACCGAGTGCATTCCGGTGGTCACCCGGTGACACGCTACGGGGCCGCGATTCTCGACGCCGAGGGGTTGCGGCTTACGAAATCCGAAAAGGATTTGTTTTCAGAGGCTGACCCGTTCGGATTCATCCTGTTTGCGCGCAATATCGACAGCCCTGACCAGGTGCGGGGCCTGTGCGACGAGCTGCGCGCGGCGGTCGGGCGCGCGGCCCCCATCCTGATCGATCAGGAGGGCGGCCGGGTACAGCGGCTGCGGGCCCCGCACTGGCGCGAGTGGCTGCCGCCGCTGGAACAGGTCGAACGCGCCGGGGCGCAGGCGGCCGAGGCGATGTATCTGCGCTACCGGATCATCGCGCACGAGCTGCGCGAGATCGGCATCGACGGAAACTGCGCGCCGATGGCGGACGTGGCCGGTGACGCGACCCACGAATTCCTGCGCAACCGCTGCTACGGCTGCGGCGCGGCCGGCGTCGCGCGGATGGGCCGGGCGGTGGCCGACGGGCTGCTGGCGGGCGGCGTTCTGCCGGTCCTGAAGCACATTCCTGGCCACGGGCGGGCGGTGGTCGACAGCCACCACGACCTGCCGGTGACCGAGGCCGACGCCGCCATGCTGACAGACGTGGATTTCGCGCCGTTCCGGGCATTGAACGACCTGCCGATGGCGATGACCGCGCATGTGGTCTTCGCCGCGCTCGACGACCGGCCCGCGACGCTCTCGCCCGTGGTGATGCGGGCGATCCGCGAGGAGATCGGCTTTGACGGGCTGATCATGACCGACGACATCTCGATGAAGGCGCTGCAGGGTTCGCTGTCCGAGATATCCCGCGGCGCGCTGGAGGCGGGCTGCGACGTGATCCTGCATTGCAACGGCACGCTGGCCGAACGCGCCGAAGTGGCCGCGGCTTCGGGACGGATGAGCGATGCGGCGCAGGCCCGCGCCGAGCGCGCGATCGCGGCGCGCCGCGACCCGGACGAGGTTGACATTCCGGCGCTGGAGGCAAGACTCGGGGCGCTGATGAACGGGCGCGCCGATGGTTGAGGACAGGTTTGAGGAAATGGGCCGGATCGAGCGGGTGGCCGACCGGATGGCGGCCGAGGCGCTGATCGTCGATGTCGACGGCTTCGAGGGCCCGCTCGACCTGCTTCTGACGCTGGGGCGGACGCAGAAGGTCGATCTGCGGCAGATCTCGGTGCTGCAGCTGGCCCAGCAATACCTGGTGTTTATCGAAAAGGCCAAGGAGCTGCGCATCGAGCTGGCCGCCGATTACCTGGTGATGGCGGCGTGGCTGGCCTATCTCAAGTCGCGGCTTCTCTTGCCGCCCGACCCCGAGGAAATGGGACCCTCGGGCGAGGAACTGGCGGCGCATCTGGCTTTCCAGCTCGAACGGCTGCAGGCGATGCGCGAGGCCGCCGCCCGGCTGATGGCGCGCGACCGGCTGGGCCGCGAATTCTTCGCCCGCGGCGCGCCCGAGACCATCACCAGCGTCCGCAATGTCACCCATACCGCCACGCTTCTGGACCTGATGCAGGGCTATGCCCGGATCCGCACGCGCGAGGATTTCCGGCCCTTCACCATGGACCGCGACGCGATCTACACGCTCGATCAGGCGCTGGAGCGGATGCGCGGCCTGATCGGGTTCGCCGGCACATGGGTCGATATCGCCAGCTATCTGCCCGAAGGTTTCATTGCCGATCCCGCGCGGCGGCGCTCGGCCACGGCCTCGACCTTTGCGGCATCGCTGGAGCTGGTGAAGGAAGGCAAGGCCGAGATCCGGCAGGCCGAACATTACGCGCCCATCCAGGTGCGGCGCAAGGATGAGGATCGTGGTGGAAGACGCTGAAAACAAAGAAGCCCCGCTGTTCGAGGCCCCGCCGATGGCAGAGCAGGAGCGGATGTGCGAGGCGATCCTGTTTGCCACCGCCGAACCGGTCACGGTGCGCGAGATGGAGGCGCGGATGCCGCATGGCAGCGACGCGGCGGAAGCGCTGGTGCGGCTTCGCAAGCGCTATGAGGGGCGCGGCGTGCATCTGGTGAAGGTCGGCGACGCCTGGGCGATGCGCACCGCGCCCGATCTGGGGTTTCTGCTGCAGAAAGAGATCGCGGAGACCCGCAAGCTTTCCCGCGCCGCGATCGAGACGCTGGCGATCATCGCCTATCACCAGCCGGTGACGCGGGCGGAGATCGAGGAGATCAGGGGCGTGTCGGTGAGCCGCGGCACAGTCGATCAACTGCTGGAGCTGGAATGGATCCGCTTCGGGCGGCGCAAGATGACGCCGGGGCGGCCGGTTACGTTCGTGGTGACGCAGACCTTCCTGGATCATTTCGGGCTGGAAAGCGCCCGCGACCTGCCGGGGCTGAAGGAACTTCGCGCCGCCGGTCTTCTGGAAAGCCGGGTGCCGCCGGGCGACCTGCCGCTGCCGGGCGAGGAGGTCGAGGAGGACGACGCGCCCGAGGCGGAAGGGCAGGACGAATTGTTCGGGGAGTAAGGGCCGGGCCGGACCGACCGCAAGGCGCCTGCCTGGGCAGGCGCGATTGCGTTGTTTGACTCTTGTGGGGCGTCAAAGCATTCGACCCTTTCAACTTTGAACCGACCCAATCTCCCCCGTCCGAACGGCGCACCTCAGTCCGGGACAAGGCACGAAGTGCCGCCGGACAAGCGCCAGGCCGCACCCGAGGACTGGCGCTTTGGTGCCGTTTGCGCGCGGGTTGAGGGAAGATGTGGGTGGCACGATAAAGCGAGGACCACGCAAGGCAGAAGCGCCCGTCCGCGGCCTGGCGCTTGTCCTCCGGTGCGACGGGGCAGGCAGGTGCTGGGCGGTGGCAACGCCATCGCGCC
>JBFKQC010000122.1:0-5359 GCA_041627895.1 Rhodobacter sp.
GCAAGACCGTCCTCGTCACCGGCGCCTCCGCCGGGATCGGCGCCGCCTCGGCGCGACTGCTGGCGCGGAACGGCTACGACGTCGCCATCGGCTACAACACCGACCGCGCCGGGGCAGGGGCCGTGGCGCGCGACGTCGAGGCGGCCGGCGGGCGGGCGCTGCTGCTGCAGGGCGATGTCGGCGATCCGGCGCAGGTCGACGCGCTCTTCGCCGGGCTGGATGCGGGCTTTCCGCGGCTCGACGCGCTGGTCAACAATGCCGGCATCGTCAGCCGCGGCCGGACCCGGGTCGAGGACATGGACGCCGAGCGCCTGCAGGCGGTGTTCCGGGTCAACGTGATCGGCGCCTTCCTCGTGGCGCGGAACGCCGTGCGCCGGATGATCCCGAACCGCGCCGGCGCCATCGTCAACATGTCCTCCGCCGCGGCCCGCATCGCCTCGCCGAACCAGTATGTCGACTACGCCGCCACCAAGGGCGCGCTCGACGTGCTGACCAGGGGGCTCGCCGAAGAGGTCGCGCCCCAGGGCATCCGCGTCAACGCGGTCCGCCCCGGCATCATCGCCACGGAGCTTCACGCCAAGGGCGGCGAGCCCGGCCGCGTCGAGGATCTCGGCCCCAAGGTCCCGATGCGGCGCGCGGGTCAGGCGGAAGAGGTCGCCGAGGCGGTGCTCTGGCTGCTGTCCGACGCGGCGAGCTATGTCACGGCAAGCTTCGTCGACGTCGCGGGCGGGCGCTGAAGCCCGGCCGCGCATGCGGGCCCGCGCGGGCCCGCGAACCCCCGCGCCTTTGAAACGATCCGCACGATGTTGGGCGATTGTCGCCCCGCCGCCGCCACAATGATCTGCTAGGGCGCGTTCATGGTCGCGCTATACGAATACCGTACCGCGGGCCGCCGCCCGCTCGCCATCGCCGGCTTTCTCACGATGCTGACGGTGGTGCTGGTCGCGGCACGCGGCGGGGCGGGGCCGGTGCTGTGGTCGGCCTGGGCCATCGTCACCGCCTCGCTTGCCTGGCACCTGCTTGGCCACCCGGTCGCGGGCTGCCGGATCGGCGCAGGACAGATCGTCACCTTCGTCGACCGCCGCCGCCGGGCGATCCCGATGGCCGAGATCGAATGCGCCACGCTCACCGCCCGGCGCCGCGGCTGCTGCGCCTGCACGCTCACCCTGCGGACCGGCAGGACGCTGCGCCTTCCCTGCGCCTGCCTGCCGCCCGCCGTGACGCTGACCAAGGCGCTGCGCCGCAACGGCGTGAAGGTAAAGATCGACCGGCCGGACCGGCGCTGACCGCCGGCATCGGCCGACGGGCCCGGGCGCGACGCCCCGCCACGCAACGCCGCAAGACGGTTGCAGGGCGATCGGCTGCGGCCGGCGCGACCTCAGCGCCGCAGCAGCGCCAGACGCGACGGTGCCTCGGGCTTCGGCTGGCAATAGGCCTGCGACCGGGTCCAGGCCGACATCTCGGCGCGCTTCGCCTCGTGATGGAACGGCCCCCAGTCGCGCATGCCGCTGGCCACCGTGCCGCGCTTTGGCACCTGCCGCGCCGCGATCCGCACCGCGCAGCTCAGGTTCGCCGAACCGTCCTTCAGCTCGGCGCCGCTATCGGCGACGCAGCCATGGCCGCGCGCGGTGCGCGGGTCGATCTGCACCAGCCCGTACCAGCGCCCGCCGCCGCCGACGGCGACCGGGTTCCAGGTGCTCTCGTGCTTGGCCAGCGCAGACAGCAGCCCGGCCCAGAATGCCCGCCGCTCGCTCAGGCTCGCCTCGGAATAACCCGGGCACCAGGCCTCGATATCCGCGGGCTCCAGCGCCGCCAGAACCGCGCCGTGGCTCCTGAGCGCCGTCAGCGTCGCCGCGGTCCAGTCCGACGCCTCGGGCCGGTGGTCCCAGCGCATCGCCGGCTGGGTCGGCGAAAGCGCGGTCTCGGGCGGGCGTCCGTACCCGGCACAGCCCCACAGGGCGGCGAACATCACGCCCAGGATAAGGGATCGCAGCATGGCGGCACTCCGATGGCCAACGCGCCCCGATGCACCGGCGCGGGTTTTTCTGCAAGTGCACAATCCGCCGCCCGGCGGATTCCGGCGAAATCCCGCGCACGCAACCGTGATCCCGCCGGCCGGCCGCCGTCGGCTATAGACCCGCGGATCGCCGCCAAAGGAACCCAGCCGATGCGCCTTGCCCTGCTTTGCCTCGCCCTTCTCGCCGCTGCCGCCGCCGGCGCACAGGACCGCCAGGGCCGCGTCACGCCCGGCGAATGGGTGGTCGACCACCACCGCGCCTTCGGACCCTGGGATGCGATGTGCGACCACCGCGTCACCGGAGAGATGCGCGAGGAACGCTGCTATATCCGCTATGTCGACGTGTTCTCGCCGCGCCCCGACTTCGCCGCGCAATTCCTTTTCGTCACGCCGGGCCCCCGGATCGAGATCGGCATCGAGCCGGGCACCCGCTTTCCCGAGGACGGGTTCCGCATCGAGCGCGACGGCGCCGCGCTCTGGTCCGCGCCGCAGGCCGGCTGCCTGGTCGGGCTGGCCTGCATCTTCGAGGACGCCGAGGCCGAGGCGCTGCTTGCCGCAATGCTGGCCGGGGACCGCTTCGCCTTCGACTTCACCGACCGCCACGGCGCCCCGCAAAGCCTGCGCTGGAACCTCGCGCCCTTCGCCGCCGCGCTCGCGGATTTCGAGGCCGAGGCGGCACGGCGCCAATAGCCGAAGCGCGCCTCGCCCATCCCGGATGGTTCGCTTGCCGCATGCCGCGGCGCATTGCGAAAACCGCCACGCCGATCCAGGCGCCGGCCTGCGTCGCGCCCCTCCGAGCGATTGAACCGACCCCGGTTCAGGCGCGACAGGGCCGCCGGCCAGCGCAATCCGACGGCCCCATCGCCGATGTCTCCGCGGTTGAAGTCGGATCGGAAACGCTCTTAGATCGAACGCGTGATCCAATTGCGAACCGCGTACGAGAACTGGGTGGCGGAAACAGGGATTTGGTGGTGCCGAAGTTATCCGTGCGGCCTTTTGGGCTCCTTTGGCTGCTGATCACACTCCTGATCTTTCTGGTCCTCCGCATTTACGATTCCCAGTCCCGAATTGAATTGGCCTACGACGAAACGATCAGTTATCTCGCGGCAACCGGCACCCAGTGTATCTACGCCGATCTGAAGGCGCAGGGACTGTTCGACAGGTGGACCGCTGCCGGCGAGTTCAGCGCCCTGCGGATGCCGCCGCGGGAGCTCGATTTCGCGAAAGTCCTGGACGGCCTCGTCAAGGCTGACATACATCCGCCGCTCTATTTCTTCGCGCTTCACGTCTGGCAATGGATGTTCGGCCCCGAGGTGTCGACATTGCGCATTCTGAATGTCCTTGTCAGCGCGGCCAGCATTGCCGCAATGGCATGGCTCTCCGCGCGCGTTTTCGGCCGGAACCGCTGGGCGCTCGTTTCGATTGGCCTGTTTGCGTTCTCGCCGATCATGATCGCGCCGTTCCAGACCCACGTTCGCCAATACGAGCTTCTGCAGCTTTTCGTTGTTCTGACGGCGATTTGCTGGAGTTACCTGCTGACCGCCGACCGCCGGCGCACGCTGTTGTGCGCGCCTCTGCTCGTCGTCGTCCAGGTGGGCGGGTTGCTGACGCACACACAGTTCGCCGTCGTGATACTGGCCTCGCTCGCCGCGTCGCTGGTCGTACCCGGTCTTCGTCGCGCCCGGTTCCTCCTGCTTTTCGCCTTGGCGCTCGTCAGCGCCGTGTGCTTTGTGGCGCTGCATCCGGGGATTTTCGAACAACTGGCCCGGCAGCAGCAGCAGGCGCAGCACTTCAAGCCCCTCGACCTGTTTCTCCGGGTCTATCTGTCGTATTCCTCGATACTGGATATCCTGGGCTTGCGGCACGTATCGCGGACCTTGATCAGCGCAATCCTGTTCGTTCCGGTTCTGATCCTGTTCGTGTCGCTGCTGGTCAGAGGCATCCGGGCTGCGGGCGCGGCCGGCAGGCTGACGACCGTTCAGCGCTTCGCTTCTCTTACGGCGCTGATCTGCGTTCTGACGTACTTTCTGCTATATTTTTCCTATGTCACTCCCACATACGCCATGGGAGGCCGCTATTTCCTGTTGTTCTGGCCGCTGCTTTCGGTCGCGCTGACGCTCTCGGTCATGACGCTCGCGATCCGCTGGCGCCGCGCGATTGTGGCCATATGCGCGGGGACGCTCCTGTTCGGAAACGCGGTTCACCTGAAGGACGGAATCCCACTCTATGCGCGGCTTGCCAAGAAGGCCCGCGCCATCGCGGCCGCCGATCGCATCTGGGCGAATACCGACGAGAGGGGGATACTGCCCGAGATCATCCTGAAGATGCGCGGCGATGCGACGATATACGTGGACAGCGGCGAAACTGATCTTGCAGCGTTCAGGACGCTGCTGACCTCGCATCCGGGAATAGACCTCTTTGCCTTGTCGGCTACCTTCAAGGAGGCCCGCGAACCGGTCGAGGCGGCACGCCGGGAAATCCTCGACCGGCTGGGCCCGCCGGGATCGGAATACTGGAACGGCACCACGCTGGTCTACGATTACACCGGCATTTGAACACAGGCCGCGAGATCCGCCCCGCGAATGACCCGTGGAAACCCCATCGCGCGCTTGCCCCTCTCCGCCGGCTGACCTAGAACGCCCGCGTTCCCGGCGAAGGACAATGACATGCTCGACCTCACCTATGAGCCCCCGAAACCCAGGGTCATCCAGGGCGCGAAACACGACTGGGAACTGGTGATCGGCCTCGAGGTGCACGCCCAGGTCGCGTCGAAATCCAAGCTCTTTTCCGGCGCCTCGACCGAGTTCGGCGCCGAGCCCAACAGCAACGTCTCCTTCGTCGACGCCGCGATGCCCGGCATGCTGCCAGTGATCAACGAGTTTTGCGTGGCCCAGGCCGTGCGCACCGGGCTGGGCCTGAAGGCCGAGATCAACCTGACCTCCGCCTTCGACCGCAAGAACTATTTCTACCCCGACCTGCCGCAGGGCTACCAGATCAGCCAGCTCTACCACCCGATCATCGGCGAGGGCGAGGTGATCGTCGAGATGGGCCCCGGCATCGCCCGCAAGGTGCGCATCGAGCGCATCCACCTCGAACAGGACGCCGGCAAGTCGATCCACGACATGGACCCGGCCATGTCCTTCGTCGATCTCAACCGCACCGGCGTCGCGCTGATGGAAATCGTCAGCCGCCCCGACATCCGCGGCCCCGAAGAGGCCGCCGCCTATGTCGCCAAGCTGCGCCAGATCATGCGCTATCTCGGCACCTGCGACGGTAACATGCAGAACGGCAACCTGCGCGCCGACGTGAACGTTTCGGTCTGCCGCCCCGGCGCCTACGAGA
>JBFKQC010000123.1:0-4413 GCA_041627895.1 Rhodobacter sp.
AGAGGAGATCAAGAACCAGACAATCCGGCAACGCCGCTTGCAGCATCAGACCGCTGCCGCCTAAACTCGAACAGAAACCGAACCAGAGCCTCCGTTACAAAACGGCCCCAGAAGTCCGAAAAACCCTGACGACGGACACCACCAATATTGCCACTCCTTGCCACTGCCTATTTGGGAGGGATTTGGCCCCACCTGGCGCGAATGGCGGCCAGCGGCCGCCGCGCCATCGACGGGCCACCCCCACGGCCCGGCGATCTTTCGACGCTGGCGCAAAGCTCGGATCGTCTTCGGATTTGGCCGGGATAAAGCACGCCGCTCGGCCGTCCGATCGCCGCGCCGCGGCCCGTCGATGGCGCGGCTCCGGGTCTGCCTCGCCCCGTCGAACCCGCAACAACCCCCTTGCCCGCACCCGCCCCCTTGGGCAACCTCGCGCCCATGGAGTTCGGCCCCTACCTGATGCTCGCCTCGCTGGAGGGCGCCGTCACCGCCGCGGTGCTGGCGCTGACGGCGATTGGCCTCAGCCTCGTCTTCGGCGTGATGCGGGTGGTGAACGTGGCGCATGGCGAGTTCTTCATGCTGGGGGCGGTGCTGGCCTGGTTCATCGCCGGCTGGGTGGGCGGGCAACCGGCGGTCGGGTTTCTGGCTGCGCTGGTGGTCGCGCCGGTTCTGGTGGGGCTTCTGGCCGCCGCAGCCGACATGACGGTGCTCAAAAGGGTCGAGTACGACCCGGAACGCACCATCGTGGTCACCATCGGGCTGCTCTACATCATCCAGCAGGCGACGCTGATGACCTATGGCCCCGAGGCGCGGCCCGTCGAGGCGCCGTTCAATGCCCGCATCGCGCTGCCCTGGATCGAGTGGGGCGCGGGCGGCCCGCAGCTTTACTGGCCCTGGGGGCTGGGGACGACGACCTACAAGCTGGCAGTGATCGGCGCGGCGGCGGCGGTGCTGGTCGGCGTCTGGCTGTTCATGACGCGCACGCGGATCGGGCTGATCATGCGCGCGACCCAGCTTGACCGCGAGATGGCGCAGGCCTTCGGCATTCCGGTCGAACGCGTCTATGCCTTCGTGTTCGGGCTTGGCGCGGCGCTGGCGGCGCTGGGCGCGGTGCTGGTGGTGCCGATCCAGCAGGCGCATTACCTGATGGGCGGCGATCCGCTGCTGCTGAGCTTCATCGTGGTGATCATCGGCGGGCTCGGCTCGCTGCCCGGCACGGTGGTGGCGGCGATCCTGATCGGCATGTCCGACGGTATCATCAGCGTCTTCTTCACGCCGACGCTGGCGAAGATCCTGGCGACGCTGCTGGTGGCGCTGGTGCTGGTCTTCCGCCCGCAGGGCCTTTTCGGCGCGCGGCGCGCATGAGCGAGGCGGGCAAGTCGCTGGCGCTGCATCTCGGGCTTCTGGGCCTGTTGTTCGCGCTGCAATTCGTGCTGCCGGCGTATCACCACGGCAACCTTGCGCGGATCATGGTTCTGGCGAGCTATGCCGTGGGTTACAACCTTCTGTTCGGCTACACCGGCCTGCTGAGCCTCGGCCACGCGATGTTCTTTGCCGCCGGCATGTACGGCATGGGGCTGACGATCCGGCATCTGGGGTTCCCGCCTGCACCGGCGCTGCTGGCGGGGATGACATTCGGGCTGTTCCTGTCGGCGGCGGTCGGGGCGCTGGCGCTGCGCACGGCCGGCGTTGCGTTCATGATCGTCACGCTGATGTTCGCCCAGGCCGGGTATCTGATCATCCTCTATTTCGGCGCGTGGACGCGGGGCGACGAGGGGTTCGTGATCCAGCAGGCCGAGCGCATCCTCTGGGGCCTCGACCTCAGCCAGCCGACGGCGCGCTATTTCGCGGCGCTGGCGCTGTTCGCGGCCTGCCTGCTGCTGTCGCTGCACGTCGTCGGGCGGCCGTTCGGCAAGGCGCTGATCGCTATCCGCGAGAACGCGGACCGGGCCGAGATGCTGGGCTACGACGTCTTCCGCCACAAGCTGGCCGCGGTGGTGCTGTCGGGCACGATTTCTGCCGCGGCGGGGGCGTTCTACGGGTTGCTCTTCGGCTATGCGGGTGCCAGCTTTGCCACGGTGCAATACTCGATCCTGCCGCTTCTCTGGGTGCTGCTCGGCGGGGCGGGCACGCTGGTCGGGCCGTTCATCGGCACGCTGTTCGCCTTCTACCTGATCGACATCACCAGCGGGCTGACCACGGCCTACATGCTGTTCGTCGGACTGGTGCTGGTGCTGGTCACGCTGTTCGCGCGGCAGGGAATCGGCGGCGAGTTGCGCGCGCGTCTGTGGCGGTGGCTGCCATGACGCTGCTGTCGGCGCGCGGGCTTTCGAAGGATTTCGGCGGGCTGCACGCGGTGCGCGACGTCGATTTCGACCTGCCCGAGGGCGAGGTTCGCGCGCTGATCGGGCCGAACGGGGCGGGCAAGACCACGTTTGTCGGGCTGATATGCGGGCGGATCGCGCCCTCGGCAGGGACGGTGGAGTTCGACGGGCGCGACATTTCGCGCCTGCCGGCGCATCGCCGGATCCGGCTGGGCATGGCCTATACCTTCCAGATCACCAGTGTCTTCGCGCGGCTGACCGCGCATGAAAACGTCGCGCTTGCCGTGCGCAGGCGCCGCGGCGATGTTGCGACCGACGTGCCGGCGGCGCTGGAGCGGGTCGGCCTCGGCGCGCGTGCGCGGGCGCTGGCGGGCGATCTGAGCTATGGCCACCAGCGGCTGCTGGAAATTGCCATGGGGCTGGCGCAGAGGCCCCGGCTTCTGATCCTGGACGAGCCGACGCAGGGCCTGTCTGACAGCGAGATCGACGCGTTCAAGGCGCTGGTCCGCGAACTGCGCCGCGAGGCGACGATCCTTCTGATCGAACACAACATGTCCGTGGTGATGGAGACCGCCGAGCGCATTACCGTGATGAATTTCGGCGAGGTGCTGGCCGAGGGGCCGCCGGACGCGATCCGCGCCGACAAGGCGGTGCAGGCCGCCTATCTGGGGACCGGCTGATGCTGCGGCTGGACTGCGTCGATACGGGCTATGGCGCGGCGCAGGTATTGCGCGGGTTGACGCTGACCGTCGAAAGCGGCGAAATTCACTGTCTTCTGGGCCGGAACGGCGCGGGAAAGACCACGACGATGAAGGCGGTGACGGGGCTGTTGCCGCTTTGGTCCGGGCGGATCGAGCTGGACGGGCAGGACATCGGCGTGCTGCCGGCGCACGGCCGCGCGCGGGCGGGTGTCGGATACATCCCGCAGGGGCGGCGCCTGTTCACCGAACTGACCGTGGCGCAGAACCTGGAAATCGGCCTGATGACCCGCGGCAGCGGGCGCGAGGTGCGCGAGCGGGCGCTCGACCTCTTTCCGCGGCTGCGCGAGCGGCTGGGCCAGCGGGCCGAGACGCTTTCTGGGGGCGAACAGCAGATGCTCGCCACGGCGCGCGCGCTTTGCATCGAGCCGAAGGTGTTGCTGCTGGACGAGCCGACAGAGGGGCTGCAGCCCTCGATGATCGAGGCGATCCGCTCGGCGATCACACGGCTGCGCGACGCGGGCACGGCGATCCTGCTGGTCGAACAGCGGATCGACGCCGTGTTGTCGGTCGCCGACCGCGTCACCTTCATCGAGAACGGCCATGGCCGCGAGACCCATGACGCGGCCGACCTGACCGGGCGTCACGAGGTGATCGACCGCTATCTCGGCGTTTGACAGTGCCGGGAACGGCGCGCAGACTTCGCCCGCATCCGCCTGCGAGGGAGACCGCCTTGGCCGCATATCACCGGCCCGAAACGCTGAGGGAGGCGCTGGAGTTGCTGGCGTCTGAGCGACTGACCGTGGCGGCCGGGTGCACCGATCTTTACCCCGCGACGCAGGCCAGAGCATTGCCCGGCCCGGTACTGGACATTGCCGGGATCGCGGCGCTAAGCGGCATCGTGCGCGGCCCGGAGGGCTGGCGCATCGGCGCGGCGACGACCTGGACGGGCGTGTTGCGCGCCGATCTGCCGCCCGCCTTCGACGGGCTGAAACTGGCGGCGTGCGAGATCGGGTCGGTGCAGATACAGAATGCCGGAACGGTGGCGGGCAACCTCTGCACCGCCTCGCCCGCGGGCGACTCGATCCCCTGCCTGATGACGCTCGACGCGCGGGTCGAATTGCGGTCGGTGCGGGGGCAGCGGCTGGTGCCGCTGGCCGAATTCCTGACCGGCGCGCGGCAGACGGCGCTGGCGCCGGACGAATTGGTGACGGCTGTGCTGGTGCCCGAGGGCGCCGCGCGCGGGCGGTCGACCTTTGCCAAGCTCGGGGCACGCAAGTACCTGGTGATCTCGATCGCCATGGTGGCGGCGCGGCTGGTCATCGCAGACGGCAGGATCGCCGAGGCCGCGGTCGCGGTCGGCGCGTGCAGCCCGGTGGCGGTGCGGCTGACGG
>JBFKQC010000124.1:0-3961 GCA_041627895.1 Rhodobacter sp.
CCCCCCGGCCGGGGGGCCAGCCCCCCGGACCCCCCGGAGTATTTTCAGCCAGATGAAGCGGAGCCCGCCATCGCCATGAAGGCCGGCCAGGCGCCCGGGTCGGCCGCGGTCTTGTCGCGGCAGAAGGCGTTGCAGAAGCCCCAGGTACGGCCGCCGAAGCCGAGGAAATGCGTGACCGGCCTGCCGGAATAGGGGCAGGCGGCGTTTTCGGCGGGCCCGGTTCCGGCGGCGTCCGCGGGCAGCGGGCGGGGGCCGGGCCAGTCGATCCGCTCGAGATCGCGGGCGTACCAGGGCAGGTCGGGCCCCGCGACCAGCGCCATGGCGCGCCAGCGGCGGAAGGCGGGGTCGGCAAGGTGGGCGTCGACGTAGGCCCGCGCGCGGGGCGAGACGGAAAGGCCGTAGGTGGCGATGCGCGCGGCGACCGGGGCGAAGAAGGCATCCGCCGCCGAGTAGGCGCCGGTCAGCCAGGGACCGCCGAAGGTGTCGAGCGCATGTGTCCAGATCGCCTCTATTCGGGCGACATCGGCGGCGACCTCCGGGGGCGGCACGTATCCCGCATAGGCGCAGCGCAGGTTCATCGGGCAGTCGCTGCGCAGCGCGGCGAAGCCCGCGTGCATCTCGGCGGCGAGCGTGCGGGCGGTGGCGCGGGCCCTGGCGTTTTGGGGCCAGATGCCGGCGCCGGGGTGGCGCGTGGCCAGTTCCTCGGCGATGGCGAGCGAGTCGCTGACAACGGCGCCTTCGGGCGAGATCAGCGTGGGCACGGTGCGGGCCGGCGCGTGGGGCGCGAGGGCGGCCCAGCCGGCCTGGCCGCCGATGAACGAGACGAATTGCGTGCGCGCGGCCAGGCCGAAATTCTCGAACAGCAGCCAGCCGCGCAGCGACCAACTGGAATAGGCGCGGTCGCCGAGGATCAGATCGTAGCTCATGGCGCGAGGCTATGCCGGACCGGGCGCGGGGGGAAACGCAAATCGGTGGCGCCGGCCATCACGGGAGGTGATTGACGATCTCGGCCCGCCAGCGGCCGTCGAAGCCAATCCGCGTCACCGACAGGTTGTCGATCTGCTGCGCGATAGCGTCGTAGGCCGAGAGCCCGCGCGCGCGCTGGACCTGGGTGAGTATCGCGCCGAGATGCGCGACCAGGATCAGGTCGCGCCCTGCATGCACCTGCACCAGCCGGTCGACGGCGCCCGAGACGCGGGCTGAAAGCTGGTGCCAGCTTTCGCCGCGGGGCGGGCGGATGTCGCCCGGGGTTTCGTAATAGGCGCGGATGCGGGCGGGATCTTCGGCTTCGACCTCGGCGAAGCTGCGCATTTCCCAGGCGCCGAAATTGATCTCGCGCAGGTCCGGGTCGGGCGGCAGGCGCGGCCGCAGGCCCGCGATGGCGTCGGCGGTGGCGGCGGCGCGGGAGAGGTCGGACGAGATCACCGGCGCCTCGGGCAGGAAGTCCGCGACCCGGGCGATCAGCGCGGTGTCCGAAAGATCGGCGGGCAGGTCGGTCCAGCCAACCATGCAGCGGGCATGGGTGGGGCCGTGGCGCACCCACCAGAAGCGGGTCATGGCGCCCCCTCGGGCAGGGTGCCCTTCAGCACCAGCGGCAGGCCCGCCACCACCAGCACGGCGAGGTCGGCGGCGCCGGCGAGGTGCTGGTTCAGCCGGCCCTGCGCGTCGCGGAACCGCCGCGCGAGCGGGTTTTCCGGCACGATGCCCTGGCCGACCTCGTTCGACACGACGATGACTTCGCCGCGGGTCGCGCGGACCGCCCGGACCAGTGCGTCGGCCCCGGCCTCTGTGTCGCGGCCGGCCAGCATCTGGTTCGACAGCCAGAGCGTGGCGCAGTCGAAGAGCGCGACCTCGCCCTCGGGCAGCCCGGCCAGGACCTCGGCGGCGTCGAGCGGGGCCTCGACCGTGCGCCAGCGCGCAGCACGCTGCGACTTGTGTGCGGCGATGCGCGAGGTCATCTCGTCGTCGAAGGTCTGGGCGGTGGCGATGTAAACAAGTGGTTTTCCACGCTTTTCCGCGAAAGCCTCGGCGAAGGCGGACTTGCCGGAGCGCGCGCCCCCGACCACGAATGTCCGTTTCGGCCAATTGTCCTGCGTCATCCGCCTGATCCGATCTTCCCGGGCCTGCGTATCATCAAGAGGATGCGCCGGACAGACCCGGTGCAGGGGAGTGCAGACAGGAGGACCCGGGATGACAACCGACGGCATGTCCGACCGAACGCTTTCGCGCCGCGCGATGCAGGCGGAATTGCTTGACGCCGAGACCGAGTTGCGGCTGGCCCGCGCCTGGCGCGACCGGCGCGACGAGACGGCGCTGCACCGGCTGATCACCGCGTACATGCGGCTGGCGATCTCGATGGCGGCCCGGTTCCGCCGCTACGGCGCCCCGATGAACGACCTGATCCAGGAGGCCTCGCTGGGGCTGATGAAGGCGGCGGACAGGTTCGACCCGGACCGGGGGGTGCGGTTTTCCACCTATGCCGTCTGGTGGATCAGGGCCTCGATCCAGGACTACGTGATGCGGAACTGGTCGATGGTGCGCACCGGCACGACCGGCAGCCAGAAGTCGCTGTTCTTCAACATGCGGCGGGTGCAGGCGCGGCTGGAGCGCGACGCGGCGGCGGCGGGCGAGCCGCTGGACCGGCACCAGATGCGGCAGATGATCGCGAGCGAGGTCGGCGTGGCCCTGCGCGATGTCGAGATGATGGAGGGCCGGCTGGCGGGGCCGGATTTCTCGTTGAACGCCGCGCAATCCTCGGACGAGGAGGGGCGCGAGTGGATCGACGCGCTGGAGGATGAGGACGCCGAGGCGGCCGGAAGCGTCGAGCGCGCGCGCGATATGGGCACGCTGCGGGGCTGGCTTGCCGAGGCGATCGGCGAATTGAGCCCGCGCGAGCGCCTGATCGTGCGCGAGCGGCGGCTGCGCGAGACGACGCGCACGCTGGAAAGCCTTGGCGACGAGTTGGGCCTGTCGAAGGAGCGGGTGCGCCAGATCGAGGCGGCGGCCTTCGGAAAGATGCGGAAAAGCCTTGAAGCCAGGGCCGGGGACGTGCACGAATTCCTGGCATGATCTATGCCCCTTTCATGCTCGCGGCCGCCACGTTGCTGGCGGCCGCATCCGTTTCGGCCGCCCCGCGCGAGATCGCGGCAGTGGACCTTTACGACCTGCCGGCGGCGGATGTGGTGATCCTGGGCGAGCTGCATGACAATGCCGAGCATCATGCGCACCAGGCGATCGCGGTCGGCGCGCTGGGCGCCAGGGCGCTGGTCTTCGAGATGCTGACCGAGGCGCAGGCGCTGCGGATCACGCCGGCGCTTCTGGCCGACGAGGCGGCGCTGGGCGCGGTGCTGGAGTGGGAGGCGCGCGGCTGGCCGGATTTCGCGATGTATTATCCGATCTTCGTGGCCGCCGGGGGCGTCGCCGTGTTCGGCGGCGGGCTGGACCGCGAGACGGTGCGCGATGCGGTGAGCGAGGGCGCGGCGGCGGTGTTCGGCGACGCGGCGCCGCTTTTCGGGCTGGACATCGTGCTGGACGACAACGAGCAGGCGGCGCGCGAGGCCACCCAGATCGCGGCGCATTGCGATGCGCTGCCGGCCGAGATCGCCGCCGGCATGGTCGAGGCGCAGAGGCTGCGCGACGCGGCGCTGGCGCGCGCGGTGATCGCCGCGATGGCCGAGACCGGCGGGCCCGTGGCGGTGATCACCGGCAACGGCCACGCCCGCACCGACTGGGGCGTGCCGCGGATGCTGGAGCTTGCGGCGCCCGATCTGCGTGTTCTGAGCATCGGGCAGCTGGAGGCCGGGCCGGAGGGGATCGAGGCGGACGAGGCGGTGCCGTTCGATCTGTGGCTGGTGACCGATCCGGCCGAGCGCGAGGACCCATGCGCCGCGTTTGCCGACAGGTGAGGACCGCGCCTTCCGGGGCGTTCCCGCCCGCCCGCCCCACGCCCCGGAAGGCGCGG